>JASGDN010000062.1:0-77804 GCA_049841275.1 Thermomicrobiales bacterium
CGCTGGAATGGCTGCGCGCAACTACTCCAGCCGGACGCTGGCTGCACGCAGGGAGTGGCCGATCGCTTGGCTGCGATCGGCCTCTCCGTGCGTGCGCGGAACCGGCTTGCAGGATTGTTACTGGGCAGGAGCGAGGTAGTCCTGCACCACCCAGCCTGTGGTGCCATCGGATGTCTCGACCGGATACCAGGTGTGGCCATCGGCATCGACCGAATCGCCGGTGATCGTCACCTCATCGCCCTTGGCGAGCACCTGAACGACATCCGCACTGGTGGAGGCATCGGAACGGACGTTCACGTCGTCGTCCTTGGCAACCGCCGTGCTGCCGGAGGTCAGTGCACTAACGCCGGTGTTGTCGGTGGCGGATGTCGGCGTACCCGGCGTCGCGACCTGCTGCTCCGACTCGACGAGATGCGCCTTCACGATGATGCGGTTGAGATACTCGGTGCCGTTGAAGTCGCCGCCGCAGGTGATGATGGTGAGCGTCGGCTTGTCGGACGGACCGACGATCTGCTGCAGCACTTCCTGCGTCGGGCTGGCATCGACCATCTCGACAGAGTCCACCGCGTAGGTGAAGACATCGCCGTTCTCACCCGTCACGTAGATCTGGTTGCCCTGGACCAGCGAAGAAACGGACTGGAAGACGGACGGGCCGACGCCCCAGTAGTCGACATGCCCGGAGACCACCATGTTCCGGTAGTCTTTCGTGTCACCAGCCTTCGCGGTCTCCTGGTACCAGGAAACGACCCAGGGACCGCTCGGATCGAGCATCTGCCCGTCGACGATCTTGTTCTTCTCGACCTCGGCGTCGACGCCCGCGTCCGGGATCTGCATCGCGATCGGCACGACGCCGCTCGATCCCTGCGTCGCCGCGCTCACGCCGAGCGGCCCGGCCTGCAGCCCCTTGTCGGCATTGTCGCCCCAGCCGGGCAACACCGTCCCTGTGCTTGCAGCCGCCGGCACCGCGGCAACCGACAGCATCAGCGACGTGGCGACGAGCGTCGAGGCCAATCCGTTTCGTATCCGATCCCAGTTCAGCGTCATACCGTGCTCCTTCCATCCGGGGGGTTCGGTCGCAGCTGCGCTTCCCGAATGGATTACAAATACCGTCGAGCGTCCGGAGAGCCCCGTCGAGCCAGACGCACCATGCTTGATACGTCCCCATCGACTCGTGCGCAATTCTAGCCCAGCGTACGGACAAAATGCCGCATCGGGCTGGACGCCAACATCATGGCGGCCGGCTCCCCTACCGGAAACGCATGCGCATCCGTCCCGATTCCGTCCGCACCGGCACGCCAACCGTCTCGCGAGGGGCAGTCACGCGGCGCTGCCGCTCCGTCCGGACGAAGGTCGCCACACTCATCAAGGCCAGGGCTGCCGACACGACGACCAGCGCCAGGACCGCAAAGGTGACGACCGTGTTGCGATCGTTCGAACTGATCTGGGTGCCGGTTCCGGTGCTCGGCAGCGAGGTCGTCGCATTGCACTGGTAGATCACGACATCCGTATTGGTGCCATCGGCCACGATAACCCGGCTCTCGCTGTCGACCCGGTCGGCGGTTGCCTTGCACCAGGCGCCGGATTCCTGTTTCAGGGTGTAATGGCCATCCTTCAGCTTCGCGAAGACCAGCACGCCGTTATCCGTCGAGGTCGTCCCCTTGGTATTGACCCCCAGCTGATCGTTGCTGAGCAGGAAGGTTGCACCGGTGGTTCCCGGCGTGCATTCACGGTCCCAGTCGGTGATCGCCGACTTGTCCTTCGCGCAGAGATACTCGCGAACCGTGATCGAGCCGGTCGGCCCGACCGGGGTCGATGTTGGCTGGGTCGTCGGCGTCGGCTGCGACGGTTCAGTTGTGACCGTCACGGTCGGCGGCGGGGTCGGCTGTGGCGCGGAGACGGCGAACCAGTCGCAGGAGATCTGTTCCGACTCGACATTCACGAAGGTGACGCCGCCATTCTGGAGCGCCTTCTGGTAGCGATTGTCGCCGTCGATCGTGCAGAAGACCGCCGTGCTGGTCAACGAGTCTGGCAGCGTCGGCGAAAGCGTGTAATCGGCGGGCACCAGATCGTAGAAGCGCACCGCGCCCGAACCGGAGATGCCGGTATTCGCGACCAGCGGCGGCGCCCCGACATCGCCGAGCGAGAAGGGGACATCATCGACAGTCGTGCCACACGACTGCTTCAGCTGGTCGTATGTGGCGCCGCCATAGGTGGTGCCAGCGTCGGGAGCCGGGCAGCTGTAGAGCGTAACGAGGATCGCCGCACGTGGGGCCTCGGTCGGCGAGGGCGTGGCCGTGGGCGCCGTCGTCCCAGTCGGTACCGCCGTCGCGGTCTGGGTCGGCGTTTCGCCCTGTGCGTTCTCCGGGATGTAGTACCAGTCACAGAGGACGTTCTCGCCCTCCCCGATCGTGAGCGACGCCTGTGCCCCGCTCACCGGCGCGTCGATGCGCGTGCCGTCGGGCTGGGTGGTGCAATACAGCACGACTTGGCCGAAATCGCCCGGAGGACCGCCAGCAAGCGTGTAGTCGCCGCCGGAAAGGTTCTCGAAGACGGCGACGCCAGGACCCGGGGTTTCCGGCAGGGTGGTTGTCTCGCTCAGCTGGCCATCCGGCCCGTCGAGCAGGAATTCCATGCCGTCCACGCCGTTCGTATGGCAGTCGTCGTAGTAGTCGGACCCGGAGTAATCCTGCGGGCAGAGCGCCAGATGCACCGTGAGCGAGGTCGCGCTCGGCTCGGTGGGGACAAGGGTTTCGGTGGGCGCAGCCGTGGCGGTGGCGGTGGCGGTTGGCGTCTCGGTGGAAACCTCGGGCTGCGTCGCGGTGGCAGTGGCAGTCGGTGTCTCATCGACCGCGCCATCGGTGCCCGCCGGCAGGATGAACCACGAGCAGTCGAAGCGCCCCCCCTCCTCCAGCTGGAACGTGGCGACGACGTTCTCGTTGAACGCGACAGGCGAGATGTCCCCGGCCAGGTCGGAGCAGTAGAGCACCTCCTGGGCCGTTCCACGAGGCACATCGGTGTAGGCGGAGTAGGTGCCGGGATCGAGATCGTTCCACGTCAGCATGCCGCCCGACCCGGTGTCCTGGGCGTTATCGGCGCCGGTCGCCTCGTCCATGAGATGCACCGTCACATCCGGCGCGGACGTGGTGCAGGCTGCATTCAGTTCCTGGAATGAGGATGAATCATCCAGCCCGGCATCGGCGGGACAGGTGAAGGCGTCCACCGTGATGACGCCGCCCGCCGGCGCGTCGGTCGGGGTCGCGGTCGGCACGACGGCAGGCGCGGTTGCGGTGGGCGTGTCCATCGCCTCAGTCGTTGGGGTCGGTGTGGCGGCCTCTGCCTCGACCGGGATCACGAACCAGGTGCAGACCACCTGCTCCGTCTGGAGATCGGAGAACGTGGTCACGATCGACTCGTTGAAGGCCTTCTGATAGGGCGCTCCCCCATCGACCGAACAGTAGACGACCTCCCAGGCGGTTCCGCGCGGAATGTCGGTGTAGACGGTGTAGTCGCCCGGCTGAAGGTCCGTGTAGGCGATCCGTCCGTCATCGTTCGAGGTTTTTGGGGAATCCTGCCCGGTTGCCGTCGCGGTCAGGTGCGTCGTGACGTTTCCCAGCGGCTGCGTACAGTCGGCGGAGAGGTCGTCCCACGAGCGAGCCTGCGCGTCATCCGATGTCCCGGAGGTCGGCGCACACTCCCGCATATCGATCGTGATGCTGGGGAGGGTGTCCTGCGCGGCGACCGATGCGGCGTTCCCCGCCCCTCCCACCGCTGCCGCGGCTGCGAACGACGGCGCGACGCTCATCAGGACCGCGAGCATCGGCACCAGGGTGCAGACGCGCCCTCCTGTGGCGAACAACCGGGCCAGCGAATCCGCTGGCCTACGTCCACCGCCGCCGGACCGCCGTCGCGTTGGTGATGTCTTGCGCTCCTTCACCTGCTCCTCCTCATGAATGGCCGCCGATTCGTGTGTCAGGGGACAGCATGCTGTCCGGATATCGATGACGAACCGGCCCGCCAGCCCTCCGAACGACCGCCGGCCATCGGAGCGCTGTGGCGAGAAACCCTCGCAATCCTCTCACCGGGGAACGGCACCACCCCATTCCCGCATCGTTCATGAGGCGGCGAAACACGCCCCATTCCTGACGACAGCATAAACGCTTCGATGGGCAGCGACGTTTCGAGCGGGCGGCACGACGGGCAAGGATCGGACGCCGGGTGAGGCACATTGGACGACAACCTTGTATACGTTCGCACGAGGACGTACTATTCGCGACGCCGACGGTCTTCGGGCATTCATGCCACACCGCTCGACACGCGGTGGCCCAATCGGGGCGACAGAACCAGCGTTTTCACAGGGTATTCGGAGCGCACGGACCGGATTCGCGAAGACACCGACGGTGGGGCCGCAGGATACGTTCATCCGCCGTCCAGACGATCGCACGGGTATTCCGCGTATTCGCCTCCCCGCTCCGGGGAGCACGCAGGCGCCATGTCGGCAGAAGACAGGGATCCAGTCGCTTCAGACACATCGCAGGAGTCCGCGACATCGTCATCCGGCCCGGCGTATCGCGCCGATCCCGGCAGCGACATCACCCCTCGCCACACGGCGCGTCATCCGGCCCCATCGGCCGATGGCCGGCCGGACGCGTCCACCGATGGGGTGTCCGCCGACGATGACACCCCGCGCAAACCCAAGATCAAACCGCCACGAAAGCCCAGCCCAAAGATCAGCCCGGATCTCTCCGGCAAACTCCAGGTACAGGGGTCGCACCCCGGCGACCGGTATGTGAAGGTCATCCGCCAAAGCCGTGATGACTTCCAGCGCGTTGCCCCTGGCTATCTCGTCGCCGGCGAGGAAACCACCGCTGGCCGCAGTGAATTCTCCCGCCGCTTCAACAAGGTCAAGCGCGTGCTCATCGGAGCGCCGCTGACGACCGCCTCCGCCGCCCACGAACGCCTGACCAAGCTGAAAGCACTGGCGGTCCTCTCGTCGGATGCACTCTCCTCGGTGGCCTACGCCTCCGAAGAGATCCTGCGCATCCTGATCATGGCCGGACTCGGCGCCATGTCGCTCAGCCTGCCGATCGGCGGCGCGATCGTCGTCCTGCTGCTGATCGTCGGCTTCTCCTATCGCCAGACCATCAAGGCCTATCCTCACGGCGGCGGCTCGTACATCGTCGCGAAGGACAACCTCGGCGAAACCCCGGCGCTGGTTGCCGGAAGCGCCTTGCTGATCGACTACGTGCTGACCGTGGCGGTGAGTATCTCCAGCGCCGTGGCGGCGATGGTCTCGGCCTTCCCGGAAGTCCACGACCACCTGGTGATCACCGGCATCGCCTTCATCGCGATCATCACGATGCTCAACCTGCGCGGCATCCGCGAATCGGGCTCGATCTTCGCGGTGCCGACCTATGTCTTCCTCATCAGCATCGCAATCATGATCGCGATCGGCTTTGCGCGAAACGCCATCGCCGGGTTCCCGATCCACGAGCCGACACACGAGGCGCTGGTCGGCACCAGTTCGGTCGGCGTCTTCCTCATCCTGCGGGCGTTCTCCTCCGGCTGCGCGGCCCTCACCGGCGTGGAAGCGATCTCCGATGGCGTGCCGGCCTTCAAGCAGCCGGAGTGGGTGAACGCCCGCACGACGCTGACCTGGATGATCGGCATCCTGGCGGTGACCTTCTCCGGCATCACCTTCCTTGCCCACCAGTACGGCGCGGTGCCAATGCCACAGACGGAAGCAGGCTACCAGACCGTCGTGGCGCAGATCGCGGAAGCGGTCTTCGGCGGCAGAAACCTGCCCTTCTACTTCATCCAGTTCGCCACGATGCTCATTCTCGTGCTGGCGGCGAATACGGCCTACTCCGACTTCCCGCGCCTCTCCTACTTCATGGCGCGCGACAAGTTCCTGCCCACGCAGTTCACCTTCCGGGGAGACCGCCTGGCCTACACCACCGGCATCATCACGCTGGGCGTGTTGTCGGCAACCGTGCTGACGATCTTCGGGGGCGAAACGGAACGGCTGATCCCGCTCTATGCGCTGGGGGTCTTCACCTCGTTCACCCTCTCCCAGTTCGGGATGGTGGTCCGCTGGCGAACGCGCAAGGAAGAGGGCTGGCAGCACGGCATGATCGTGAATGCGCTCGGCGCGAGCGCGACAGCGGTGGTAGCCGTGGTGGTGGCGATCACCAAGTTCTCCCACGGCGCCTGGATCGTGGTGGTGCTGATTCCGGTCCTGGTGATGGGTCTCAGGTCCATCCATCGGCACTATCTCAGGGCCGCCCAGGAACTGCAGGAGTTGACGCCGACACGAACCGAGGAGATCTCCAACGTCGTCGTGGTGCCGGTCTCGGCCGCGAACCGGATCGCCCAGCAGACACTGGCCTATGCCCGCTCGATCTCGGACAACGTGACCGCCGTCCATGTGAGCGATGATGAGGAGGAGATCGAGGCGATGCGGACCGAATGGTCGAAGCTCTCGACCGACGTGCCGTTGATCATCATCGAATCGCCCTACCGCTCGCTGGTCAGCCCATTCCTGACCTACCTCGACGAGTTGCAGAAACAGTCGCCGAACTCGGTGTTGACGGTGGTGTTGCCGGAGTACATCCCGCGCCACTGGTGGGAACAGGCGTTGCACAACCAGTCTGCCTTGCGGATCAAGGCCGCACTGCTCTTCCGGCCCGGCACGGTGGTGACCAGCGTGCCCTATCACCTGGAAAGCAACGCCGCGCCGCCAGTCCCCACCCGCATGAGCGCGTTCCAGCGCCGTCTCTAGTCTGAGGGGAAAGGGGAGAGAAGTGAGGAGCGAGCAATCGTCTCACTTCTCTCCCCTCGCTGGGTGTTATGGTCCGAACACATATCGCGATTGATGGGCAAGGAGCGCGCGAAAGGATCGTTGTCCCAAGCAGGAGCGTACGCCGTTGGTCGCCACCGACCACCATCATCGCCCGATCATCCAGTCTCACGCCGGATTCAGCGAGACGGTCGCCGCCGAGCGCGACTGGCTCGTCCACTGGTTCCTCCTTCGCTGCGGCGGAAGCCCGTCCGTCGCGGAGGATCTGACGCAGGAGACGCTGCTGTCGGCGTGGCGGATACGGACCCGGTTCACCGCCGGGGAGCGCGGCGCCCGGCCCTGGCTGGCGGCAATCGCCCGGAACGTGCTCCTGCGCTGGCAGCGTGCATCCGGCGGCTCCCGGCTCGACCTGCTCGCGCCGGAGGTCGCCGACACGCTGCCAGACGCCAACGACTCGCTCGATCCGGTCTGGTTCAGCGAACAGGACGATCTGCGGAATGCCCTTGGGCGAGCGCTGGAGACGGTGTCCCCGGCCGCACGCGACCTGCTGGTGCGCCGCTACCTGCATGAGGAATCCATCGCCGACATCGCGCTCGCGGAAGGACAGACCGCCGCGCATGTGGGTGTGAGGCTGCAACGGGCGCGGAACGCGGTCCGCAAGGCCATCGACGACCTCTTCCCGGAGGATTTCGCAGACGAGCTTGCCGCGATTTCCCCGACGATCACAACACCTTCACGCCTCTGGTGCCCGACCTGCGGATCGACCAGACTCATCAAGACCGTCTGGCGCGATGGATCGAGCTACCACCTGCACTGCCCGGTCTGCTGTGCAGAAGCCACGCACTATGTGATGGGCTGGTTCCGCCCGCCTCGATGCGTTGACACCAGGATTCCCGGGAACACCGCCAACCTTTCCCCATCGATGTCGGCCCAGGAGCTGCTCGACCGCACGTTTGGCACACTCTGGACGATCATGCACCGTGACAACCTGGTCCGCTGCCCGCGCTGTTCCACCCCGGTATTCACCCGGCCAACGCCCTGGGTAGAAACCACCGATCCAGATCGGAACATCGAGTTCTGGTGCCCGCGATGCGGCAACCTGCACCAGCAGGGCAACCTGAGCAGCGTCGCCATGAACCACCCGAGCGGGAACGCATTCTGGCGCAATGAAGGGCAGATCCGCACCGAGCCCATTCAGGAGACAACGGTCGAGGGACAGGACGCGATCCTCGTCACCCTCTCCGCCGTCCAGCGCACGGCATCGATCACCTTCGCGTACACGCCCGATGCGACGCGGCTCCTGCTGATCGACGACAGGGCAACCCGAACCCCGTAGCGGCGCACCTCGTGTGCGCCGTCCGGTGAAGCCGGATATCCGCCGCATTCCTACCAAAATATCGGCCTGGTGGTTCGGCCGATAAGCCAGACCAGCTGGTGGTTGTGGTTGCCCGCTACAGGATACCCTCCCTGCACCCCCAATGGAGATAGCCCATGATCGAGGTCGAGCACGTCTCGAAGGTCTTCACGTACGCCAATCCCGACGCGAACACCAATTCCACCGACATGTGGGTGGATTACCTGCTAAGCCTGCTTGGCAAGAAGAACCTCTTCCACGGCGCGAGCCGGGGCCGCACCATCGCCGTGGACGACATCTCGTTCACGGTGAGCGCCGGGGAGTTCTTCGGCCTGCTTGGCCCGAACGGCGCGGGCAAATCGACCACCCTGCGCACGATCCTCGGTTTCCTGCGTCCGACCTCCGGCCGCGCCGAGGTCCTCGGCATGGACAGCCAGCACGACACCGTCGCCATCCACCGGCAACTCGGGAACCTCCCCAGCGAATTCAGCCTCGAAGACCGCATGACCGGCGAGGAGATGCTGCACTTCTTCGCCGACCTCCGTGGGGCAACAACACCTGCCCTATGCCCGCTCGCTCGCCGCACGCCTCGACGCCGACCTCACGCGACCGATGCGTCGCCTCTCGCGCGGGAACAAGCAGAAGATGGGCATCATCCAGGCACTCTTCCACCGCCCGGATGTGATCGTGCTCGACGAGCCGACCAGCGGCCTCGATCCCCTCGTGCAGGAGGAGTTCCTGACCATCCTTGACGCAACACGCGCCCAGGGTGGAACGATTTTCTTCTCGTCGCACGTCCTTTCCGAAGTCGAACGCCTCGCCGACCGCGTCGGAATCATCCGCGATGGTGAACTGGTGGCGATCGAGAAGCCGTCCACCCTCACCGGGCGCGCCTTCCGGTACGTCCGCATCCAGTTCGCGTGTCCGCTCGACGCCGCGGCAGTCCAGGCCTTCGCGAACGCACCCAGCGTCCAGAAGTTCGCCGTCGAGGAAGGCGGTCGACGGCTGACGTTCCAGGCGCACGGCGGGATGGACGCAATCGTGAAGCAGGCGAGCGCGTACCCCGTGGAAATGTTCGACGCCGAACGCCCGCCGCTGGAAGAACTCTTCCTCACCTACTACGCCTGACGATACCGCGCCAGTTCACGATACCCCCCTACCGTATTCATCGCCTCTATGAGAACATACGATCTGGCACTACGTCGCACCTGCTCCCGGGACGGTCCCGCCTGGCAGGCGACAGCATCCGAGAGGCCAGAGACGATGCGACGCACTTCCCTGCGGCTCCTTCCCAAGATCGCGGCAATCGGAGTCACGCAAATCGTCGGTTGGGGTTCGACCTTCAACCTGCCCGGCGTACTGGGAGACCGCATCGCCGCCGATATCGGATCCAGCCTCACGATCGTCCTGCTGGGGCCGACGGTCATGCTCGTCGTCATCGCGGCCGTCTCGTGGTTCCTGGCGAGTTCGTTCGAACGCTTCGGCGCCCGCCAGATCATGACCGTCGGTACCGTGCTGGCGGCACTCGGCCTGCTCCTGCTCGCGGGGGCGCAGGAACGCATCACCTACCTGCTGCCGTGGATCGTGCTCGGGATTGCCGGAGCGGGCATCCTCACAACCGCCGCCCAGATCGCCATCGCCGAGATCGCGGGCGAGCATGCCCGGCAGTCGATCGGCATGCTGGCGCTGTTCAGTGGCCTCTCCTCCACCATCTTCTGGCCACTCACCAACGCCCTGGACGACACCATCGGCTGGCGCGCGACGCTGGCCGTCTTCGCCGCGAGCTTCCTCCTCATCTGCCTGCCCCTGATCCGGTGGGCGATTCCGCCGCAGACGCCGGTCGCGAAGACCTCCGACGGCACCGCCTCCAGCAACGACATCGCGCTCGACTGGACGGCATTCTGCCTGATGGCCGGGGCAATCGCCGCAAACGGATTCATCACCTGGGGGTTCTCGCTCACCCTGATCCCGCTCTTCGAGGATCGCGGACTCGCACGAGCCGAGGCGGTCGCCATTGCCTCCTCGCTCGGCCTCGTGCAGATCGCCGCCCGAATAGTAGACACGATCGGAGGCAGACGCTGGAGCGGCCTGACGACCGGGCTCATCGCGTCGGCCATCCTCCCGCTTTCGTACGTCCTGCTCCTTGTCGGCACCGGAAGCGCGGTGGTCTTCACCTTCGTGGCGCTCTATGGCCTCGCAGGCGGGGCGATGGCGATCGCACGAAGCACTATCCCGCTCGCGGTCTTCCCGCGGGAGGCGTATGCCCGCGCATCCGCTCGACTGGCGCTACCATTGAACCTGGCGTTCGCTACCGCACCGCCAGTCTTTGGCGCGATCCTGACGCACGCCAGCGCCGATACCGCCTTGAAGCTCGCGACGGGCCTCTCGACGCTTGCCTTGACGCTCCTGATCGCCCTCACGACACGCACGTCGGCCCGTACCGCACCTCAGGTTTCCTGACATGAGCACCTCCGCCGCCGGCACATTCCGCATCTACACGGCCTTCCGCTACCGTGCGGAGTGGCGAACGACGCTCTTCTGGGCAATCGGACTGTCCATCTATACCGGCGTGCTCGTCTCGGTCTACCCGTCGATCCGGGGCGCGCTGAACCTGAACGCCCTGCCGGCCAACATGCGGGCGGCCTTCAACATCACCGACTTCACGCAACTGGCGTCGTTCCTCTCGGCCCAGGTCTTCGGCGTGATCCTGCCCATCCTGCTGCCCTTCTTCACGATGATCGCCCTCTCCGGCGTGATCGCAGGGGCGGAGGAACGCGGGCGGCTGGATATCCTGCTCGGGAACCCACTCCCGCGCTGGCAGATCGTGATCGGATCGTTCCTCGTCATCGCGACGTATTTGCTGGCCATCGTCACGGCAGTCAGCGTTGCCCTGTGGGCGATGGCACAGGTGCTCGACCTCAGCCTGACCGTGCGCCAGGCATGGAGGGCCGGATTCGCGCTCTGGCCACTGGCGACCGCGTTCGGCGCGCTCTCGCTGGCGATGTCCGCCGTCATGCGGCAGCGCTCGTGGGCGCTGGGGATTCCGGCCGGCGTGCTCTTCCTGATGTACCTGCTGAACGTGATCGGACGGCTGGCTCCAGCCATCTCGTGGGTACGCTGGCTCTCGGCCTTCAACTACTACGGTGTCGCCATCACGGAAGGGCTCTGGTGGCCAGGCATGCTGACGCTGGCGGGATCGGCGATTGTCCTTACGATTGCCGCAACGATCCTCTTCAACCGCCGCGACATCTACGCCTGACCGTTCCCGTCTGCCGGGCCAGGATTGGCGCGAACCAGAGCACGCATCGCGGCGCCAAGCTCGGAGGCATCACCATGGCCCGTCAGCGTGCGTTGAACCACAAACCCTTGGCAGGCACCGATGATGAATCGTGCCAGCGCCGGCAGGTCGGCTGACGGCTCCAGCGCACCCACGGCCTGATAGCGACGTAGATAGGCCTCGATCGCGCTGGCCATCGTGGCCATCAATGTGCCGGCCCCCGCCTGGATCTCCGGCTGGCGTTGCGCCTCCGCCCAGACCTGCACAGCGACTTTGCCGAAGTCATCACGAGCGACATACGCCTCGATCATCGCGAACAGGCCGTCGAATGCTTCCTCGAACGGAGGCAGAGGATCGACCGCCAGACTCCCGGACGCACCTTCCGCCAGATCGGCGACGGCTTCCTCCGAGATCGCCGCGATCAGCTCATCCTTGCTCCGGAAGTAGCGATAGACCGCCCCAGCCGAGAGATCGGCTTCACGGAAGATGTCCTGCATCGACGTGGCGTGGAATCCGTCCCGGACGAATGCCCGTCGTGCTGCATCGAGGATCTGTTTGCGGCGAGCATCGAGGTGCTCCTGGGTAACCTTCGCCATGCCGTGAATATAGAACGAGCATTCGTTCTTGACAACCGTCCAACGTTGCCCCAATATAAAAGAACGGTCGTTCGTTTTTGTTGGGATAGATCAGGCGCCAGCCCGTCACACCGTCCGGCCCATAGGCGGCCGATGTCTGTCACTCGGGGCATACCCCAATCCCGATCGTCCCCCCTGCTCGCGCCATTCGCCGGGACGGTCGCGCAACTCCAAATACGTTTGTTTTGAGTCGATGGCCAAAGCCATCCGGCAGAAGGAGCGAAGAGATGTCCCACACCGAGATTCCAGAAAGCACCGTCAACGAGACCGGCAGCGCATCCCCAAGGCGCAGCAGACGGAAATTCCCGATCCCTGGGGCACTTGCACTGGCGATCTCGGCAATCCAGCTGCTCTTCATGTTCTGCCTGAGCTATCCGCCGCTACACGCCGCCCCGCAGCACATTCCTTTCGGACTCGTTGGTCCAGACGCCGCCATTCAGCAGATCGAGACGCAACTCGAAGCGGCCGGGGCGGATGCGTTCGACATCCATCACTATGCCAACGCCGACGAGGCACGCCAGGCCATCGAGCACCGCGACATCTACGGAGCAGTCGTTGTCGCGCAGGATGGCCCGACGATGCTGGTGTCAAGCGCGGCGAACCCTGCAATCGCGACGATGTTCAGGACCGAGGCCAGCCATATCGCGCCCAGCGGACCGGTGCCTGTCGAGGACGTGGTTCCTGCATCCGGGGACGACCCGAACGGTAGCGGGTTCCTCGCAACGGTCCTTCCGCTGACGTTGCTGAGCCTTGCTCTCGGCGTCAGTGTTGGGCTGCTTGAAAAGCGTCCTCTCCGCACCATGGGATGGATCGCACTGGCGTCGTCGAACACGGCGATCTTCGCCGGATGGATCACGAACGCGATGGGTATCTTCACCGCCGACTACTGGGGAACCGTGGCGGTGCTCGTATTGCTTGTGTTTGGCGTCGCCACCACAAGCGCTGGGCTTACGCAGCTTGGCACAGGAGGGCGCGTCCTCGACCTGTGCTTCGCCCTGCTTCTCTTATGCGTCGGTATTCCCGGCGCAGGAGCGCTCGTTCCACACCTGTTGCTCGTTGAGCCGTGGCGCGAGATTGGTCCGTTGCTTCCTCCGGGAGCCGCCGTCGATGCGCTTCACGGCCTCAACTTCTTCGACGGCGCGGCAACCACCGGATCGCTGTGGGTGCTCGCGGCCTGGATTGTCGTCGGCCCGGCCATCATGCTTCCGTCGATCCTCTGGACCCAACGACAGCCTCGATGACACAAAGGAGCCTGACATGCCCATTCCCCGCACTATCGCAAAACTCAACCGCGCGGGCCTGAACCGCCTCACGCGTCGCTTCGCCGGACGCATCCCGCCCTTCGTCCTCCTCACCCATACCGGACGCAAGAGTGGGAAGACCTACACCGTCCCGCTGATGGCCTTCCGTAGCGACGCCCCAGACCAGCTCATCATCGCCCTCACCTACGGCGAGACGACCGACTGGCAGCGTAATATCGAGGCGGGTGGCCAGGCCGCCGTCACCATGCGCGGCGTCACGCGCCCGATTGCCGGCTTGCACGCGGCAGATCGTCGCGAGGTTGCGGATGCCTTCCCGTTGATCGTCAACGGCATGCTCGACCTGCTCGGCGCGGACCGTGTCGCCATCGTCGACCTCGGTCCACCGGGTCCCTGACCCACATTGGCAGCCGCATTGCCTCTCCACAAGGGGATTCACGCCACCCGTGGGTGGCGTGAAGATTTCGTAAGGGCCACGAACCGGAACGGGTTCGCGACGGAGGGTGAACTGTACCCCACCACCATAAAAGGCATGCGAAATCGATACGCCTGGCGTATTATGTGAAATAACCCCTGCAAGACAGGATATGCCTGTCATTGGCAAACGATGAGGCATGGATGCTGGACGCCCTTCGCCGAATCTTCCGGCGCGACGACACCATCGATCTGGACCGCGACGCCCTCGACCTGGAGGAGACACGCCGGTTTGGCCTGCGCGACAAGCGCTCGGCCTATGACGCGATCGCCCGGATCAAGGCCGAACAGCAACGCCTCCGCAGACTGCGCAAGATGCTCGAAAAGCGTGCTGAACGCGTTTCGCCCCAGGATGTACGCCATGCCCTGCGCGGGGGCGGCGGACAGTTCGCGGAGATGGCACTCTCCCGGACCATGCAGCCGAGCGACACGAAGGCGATGTACGAAACCCAGCTGCAAGCCATCGAGGTGCGGCAGAAGGCCGTCGATGACCTCTGGGTCGAACTGGAGCTTTTCGCCCGGTCCTGATGATGGCGGCATCCCTACCGGTAGCTGGCGGCCTGCAATTCGAAGAGCTCCGCGTACTGCCCGTCCATCGCCATCAGTTCCTCGTGCGTGCCCGCTTCCTTCAGCCGACCGTATTCCAGCAGGAGGATCCGGTCCGCCATCCGCGCCGTCGAGAAGCGGTGCGAGATGTAAAGCGCCATCTTCCCGACCGTCAGCTCCTTGATCCTGCTGAACAGGTCGTGCTCCGCGCGGGCGTCCAGCGCCGCCGTTGGCTCGTCGAGGATCAGGATCTGCGCATCTTCGCGCATGAAGGCGCGGGCCAGCGCGATCTTCTGCCACTCGCCACCCGAGAGTTGGTGTCCTCCCTCGAACCACTTCCCGAGCGTCGTCTGGAACCCCTCCGGCAACTTGGCGATCACGCTGTTCGCCCCGGCACGGTCGGCGGCGTCCTCGATCTCCGCGATATCCGTGACATGCGCGATGTTACCGACCCCGATATTGTCCGCCGCACTGAACTGGTAGGTCGCGTAGTCCTGGAACATCACGCCGAACTGCTTCCGCAATTCGCCGGGATCGTAGTCGCGCACGTCGTGGCCGTCGATGAAGATCGCGCCCTCCGTCGGATCGTAGAGCCGCCCGAGCAGCTTCACGATCGTCGATTTGCCAGCCCCGTTCCGCCCCACCAACGCGACCGTCTCGTCTGGCTCGATCGTGAACGACAGATGCCGCAATGCCCATTCCTCACGCCCCGGATAGCGATAGCTGACATCCCGGAACTCGATACCGCGGTGGAAGGGCACGCGCACCCGGACCGGATGCTCCGGCGCGGAGATGCGCGGCGGCTTCTCCAGCAACGTGTAATATGTCGAGAGGTAGAGCCCGTTCTCGTAGATGCCCTGGATGCCGTTCAGGATCCCCTGGAAGGCGCCCTGCACCTGGTTCGCCGCCTGCGTGAAGACAGTCAGGGAGCCGAGCGTGATCTTCCCGCGTACCGCCAGCATCGCCACATAGAGGAACGTGCCGGAGGTCGCGATCGTCGTCAGCGATCCCCAGCCGAACGAGGCCAGGTAGCGCCGTACCAGCAATGCGCGCGTCGATTCGTAGTAGGTCGCGGCCACCTGCTTGTAGCGATCGATGAAGTAGTCGCCGAGGGTGAAGAGCTTCACTTCCTTGGCATACTGGTCGGTCGTCATCACGGTCGTGAGGTAACTCATCGCGCGGCGCAACGGCGATTGCCGGCGCATCATGTGGAAGCCCTGCCAGCCATAGCGCGACTGCGAGATGAAGACCGGAATCGGCGAGATCAGCGCCGCCACCGCGATCCACCACGAGAGGCTGGAGAGCAGGACGATCATCGTGCTGAAGGTGACCAGCGACTGGATGAGCCCGAAGACCTGCGACACCATCTGCACTGGCCGCCGCGACGATTCGCTTTGCGCCTGCTGAAGCTGATCGTAGTAGGTCGCATCCTCGAAATCCGCGAGGTCCAGTATCTTGGCATGCGCCATGATCTCCAGCTGGACGTGGATTGCCAACCGCTCCTGCAGGAGTTGCTGGCAGATGTTTCCCAACGCCTGCATCACACTCGACGTGAGCAGGATCGCCAGCTGGATGATCGCCAGTTCCACGACACCGCGGACATGCGCCTTGTCGCCCCCGGCATTGAATCCGGCCACGACTTCATCGATCAGACGTCCAGCCAGCCAGATCTGGATCACCGGCAGGACGGATTGCATCAGGCTCGTTGCACCGAGGCCCGTCGTCAGCAGACGACTCGTCTGCCAGACGAGGACCAGCACCCGCCACACGCTGACGACCGTCTCCCGCGCACCATTGCGAACGGTCGCCAACCCTCCCCGAAACCAGGCCCACGACCAGCGTCGTGCGGGTTGGTCGTCCGGTGCCGGATCGAGCGGAAGCTGGTCGGAGAGCGGCTCGCTTGGGATCGGTTCGGGCAGCAAGGCGGGTTCGCCAGGATCCCCCTCCCTTCGCGACCGATCGCCCCCGGAACGGCCTCCGCGGCCACCTCCGAACCCGGACGGTGGCCCCCCATTCCGGAATGGACGGGAATCCGGCTCACGATTGTCGGTCATTGACTGATACGTCTCCCTGACGGAAGGATCGTCCGGACCGCGAATCGTGCCCTGGGCGCCTCACCACTTACTACATAGTATGTAGTAAATCACAGGTGGGGCTCCAGGACAACCCACCACCTGGCGGATGCAATCCGCGGGATGACCGCCCGAGCGATCGCCTACGCAGGCGATCGCTCGGGTGCGGACGCCCGCAACGCGGCGCGCGTTCGGGCTGGCTGCAACTCCGCCAGCAGCCACTCGGCGTCGCTCGCCTCCAGATGCGGCAAGGCGAAATGCCCGCCTGCCCGCCCCGATGCGACCGCCGCATGGAAGGTCGCCAGCCGGGCGCGACGCTGGAAGACGTTCGCCGTCGTCCCCCGATGCTGGAGGCGCTGCCGCCGCGTCACCAGCACGTTCCGCCCGGTAGGCGTCCTCCAGCGCAACACGAGATGCGCCGATGTCAGGCCCCAACCGGCGGCGCGATACTGCATCCAGCCCAGCAATACCGCCAGCGGAAGCAGAACCCCGACCGCTACCGTCCACCAGTGGATGTCATCGGACCAGAGCCAGGCAGCGAGATTCACGGTCAGGCACAAGACCGCTGTCCAGACGACCTGCGGCACGATGTACCGTTGGGCAGCGCGTTTCGGCAGGCGCTCCAGCGCGGAACCATTCCACGGCACGGCGAACTCCGGCGTCGCGGTGGCGATCAACGCGGGGATATCGCTCGCACGGATGAAGGGCACGAGCACGCCGGAGGCATCCTCGTCGCCGCCAACCTGCCCGGCACTCTCGATACGGATCTCGGCGAACCCGAACGACTGCCGCAGCACCGTCTCGACCATCACGATCGCCTGGATCCGGCGCAACGGGATCGTCCGTCGCTTGCGATCGAGCAGCCCGTGCCGGATCACCAGCTGATGGCTGGCGCCATGCTTCGTCAACTCGAAGCCAGCGAAGGTGAGCACGGTGCTCCCGATCGCCAGCATCCATGCCAGCAACCCGAGCACGATCACCGCTGCGACGATCGCCTGCACTCCGGCGTGGGTAGCATCGTCCCACGGCACGCGATCCCACCAGCTACGTGGCACGAGGTCTGTCCCGAACTGCACGGCAATCCCGAGCACCGCCGCCGCAGGCCCGATTCGTCCGGATGTCGCACCAGCCAGCAGCAGATCGCGCAGCGAGAGCCGGTAGAGCACCTCCCCGGCGGCAAGGTCCGCCCCCGACGACGTGGCCGGTGCGCTAGTAGTCGTAACGCTCGCCTCGCCCGCAGGATGCCCGGAATGCGCGCGCATCGTCAGGAGCCGCGTCCGCAACGCCTCCGCGTCGGCACGTCCAAGCGCATTCAGCTCAATCCGCGCCTCCTCGTGTCCGCTCGCCGCCGTCTCCACACGTACCCGGACGAGCCCCAGCATGCGCTCCAGCGGCGCCTCTTCGAAATCGACTGCCTGGATACGCTCGACCGGCACCACACGCTGCTGCCGCGAGATGAAGCCAGTCCGCACCTCCAGCTCGCGGTCGATGAGGTCGTAGCGGGAGAAGGCCCAATGGAACGCACCGCCGATCACGGACAATAGCGCCGCCGCCAGGGGAATGCCGAACCCGAAGGCGTTCTCGATCCGGTCCCCGGAGAACCCACGCGAGATCATCACGACGATCGCCGGCAGGATCAACCCGCGCAGATAGCGAAGCCCGGTCGTGACGATCGAAAGGGAGTGCAGGCGACGCGGCCCACGCTCAGGCAGGCCCCCCCCGGCACCCTCGTCGGATTGCATCGTGGCGGGATCAGAGGTCATCGTGGACCTTCGCCAGGGCGGCGATCTGGTTGCGCACCTCGGCGGCATGCTCGACGCTCAGCGCGGGGATCTCCATCCCGCCCGCTGCCGTGAAGAACAGGACCGTCGCCAGCCCGTAATAGCGTTCCACCGGCCCCTGCCGCGTATCGACATGCTGGATGCGCGCCATCGGCACCAGTTGGCGGCGGCGCGTGATCAGGCCGTGCTGGAGGTCCACCTCGTCCGTGCGGATCTCGTACCGCCAGATGCGATAGCGCACGACCGCATCGCCCCATGCGATGGCACACCCCACCAGGGCGATGGCGACCGGAATGCCAACCGTCCAGAGCATCGCGAGGTCGCGCCAGCGGTGCAACAGGATGACGCCCCCGCACGCCACAGCGACAAAGACGACCACCCCGATCAGGTTGTTGATGATCCAGAGGCGTTTCGCCTTCGGATCGAGCCGCTTCTCCGGCGGCGGGATGAAGCGGGCGCAGGAGGCGCCGCCGGTCTCCGGCCACACCGCATAGGCGGCGGTCAGTCCGGGCCACGAGGCTTCACCCGGCATGGCGTCCGGATCGGGTCCGGCGGCGTTCCATTCCGGCAATCGGGATGATGGTGACTGCGGTCGATCGCTCATGAACTGCGTGATGCTCCCCAGGCGGACGAATCCCGTGGCAACCGGTTCATCCGGCGTTCACTCATGCTGGACATCATGGTGCCACAGACGTGTGTCGAATCTTCGGCGTTCCAGCACGCCAGCGCTCCCCACTACACGGATGAGGCGTTGAGGATCGCCGGTATCTGCGTATCATGGCGGACAGGCAATCCGCTTCGCAGGAGACGTACAGGAGTCCCCATGACTGAGACCCACCACGACCAGCCAGACCAGTCGCAGGAGCTTCCAACCGATTCACCCATCGGCGAGGCAGCCGAACCCGCCCCTGCGACGACCGAGGAGGCTCCCGCCCCCAAACGCGTGCTGCTCATCCAGGCGCATCCGGACGACGCCGAGTTCATGTGTGCCGGCACGGTCGCGCGCTGGATTCAGGAGGGGACCGAGGTCGTCTATTGCTCGCTGACGAGCGGCGACAAGGGATCGGACGATCCGAACGCGACCGGCGTGGACCTGGCCGCCACCCGCGAACGCGAGCAGCAGGCCGCCTGCGACATCCTCGGGGTCAAGCAGCTGATTCTGATGGGGTATCCGGACGCGATGCTGGTGCCAGATCTCGCCATGCGCAAGGCGCTCACCCGCGTCATCCGCACCGTGAAGCCGGATGTGCTGATGTGCCAGGACCCGACGATGCGCTATTCCGGGCAGGGCTACATCAACCATCCGGACCACATCGCCGCCGGAGAGGCGTCGCTGGCGGCGGTCTTCCCATCCACGCGCGATCGCCTCACCTTCCCGGAACTGCTGGCCGAGGAGCTGGAGCCGCACAAGGTGCCGGAGGTCTACATCTACGGCACGAACAATGCCGATCTCTGGGTCGACGTTACGTCGAGCATCGAGACGAAGATCGCGGCACTGAAGGCCCACGCCAGCCAGCTCGGAGGCTGGGACCCGGCCGACGAGATGCGGAAATGGGCGCGCGAGGAAGCGGAACGCCACCCGGACAAGCCGGAGGACTTTGGCGAATACGCGGAGAGCTTCAAGTACATGAAGCTCGACTGAGGCGAGGTCCGCCGCACGAAGGCGGTATCATAGACGTGATGGTTCACCGGCTGCGACCGTGCTTTCGCTCCCATCGCCGGGCCATCCCCTCCCCTGTCCTCGATCGTCAAGGAGCCCACGGCCATGATTCAACGCAGCGTCGGGATGTACATTGCCAACCAGTTGAAGGACCAGATTCTCACGCCGAAGCAACAGGCCCAGGCGGACGCCGAGGCCGGGATCGCTCCTGCCGGCCAGCAGATCCGCTCTATCGCCGAGGAGGAATACGACGATCTCGACGGGCAAATCCTCCGCGATGAGAACGGCAATTCGCTGGGCCGCGCCTACCGTGTGCCAAGTGTGGCGATCTACGTCATCACGAAGGACGGCCGCAATCCGGCCGGGGCGCTTCGTCGGGCCATCGAAGCAGGTGGCGCTGACCTGCACTTCCTGACGAACGACCAGGGCCGGATCACCTCGGTGGTGTACGTCGCCGATGCGCAGACCGCGCCGTCCGGCATCGAGGGCGCCCGCGCCGACGACGTGTAGTGGTCGTGGCCGTCATCGCGGCTCGTAAATCGCGCATGCAGAATCGGGCCGGGTCTTCATGACCCGGCCCGATTTCCTGTCATCCGTTTCCTTGCCCCAGCCGGGCATCGTCCCCAGAGCCGGTCAGGATTCGTCGGCAAGAATGACGCCGCCCTTCTTCGTGACCATCACCGCCCGCTCGTACTGCGCCACCATGCTGCCATCGACGCTGCGGGCCTCCCACTCGTTCGCCATGAAGTAGTCCTTCTTCCCCGCGAGGACCACCGGCTCGACGGTGATGACCATCCCCTCCAGCAGCATCGGGCCTTCGCCTGGGCGGCCGGCGAACGGCACCTGCGGCTCCTCCCACATGCGCGTGCCGATGCCATGTCCGCAGAAGTCGCGGACGACGTTGCATCCGTGCTCCTCGGCGAAGGATTGCATCGCCCAGCTCACATCGCCGACGCGAGCGCCCGATTTCGCCGCAGCGATCGCGGCCATCATCGCGCCCCAGGTCGTCGTCATCAGGTGCTGCTGCGCGGCGGTGGCCGGACCGATAGTAAAGGTGGTCGCCGCATCGCCGACGTAGCCACCCAACGTCATTCCTCCGTCGAGCGTGATGATGTCGCCCTGCTGGAGGACGTAGTCGCCAGGGATGCCGTGGACCACCACATCGTTTGGGTTCGTGTTGATGGCGCCGGGGAACCCGGCCTCCCGATCGAAGACCGACCTGCCGCCGAGGTTCGCGATGAAGGCGCGGGCCGCATCGTCGAGAGCCTTCGTGGTCATCCCCGGCGCCGCCAGCGATTCGAGATGACGCAGCATGCGCACCGTCTCCGTGTTCGCCCGCTTCAGCCCGGCCAGTTGTTGCGCACGCTTGACGATCACCCCGTCATCCCCCGTCATCTGTCGATTCATGTTCCGAGGCGCTGCCCCGCCGCATTCTCCCACACGGTGCAGCACGAACACGAGGCGGGATGGCGCACCGGTGCGCCATCCCGCCATCGTCTTCAGCCTGGTTCCGGCCAGCCCGCTCGAGGCCAGGCGAATCCTACTGGCATTCCCATTCGTTACGACGGCCCACCGACCACATCCAGCCGGCAGCATTCGCGCTGGCCCAGGCATCGAAGATGTCCTGATCGGCGTACGGCGTGCTGGCAAAGGTGCTCGGCATGAACTGGAAGAGTCCGCTCGCGCCGGAAGATGCATTCACTGCGCTCGGATCGAGTCCCGATTCACACGTTGCCACCCGCAGCATGTCCTCGCGAGGCTGGCCGTAGCGATCGGCGGCATCGTAGATGATCTGGATGATCTCGTCCTCGGTGTATGGACCGCCCGGCGAGGTCGGCTCACTCGGAGCCGCGGTCGGTTCCGGGGTGACCGGGTCTGTGGGGGCCGGCGTTTCCGGGGCGCTTGGCGCGCTCTGGCTCAGGTAGTCGAGCGAGGCCCAGCCCACGGTTCCGCTGTAGATCACACCCGCATAGCCATTCGCCTGCTCGCCGGTCAGCTCGACCTGAGCCGCATCCGGCATCACGAGGATGACCGTGCCGGACGGACCCGGCTCGGTGCGCAAGTTCAGCGTCCCGTCGATCACCCAGGCCGCACCAGTCGCGCCGTCGTTCGAGACCGGCATCTCCACCGGGGCACTCGGCTCCGGCGCACTGCCGCCGACCGACAGGAAATCGCCACTGGCATAGCCCGTCGCATCGCCATACTGGATGTAGTAGAAGCCATTCTCCGGGCCACCCAGCACGGTGATCGGCGCGCCAGACGGAATGATCGTCATCACATCGTAATCGGTGCCCGGTCCAGTCCGGAAGTTGACCGAATCGGTTGTGTAGTCATCTGCGGCCAGCGCGCGCGGCGCCTCCGGCAGCGCCGCAAATCCTGCCACCAGCAAGGCCACCAGCGTGATCGCCGTGACGAGCCGATAGAACGGCCGCGCCGTCGCAGGCTTTGCCGTCTCGCGCCGGGACACCATCCCGCCCGTGCGCACGAGCCCGAATCCGGTCTCGTTCCCGTGTGTTCCCTCCACACCATGCTCCTTCGTGCGGCACCGGATGTCGTCACCTGCTGTCAGGAACTGCGTTCGGGCCGCATATAGCCCGCCCTCCGCGTCGTTCCCGAAAAACGGACACGCCAGCCAGCAGTCGGGAACGGGCAAGGCGACAACGTCGCGCCCGGCTCCCGCGAATCCATGTGCTCGTGATGCTGGTTCTCGTCAAACCAACCTGGGACCCCGCGATCCACGCCCTCCGGCGCGTTCGCATTCCTCGCCGCACCGCCGGTGCAAGTACAGGGCGACAGCCATTCGCCCCTCAGGCACCGCTCCGACTGACGTGCGTCGCGAAACGGCCCGTCGATCCCCTCCTCCAGCCATGGATATCGGAATCGACGCGTTTCACCGCGAACTTATCCCACACCACCACGCACGGTGTCAACGAGACACAGCGCGTCGATTGCGACGATTTTGACGAATCGCCCCAGATCGCACCGCGATATCGCCGGAACAATCGCTAGCAACGGTGCGTATGTACGCAGGGGACCGCCGAATTGCCATATGTCCGTACACAGCAAGGCTCCCACCGAATCGGGATGATTCGGCGGGAGCCTTGCGACCCTTGCGGATGATGGCAGCGTCCGGGCGGTGCCATCACGACACACATCCCGGATCGACTACTCGGTGTCAGCGCCCCATGCCGATACGATCCGCTCGCGCAGCGCATCGATACTGGCCCGCAAACGCGCCGTATCGACACCGCCATCGGAGGTCGGCGCCGGCGATTCGAGGCTGATCGCGCCGGTGTACCGGTTTGCAGCCAGTCCCGCAAACCACGCCGAAAAGTCGATCTCGCCCTCGCCGGGTTGCAGGTAGCGGCGCTGTCCGGGCTGCATGTGGGAGGGATCGATGAAGTCCTTCACATGGACGTGGACAACAGCCCCCGGCTCCCAGAGCCATGCGGCAGCGCGGACCGCCGGCACCTGCCCGTGCATGGCGAGGAACTCGGTATCCAGCGTGACCCGTGCGCGTGGATCGTGGGCGAGCACACGCTGGAGGTTGGTGAGGGGATCCTCCATCAGGCAGGGGATGGACTCGACGCCGAGCAGCACGTCGTATTCCGCCGCACGGTCGATCAGCTCCGGCAACATCGCCAGCGCACGATCCAGCACGCGGTCCGATTCCGGAAGACCCCACAGGTGCAAGACCGTGCGGTCGCCGCCGATCGCCTGTGTGAAGCGGCAGTTCGCGGAGAAACGATCAAGCGCGGCCTGCACGGCAGCGGCATCGTCGTCACGGGCAATCTCCGGCCCGATGTCCTTCTCGGCATGAGTAGCCGGGAAGCCGATTCCGTGGACCTGCCCATGACGGACGAAGTCTTCGGCAACCTCATCCAGGCGCTCCCGGAACGGTGTGAAGATCATCACCTCGATCCCGTCGATCCCGAGGGATGCCCCCCGCTCGACCACCTCGCCGATGTCGTGAATCGCGGACCAGCGGGTGATCGCACCGGTCGAGGCGAGCAGCATAGGCAAGGCCAGAGTCTCCGGCGGTACGTCGTTCGATCCGGACATGGATGATTTCGATCCTCTTCTGCACGCACCCGGCAGCGTGCCGGGACCATCGTTGGGGTTTGGTACACTTCTGGCGCATCGCGCGCCTGGCGACCATGCAGGATGCTCGCGTGCACGATCCTCGTTCTCATCACCACCACGACATGGCGACGATCATCCGTCACCGTCGACAGGCCGCCAAGCGGATTCCATCGGCGGTGCGACGCAAGCGCCATGATCGCACCGAATCCTCTGGGAGCCTATCCATGCCGCGAATGGTCGAATGCGTCAAGCTGGGGCGCACGCTGCCCGGCCTCGAGAAACCGCCCTTCCCCGGCGAACTCGGACAGAAGATCTACGAACACGTCTCGGCAGAGGGCTACGCGCTCTGGCTGCCACAGATGACGACACTGATCAACCACTACGGATTGAATCCGGCCGATCCGGAGACCCGCCAGGTGTTGCGCGGGGCGATGAACGACTTCTTCTTCGGCGAAGGGGCGTATCAGACCGAAAACCTGACTCCGGACAGCGTGGTCAGCAACGAATAACGGAAAGGCGAACGGATGCCTCGTCCTGGCATTGCATCCGTCTCAGAGAGCCCAGTATCTATGGGCTCTCCACTGGTCGGGGACTCCCATATCCGCAATCCGGATGACTGGCGCCTGTGGAAACGTCTCGATATGCTCCACGACCCAACGAAACCATCCCGACGATGGACAAAGCACACGCATGAAATGCGCAACGATGCACAGCGTAACGTAGAACCGCTGCGGCACAGCTCCATCGAGAATCGTATCGAAATCCGGCAACTCCCCACGTCTTGGGAGTGCTGGATAGTCAGCCATATTGCGATTCCAGAGCCTGCCGTGATGGGACGAAACGTTCCGGACAAAACAGACGGCTCGCAGCCACGATTGGAATAGCGTAGGCCGGGGCAATCCATAGCGAAGCATAATGGCGGATTTGTCCTGTACCCGCATCTTCTCGATAAAATGCGACGTTTCGCCAAGGCTCCACAATTCAACATCGATCCAGATCGGCAACGGTCGTCCGTACTTCTTGGTGACATGCGCAACAAACTGGGCTGACGAAACGTCGACGGCACGATCGCGACGCCAGCACCAATCATCCAGCCAACTCCGCCCATTCCTCCCACTTCCCGGTTTCAAAGCATTGTCCAGAACATACATTGACTGATAGTGCGCAAACGGGTCCATTGCACCAAGACGATAGGCCATATCGACCCGCAACGCCAATTCAATTCACTCGATCGCGTCCAGCATCAAGAGCCGCAGATTCTTGTCAAACACATAGAGTTCAAGCACATGATCAAAGGAAGTGCCGAGAACAAAATCATGGCCACGAGAATCCGGAACAGCACCTTCCGCGAGCCCAACAAACTCCCGAAACGGATACATATACCCGCTCAAATAGTAATATCCAATGCAATGGAGGTAGTATTCTGCCCGCTCGCGATCGTGGATCTCCATACCACGGCCCTGCAGGAGATCGATCTGCTGCGCAAATGACAGATGGGGCTTCGCGTAGGTCGAATGAATGACATTAGCGGGCATGAATTACCCTGTCCAGAATAAGAGAAAACCCGCCACCACGAACGACGACAGGATGCCGAAGTTCGAAAAGTGGCGGGCCTTGTTGAGAACAGTGTATCACGATCTGCCGGTCCTGACGGCAAGCACAGCACCGAAAATCAACCCTGTGCTGTGCTCACGTCGTCGCCAACAGGTCGAGCGCCCTATTCGTCCGGCAGCTTCGAAGCTGCGGCGCTCACCGTGGCGACGCTCAGCTTGCCGAGCGTGCAGATCACTGTCGTGAACACGCCGCCACGACCGTCCGGCGTCACCGTGATGTCGCGCACGCGGAGGTTCGCGTACTGACCGCCGGAGCGGTCGCGCCCCAGCCAGGTGTTGACGGCATCGAGCGCCGCGCCTGGATCGTCGGACGCGTCGGGCGAGTGGAAGAGAAAGACCCGGGTATCGGCCGGGTTGAGTTCGAACGCCATGAGGCTTCCTTTCAACAGATCGGCAGTCGTTCGCCGATACGCTGGCCAGCCGGCCTGAATTCGGTCGTTCGACACGGCACACTGCGTGGCTGGTTGCTGTGAGTTGCAGCACGATCTCCCGGCGGACCGCAGCCGCCGAGGCTCGTTGACGCGCACAGTATACGAGGTCCTGCGCCGGACGACGTGGTCGGCCGCGCAACCGGATGCGCGGCCCCGATTCGGTATCATGATGACATGGTGTTTGCGGAACCGGGTGTGAGTGCAGGAGACGAAACAAGGTGGGTATCCGGGTACTGGTGATTGGCGGCGGCGGGCGCGAGCATGCGATCGTCTGGAAGCTCGCCCAAAGCGACCGCGTCGCGGAACTCTTCTGCGCGCCGGGGAATCCGGGTATCGCGGCGCTCGCCACCTGCCTGCCCGTTCCGGCGATGCACATCGACGGCATTGTCGCCATCGCCAAGCTCCACAAGATCGACCTCGCCGTCATCGGACCCGAAGATCCGCTGGCCGCCGGCCTCGCCGACCGCCTGCGTGCGGAGGGCATTGCCGTCGCCGGTCACAACGCCGCCGCTGCGCGCATCGAGAGCAGCAAGTCGTGGGCGAAGGAGATCATGGCCGCAGCGAATGTCGCCACGGCCCGCTCCATCACCGTCACCGACCGCGAATCCGGTTACCGCGCCATCGACGAGATCATCGACGCCGACGGCAACGTGGTCGTCAAGGCCGACGGGCTGGCAGTCGGCAAGGGTGTTGTTGTGGCAGGCAATCGGAAGGAAGCCGAACGCGCGCTGGATGCGATGATGTCGCAACGGGCATTCGGCGATGCCGGCAAGACGGTGGTCGTGGAGGAGTTCATGACCGGGATGGAACTCTCCGTCCTCGCCCTCACCGATGGCAGGACGATCCATCCGCTCGTTCCCTCCTGCGACTACAAGCGTGTCGGCGACGGCGATGTGGGACCGAACACGGGTGGCATGGGCGCCTATACCCGTCCAGCATCGGTCGATGCGGCGCTGATGGCGCGCATCCAGCGCGAGATCCTGGAGCCGACGATCGCGGCGATGGCCGCGCACGACGCGCCGATGCAGGGCGTGCTCTTCGCCGGGCTGATCCTTACCGCCGATGGGCCGAAGGTGATCGAGTTCAATGCCCGTTTCGGCGATCCGGAGACGCAGGTCGTCCTGCCGACGATGGACGGCGATCTCGGCCTCTACCTCGAAGCGGTCGCCGATGGATGGCTCGACAAGCTGCCGGTGCCGGCGATGGACGGCTACGCGGTCACCGTTGCCATGGCCTCGGCGGGCTATCCGGGCGCCTACGAGAAAGGGGTCCCGATCGCCGGGCTGGACGAGGCGGAGGCACTGGACGACGTGCTCGTCTTCCACGCCGGAACGGCGCAGGCCGCGGATGGCGCGGTCGTCACCGCTGGCGGCCGCGTCCTGAGCGTGGTCGGCCTTGGCGGCTCGGTGCGGGAGGCGCACGACCGCGCCTACGATGCCCTTTCGCGGATCAGCTTCACCGGCGCGCAGCACCGGACGGACATCGCCGCTCGCGAACTCTCGTAGCCGACGCAGCCTTTGCCAGAACGCATTGTCCGCCGATGTGGCAAACGGATCCCACCGTGACGGGCCGGACGATCGCATGGAGCATCCGACCCGTCACAACGGTTACGCCTCGCTCCAGATGATGGATGAGCGGAAGTACGGCAGGCCGCGCGTCTCCCAGATCGCGGCCTGCGCCGACAGCCGGGGCGCGTACGCCTCCCACCCGAAGTCCGGGCCTTCCGTCGCTGGGGACCAACCCTTCTCCATCAGGCCTGGCAGGCGCGGCAGCAGCATGAAGAGCAGATCGTCGAAGCTCGTGAGCGTCTCGCCCCAGATTGCCGCCTCGATCCCCGATATCTGCTCCGGCGAAAGCTCCGGTCGCTGCGTGGCTGGATCCCACTGGAAGAATTCCTGCACGGTCTTCCGGGGGTAGAAGGGCATGCCCAGCCGCTTCCGTTCGGCAATCTGGTGGCCAGACGGATCGACCGGATCCTCGCGATACTTCGTGTCGAGGTAACTGACGGAGGAATCCGAGAGCAGGATGCGGGCGCCCTGATCGAGCGCCATGCCAAGATCGCGCCCCGCCACCTGCAGGAACGCCCGGAACGCAGCACCGATTTCGCTCGCGTTGTCCGGCGGTTGATAGCCATCCGGGAACTCGATGGACGCGAAGTCCAGCGGCTCGGATTGCTTCGCCGAGATCCACAACTGACACACCTCGTCCGGCTGGAACCCGGCGCGGGCGACCTCCTGCCAGCCGACAAGCTTCTTGCCAAGTTCCGCGACGATCGGCATCGCCGCCTGCATGAAACGCCGATACTGCTCCTCGTCCATACCCAGTGCCTCGTCACCGCCGACGTGGAAATATGGACTCGGCGTCATCGCGGCGACCTCGAACAGCACGTCGCGGATGAAGCCAAGGACATGCGGGTTGCCCGGGTGCATCGCCTGGAAGTGGTGCGACTTGCCGGTAACGCCGGACGGGTCGCTGGTGCCATCACCGGCCAGCTCGGGATAGGCCGCGAAGATGGCCGCCGTATGCCCCGGCATCTCGATCTCCGGCACGACCGTGATGAAGCGGTCGGCGGCATATTGAACGATCTCGCGGTAGTCATCCTTCGTATAGAAGAGTCCTTCGCGTCCGCTGGCGGCGGTCTTGCCGCTGATCTCGGTCAGCTTCGGCCAGGCGTCGATCTGGATGCGCCAGCCCTCGGAATCGGTGAGGTGCAGGTGCAGCGTGTTCGCCTTGTAGAGCGCCAGCAGGTCGATCACCCGCTTCACCTCGTCGACCGAGAAGGCGCAGCGGACGACATCGAAGGAGAGTCCACGCCAGGCGAAGCGCGGTGCGTCGTGAATCGTCAGCGGCGAGAGGGAGATCGCGCTGTCCTGCGCGCCGGTCGTTGCTGCCAGCTGGAGCAACGTCGTCAGGCCGCGGAAGATGCCTTCCGGCGCGGCCGCACGGATGCCGATGCCGTCCGCCGCGACCGTGAGGGCATAGCGTTCGACTCCTGCGTCGCCACCGTCGGATCGCAGCCCGGCTGGCTGCGGGAAGGCGGCAAGTTCGGGATCGTCCGGCGTGAGGGCGAGGCGGATGCCAGGTGTGGCGTCGCCGCTCGTCTCCTCGGTCAGCGCGACGCCGGTGAGAGAGGCAAGTTCCTCCCGAAACCAGGCGACAAGCAGCGTGAGTTCCGGTGAATCGATGGCAACCGGGGTGGCAGCACCCAGAATGAAGGGCGCGCCTCCGCCGGATGCGATCTGAAGCGGTGCGGGAATGACGGACATGGGCGGCTGAACTCTTTCACGGCAGTGCGGCAGGCAATGGTGTCCCTCGCATTATGGCTTGCGCGGCATCACATCCGCCGGAATCGCACAGTGGTACGGTGTCGCGGCGGTAGCGGCAGCGAACTCGTCCTTCGCGGCGGCGATGAGGGAGAGATCGCTGAAGGCGTCGATCGCGGTGATCGCCATCGCCTTGGCAGCGTGAAGCATGCCCTTGTGCCCGATCGACATCCCGACCGTCGCCGTCACGGCCCAGCTATGGAAAGGCACGCCGAGCGGCACGCACGTCGTGTTGACTTGCGCGGTCGGTGTCACCCAGGAGACATCGGCGACATCGGTCGAGCCCGCGCCGAGGTCGTTCCGGTCCGCGATCGGCCAGGGATCGCCGTTCAGGCCATCGTCGATGATGGACGCCGGGAGATGCGACTTCACGAGCGTGCCCTCACGCAGGGTGCGCGGAAAGGCATCAGCGACCTGCTTCGCGTAGGCGACTTCCTCATCGGTGAACGCGATCGGCCCAAGCTCCTCCAGCACAGCCTGCATGTGCTCGGTGAGCACCATGTTCGGCAGGTAGTTGTAGACCGCCGAACAGAGATCCTCGATGAAGGTCGTCTCCGTCATCATCGCCGCGCCTCGCGCGATGTTGCGGACGCGCTCCACGAGTTCATCGACTTCCCAGCGCTTGGGCGAGCGAACGTAGTGCCAGACCTCGCAATCGTCCGGCACCACGTTCGGCGCACCGCCGCCATGCGTGATGACGTAGTGAATGCGGGCCTGGTCGATCATGTGCTCGCGCAGGTAGTTGACGCCGACGTTCATCAGCTCGACGGCATCCAGCGCGGACCGTCCGGTCTCCGGATTCGCTGCTGCGTGGGCGGTGCGTCCGAAGAACCGGAACTTCACGTAGTTCGCGGCGAGACTGCTGCCGGCCTTCGCGCCGGTGGTCGAGCCGGGGTGCCAGGTGATGGCGAGATCGAGATCGTCGAAGACACCGGCCCGGGCCATGTAGACCTTGCCCTCGACGGTCTCCTCTGCTGGACATCCGTAATACCGTACGGTTCCCGGTGTGTCCGTCGCGATCAGCCAGGCCTTGACGACGCTCGCCGCCGCCAGCGAAGCGGTTCCGAGGAGGTTGTGACCGCAGCCGTGGCCAGGACCATCCACGACGATGGGAGCCTGCACGGGAGCGCGTTCCTGCGAGAGGCTGGGCAGGGCATCGTACTCGCCAAGGAAGCCGATGATGGGTCCACCGTCGCCGTGGGTGTATTCGGCGACGAAGGCGGTTGGCAGGTCGGCGACACCCATACGGATGGTGAAGCCATCGGCGGCGAGGTCGTCGGCCTGGATGCGGCAGGCGGTGGACTCGGTGAGCGCGATTTCCGGCGCGTCCCAGATCTGGTCGGCCATGAGGACGAACCGGCTCTCGCGTTCGTCCAGCCAGTCGATGGCCTGCTCGTGGTGATGGTTGTCGCGACGGTTCGGCGTGGTGTCGGTCATGGCGTGCTCCCTGGGCGAAGGTGGCTGCGTTCGATTCCGCGAAGCATCGCCGAGGAAGACGCGGCAGGCAACGGGCGGGATGCGAGAACGCATCCCGCCCGCGGACCTCGTTTGGGCGTTGCGTATAGATAACGGTCAGACGGTGACGCCGGTGAAGCGGGAGGTGAAGGCCTCCTTGCTGCGCCGGATCGACTCGATCTCCGGCAGCGTCGTATGGTCCTGCTCGAGGATCATCGCGTCGAGATTCGGCAGCCTGGAAGCCGCGTCGATGATGTCCTGGATCGGCAGAATGCCTGTGCCGATCTCGGTGAACGCCAGCGGATCCTTCCGGTCGACGAAGACATCGTGATCGATATTCTCCGTCGGCGAGACGACCCCATCGAAGAGGTTGAGCAGCTGCCGGGCATCCGCCGGGAAGTCCTTCTGGTGCAGCAGGATGATGCGCTCCGGGAACCGGTTCATCCACGCGATCGGGTCCTGCCCGCCGCGATACATCCAGTAGGTGTCGAGTTCGAGGAAGACCAGCTCCGGGTCGGTGTTGGCAAGGATGATGTCGTAGACGTACTCATCACCGAAGCGCTGAAACTCCTGGAAATGATTGTGATAGTAGAACCGCATGCCGCGCTCTTTCGCGAGCGCCCCCACCTGGTTGAACGTCTCGCACCGGCGCAGGACGTAGTCGCGATCGTTGTAGGGAAAGAACTCGATGTCGCAGCCGAACTGCGTATTGCCGAGTTCGGCCTGGTATTCCAGCACGCCGGGCAGGATGTCGAGGTGCAGCGGATTGATGTGACAGCCCACGATGGACAACCCGAGCGCATCGAGCTGGTTGCGGAGGTCGCGCGCACCGACGCCAAACCCGACGCCCGGATCGTTGCTGGCGTTGTGGTTGGCGGCTTCGAGCTGGGTGAATCCGGCCTCGGCGACGGCGGCGAGGGTGCCCCAGGGATCGCGCTTGAGCTCGTTGCGCACGGAATAGAGCTGGAGTCCAACCGGGATGGTCATGAGAGCGTCCTTTCTGTCGTCAGGGCAAGGTAGGTGTACACGTCATTATGCGTGCGCAGAGCTCAGTTCGGCGGGTGGACGATCTTCGTCCTCCTCCGCGTCCCAGAGGGCGCGCATCTCGTCACTCGTCACCAGCAAGTCGGCGAGCGTCCCTTCCGCCGCGATCTGCCCATCCCGCAACACGATGATGCGGTCTGCCCTCTGCAACGCCACCCGGCGATGAGAGACGGCGAGGCACGTCCGCGACTCATCCGCGAAGAGGCGCGACCAGAGCAGGCGCTCCGTCTCCACGTCGAGCGCGCTGGAGAGGTCGTCGATCACCAGCAACGCCGGCTCCCGCACGAGCATCCGGGCAGCCGCCGTCCGCTGGACCTGCCCGCCAGACAGGCGGATACCGCGCGTGCCCACCTGCGTCTCCAGCCCATCGTCCAGCATCGCGATGTCCGGTTCCAGCACGGCGTCGTGGATGGCTTCCGCCAGTGCCGGCGGGTCGTCCGGCTGGCCGAGCAGGATATTCTGGCGCAACGTATCGTTGAAGAGGCGCGGCACCTGCCCCGTGTAGGCGACACGCGGCGGCACCATGAACGCAGCAGGATCGTCCACCCGCTCGCCGTTCCACCGGATCTCACCGGATTCAGCGGGCAGCAGGCCGAGCAACGTACGCAGGAGCGTCGTCTTGCCGGAGCCGATCCGCCCGGTGACGACGGTCAGCGTGCCGCGCTCCAGCATCAGGTCGATCCCCTCGACGCCGTGATTCGAGTCCGGATGGCGATAGGCCAGGCCGCGAGCTTGGAGCACCTGCAATCGGTGACTGTCATGATCGGTCCGGGCCGGCATCTCGTCCGCCGGGAAGGGACCGGTGAGCTGCAACGGCGTGTGCCGCACCAGGGCCGCTGGCGGCTCGTTGCCGAGCATGGCGTCCATACGCGCGAACGCGACGCCGGACTGGCGATAGGTCGCGAGATATTGCCCCAGGTTGGTCGTGAAGTCGGTGACAAAGGCGAGCCAGGTGATGAACAGGGCGAACTCACCAACAGAAAGGCTTCCTCCACGCAGATGGTCCGCCGCCATCAGCATCACGATGCCGGTGCCGACGCTGGCAACCATCGTCGCCAGCGACGCCATCGCCTTCCCGGCGATGGCGTCCGCGATCATCGCGGTGCGACGGCGCCCGTTCAGCGCGGCGATGCGGTCGATCGCGCGATGCTCGGCGCCGGCGGCCTGGATTGCCTGCGTGGCGGCGAGGATGCTGCCGACTGCCCCGGCAACCTCGGCGGTGCACTGGCTGCTCGCCCCCCGGTAGCGCGTGAGGGCCGCGCTGGCCCATTGCGTGCCCAGGCAGACGGCGATCAGGGGCACCGTCACCACGAGCGTGATCAGCGGATCGATGCGCGCGAGGGCGACCAGCGCCAGGAGCGCGACGAGCGAATGGACGATGATCTCGTCCGTCCAGTCCATCACGTCCTCGGCGGTGTAGACATCGTCGCGGAAGCGGCTGACCGTCTCGCCGAGTGGGTAGGGCAACGGCAACGCACCAGGCCGGTCCAGCACATGGCGCAGGAGGTTGACACGCAGCAGGCCGCTCATACGGAAGCGCATCTGGATCTCCATGTAGCCGCCTGCCATCCAGAGTGCGGACCGCAGCGCCGCGAAGGCGACGAGGATGCCAACCAGTGTCGCGGTCCCGCCGGGCGTGGATGCCGAACCGTCCAGCGTGTCGAGGAAGCGTCCGATCACGAGGCCCGGTAGCAGCGAGGAGAGATTCAGCACGTCCCAGAAGAGCCCATGTAGGAGGCAGATCCACGGGGCGAAACGCCACATGCGGATCAGGTAAGTGGGGATCCGGAGCGGCTTCCGGCGCGCCGAGTCGGTCGTGGATGGAATCATCAGGCCAGTTCCTCGGCGTCGAGGCGGAGCAATTCCGCGAAACGGGAAGACGCCTCGCGCGGACCATGTTCCGCCACGCGGCCATCGGCAAGGACGAGGATGTCGTCGGCGAGGGCAAGTGTGGCGAGGCGGTGGGCGACGATCAGCGCCGTCCGGTCTTCCAGCAGCACGGCGAAGGCACGGTGAAGCATCCGTTCGCTGGCCGGATCGAGGCGTGACGATGCCTCGTCGAGAATCACGATGTCGGGGTCACGCAGCAGGATGCGGGCGCAACTGAGCACCTGCATCTGCCCGGCGGAGAGGCCGATCCCGCCCGCCCCAAGCCGCGTCTCCAGCCCGTCCGGCAGGCCATCCAGCCAGGCGCCCAGGTCGAGGGTCGCCAGGATCGCGCGCAAGCGCGCGTCCAGCTCCGGGGATGACGGGGCGAAGAGCGTCAGGTTGTCGCGGAGGCTGGCGTCCAGGATCTGGACCTCCTGGCTGACGACGCCGATCCGGGTGCGCAGACCGGCAAGCGTCACCTCGCAAATGTCCACACCGCCGAGACGGACAGTCCCGCTCGTCGGGTCGTGGAAGCGCGGGATGAGCGAGGTGAGGGTCGTCTTACCGCTGCCGGTGCGCCCGACGATTCCGAGTTTCCGCCCGGCCGGAATCGCGATCGAGACCGCGTGCAGGACGGGTTTGCCGTCCGGGTAGCCAAACGAGACGCCATCGAACTCGACGGCGAGCGGGCCATCCGGCAGTGTCGGGAGATGGCCATCGACGATGCGCGGGCGCTCGGCCAGCAACGCCTGCACGCGCCGAAGGCTGGCGTCGGCCTGCTGGAAGTCCTGCACTTCGTCGCGCAGCTGTTCGGTCGGGCCGCGCAGCATGTCGGTGAGGCGAAAGACGAGAAAGACCGCGCCGAGCGTGATCGCGCCGTGGTGGAAACGAAATGCGGCGAGTCCAAGCGCGGCGGCCATGCCCAGCGTGAAGATGCCCTGGCTGGAGGCGATCATCCCGTAGCTCCAGAGTTGGGCTCGTGTGGTGATCTTCAGGCGGAAGCGCATCAGCTCGGCGCAGCGGCGCAGCACGAAGCCACGCGCGCCGGAGGAGCGCACATCCTCCAGCCCGGCGAGGTATTCCCCAAGGAAGCCGTAGAAGTCGGCGCTGGCCTGGCGGTCGGCCTCCCAGTCGGGGGTGGCGCGAGCACGGATGCGCATCATCACGATCAGCGCGAGGGCGGTAAAGCCGGTGAGGGCAAGGCCGATCTGCCAATCGACGCTCCAGAGCACGCCAAGCATTGCGAGGATGAGCAACGCGTTTCCCACCACGCGCACGACGAAGCTGGAAAAGAAGCGGGCGAGCGCGCCGACATCGCCATCGACGCGTTCGATGAGGTCGCCCTGCGTGTGGGCGCTGTGGAACGCCCGATCCAGCCGCAGGAGGTGGGCGGCGAGGTCGATGCGGAGGGTGTTGGTGGCGTCCCAGGCGACGCGCTCGGCGATCCACGTTTCGGCGACCGCGAGGACTTGCCCGGCGAGTGCGAGGCCGATGGTGAGAACGGCCAGGCGGATCAGGTCGTTCAGCGGAGCGGCGCTGGCCGCCTTGTCGATGAAGCGGGCAGCAACGATGGGCGCCGCAACCTGCACGCCAATGGTAGCGAGCAGGATGGCCGCGAGCACGACGACCCCGACTCGGTGCGGGCGCAGATAGGTGGCGAGGACCGCACGGCGGGAACGACCCGCGGCAGGCGTGGTGGACGGATTGATGGCGGCACTTGACACGAAAGGGATTCTCCCGGCACGAACGCAATGTCACGACACGAACGATGCCCCGTGCCGATCTGGACTCACGTCCGGGATCGTCACAGGGAGGTCGGGTGCGCGATGCGCGGGAGATACCTTCAGGGTGTCCGGGTCCGGCGATCGGAGGATCGTCCAGCCGGGAAGCGATCAGGAGTGGGATGCGCTCGTGGTGGCTGTCGCGAAGGGGAGGCTCGTCCGGCGCATGCGCGGGGAAGTCGTTGCGGTCATGGGATACGGCCCTCCGGAGCGTCGGGATGGATCGAGCGAATGAATGTGCCAGGCGGCACGATGCAGCGCGGCAACGGCTCCCAGCCTAGCGACCGGCCTGCGGAATGTCAAATCCTTGTGCTGGCCTCTGTCTCGCCACGCAGCCGGAACTCCGCAGTACCGCCAGGCGCTCCTGCACTTCGATCGGGCCGAGCGTCAACGAACGTGCATGGAGCGCCGCGATTCGAACCACCTCATCCTCGAGCGCGGCAATCGGAGGTGAACCACGTTCACTGAACCACACAATTGTCAGCACCGGACCGCGCACGCGCCACGTTCCGGAGACAACACCGCACCAGAGCACCAGATTGGCCCCACGGGTGACGAGCGCACGCCGATGAGGGTCGACAATCCGGGCGTCGGCGGTGCCGGGACCAAGGACCCACGGATCGAATCCCGGCAGCAACCGCACAAGATTGGACGACTCGGTAGCGGCCAACTGGTCGAGGTCAGGGGTCATGGCATAAGCCGGGGCGCCATCGACAAGAACGGTGCTCACTGTTTCGCCAAGACCGGCGAGCCAGCCAAGGAGGCGACGACGCGGCACCCCAAGCCCGTCATTGATCCAGGAGCCGAGGTTCTCCGCCGTCGCGGGGCCATACGAACCAAGGTACAGGGCGATTGCCCGGCGGCCAGCGGTATCGACATCTGGCAAGCTGGGCCAGAGCGGATCGCCTGCCAGGGCACGGAATGTCGCTGCTCCATCCCGGCTCGGTCCGAAGCAGATATCCCCACCAATGCAGCGGCTTGTACAGGCTGTCCGCGCCCGCACCAGCGGCAGCCGGCACGAAGTGGCGCAGCGTGGGGATACCGGCCAGATGCGCCGCAATCTCATCACGGGTCAGCGGCCCATTGGCAAGGGCTTCCCGAATCGCCGTGCGGAACGGCCCCCAGTCATCCAGCACGACGTTGCCCTGGCGTTGCCACCGCTGCGTTTCCCAGACCCGGGTCGCCGTGCGCATCGACAACACCACCGCACCAACATCAGGGGTGAACAGATACGAGCCGCCGCGAAACGCATAACTGCGAATAACCATGCGATCGTCCAGCGCCCGGCGCAGCGCATTGCAATCCGGATTGGCCTGCCGAACACCGATCGCCAGCGCCGCGACACTATCGGGCCAACCACGTCGTGCGGGCACCCGCTCAAGCACATCCACCGCCGTGGTCGCCGAAGCCGGATCAAGCGCCTGTCTGCGCAGGCGCCAACTCAATGCCTGGGCCGCGGTGAGTATCATCTTCTCTCCCCGCATGTCTTCCGGGAACGACTACGCAACAAACCGAAGCGAGACAGACACGCGCTGTACAGCACCAATCATGCCCTAGGCGAACGCTCCAACAACGTCGTCGGCCAACCGGGCAACGATACCCTCGGGATATGGATATGCCAGCATCAAGATGATGTGCGTCGCTCCGGCGTCAACGAGCGGCCGTAGCGTGGCCACCGTCGCCGGCAGGTCGTTGTAGTCGATCCGGGCCTGCACGGAGAGTTCGATCTCCGACGGGTCGCGGCCCACTGCGGCACAGTGATCCCGCAGAATTCCCACCTTGTGCTGAAAGGTCTCGACATCGCCTCCCGTGAAGTTCCAGATATCGGCGTATTGGGCGACAACCCGGAGGGTGAGCTGCTCGCCGCCCCCACCGATGACGAACGGAGGATAGGGCTTCTGGATGGGCTTCGGTTCGCAGCGCGCCTGCGAGAGTTGGTAGTAGCGTCCATCGAAATCGGTCAGGTGCTGGGTGAAGAGCCGCTTCGTGATCTCGCACGCCTCGCCAAGGCGGCGGATCCGCTCACCGGGAGCGTAGAGGGGGATCCCCATGCTCTGGTGCTCGTATTCGTTCCAGCCGGCGCCAACCCCGAAGTCGAGACGACCGTTCGAGATGACGTCGACGGTAGCCGCCATGTGAGCATGGACGGCCGGATGACGGTAAGTGTTGCCGGCAACCATCAGTCCGAGACGAATCCGCGAAGTCTGCGCCGCCAGGGCGGAAAGCAGCGTCCATCCCTCAAAGCATGGTCCGTCCAGATCGCCCTGGATCGGCGAGAAATGATCGAACAGCCACGCGTGTTCGAAGGCAGGCGTGTTGTCGGCATCCTGCCAGATCTTCACCATCGCCTCATAGGTCGTATGTTGCGGGGCTGTCTTGATACCCCATCGCAAGCCTGCCATTATGCGTCGCTCCCCTGGGTAACCGGCTTCACGGAATCGGACGGCGGGCGAACCATGTCGCCCTCCCTCACCATACGGCTATTCCCGGCAAACGCAATCAGCTCAGCCTCCCCCACCTGGAGGAGGCTCGCAGACAACGGCGCGGATGATTCTGGACGGATAATCGCGGCAGGCACGTTTCGCGTTGTACCTTCACCGGGAGAATCCGCGCTCATGACGACAACACCCTCCATCCTCGACACCCTGCTCGACCTGACAAACCTCCCCGGACCCAGCGGTCAGGAAGGCCGCGTCCTCGGTTGGTGCCGCGAACGCTGGAGCGCCCTTGGCGCCGAGGTGCGCGTCCAGAAGGTCGGCAACGTACTCGCCCATATTCCCGGCAACGGACCGAAGTTGCTCATCCAGGGCCACGCCGACGAAATCGGCTGCGTCGTCAAGTCCATCGACGAGCGCGGCTTTGTCTGGCTCGCCACCGCACAAGCCGGCGCGATGAATCCGCAGCATCGCTATCCGGTCGGACATCCCGCGCTCATCATCGGGCGCGACGGACAGGAGATTCCCGGTCTCTTCGCGACCGTCACCGGGCACATCCTCATCACGCGTCCGGACAAGCGCACGTTGGAGGACAACGATCTCTTCGTGGATCTCGGCGTCGAATCGCGGGATGAGGCTGAAACGCTCGGCGTCTACGTCGGGGCGAGCGTGATCTGGAATCCGCCCGCACGGCGATTCGGTCGACGCTACGTGAGCAAGGCGATCGACGACCGCGTTGCGCTCGCCCTCGTGACGCACCTATTGGCGGAAGTCGACCGTTCGGCACTTACGTACGATCTGACAATCGCCGCGACGGTGCAGGAGGAAATCGGCCTGATCGGCGCAAGCTCGCTGACCGGCGGTGATTTCGACCTCGCAATCGCCATCGACAATGGTCCGATCGGTGACTATCCAGGCGTCGATCCGCGCGAGATGCCGATCCGCCTCGGGCAGGGACCGACGCTCGTCTACAAGGACTCCTCCGCCCAGTACGACCGGCGGATCCTCGCGCGGCTGCGGAAGGTCGGCGCCGCGAACGACATCCCCGTGCAGGAGGCGGTGGTGCAGGGCATGGGAACCGATGGCGCGGCGATGATCCGGTCCGGCGTGCCTTCCGCGCTGTTGATGATCGCGACGCGCTACACGCATTCGCCGTTCGAGATGGGCGACGAGCGGGACCTCGATGCGGCGCTGGCGTTGCTGAAGGCGTTCGTCACGACACCGGCGGAGGCATTGCCACCCTTCCCGATGTAGGTCCGCTCCGGCGCCATCTGGGGATGAAGCGGTCCCGTCTGCGCATGCAGATGGGGCCGTTCTCGTGAGCCGGCGCATCGAATGCCGAGGCCGCACCATGCAATGACGTACGTGCGGACTGAATTGCTGTACGTCGATTGACGTACCCGGTACGCAGTCGTTCCGTAGCGACTGCTGAAGATGAATACGTCATTGCACGGATGTATCGGAATGCTCCGGACGGCATGATTGGCACAGGTCGCTGATGCAACGCTCCCAGACAGCGCTGCATACGGAGCCAGGACGGGAACGGTCGAGGGATCGGTCCAGGCTCCAGATGAGGAGCGCCCCGGTTCCCGATCATCCGTCACCTGCGTTTCCGGAAGGACCTGTGTTTCGATGTCCCGCCCGATGCTTTGCACCGCTCTCCTGATTGCCACAGTCTCGGCGCTTGCCCTCCTGATGGTCGCAGTCGTTACCGGCGCGACGGATGTCCTGGCAAACCGCACTCCCGATACGCCAGTTGTCTCGACCCACGAATCGTCAGGGATCGAGATGCCGGGCGGCCAGATCAACCGCGGCGCGCCCGCGGTCCCGAACTACTCGCTTGACGGCACGGGCGCCGTTTCGCCCGATCCGTACCACCCAACGCCGGCAGCCAGCTGCGTGGTTCCCTATCAGACGACGGCAGGCGGCAAGACGGTGCTGAAGTACGGAACGATCGAGGGATGCTCCACCGAGTCTTCCCCGCATCCGTCCACCGGAGCCGGCGCCCGCGCCTGATGCGGGCATCCCGATCCTGCATGCCGGACTCCTTTCCCTACCCTTTCCCCCTCCCAGGGAGCCGCCCCGTTCGACACCGATCCAGCCCGCGGCTCCTGGGAATCCATCCCATCAGCACCCCTCCGCCAAACCACGCCCCCTGACCGCATCCTTCCCCGGCTCGCTGCAGACCTGGCCTGCATACCGCCTGCGGCCGAGCCCCAACCCACTCCTTCCCTTCCCGGACAGGCCCCGGCACGCCACCCTCCAGGCGTGCCGGGGCCTGCGGTGTTCCGATTCGCCGGTCGGTCGATACCGTCCGGGATATTGGTTCGTTTCAGGGACGGGAGAGTACGTCTATTCGCCGGGTCCGGTGTACGCTGAGTGCATCGTGACGCGCGCCGGGAGAGCATGCATGCGCGGCCTGCATACCCCCGAACGAGGATCTATCACTCATGGCATATCATCCGCCGCAATCCATTCGTGACACGCATGACACGGCCAATATTGCCGCACCCCATGCACGGGGCACGCTCACGCTGGTTCCACCGGCCACGACGACCAGCGCGTATGCATTCGCGCAGGCGTCGGCGTGGACCCTGGCGCCGCTTGTCGGCCGCGACGCGCTGGTAGCGGAGGTGTCTGGCCTGATCGTGGCCGACCGGGTGCGGCTGCTGACCCTCACCGGCCCCGGCGGTGTCGGGAAGACGCGGCTCGCGGTCCACTTGCTCGACCGGCTGCGGCCATCCTTCCGGGATGGCGCGGTCTTTGTGTCGCTCGCGTCGATTCGCGAGCCGGACCTGGTCGTCCCCACGATCGCATCGGCGCTCGGACTGAGCGAAACTCCGGCACACCCAATCGCCGAGGATCTTCACCGCTGGCTGCGCACACGCACGATGTTGCTCGTGCTCGACAACCTCGAGCAGGTGATCGATTGCGGGGTAGACCTTGCGGCGCTGCTGGCGGATGCGCCTGGGGTGACGCTGCTCGTCACCAGCCGCTCCGCGCTCGCCATCAATGGGGAGCAGCGACTCGTCGTACCGCCGCTCGACATCCCGGATGATCGGACGGACGATCCCGAGATCGTTCGCACCCACGCGGCGGTGCAGCTCTTCGAGGACCGGGCACGCAGGATCGATCCCCGGTTCGCGATCACGTCGCAGAACGCAGCGGCGGTGGCGGCGATCTGCGCCCGGCTCGATGGCCTGCCGCTCGCGCTGGAGCTCGCGGCGGCACGGACGACGATCCTCTCTCCTAGCGCCCTACTGGCCCGGCTCGACGATCGGCTGAAGTTGCTCGCGGCGCGTGGTGTCGACCGTCCGGAACGCCACCGCACCATGCGGCAGGCGATTGCCTGGACGTACGATCTGTTGCCCGCCCCAAGCCAGCGGTTGGTGCGGCTGCTGGCCATCTTCGTTGACGGATGGTCGCTCGATCTCGTGGAGGCGCTGGAGCGGACGGAGGTCTGGCCGAGCTGGTTCCCCGAGGGTTCCGACGCCGTCGACATGCTGCACGACCTGGTCGATCAATCGCTGGTGCAGGTGCGGATGCCGTCGGAGGACGGTGAGCCCCGATTCGTGATGCTGGAGACCGTCCGCGCGTTCGGGCAGGAGCAGGGGCTCGCGCTTGGCAAAGACGCCGGTCTTCGGGCGACGCATCTGGAGGCCGTGCTTGCGGTAGCGCGTGCCACCGCGCCGCAGCTCGACAGCCCCGATCGGGACGAGATGTTCCGCCGGATCGATCCGGAATGGGAGAACATCCGCGCCGCCCACGTCTGGGCCCTGGAGCACGGACGTCCGGCCCAGGCCCTGCGGCTCGCGAACGCGGTGTGGCATGCCTGCGAGGTGAAGGGGCGATATGCGCAGGGCCGTGCCTGGCATGAATCGGCAATGGCCGCGCTCCCGGAAGATCCCTTGGCGATGGCATCGCCGGACGACCGGCCGTTGACGGCTGACGAATGGCTGCGGTCGCGGCTGACGGCTGCCTTCCTGATCGAGGATTGCATGGATGCCGATGCCGCCGAGCCGGTCTTCCAGGCGGTGCTTGACGAGGCGCGAAGCAATGGCGATCGCTGGGTCGAGATCCAGGCGGCAATTGGCCTGGGATTGGTCGAGCAGGACCGCGCCGATCTGAACCGGGCGCAGGCCTGGTTCGATGCGGCAGCAAGCCTGGCGCAGAAGGCGGGCGAATACCGGCTGGAAGCGATTGCAATCAACCTCGTCGGTCGCCTGGCGATCCTGCGGATGGACATCGACGCCGCACGCCGGATCTTCGGGCGGGCACGGGCAGTCGCCGTGCGGATCGGGGACCGCCGGTTGGAGGCGCGGTACCTGAACAACCTGGCCGTGGTCGCCCTGGAGGATGGCGACGCCGATCGGGCCGAGGGGTTCCTCTGTGAGGCAGCCGTCCTTCAGCAGGATGCCGGCGATGCCTACTTCCAGGCAAATATCCACGCCAATGCCGGCAGGGTGTATCGGTTGCGCGGTGAGTACGACCGTGCGGAAGCAAAGATCCGGGCCGCGCTCGACTTGATTGCATCCATGGAACTGCCCGGCGCTGCAGCCTATCTCCAGATTGACCTGGCGATGATCGCGCTCGATCACGGTGAAGAGGCGGAGGTTCCCGGCCTGGTCACGACGGCACTGGCCAGCAGCCGCGAGTTCGACGAACCGTTCATGCTCGCGATGGCGCTGTTGCCGCTCGTGCGGCTGGCCACGCTCCGCGAGCGCTGGCCCATCGCGGCCGAGCTCATCGACCTGACCGACCGCGTGCGCGAGCGGATCGGCATGGCGTGGACGCAGGAAGAACGGCGACGGCTCGCGCCAGTCCGGGCGAGGATCGAAGCAAGCCTGCCACGCGGCCAGACGGCGGCGTCCATCTTCGATCGGGCGCTGCTCGCCGCCGACGGCCAACTCGACCTTCCCGCGGCGCGGGACCGGATCGATGTGCTGGCGGCACAGCTCGCGGACCAGGGACGGGCTTCTGTGCAGGAGCCGCGCCAGGCACGTCCGCCGAGGCAGCACGCCTTCGGCCTGACTCCCCGGGAACGCGAGGTGCTCGCCCTGCTCGGACAGGGAGTCTCCACGAACGAGATCGCGGATACGCTCTCGATCAGCGCCCGCACTGCTACCACGCACGTCAGCAATATCCTCGGCAAGCTCGGAGTGTCCAGCCGGGCGGCCGCAGTGGCCGTCGCGGTGCGGAACGGGTGGACTTGAGGCAGGGCGGTTGCTCACCCGCACCCGCCACGACCGACTGCGTCGACCGACACATCTCGGCAACACGCCGAACGCAGCACCTGCACGCGTGCGGCCGCCCCCAGGGATAAGCGGCCGCAGCCCTCGGTAAATCGGCGGAGCCCCTACGCAGCGCGACGTAGGACCATCGGTAGCGGCTGCCGCTTCTACGTCGCCACGAACAAGCCGGCGAGACGATTTACGCGATATCGCCGATGGCGGCGAGACGCTCCCGGCGCAGGATAGAGGGACATCGTCCGAGGTGTCCCGTGCATGGCGTTTCCCATGCGACCCCGGATGACGATCGTGACCGCATTCCGGGAGGTGTCCAATGGGTAACTCGTCGTTCACATATGTCCGTTCGATCTCGTCCATGCTTGTCATCGTCGCCGCTACGCTGGCCACGCTGTACGTCACGGCGCAGGCGGTGGATGCGTCACCTGCCCCCTCGCCCCTAGCCGGCATCGACGGCGTGCTGAGCGCGCTAGCATGGCTCAAGGATGAGGTCGAAGACCTGCTGATGATCATCCAGGACAGCGCCGAGGGCTGGACCTGGGCCTGATGGCGGGAGAGAGCGATCGTACCGACAGAGGTCCCGGATGGCCCAAATCGGGGTTTCCGGGGCGTTTTTCACGTCCGCACGAGTGTATGGAGTGAACGAACGCCCCGCGCGGGTCGTGACCTTCTGGAACACCTGCCGCGAGCGGGGGTGGGGATGGTAGCATCAGGGCACACCCTGGGGTGGAGCGTCATCCCGAGGGAGGGGAGAGGTCGTTCGGGCGCGCCAATCGCCGGTGCGTGCTGCCTTGGCCGGTAGCACGCCGGCTCTCCGCCAGAGCGGAGATGCCGGGATTGGACGACGAATGGCCCGGATGCCTGGGCGGCCTGCCATCGCAACCGCATGCGGTTGTACGTCATGGATGGATGACGGTGCAGGCCGTTCGGGGATCGCTCCTGGATCATGCGACTATCGAACACACGTCGACCGATGGTGGATGGAACGGAGCCGCGTTGCCTGTGCCGGGCGCGCGGGTCTGGCATTGTCGCGTCGTTTCGTTACGCAATGAAGAGAGAGGTGGGCGTGGATTCTCCGCAGGAATCGACCGGGGCACGGATCGTTCCCTTTCCACAGCCAACGGCAGAGGGGCGCCCGCAGCCCCGCACGACGCCACGGATCGGGACGCCCGGCCGGACCGGCGAAACGATCACGTCGGACCAGCTGCTCGACATGATCGCGCTGGCCGAACCGCTACCCGGTGAGAACGAAGGGCTGACCCACTTGCGGGCGGTCAGCATCGGGGTTTCCAGCGGGGCGTTCTACCCGCACACGGCGACCGAGGATGTGCCCGCGGCAGCGGCGCGGCTGGGTATCGGATCTGTCGAACTGATGCTGCAGACGGCCGGCGAATACGAACCGGAATTCATCGCGCAGGTCAAGGCCAATGCCGAGGCCGCCGGTGTGCGCATTCACGCCCTGCACACGATGTTCAACCTGCACCCGATGCTCGATCGCTACCCGAGACGGGCGACGGAGGGTCGCGCGCTCTTTCAGAAGGGGATCGAAGCGGCGGCGGCGCTGGGGGCGAAGGCGCTGGTCTGGCATGGTGCGCGCAAGCAGGATGTCGCCAACACGGAGGGCTGGGAGCGATTCATCGCCCTCACCGCGGAACTGGCGACGGCCTGTGGCCAGCATGGGGTGACCCTGGCGCTGGAGAACGTCTCCTGGTGCGCGCTGGCGCAGGTGCGCCACGTCGTCACCTTCGCCACACGGCTGGAGGAGATCGGAACGCCGGAGGAGGTCGGGTTCGTCTTCGATCCCTTCCAGGCGGTGGAAGCCGGCGCCAATCCGTTCATGATGCTGGCGGCGATGGGCAATCGCGTGGTGGATGTCCACATCAGCGATTACCACCAGCACGACATCACCGCGCGTCATCTGCCGCCGGGCGATGGAGACCTGCCCTGGTCGGCGCTGATCCGTGCGATCGCGGGGAGCGGCTACACCGGCCCGATGATGATCGAGGGACCGCTCGGCACCGACGACGAGGTGATCGGTCGGGTGCGCGGTCATCTCGATCCACTGATCCGCAGCATCTTCCCGTTCCGGCCGGAAGGGGAGCTGCGTGAGGATGCGCTTTCCGGCGCCGACCGTGAGTCGGAAAGCGTGCAGGTGCTGAGCACCGTGACGCCGCCGCTGGGGATTCGGCGGGGGATCGATCTCTTCAACGCGCGCCAGTTCTACGAGCAGCACGAGGCGATCGAACACGAGTGGCATGCCGAGCGCGGTCCGATCCGGCGGCTGTATCAGGGCATCCTCCAGATCGGGGTTGGCTTCCATCACGCGCTGAACGGCAACCACAAGGGCGCGGTGTTGCTGCTCCACGCCGGGATCGAGAAGACGCGCGACTTCGAACCGCAGGCGCTGGGCATCGATACGGCGACCCTGGTGGTCGAGTCCCAGGCCTGTCTCGACCGGATCGATGCGCTGGGGCCGAACCGCCTGCACGAGTTCGATCCCGCGATGATCCCGACCATCGCCTACACTGCATCCTGATCCAACCATTCACGACCACGCTGCTGGAGGGGATCGTCGCGAGCATGCGATGATCCCCTCAATCACGCCATCTCGCCCCCTGAAGGAGCTCCCGCATGCCGTCGAAGCGCCAAACCAACCGCCCGAAAGCCGTGATCTGGGATCTGGACGGAACCTTGATCGATTCGGCCGAGTGGCACTGGCTGAGCTGGCAGGAGATCCTGCACGCCGAGGGGTACCCGATCACGCACGAGGAGTTCCTGCGCGGGTTCGGGCGGCGCAACGACGAGATCCTGGTCGAGTACTTCGGTGCAGACGCCGATCCGGCCCGGCTGGCGGACATCGCCGACCGCAAGGAGGCACGGTACCGCGCGTACGTGGAGCAGCACGGCGTCGTGGTCCTGCCGGGTGTCGAGGACTGGCTTGGCTACCTCGGGGAGGCGGGCTGGCAGATGGCGGTGGCGACCTCCGCGCCGCGCGAGAACGTCGGGATCATCCTGGATGTCTCCGGGCTGGCGCTGGCGTTCGATGCGGTGGTGGCGCGGGAGGATGTGCGGGCAGGCAAGCCCGATCCGGAGGTCTACCTGAAAGCTGCGTCGCTGCTGGAGGCGGAGCCAATTCGCTCCATCGTCGTGGAAGACGCGCTGGCCGGCGTGCAGGGAGCGCATGCAGCGGGCATGGCCGCGATCGGCGTCGGGCCGCGTCATGCCGACTTGGGGGCGGACCTCTCCGCCGAGCGGCTGGACGATCTGGATGACGACGCCTTCGATGTGCTGCTCGCACGGTGGGCGACGACCGCCGCTACCGAGTAGCGCACCCGCCGGACGGGTGTCGCCTCGTGGCTGCGCCTACAAACGACCGGATAGGCATCACAATTCGAGATCTGGGTGATCTGAAACGCACAGAGACTGGTCGATTAGCCTAGCGGTTCCGTGAACAAGGTGGGCTACTGGCTCGCGTCGGCGATGGCGTGCATGCGGTCGCCGAAGGTACGGAAGGCCTCGGCAAGGTCCGGCGGGGAAATCACGCGCATCGGAAACGGGATGTTGCTCAGCCGCCAGGTGAACCACGACAGACTTTCCGTCGCCGAGATCAGCCGCGTATGCTCCTCGTCGATCTGCTCCAGCACGGCCAGATCCGGGCTGATGAACTCGCGCACCGCGGCACAGGGGGCGTGAATCTCCACCTCGACCTGATAGTCGCTGCGCACCAGCGCCAACGAGGCCATGACCGCAGCCCGCACATCCAGATTCTCCGGCGGCACGAACGCGGACTCCAGCAGGTCGACCCGGCGGATGCGGTCGATACGGAAGGTGCGCGTGCCCTGCCGCAAATGGCAGTAGGCATGGAGATACCATCGCCCGTGGTGCACCACGATGCCATAGGGGTCGACCTGACGGGCGGATTCGTCACCATCGGGGCGGCCATAGCGCATCCAGCAGCGGCGCGAGGTGATCGTCGCCTGCGCGAGCGTTGCCAGCACGGTCGGATTCGGGAAGCTGTCGCTTTCCATCGACGTATACGGCGCTTCCGGAAGGAGCAGGCTGGTCCGGATCGTCTGGATGCGTTCCAGCAGCTCGCGCGGGAGGACGCGCTCGATCTTCGTCAGCGCCTGGGTGACCGGTTTCGGGAGTTCGGAGGCAACGGACGTTCGCGAGGCGAGCAGCGCAATCGAAAGACCGATCGCTTCCTCGGGACTGAACATCAGCGGCGGCATCCGGAAGCCGGGACGCAGCCAGTAGCCTCCGGTGCGGCCGGCCATCGGCTCGACGGGAATGCCCATCTCCTGCAACGTGACCACGTAGCGGCGGATCGTGCGGGTAGTGACGCCCAGTTCGTCAGCCAGCGCCGGCCCGCTGATACCGGGACGATCCTGCAAGAGCTCCAGCATCGCCAGGACGCGGCTTGCCGGTTTGGTCGCTTCCATCACCATCCGTTCACTCCGTGGACCGCGCGAAAGGGCTTCCCGCATCCCGGGACGCCGCACATGAACCCCTGCTGAAAACAGAATACATGTTCTGGTAAAGAAGGACGAAAAGTGTCCGCACCAGCCGATAAGATAGAGCTATCGAATCAAGCGACGGACGGCTTGTCCGCCCGGTCACCGGAGAAGGAGTGCCGCTCATGATGGCTGAAACCGGATCGTTCTCTCCCTGATCGTTGAAGGGTTGCCCACCGCAATCCGCTGCATCTGCCTCGTGCTTCGCCCCGTTGACGCGATCGTACCGATCGAGGGGCATGGGGTTTCCTGCGCCAGAAACGAAGGACATGCTTCGATGTATTTCATGAATGACGACCTGATTGACGTCCTTGTCTTCGAGCGTGAGTACGAGATTCGTCACCGGATGCGCCCCTACGGAATCGCTGCTGCCGAGCCGCATCCGCTCTGGTCGCAGTTGCGGGCAGCGGTCAGCCGTTTCTTCGCTCCCGCCCGCGCACGCAGGCCTGACCCAGCCACAGCCGAAGAAATCCCGGCCGCATCGGACAGGCCGGCCGCACTGACGGTGATCCGGGTGCCGGAGCGGGTTCACGCGGATGCGCTCGACCGCGCAGCCTGAGCGATGCCCCGATCCAACGCTTCATCCCTCCATGTCATCGTTCGCATTCGTGGTTCCATCCCCAGGAGTGCCTTCCATGATCGCCATCCTGCTCTTCATCCTCGCCTTCGTCGCACTCGATCTGCTCGCCCTGCGCTTCGGCGCCCGCAGCCTCCCGACCTACCGCACCCACGATGACCGGCCGAACTGGTAGATCGGGTGCTGCCGATGGATTGACCGGGGATCGCGCCAGGCAACTACCTGGCGCGATCCCCGTCTCCATGCCAGGATTTGACGGGGCAAACGCCGCCGCATCCGGCCTCACCCGTGGATGCACCACCGCAGGTGTGGATGGTACACTCTGGCGTCGGGAACTCGACGGGATACCACGATCCGTTCGAGACGGTCGAATCGACCGGACACACGGCGCCATGGCCAAGTGGTAAGGCACGGGTTTGCAAAACCCTGATCGCCGGTTCGAATCCGGCTGGCGCCTCCAGATTCCCACACGATGTGGGGCACCGGCCATATGGCCGGTGCCCCACATTCGTTTTCCATCGGGCCGACGATTCGGCCAACCATGCGAGCAGTGCGATGTCCTCCGAATCTCCATCCCCACCGCCACCCGCCATCGATCCGCCGGATACGCCCACAACGCTTCCGTACGGCGAGACGGCGGAGCAGGTCCGCAAACGTAGCCAAGCGATTGCATGGGCGGCGGGCGCGTTCCTCGCCCTGGGCCTTGGCCTACCCATCGGATTCGCGCTGCGCGACTGGAAGATCGGTCTCGCGGTAGCCGTGATCGTCGGCGCCTTGACGGTCGTTGGCTATCTCAAGGCCGGGGCCGACCACGCCGAGCGCCGGGCCGCACGCGTCGCCCGCGAGCACAGCCTGACCGACGAGGAAATGGACGAGGAGGAAGAGGACAATGGCGCCTACCGATAAGGCTGACGAGGCCTTCGATCCCTTCGCGACCGACCTCGGCAATCCGCCCGCAACCGATCGCTGGCAAGAGCCGGTGCGTCCGCATGAAGTGACCATCGGCACGCGGCGCGCGTTCGACGGCAAGCTCCTGCACGTCCGTGTCGACGACGTGCGGATGCCATCCGGGGCAACCTCCGGCCGGGAGATCGTAGAGCATCCGGGATCGGCGGTGGTGCTCCCGGTGACGGCTGCGCGCGAGGTCCTGATGATCCGCCAGTATCGGCATGCATTCGGACGCTACCTGCTGGAACTGCCGGCCGGGCTGATCGATCCTGGCGAAGGGGTCGTGGAAACGGCGGGGCGCGAACTGATCGAGGAGACGGGGTACGCGGCGACATCGCTGCGTCATCTGACAACGGTGCTCGCCAGTCCGGGGTACACACAGGAGCGAAGCGCGCTGGTGCTGGCAACCGGATGTCATCCCGTCGCGCACGAGGCGGACGTGGACGAGCCGATCGACGTGCTGAAGGTGCCGCTGGCAGACCTCGGCTCGTTCCTCACACCGGGAAATACGGCCATCGAGAACGCGCAGGCGATGCTGGGTGTGCTCTGGCTCCTGCGCCTGGACGCCCTCGGCGAGTTGTAGCGGCCGCGACACATCCACCGGGTTGCCGCCGGTCGATCGGGGCATTCGGGCGGGCAACGGCCGGTCCATGACGACGACCGTCTACACGATCGCCATGCGGCTCGGAACGATCTCGTCGGCAAGGGCGCTCCGCACCCCCCGCAATGCCCGTTCCAACTCCGGCCGCTCCACGGTATTCAGGCACAACCGCAACCCCGACATCTGCACGCCATCGACGATGAAGCTCGACGGCGGCGTCAGGATCACGCCGCGCCGCAACGCCCCGTTCAGCACCCGTTCCGCCTGCAGTTCGGGCATCGGCATCCAGGCATGCAGGCTGGATGCAAACGACGGCTCCTCGATGGAAGTCCCCAGCATCCGCTGCGCCAAAGCCATCCGGACGCCCGCCTCTTGCGCCACCGCCCTCCGGATCTCGTCCGCCGCGCCATCGGCGATCAACTGGCACACCACCATCGGCGCCAGGCTGCTCGCCGCGTAGCAATCCACCCGCATCGCCTGCGCCAGCCGGTCAAACCACGCCGCCGTGGGTGCATGCAGGATGCCGACCCGCATCCCCATCGCAATCACCTTCGACGCGCTGGAGAGATAGAACGTCCGCTCCGGCGCGAAGGTCGCGACCGGTGTAAGGTCCAGGCGGCGCACCCCATCCGCGAACGCCAGCGGCCCGTAGACATCGTCCTCGATCAGCATCAGGTCGTGCACGCGCGCGACACGGGCGATCTCCTCCCGCCGCCCCTGCGACATCGTGCGCGTCGTCGGATTCTGGAGCGTCGGGATCAGGTAGAGCAATCGGCTGCCCGTCTCGCGGACCGCCTGCTCCAACGCGTCGGGCCGGACCCCCTCGTCGTCCATCGCTACACCGATACAATGCCCGCCCCGCGCATCCACCAACGCCCGGAACCCGCTGAACGTCGCCGGTTCGGTCAGCACCACATCGCCCGGCTGCACCAGCAAGCCCACGATCAGCGCCATCGCGTGTTGCGTCCCGGTCGTGATCAGCGTCCGCTGCCAATCGATCCTGTCGAAGTGCGCCGCTTCCCGAAACCAGCCCGCCAAGACCTGCCGGTGCCGCGAGAACCCGGCATGAGGGACAACACCCAGCGTCTCCGCCAGATCGGGACGCAACCGGAGCCGCGCCAGGGCATCGCCGATCCGCGGCGCCGCGAAAGCGAGGCTCTGCAGGTTCAACGACAGATCGACCGGCATATCCGGATCGGCCTCGGCCGCATCGGTCATGCGCCAGAGCGACCGGGCAGACGGCGCGACGAACGTCCCACGCCCGACCGCACTCGTGAGCAGCCCCAGCCGCTCGGCCTCGGCGTAGGCCTTCGTCACCGTCCCGACCCCGATTCCCAACCGGACCGCCAGATCGCGATGCGTCGGCATCCGGGTCTCTGGTTCCAGCTCGCCGCTGGCAATGCCTGCCCGCACGGCATTCACCAGGCGCTCGTGGAGCGTCGCCCCATCGTTGTCGAAGATGGCGGGGGTCCATGTCTCATTCATGAAGCCATGATACGCGACCGTTTGTCATAGTGACAATCATGGTGACATCAACGAATTGTCCTGATACATTCGTCACCATCGACCCGGCTCGTCGCGTCAGGACATCACGCATATGGATACGCTCGCCCTTCCCACCTCCCCCCACGACCGCACGGATGCCTTCGACTGGCAACGAGCGTTTGCCGGCCGCACGGCCCGCCTGAAACCCTCCGAGATTCGCGAATTCCTGAAGCTGCTGGGCAAGCCAGGCATCATCTCGTTCGCTGGCGGCATCCCCGATCCGACGCTCTTCCCGGCGGCTCGCCTCGCCGAGACCGCCTCTGCCATCCTCGCCGACCCGGTCCGCCGTACCCAGGCCCTTCAATACGCGCCGAGCGACGGTTACTTGCCGCTTCGGGAGTGGATCGCCGCCCACATGACCCGTCTCTGGGCGCCCTGCACCGCGGACAACATCTTGCTCACCACCGGCTCGCAACAGGCGCTCGACCTGCTGGGCAAGGTCCTGCTCGACCCCGGCGACACCATCCTCACCACGGCCCCAGCCTATCTCGGCGCCCTGCAGGCCTTCGACGTCTACGAACCGACCTACGCCACCCAGCCCATCGACCGCTTCGGCGACCATCCCGGCGGAGGACACACGCCGACCATCGCCTACGCGGTGCCGGATTTCTCGAATCCCAGCGGCGAAACGCTGACGCTCGCCCAGCGCAAACGCCTGCTCGATGCCGCCGAATCGCTTGGCATTCCGGTGATCGAGGATGCCGCCTACCAAGCGCTCCGCTTCGAGGGCGAGGCGCTGCCTTCCCTGCTCGCACTCGACATCATGCGCGGCGGCAGTATCGAACGCTCCCGCGTCGTCTACACCGGCACGTTCTCGAAGACGATCGCACCGGGCCTGCGCGTCGGCTGGATCTGCGCGTCACAAGCGATCCTGCAGAAGCTCCTGCTCGCCCGGCAGGCAGCGGACCTCCACAGCTCGGCCCTCGACCAGATGCTGATCCACGGCGTCGTCTCGGCCGGATTCGACGAACAGATCGCCCGCATCCTGCCCGTCTACCGCCATCGCCGCGACCGGATGCGGGCCGCGCTCGACCGGGAGATGCCAGAAGGGACTACCTGGACCCGGCCGGAAGGCGGCATGTTCGTCTGGCTCACCGTGCCGGAGGGGCTGGACAGCCGCGAGCTGGTGCGCGACGCCATCCGGAACGAAGGGATCGTCTTCGTGCCCGGCACCTCGTTCTTCCCTGATGGCGCCGGGGAGCGCCACATCCGCCTGAACTACACCTGCTCCGACGACGCGGTCATCGATGACGGCATCGCCCGCCTCGGACAGCTGATCCGGCGGCATCTCGCATCCTCCCGATTGCCCACGAGCGGCAGGATGGCCGCGCGATGAACGAGAACGCCCTCTCGTTGCTGATCTTCGCGGTGGCGATGACTGTCAGCCCGGGTTCCAACAATGTGCTGCTGGCGTCATCCGGCGTGCAGGTGGGCATGCGCCGGAGCGTCACGCTCGGACTGGGGATCGCTGCCGGCATCGTCGTGCTGCTCAGCGTCGCCGCGCTGGGCCTCGGCACGCTCGTCCACGAGCACCCGTCGCTGCGTACCGCGATGCAAGCGGCGGGTTCGGCCTACCTGGTCTGGCTCGGCTGGAAGATCGCCCATGCCGGTGCCCCGGACCTCTCGAACCGCCACGCAGGACGCGGCAACCGGCGTGGATTCACTGCCGGCTTCATCAACACCATGCTCAACCCGAAGGGATGGACGATGGCCCTCAGCGCGGCTGCCGGGTACACCGCGCTCGCGCCGTCCGCCCCGCGGCTGGCGCTCTTGCTGTCCCTCGTCTTCATCGCCGTCTTCGTGCCGAACTGGGTGCTCTGGACGGGAGGCGGCCAGGCCATCGGCCGCAGCGTCCAGAACGACCGGCACTGGACCACCGTCAACCGCATCCTCGGCCTGCTCGTCGTTGTCTCGATCGTGCCCATGTGGCTGGAATGATCGCCACCGCGCCGGGCTCCTGCCCTGCCGTCCCCGTCCGTCGTGCCGCGCTCCCGCTCATTCCCGGAGTGACCGCCATGATCGCGCTCGTCGTTTTCCTCGTCGCCTTCGTCCTGTTCGATCTTCTCGCGCTGCGCTTCGGCGCCGATTCCCGCGATGGCCGCCCGAACTGGCCATGACCGGTGCATACGGATTTCGTGATGACGTTCGGACCGTGGCGGGTCCAGATCGCGATCTTGACGGAACCTCACCCGCGCATCGACAATGACTTACGTGCATATACACGCACTCACGGAGCCAGCCGATGCCCAGCCGCCAATCCGCCCCAGGCGCTCACGACATCGCGTCCCGGAGCGAACGCATTCCCGAACCCGCCACCTGCGAACCTGGTGAGGACGATGCCGATACCGCCTGGATGCGCTCGGCCTGCTTCTGTACCTCCATTCGCCGCATCGACCGTGTGCTGACGCGATTCTATGATGACGCCCTGCGTCCCAGCGGGCTCAGTATCGGGCAATACTCGCTCCTCGCCACCCTCGGCCGCGCCCCGGCGGCGGTTTCGCTCAGCCATCTCGCCGAGGGCATCGACCTCGATCGCTCGACCCTCTCGCGCAATCTCGCTCCACTGGAACGCGAGGGGCTTGTCCGGATCGAGCCGGGAGCGGACCGCCGCTCCCGCTTCGTCGCGATCACCGATCGTGGCCGCGCCAAGCTGGAGGTTACGCGGCCGCTCTGGCGCGCTGCCCAGGACCGCGTCGATACCCTCACGGGGAATGGCCGGATCGAAACCGTCCTCGCCGAGCTCGCCACCCTGGTCGGCCCGGTCCGCGATACGCAGAAAGTGTCCGATCTCCCATGACCCCGGCCCCACCAACACCCGCCCGCCAGACCGACCAGCCGCGCCTCCATTACGCCTGGGTGATGGCCGGGGTGACATTCCTCGTGCTGCTTGGCGCATCCGGCTTCCGCTCCGCGCCAAGCATCCTCATCGTGCCGTTGCAGGATGCCTTCGGCTGGGACCGCGCCACGATCTCGCTGGCGGTCTCGATCAACCTCATCCTCTTCGGCTTCATGGGGCCGTTCGCCGCGGCAATGATGGACCGCTGGGGCATGCGTATCGTCGTCACCGTCGCGCTGCTCGCGATCGCCGCCGGCAGCTTCCTGACGATCTTCATGACCGCGCCCTGGCAGTTCTACCTGCTCTGGGGCGTCGTGGTCGGGCTTGGCACCGGCTCCATGGCGACCGTCCTCGCGGCCACCGTTGCCACACGATGGTTCGTCGCCCGCCGGGGGATGATCACCGGGATCCTCACCGCCGCCAGCGCCACCGGCCAGTTGGTCTTCCTGCCCGGACTCGCCTGGCTCGCGACGCATCATGGCTGGAAATCCGTCTCCGTCGCAGTTTCCCTGGCAACGCTGGCCGTCGTGCCACTGGTGCTGATCTTCGCGAGGAACCGGCCCACCGACCTCGGCCTCCTTCCCTACGGCGCGACGGGAACAGAACCGCCCGTCCCGTCCCGCCGGAACCCGATCGCCGCGGCATTCGGCGCCCTGCGCATGGCCGTTCGCTCGCGCGACTTCTGGCTGCTAGCAAGCACATTCTTCATCTGCGGCGCGACGACGAACGGCCTGGTCGGCACCCACCTGATCCCCGCCGCCCACGATCACGGCATGTCGGAGGTCACCGCAGCAAACCTGCTGGCCCTGATTGGCATCTTCGACATCATCGGTACCACGGCCTCCGGGTGGCTGACCGACCGCTTCGATCCCCGCCGCCTGCTCTTCCTCTACTACGGGCTGCGCGGTCTCTCGCTGATGGTGCTGCCGTGGGCGTTCGGAGCGCCTCGCTTCGGCCTGATCGCCTTCATCGTGTTCTACGGGCTCGACTGGGTAGCAACCGTGCCGCCGACCATCGCGCTGGCCGGGCGCTCCTTCGGGCTGGAGCAGGCCGCGCTCGTGTATGGATGGGTCTTCGCCGCGCATCAACTGGGCGCCGCGGCCGCTGCGTTCCTGGCGGGCGTGATCCGCACCAGCACGGGCGACTATTTCCTGGCATTCACCGGCGCTGGCTGGCTGGGCCTGCTGGCGGCCTTCCTCGTCCTCGGCATCGGCCGCAGATCACGCCAACGACGGCCCGCCGGCAAGCTGTCCCCGGCGACAAGCTCCGGCACGGCGGATTGACGCCGACCCAACCGTTGGCTACAGTCGGACTGACAGACCACGTTCCATCATCGAAAGACATGGCCATGACCGACAATCGCGGTTCAGGATTGGTCGACCGGGGAATCCGCATTGCCGATGGTATCGTCCGCAGACCGCGCGGGTACTGGAGCGACACGGTTCACAATCTCCTGCAGTGGCTCGATGGTACCGATTTCGGCCTCTCTCCCATGCCGACCGGGCTCGATGGCGAATTCGAGTATCTGCGATTCCTGGAAGGAAGCGACCAAGGCTGGCCACTCTTGCCATGTATCCAGCAGCTCGAAGGCGCACGCGCGTGCGGCGCATTCGCGCGTCGCCTGGAATCAACCCTCGCGGCCTACGAACCCGCCGATGGCGCGCACTGGCACCTGCCGGATCGTACGCACCCCAGTGGCTCGATCGCGCATGGCGACCTCGGCCCGTGGAACCTGCTGTGGGATAACGAACGAGGCGATATCTGTGGCCTCATCGACTGGGATCTCGCCGGCCCCGCCCCGGCTGGCTACGATACAGGCCTTCTCGCCTGGCAGATGGTCCCGGTGATGACCGATGACCGTGCATTGGCACGAGGCTTCGCGCTGCCGGTCAACAGGTCCGATCGACTCGCGGCCTACTGCGATGGATATGGCGCAAGCTGTGACGAGATGTTGGATCTTGTCATCGCAACCCAGGACGAACTCCGCAGCCGTATCCTCTCCGCTGCAGAAGATGAGCCGCCCGTTTACGCGATGTTGAAGAAGCTGGGTTTGGCCGAACAAGTCCGCGATGATATGCGATTTGCACGGGCATGGCGCGAAAACGGTAGACTCGACGTCAATCGCGAACAATAGACGGCCACCTGCGGACCGGGTGGCAACGCACGAACGTACTCTGGGCGTCTGGTGGTCCGTCGGAAGCGCTCTCGCTTCGCTGCGCGCGGCGGTCCCCAAAAGGCGGTTGCATCGCAACCGAGCGGGAGTGGCCCATCGCTTCGCTCAGGATCACAGGGTAGGGCCCTGATGGTCCGAAGCAGCGTCATACCAGGATATGCAGACCTCAGCCACCGCCTGGTCTCAGTTCGCAGCCAGCGGATTCCGGGGCTGCACCTCCGGTGGGATCGGCGATGTGAACGGACGTCCCCTCGTGGACGACGCGAACTCCGTCTTCGCCGCCGCCAGCAACGCAGGATCCGCGATCGCGTCGGCCGCACCGATCGCCATCGCGCGGGCGGCGTGCATCATCCCCTTGTGCCCGATCGACATGCCCGAGGTGGCCGTGATCGCCCAGCTATGACCCGGAACCCCGATCGCGAAGCAGCTCGTCAGGATCTGCGCGGTCGGCGCAATCCACGAGACATCGGAAACATCCGTCGAACCCGGCATCACCGTGCCCTCGCCCTCCAGGGGGAAGACCTTGCCCGTGATCCCCTCGTCCAGCATCGAGGCGGGGATGTTGTCGGCCGCGGCCAGACGCTCCCGCAGGCCGCGGGGGAAGGCCGACACGATCTTCTGCCCGAACGCGATCTCCTCATCGGTGAACGGAATCTCGCCCAATTCCTCCAGCACGCCCTGGAGATGGCGAGTCATCGTCATGTTCGGCAGGAAGTTGTAGCTCCCGGCCAGGAAGCGAATCTCGACCTCGGTCTCGGTCATCAGCGCGGCGCCACGCGCGATGTTGTTCACCCGTTCGATCAGCTCGTCGACCTGGGACCGCTCCGGTGAGCGGACGTAGTACCAGGACTCGGCATCGTCCGGCACCACGTTCGGCGCACCGCCGCCGTTGGTGATCACATAGTGAATGCGCGCGGCATCCGGCATGTGCTCGCGGAGATAGTTCACACCCACGTTCATCAGCTCGACCGCATCCAGGGCCGAACGCCCGGTCTCCGGATTCGCCGCCGCGTGCGCGGTCCGCCCCCGGAAGCGGTAGCGCAGCTTGCTGGAAGCCAGCGAGCTGCTGGCCCACGCCGTATTCGTCGCCATCGGGTGCCACGTCAACGCCAGATCGAGGTCGTCGAACGCCCCGGCACGCGCCATGAAGCTCTTGCCCTCGCCGGTCTCCTCGGCCGGACAGCCATAGTAGCGAACGGTCCCCGGCGTATTCGTCGCAATCAGCCATGCCTTCAACACGCTCGCCGCCGCCAGCGAGGCCGTGCCCAGCAGGTTGTGACCGCAGCCGTGTCCCGGCCCGTCCGCCACGATCGGCTGCTGCGTGTCGACACGCTCCTGCGAGAGACCGGGCAGGGCGTCGTACTCGCCGAGAAAACCAATGACCGGCCCCCCGGCCCCATGCGTGTATTCGGCCATGAACGCCGTCGGCAGGCCACCGATGCCAGTCGCGATCAAGAATCCATCCGCCTCCAAGTCGTCCGCCTGCAGGTGTGCGGCGAACGTCTCCGTCAGGGCGACTTCGGGATGGTCCCAGATCTGGTTGGCAATCGCGATGAAACGTCCCTCGCGTTCATCCAGCCAGTCGCCGATCTGTTCGTGGGTCGCGTTCGAGTCGGAAGCCGGTGTGGTTGTCATGGCAAGCTCCTTCGATGATTGCGGCGTATGGTGCGGCACGGACAGCCGTTCCGCAAGATCCGAGAAGCATCCGTATGAGTGCCCTCACTAGGACGAGTTTCACGGACCTGATGCACAGCGTACGAGCGAAAGGACACAATCATGGGCGAAGGAACCGGGAACGCGTCGGAAGTCGAACTCCTGCGAACCGTCGTACAGGAATCGCTGGGGCGCAACCAGCACGTCCTGGGACGGCAAGTGGCAGGGCTCACGCATGCGGACAGCCTGTTGCAGCCACAGCCACGCGGCAACTGCCTGAACTGGGTAGTCGGGCACATGGCCGCATCGCGGGAGGGGATGCTCGGCGTCCTCGACGAGGACGCCGTCTTCGGAATGAACGCACTCGTCCACTATGTCCGGGGGTCCGAGCCGATTCTTGCAGACGGGGACGGCGTGCTGCCGCTGGCCGACCTGCTCTCCGGATTCAATGCCCAACAGGAGCGTCTCGCCCGCGCGATTGCCGCCGCTTCACCGGAAACCCTCGCACACCCGTCGCCGGGCATGGAGGGAATGTCGGTGATCGAGGAGCTCCAGTTCCTCGCCTGGCACGAGACCTATCACCTCGGGCAGACGGACTTCCTGCGCCAGCTTAGCGGAGTCGACGACTGCGTGATCGCATAGCACGGCAACAGGACGGGGAAGGGCGATGACCTGCGCAGTCATCGCCCTTCCCCGTTCAAGCTTCTCGTCCAGCCTACATCTCGCGGGACGGGCCTGGCGGCGGAATGTGCGCCGGCACCGGAGAGACGTATGGACGACCCGCCGTCTCCCGCTCGAACTCGTCACGCGCGGCCTTCACCAAGGCCGGATCGCGGTAGAAGTCGGTCGCGGCGGTCGCCATCGCCTTCGCCGCGTGGAGCATCCCCTTGTGGCCGATCGACATGGCTCCGGTCGCCGTCACCGCCCAGCTATGACCGGGAATGCCGAGCGCCCAGGTAGCGGTGTTGATCTGGGCAGTCGGCGTATTCCAGGAGACATCGGAAACATCCGTCGAGCCCGATCCCACCTCGCCGACCCCATTCGGCGGCCAGGCATCGCCGCTCAGTCCTGCATCGATCAACTCGGCGGGCAATCCCCGCTTCGCGAGCGCCGCCGCCCGCTGGGCTTCGGGGAAGGCCGAGACGATCTTCTTCGCGAAGGCGTATTCCTCCGGGGTGAAGTCGATCGGTCCCAATGCCTCCAGGGCCGCGTGCAACCGGTCACCGATGATGGTATTCGGCAGCATGTTGTACGTGCCGGAGAGGAACTTCACCTCCAGGGTCGTTTCCGTCATCAGAGCCGCGCCCTCGGCAACCTTCTGGACACGCTCCGTGATCTCGTCCAGTTGATACCGCCAGGGCGCACGCAAGAAGTACCAGACCTCGGCATCATCCGGCACCACATTCGGGGCGCCGCCGCCATTCGTGATCACGTAATGCATGCGGGCCTTGTCGATGACGTGTTCGCGCAGGTAGTTGACGCCAACATTCATCAACTCAACGGCATCGAGGGCGCTGCGACCCGTCTCCGGATTCCCGGCCGCGTGGGCGGTCCGTCCCCGGAAGCGATAGCGGATGCTGTTCACGGCCAGGTTGCTGCTGGCGGACACGGCATTCATCGACCCTGGATGCCAGGTGATCGCCAGATCGAGATCCGCGAACGCGCCAGCCCGGGCCATGAAGACCTTGCCATCGCCCGCCTCTTCGTCCGGGCAGCCGTAATACCGCACCGTACCGGGCAGCCCGGTGTGCTGGAGCCACGCCTTGATGACGCTCGCCGCCGCCAGCGAGGCCGTGCCCAGCAGGTTGTGACCGCAGCCGTGGCCATCGCCGCCGGCGACGATCGGTTGCTGGGTGTCACTTCGCTCCTGCGAGAGACCGGGCAGGGCATCGTACTCGCCAAGGAAGCCGATGACGGGTCCTCCCTCACCCTGCGACCACTCGGCCATGAATGCCGTCGGCATGCCTCCGACGTCCCGCGTGATGGTGAACCCCTCGGCCGCAAGGTCGTCGGCCTGGATGCGACACGCGGTGTACTCGGCCATGCCGATTTCCGGATGCTCCCAGATCTGATCCGAGATCGCGATGAACCGTCCCTGCCGCTCGTCGAGCCAGTCCGAGACCTCCCCAGGGACGCCAGCCAGCCGATTGGTGCGAGATTCCATGTTCCCTCCAGATGAAGCGTCGAACCGCGAACGATGCAATCATCGTCGCGCAGCCGGGACACGCTGACAAGATCCGGATCACGCCGCATCCGCCAGGGCATCGACACCGCGCGGCGCGGTCCTTGCGTACAGGGACGCCATGCCGCCGGGCACACCAGCGGCTTCCAGCCTGTATCCAGAGAGGACGCGCGAATGAACGACCAGGAATCCCGGTTCGATCGCGAAGACCCGGACACGGACATCCCATACATCAGCGAGGACGGTGTAGGGGATGTCGTCGCCGATGTGCCGGATGGTCCGGAATCCGATCCTTCCACCGCCTCCCTCGCGTTGGAGGACGAGCGGGACCGGAATGATCCAGACAATGACGACGATCTTGAAGACGCCGGCAGTTCCCCCGAATTCCAGCACCTTCGCAAGCGCCCGCACGGCGCCTAGCGGCGTCCCCTTCAATCAGAAGAGACCCGGCTGATCGACATCCTCCAGTGGCTCGATCAGGTCTGGCGTATCGTTCGCCGGGCTGTTGACCGCCTTGCTGACCGGATGCATGTCGATCGCATCCTCTGGAGCGGGCTGCAGCAGATAGTCCAACGCGTCAACGTCGGTCTCCGAGCGGCTGAGCCAGTGCTCCACATCGTCGGGCGGCACGATCACCGGCATGCGGTCGTGCAGGTCGGCCATCGTGTCGTTCGCACGCGTCGTGACGATCGTGTACGACAGCAGCGGCGACCCGTCGTCCTTCGTGGCCTGATCGTAGAGACCGGCGAAGAACATCATGGGTTCGTCCCGCAGATGGATGTAATAGGGCTGTTTGCCGTCGGTATCCTTCTTCCATTCATAGAATCCGTTCGCCGGGACGATGCACCGGTTGCGTCGCACGAGCGAGCGGAACATCGGCTTCTGGGCAAGCGTTTCGGACCGCGCATTGATGGGGGCAACCTTCGGCTTCTCGCTCGGTTTCGTCCAACGCGGCACCAGTCCCCAGCTCATCCCGGTCACGTCGATGCGCTCCTCGTCCTCGGATTCGACCAGCACGGGGAGGACCTGCGATGGTGCGGCGTTCCACGTCGGATGGGGTGGCAGATCCAGATGGATGGGGAGATTGGACAGGATCTGCCCGAGAAGATGCAGGTCGTAGATGGAGTAGCGTCCACACATGGCGTGACCTCCTGCTCAGAGACGACGATCGGCACTTCGATCTGAAGGACGTGTCGAGAACCGCTTCCCCTTCGCGCGCCGGATACATGCCAGCACATTCTCAGGTACGATCGTATCGCTTTCCGCTCGTTGTATACGCACCATTCCGCAATCCGAAACGGGCAAACGCACGTATATCCATGCAGAGGGAGTACTATACGAACGGAAGCAACGGGCCGGACGCGGGTCGTGCGTCGTATCGGAACGCACGAACGCATCGGGCATTGCACCGGGACGCAGTGGCCGGTCCGGTTCGCCGCCAGCGTCATTCCCCCTTGTCAGGAGTTCCACCCCATGGTTTTCGAAACCCTTTTTGGCAAGAAGACGAAGATGCCAACCGCCGAGACTGCACTCTCCGGCCGCGAGGGCTACGCCTTCGCCATCCCCGAGACGCACGAGGTCCTCGGCACGAAGATCACCCCGCCCTATCCAGACGGCCTCGAGATCGCCGACTTCGCTCTCGGGTGTTTCTGGGGCGCCGAGCGCCTGTTCTGGGAGTTGCCCGGCGTCTGGACCACCGCGGTCGGCTATGAAGGCGGCTTCACCCCCTACCCGACCTACGAGGAAACCTGCACCGGCAAGACCGGCCACGCCGAGACCGTCCGCGTCGTCTTCGATCCCGCGAAGATCCCCTACGACACGCTCGTGAAGGAGTTCTTCGAGGCGCACGACCCAACCCAGGGCATGCGCCAGGGCAACGATGTCGGCACGCAGTATCGGTCCGCCATCTTCACCTCCTCACCGGAGCAACAGGCCACCGCTGAGGCCGCGAAGGCGGCCTACGATGCGGCCTTGCAGGCGAAGGGCTACCCGGCCGTCACCACCGAGATAATCCCGGCCAGCGCGTTCTACTTCGCCGAGGACTATCACCAGCAGTACCTTCACAAGGTCCCGAACGGCTATTGCGGGCTCGCCGGCACGGGTGTCTCCTGCGTCATCCCACGCTCCCAGCGCGAGGCGGAGGAGCCGGCCCACGATCTCGCCCCGGTCTCCGGCGGCGCTCAGGCCGACGCGGAACCGGTGTCCGCGCCCGATACCGGGGACGATCCCGGCCTGAAGCCGCTCCCCACCTCCGAGGAAGAATGGAAGCAGGTCCTCGGTCCGGACCAGTATCGCGTGTTGCGGCAGGCGGGCACGGAACGTCCCTTCACCGGCCACTACAACGCCGTCTGGGACGAGGGTACGTATCGTTGTGCGGCGTGCGGCAACCCGCTCTTCGACAGCAGCACCAAGTTCGATCACGGCTGCGGCTGGCCCAGCTTCGGCGAGGCCCTGCCCGGCGCGGTCGAGTACATCGAGGATCGTTCGCACGGCATGGTGCGCACGGAAGTCCGTTGCGCACGCTGTCACTCGCATCTCGGCCACGTCTTCAACGACGGCCCGCGCGAGTTCGACGGGGCAAGGTTCTGCATGAACAGCATTGCCATCAACCTCGACCAGAGCGGCCAGAGCGCGTAGGCCGCCGCGAATTACGAACAACCTGACAACCCGAAAAGCCTCCGACGAGGGTTCGTCGGAGGCTTTTCGGGTTCTCTCGTCCAAGAACAGTCCGCCGCAGCTTGCCTGAGCGGTGACATTCCGTATGATGGGAGTGCCTGAAGCCCGCAGAGCATATCATCCCCACGCCCGTTGGCAGGGAAGGAGCCGGACATCAGATGAATTCGCTCAGCGTACGTCGGAGCAGTTTCGCTATCCTGTTCGTCCTTTCTTCGATCCTGTCCCTCGTGTGGCAGGGAGCCTCGGCCCAGTTGTCGAGCGTGACCATCTATCTCCAGCCCGTGAGTGCAACCAACGGCTCCCCGATCTACGACGCGTGCTTCGTGCTGGTCGGGGCGAGCAACGAGGGGTGTGACGAGAACGGCGATGGGTACATCCGGTTTCAGGACATTGCTCCCGGCACCTATACCGTCCGTCAGACTCGCGACGCTGCCGGATACCTCACGATGGGCGATGTCTCCATCACGGCGAACGCCGCAACAGCGGAGCAGGTATTCCCGATCAGCTTGCGGCCAGCGGGAAGTTCATCGAATACGTCGGGAGGACTCGTGCATGTCGCCCTCGTCACGCGCGATCCCGGCAATGGCGATCTCGTGACCGGGACCTGCTACATCATCCAGGGCGCGAGCATTGAGGGATGCGACGAGAATGGTGACGGCCAGGTCGACTTCGCGGACGTCACCCCCGGCACCTACACCGTGCAGCAGACGGCGACCCCGAACGCCTATCCCGCCGTGCAGCCGTTCGACATCGTGATCACCGACGATCCGACCCAGGCGTTCATCGTCAAACAGGCGGCGCGCCAGAACGACGCCAGTCACCGCAACCTCTCGATCGTCCTGGTCGACAAGACGACTGGCCAGCGCGTCACCGGGGGCAATGCCTGCGTCCGTGTCGTCGATGCCAGCAACATCGGGTGCGATGAGAACGGCGACGGCCAGGTCGACTTCCTCGACATCCCGGTCGGAAGCCACACGGTCCGCATCACCGACATGCCGCCGGGATACCACGGCGAGTACAGCAGTTACACCCTGAACGTCGATGCATCCGAGTATTCGATCGTCACTGTCTACCTTCCCCTGATCCACGACTGACCGGATTTTCCGGTACACGAAGAGGGCCTGCGGCGATGCGTTCGCCGCAGGCCCTCTTCGTGCTGCCTCATTGGTGCCGTCAGTCGCCGGTGATGATCTCCGACGCCTCCACATTCGCGGCCAGCGCCGTGAGAATGTCCGCCATTCCCTGATAGCTGCAGATGAAGTCCTGGTTCCAGTCGTAGATCTGCCCCGCTTGCACGGACGGCAATGCTGCCACCGTCGGCATGGCCTTCACCTCGTCCATCGGCAGGCCGCGATAGCTGTTCATGAACATGTCGGTCTGGAACTTGCCGATCGATTCGAGGCTCACATACTCCCAGTAGTCGCCGTTCGCCGGATCGACCGTAATCGGCGGCACCGTGAGCCCGAGTTCCCGGAAGTACATCACGTCGCCTGCCCGCTCCGGGTTCGCGACGTAAAGCATGTCTGTCCCGGCCGCGACGAAGATCGCGCTGATTCCCGGCTTGGCGGCCACCGCGTCCGTGAACGCACGCTCCGCATCCTGCCAGGCCGCCTTCGCATCCACCAGGTCCGACGAGGCGAGATCGGCCCCCAATGCCTCGGCCAGCTCGGCGAACCGCGCGATCCCGGCGCTGGCGCTCTGGACACCGGAGATAGCGACGATTGGCGCCACCTGCTGCACCTGCTCCAGCGGACCGTCCGCCGCCAGGCTCCAGTAGTCGGCCGGATCGTCCGGGATGAAGGTCAAGGTCACGATCAGGTCGGGCTTCAGGGCGACAAGCGCTTCCACATCGATCGTGTTCTCCCCATTGCCGATGATCTCCACCTGCTTCGGGTCGATATTGCCGCCCGCCGCCCCGAAGTTCCCCTCCGGATTCGCGAGCCAGCCAAAGACCGCAATCGGGCGGATCCCGAAATCCCAGAGCGGCGCCGCGGCGTTCACATCGATCACCACCCGCTGCGGAACAGCCGGCAACGTGACCGTCACCCCCTTGTCATCCGTGAAGGACCACTCGCCCCTGGCGACCGGCGAAGCGGCTGGTGATGCGGCAGGCGAGGCCTGCGGCGTGGCCGACTGTGCGAAGGCCTGGCGTGCGGATGAACGCGTGAGCCCGGCCGCGAGGGCCGTAGTGGTGGCGGTCGTGACGACGGAGCGGCGGGAATGCATCGAGCGCAGGTTCGTCATGCAGCATGGTCCTTTTGCGAGCGTACGGGAAGCTGACCGGAGCGGCCACATTTATCCTACTGAATTGGTCTGGTTTTTGCTACTACAGGGTTTCTCCCCCGATCCACTACCACGCAGGGAACCGGGCATTCATGCCCAATCGCCGATTCCGGCAGGAACCCACGCCGATTGTGTATCGTTCTGTCTCAAGCGGTCAGTGCAGCCGGAAACGGCGGCACAGATCATGAGCATCTGGCCGCGACCAGCCTCCAAGGGGGGGCAGGAGATGAATGGGATGGCGGGCGGAGTGCAGTCCAGCCCCGGCGTCCCAGGGACACGGTTCTGTGGAGGGACCCATGCGAACACTCTTTGGATCGATACTCGCGCTTCTGCTGCTCGTCGGCAGTTCGGTGTCTGCCCTGGCGGCCACCGAGGCTACTCCGGCAGCGGATGAGGATACGCCCGCCGCTGGGGACACCAGCGATGTGAATCCGGTCAATCCCCAGATCGGCGATGCGGTGACCCTGTTCGCGACGAACGGCGACGCCATCGCGACCGTCACGGTGACCGACGTCGAGCGCAATTGGGAGGGGTACGACGAGTACCAGGATCCCGAGTCCGGCACGGAATACGTCGCCATCACAATCGAGGTGGAGAGCACGATTTCCCGTGGCGCAGTCGAGATCAACCCCTACGACTTCAGCCTGCAGGACGGGCACAGCTTCCTCTGGAGCACCGCCTACGCGACCAACGAGGACAGCCCGAAGGACACCCAGGTGCTGGGCGACACGGTGCAGCTGGCCGGTGGGGAGAAGACCGAGTTCCTCGTCGTCTTCCAGACCTACATCGACGAGCCGCTGCAGCACGTCTACTGGAACCCGGAGAACTCGCTGCTGACGCTGGCCGATCTCTCCGAGGTCTAGCGGCACGATAGCCTACGCCCATACGGCGTTCAGGGCCGAGCTGCTTCCGGACCGAACCCCTCCCGCACGCGTGCGGGAGGGGTTCGCCGTGCATGCGGGCAGACGTCTGCCCGCGGGCCTTGACAGGGTTTAGGACTAAACGATATAGTCTCTTACGAATTGTAATGGCAGGATGCGAACGCGATCGCATCGCCGGACCCGAACAGAACCTGGAAGGACACCATCGTCATGGCCACTACCCCTTTCGTCATCGATGCCGCGCATAGCTCGGTCGAATTCGCGATCAAGCACATGGTCTTCTCCACGGCCAAGGGCCGCTTCAACGACTTCACCGGCACCATCAACCTCGACGAGGGCGACCTCGCCAACTCCAGCGTGAATGTCGCGATTCAGGCCGCCAGCATCGACACCCGCGACGAGGGCCGCAACAATCACCTGAAGTCCGCCGACTTCTTCGATGTCGCGACCTATCCGACCATCACCTTCGTCAGCACGGCGGTCAAGGTTACGGGCGATGGCGAGTTCGACGTCACCGGCGATCTCACCATCCACGGCGTCACGAAGTCCGTCGTCCTCAAGGCCGAGAAGACCGGCGAGGGCGTCAACCCGTGGGGGGTCAAGGTCGTCGGCTTTGCGGCAGAAACGAAGATCAACCGCAAGGACTTCGGCCTCAACTGGACTGCGGCGCTGGAGACGGGCGGCGTGCTCGTGGCCGATGAGGCGAAGATCTCGATCGAGATCGAGGCGAACCCGGCCCCGGCCGAGGCGTAGCCGGCACCCGTCCGGTTCGACACGGACACCCATCGTGCGACGATACCGGCAGGAATGGATCAACCTCCATTCCTGCCGGTTTTCCGCGCCTGGTATTTCTGTTGCCCCGAAGGAGTCCGCCGATGTTCGTCACGACACTCAGCTATCTCGTGGAACTGGACCGGATCGAGGAGGCTCTGCCGGATCACGTCGCCTGGCTGGACCGGCAATATGCCGACGGCGTGGCAGTCCTCTCCGGACGCCAGATCCCCCGTGTCGGCGGCGTCATCGTCTGGCGAAACCTGGAGCGCACCGACCTCGAAGCGCGCGTGGCCGACGATCCGTTCGTGGCACGGCACCTGGCGCGCGTCTCCATCGTCGAGTTCCGCACCACGAAAGCCGCCCCCGGACTGGAAGCCCTGCTCGAATAGGGCCCATACGCACCAGAAAGCACGCCGGCCCCCTCGGGGAGGGGAAACGACACGAACGGCGTGAACGTTCTATCCTTATGCGCGACATCCTGCCCGCAGCACACCAGCCGGCACCGACGTCCCGACACCATCCCTTCTCCGCCCCGACGTTCCCGCTTCCATCCCCGCTGCGAAAGGGCCCGACGTGCACGATCCCTCCTACCGCCCCTTTTCCTCGTTCACCGAACCGCCCCGCCGTTCTTCCCGCTGGCCGTGGGCGGCTGGCCTCGTCATCCTCGTCGCAATCGCCGCGATGACCGGTCTGTTGGTGAACGGCAACCTCCACGCCGAACTCTTCAATGCGACCCCGGAACAGAACGAAATCTCCATGGCCTCCACAGCGGGCACGGGAACCTCCGTTCCGGACATCGACCCCATCCCCACCGCGGCGCCGACCGAGGTCTTCACCCCCACCGCCGTCGACACCACCGGATCGGTCCGTACCGCCGAGAACTGGCTCGCGGCCTGGCAGGCCAGCGACTACAGTGCGATGTACGACATGACCAGCACCAGCACCCAGAAGTCGATCACGCGGGAAGCGTTCATCGAACGCTACGACGGCATCACGCAGAAGGCCGGCCTTTCCAAGATTTCCGCCTCGATCACGGGCGATCCCGGCCTCGACGGCAAGGTGCCCTACACCATCACGCTCAGTTCCAGCCTCGTCGGCGATATCACCGAGTCGAATGCCATTCCCGTGGTGAAGGAAGGCGATGGCTGGCGCGTCGCCTGGGCTCCCTCACTGATCTTCCACGATCTCGACGCCGAAAGCTGCGTCGACTTCAGCGGCAGCACCCAGACCCGCGGCAAGATCCTCGACCGCAACGGCAAGGTACTGGCAGAGGACAAGGTCTTCGCGCAGGTCAGCGTCAACGTGGGCGAGGTCTCCGATCCGGAAACGTTCGACACCCTCAGTCAGGTCATCGACATGCCGGCAGACGACATCCGGGCGGCGATCCAGGGTGCGCAGGCCAACTGGAGCGTGCCCCTGAAGTCCTTCCCCCAGGAGCAATCGACGCAACTGCTGAACGAGCTTCAGGGCGTGCCCGGCGCCGTGGTCACGCAGACCACCGCGCGCGTCTATCCCTACGGCGCCCTCACCGCCCATATCACGGGCTGGGTGAGCCCGGTCACCGCCGAAGATCTCAAGAACGACACCAGCGGCTCCGTTCGTGCCAACGAGATGATCGGCCGCTCCGGTCTCGAATCCGGGGCGAACGACCTGCTGGCCGGCAAGCCGGACGGCGAACTGGAGGTTGTCGACTGCACCAGCCGCGCCGTCGAAAAAGTGATCGCCACCGCCAAAGGCCAGCCCGCGCAAGACGTTTACACCACGATCGATGTCGACTTCCAGAAATCGGTCGACACCGCGCTCACCCAGCAAGTGGAAGGCGACCAGCGCGCCGCCGCCGTGGTGCTGGATCCGCAGACCGGCGCCGTACTGGCGATGGTCAGCCATCCATCCTTCGATCCGAACGGCTTTGTCACCGGCACCTTCAGCAAGACCGACGAACGCGTGCTGAACGATCCGCTCCTGACCGCCAGCGTGAACCGCGCGACCTGGCAGACCTACCCGACCGGCTCCATCTTCAAGGTCATCACTACGGCCGCCGCGCTCCACGATCTCGGCTATACCGCCGACACCCAGATCGACTGCCCGGCGACATTCACCTACGAGGGGCACGACTGGAACGACTGGGTCGTGGAGAATGGGGTGGCAGCCCAGGGCATGCTCACCCTGCACAATGGCCTCGTCCAGTCCTGCAACAGCGTCTTCTACCAGATCGGCGCCAGTCTCGACGAGAAGAACAACGAGGATCTGCCAGACATGGCGAAGGCCTTCGGCCTCGGCGCGCCCACCGGCATCCCCTATTTCCCGGAGCAGGGCGGCGTCATTCCCGATCCGACCTGGAAGCAGGACACCGTCCACGACGGATGGTCCACCGGTGATGCCATCAATATGGCCATCGGCCAGGGATACGTGCTGGCAACGCCGCTGCAGATGGCTCGCGCCTACGCCGCGATCGGCAATGGCGGCTATGTCCTCCAGCCATACATCGTCGATTACACCAAGACCGAAGGCGATGCCCAGGTAAACCAGATCGGCAAGCGCGTCGAGCAGAACAAGCTGCCCCTCACATCGGAGCAGTTGGGCGAATTGCAGGACATGCTCCGCGACCAGACCAGCAACGACCGTGGCGTCGGGTCGGCCAAGGTCTTCGCCGGCTTCGACTTCGCCATCTCCGGCAAGACCGGCACTGCAGAAAACAATATCGACGGCTCGGACAAGCCGCATTCCTGGTTCGCCGCCTACGGCCCCGGCACCGGCAAGGACGTCCAGATCGCGAGTTGCGTGATGTTCGAGAATCAGGGAGAAGGCGGCTCCTACGCTGCCCCGGTCACGCGCAAGATCTACGAAGCGTTCCTCAACAAGGGCATCCTGCCGGGCGGGTCCGGCGCCTCGGCCACCCCCTCGCCCGAAGACAATCCATAACGCCGAATCGCCATCGGATTGCCCAAGGCAGAGATCCCGGCTGCATGCACGCAGCCAGGATCTCTGCCTTGGGCGATGGACACGTACCCCAGCTTCACGGAACCGATCTGACACGGTGCGAGACTTCCGGCACATCTTGCCGGATCGTGTCTCCTGCGGGATGCTGCCTGCACGGTCACGCATTCACTCAGGAGGGGACTCATGGCAACCGCACCATCGACCAGCAATCCGACCAACGAGAACATCGTCGAGTGGCTGGAGGAACGGCAGGGACGCTTCATCCAGATGGCCGACGAGATCTGGGACAACCCCGAACTCGCGCTCGCCGAGTTCAAGGCCTGCAAACTCCAGTCTGACGACCTGAAGGCCGATGGATTCACCATCACGCCAAACGTCGGCGGGCTCCCCACCGCCTTCATGGCCGAGTACACGCATGGGTCCGGCGGCCCCATCATCGGCTTTCTCGGCGAATACGATGCCCTGCCCAGCCTCTCGCAAGAGCGCCAGCCCGGGCAGCACCCGATCGTCGTGGATGGTCCAGGCCACGGGTGCGGTCACAACCTGCTCGGTACCGCTGCCCTCGCGGCGGCGTCGGTCTTGAAGGCCTGGCTGATCGCGACGGACACCCCGGCGACGGTCCGGTACTACGGCTGCCCTGCGGAGGAGACCTGCGAGGGCAAGGTCTTCATGGCCCGCGGCGGCGCGTTCGACGACCTCGACATGGCGATCACCTGGCACCCCGGCATCGACACCACCGTCTGGGCATCCAGCAGCCTGGCGGTGAACAACCTCAAGTTCCGCTTCAAGGGGCGCACCGCGCACGCTGCCGGCAACCCCGAGACCGGCCGTTCGGCCCTCGATGCCGTGGAGCTGATGAACGTCGGCGTCAACTACCTGCGCGAGCATACGATCGATAAGGCCCGCATCCACTACGTGATCACGAACGGCGGCGGTGCGCCGAATGTCGTGCCGGACGATGCCGAGGTCTGGTACTTCGTGCGCGCCCCGGCGCGATCCCAGGTCGAGGAATTGACCGACCGCGTACGCAAGATCGCGGAGGGCGCAGCCCTGATGACGGAGACGACCGTCACCGAGAACTTCATCTCCGGCGCCTATAACATGCTGCCAAACAAGGTCATCACCCGCACGATGGGCAAGGTGCTGGAAGCACTCGGCGAGATCGCCTTCGATGAGGAGGACTACGCCTACGGCAAGGCGGTCGCCGCGCAGTACCCGGAGGGGTTGCGCCGTTCGCTGCTCACCAAGCGCCACCTGCCGGAGGACATCGTCAACGACGGACTCTCCGCGATCGTCTGGCCGATGCGCGACGAAGGCGAACTTGGGTCCGGCTCGACGGATGTCGCCGATGTCTCGTGGATCACGCCGACCAGCCAGTTCCGAACCACCTGCTTCGCGCTCGGCGTGCCGGGCCACAGCTGGGCAAACACGGCCACCGGCGGCGTTGGCATCGGTCACAAGGGGATGCTCCACGCCGCGAAGGGGATGGCGATCACGGCGGCGGAATTCATCACCGATCCGGCCCTGCTCCAGGCCGCGAAGGATGAGTTCGCCGAATCGACCAAGGGCCGCCCTTATCGCTGCCCGATCCCGGCCGATGTCCAGCCGCGCACAGTCTGAGCGAGGAAAGAGAAAAGAGGTTGCAAGGCCATGCCATTGCGGCCTCTTTCCTCACTTCCGAATGCCCATACCCACTGCTTCAAAGGCGCCGATCGCGGCTCTCTCGCCGATGAATAGGCTGCAACACTCACTACCTTCATCCTGCGAGACGACCGCAGACTCCAGGATCGCCAGTTCCTCGTCCACATAGGGGCTGGGCGGCCCGTCCGCCTTCAACTGTCGCTGCATGGCAAGTGCCTCCTCCCGGTGACCCAACGAACGCAGACATCGCGCAATCGTCCAGTCGGCGGCCCGAGTCGATTCCACATCCCCGATCTCACCATAGGCATTCCGCGCAAGGCGAAACGCCGCCAGCAACATCAAGTCCATCGAGCAGGTCGTGCCCCTCGACGAACGCACCGAGCAATCCCTTCGCTCGCGCCAGCTGCGTGGTCAGCTCCGACGCCCGCACTGATGCCGGATCAAGCGGCGTATCCTGCTCATTCCTCTCATCCATCTCGGAGAGGATCCTGCGATCCTGTCTTACACCTCATGGGATATGTCGCGAGGGACTTGCTCAGATACTGGCTTCCCCCGATCATGCGCCGGACTGTTCCGCCATCGCCCGTCATCACCCAAGGATGCCGCATGACCGCACTGCCCACTCCACCATCTCGCCTCACGCAGGGGACCTTCCACGACGCCCTGGATACCTATCTCTCGCCACTCGGCGGCCTCGTCGGCGTCGCCGTCCACGACTTCGCCACGGGTGAGGATTTCACCTACCACGCGGAGGACATCTTCCCGACCGCTTCCACGCTGAAGGTTCCATTGCTCTACACGCTCCATCAGCAGGCCGACGCCGGCACGATCGACCTCTCGGAACGCGTGACGCTGAAGCACGCGGACCGCGTGCCCGGCTCCGGCGTCCTCCAGCACATGGACGAGGGATTGCAACCGACCCTTCGCGACTGCGCCGAGCTGATGATCATCGTCTCCGACAACTGGGCGACCGACATCGTCTGGAACCGTCTCGGCAAGGAGACGGTGAACGCCACCCTCGCCGCGACGGGAATGACGAATACGTCCCTGCCCTTCACCATCCACGAGCTCTTCTCGGCCCTGGCAGAGGTCGATCCAACCGCCCCCGCAACAGACTACGAATTCCTGCGCACCTACCTGAAGGATTACAACCCATCGCCGGACAACCCCGCGATGGCCTTCGATGCCCGCAACGACACCAGCACCCCCGCCGACATGATCCATCTGCTCAAGCGGATCGACGCTGGGGAAGGACTCAGCGCGGAGAGCCGCGAGTCGATGCTGGCGATCATGAAACACCAGAACTTCACAACGATCATCCAGGGACGCCTCCCGACCGACCAGGGGATCGAAGCCGCCCACAAGACGGGCTCCCTGCGCAACGTGAAGAACGATGTCGGGTTGATCTCTTCCCCGAAGGCGCACTACGCGATCGCCTTCATGAGCCGCGGCCAGGAGGACATCCCGGAGGTCGTCGATCGCATGGCCCGCGTCTCACGCTGGGTCTACGACGCCCTCGCCTCGGCATCCCCCAATTAGCAAAATACCAATCACGCAGACATGATTTGGACATATCTGCGTGATACATTCCAACGGTGACACGATCAGGAACGACCGACGGAGCGATGCGATGACAACCCGTGTGGAGGTCGCGCCCGCGATGCTCGCATGGGCACGCGAGCGATCCGGAAAACGCGACGCGATTCAGAACAGCTTCCCGAAACTTCATGATTGGGAAGCAGGAACAGCCCAGCCGACGTTTCGACAGCTGGAAGACTACGCCCGAGCGACCTATACGCCACTCGGCTACTTCTTCCTGCCCGACCCACCAGAAATCCCACTTCCGATTCCCGACATGCGAACCGTCGGCAGCACGCCGCTCTCCGATCCCAGCCCCAATCTGCTCGACACTATTGTGCTATGCATGGAACGTCAAGACTGGTTCCGCGCGCATCTGCTGGAGCAAGGGGCGGATCCTCTGACCTTCGTTGGCTCGCTGAATCAGCAAATGCCAGTCGCGAAAGCAGCTGATCGCATACGGTCGGCGCTGGATTTCGAGGTCGCCACGCGTGCGAAGGCAAAGACGTGGGAAGACGCACTTCGGCTATTGATCGGCAATGCCGAGGCAATCGGCATCCTTGTGATGATCTCGGGAATCGTCGGCTCCAATACCCATCGACCACTCGACCCAGACGAATTTCGCGGCTTTGCCCTGGCCGACGACTATGCACCAGTCATCTTTATCAACGGTGCTGATGCCAAGAGTGCACAGAATTTCACGTTGGTCCATGAGCTGGTCCATATCTGGCTCGGGAGTTCGGCGCTGACTGGTGGCGCAGAGTTTCCTCATGCCACGCGCAGCAACGCGGCAACGCGGCAACGGAAGTCTGGGTCAACGCGGTCGCTGCGGAACTCCTCGTTCCGGCCACCAACCTCCATGACGAGTTCAACCCACAGGTCGACCTTGTCACGGAGGCACGTCGCCTTGGGCGCAGTTTCAAGGTCAGCCCCGAGGTCATCCTCAGGCGCCTTCGCGAAACACGCCGAATTACGTGGGAGGCCTGTGCCGAGGGCATCGAGTCGATCCGTGCCGCGCAGGCTGGTCGCCAGTCTACTGGCGGGGACTTCCACAACACCACTCCCGCCCGCACCAGTCGCCAGTTCGCCCGAACAGTGATTGCCAGCACTCTCGAGGGCCGGACACTCTACCGCGATGCATTCAGGCTCCTTGGATTCCGAAGCCAGAAAGCGTTCGATGGCCTCAGCCACGAGTTGGGGCTGACCTGATATGTACCTGCTTGACGCCAATGTCTTCATCGAAGCCAAGAATCGCCATTTCGGCTTCAATATCTGCCCCGGTTTCTGGGAGTGGCTGGTTCTTCGGCATCAAGCAGGCACCATTTTCTCCAATGATGCTGTCCGCGATGAGCTCCTTCGAGGGAAAGACGAACTGGCGGCATGGACGCAGGGACTTGTACCCACGTTCTTCCTCCGACCGGATGCCACGTCATTCCCGCACATGGCCTCGCTGAGTGCATGGGCAAGCAGCGGCCATTTCACACCTGAAGCGGTCGCTGACTTTCTTGCTTCAGCCGACTATCGCCTGACCGCGCAGCCAAAGCCTCCCGTCTCGTCGTTGTGACACACGAAGTCTCCCGCCCAGAGGCTCGAAAACGAATCATGCTTCCCGACGCATGTGCTCACATTGGCGTCGAGGCCATCGGGGCATACGAATTCATGCGTCGAGAAGGTCTCCGGTTGGTTCTGGACCCGGCAATCCAACCAATGCAATAGCCGGTTTCTTCCCACCCTCCTGCGCCGCGATCGTCCGCGCGTGGAGTTTCGCGTAGAAACCCTCCAGCGCCAGCAGCTCCGCGTGCGTCCCCTCTTCTACCACGCACCCCTCGTTCAGCACCACGATCCGGTCCGACCGCTCGATCGTCGAGAGACGATGCGCGATCACCAGCGTCGTCGTCCCCGCCATCAGACGGTCGAGCGCGTCTTGCACCAGCGCCTCGTTGGTGTTGTCCAGCGCGCTCGTCGCCTCGTCCAGCAGGAGGATCGGCGCCCGCTTCAGGAACGCCCGCGCGATCGCCAGGCGTTGCCGTTGCCCGCCGCTGATCCCGGCTCCGTTATCGCCCAACTCCGTGTCATAGCCCTGCGGCAAGCGGCGGATGAACTCGTCGGCCTGCGCCGCCTGCGCCGCCGCGACGATCTCCTCCTCGGTCGCGTCACGCCGACCGTAGGCGATGTTCTCCCGCACCGTCGCCTTGAACAGTTGCGCGCCCTGCGCCACCAGCGCGGTCACGCTTCGCGCCTCCTGCGAGGTCGCGTCCCGCGTGTCCACATCGCCCAGCATGACACTGCCACTCCACGGGAGGTAGGACCGTTGCAGGAGTTCGACGATGGTCGTCTTCCCGGCGCCGCTCGGCCCGACGAGGGCGACCGTCTGGCCCGGCTCGACCCGGAACGACACGTCGTGCAGCACCGGCGTCGCGTCGTAGCCGAACGTCACATGCTCCAATGCAATCGTCGGAGGGATCACCGCCAGCGATTCCGGCACCTCCGGCTCCGGCACGGTGGGATCGCTGTCGAGGATCTCGAAGACGCGCGACGATGCGCCACTGGCCTGCTTGAACTGCCCGAAGAGCGAGCTCAGTTGCCCGAAATTCATCGCGATCTGGATGCCGTAGATCAGGAACGTCGTGATCGTGCCGATCGTCGACTGCCCAGCGATCACCTGCCGCCCGGCGAACCAGACCACGCCGGCGATCCCGGAGAACGCCAGCATCGAGATCAACGCCACGTTCGCCGCCGAGTACCGTGCGTTGTGGATCGTGATCCGGAAGAGATCGCCCAGCGAACGGTGGTAGCGGACCGATTCGTAGTCCTCGGCGGTGAACGACTTGACGATGGGCAGGTTCGTGAAGACCTCGGTCGCCTGTGCGTTCACGGCGGCGAGCTGGTCCTGCCCGGCGGCGGCCAGCTTTTCCAGCCGCCGCCCGATCGTGATCGCGACGATCATGATCGCGGGCACGGACACGAACATGAAAAGCGTCAGCTTCACATCCAGCGCCACCATCACGACGATCGTCCCGACGAGTCCCAGCAACCCGCTCAGCAGCGACGGCAGCATGCCCGTGAAGACGCCTTGCAGCGTCGTCGTGTCGTTGGAGAGGCGGGAGGCGAGTTCACCGCTACGATGGGTGGCATGGAACGGTGCATCGAGCGACAGGATCTTGTCGAAGACCTGCTCGCGGATGCGCCGAATGATCTCCTGTCCGAGATAGGCAAGCTGGTAGGAATTGACGTAGCTGGCCACCGCGCCCAGCGCGAAGATGCCGAGCAGGGTCGCCACCAGCGCATTGAGATCCGCCTTGCTCCCCGCCGCGACGACATCGCCGATCCCGCGTCCGATCAGCACCGGGAAGGCGAGTTGGGTCAGGCTGCTGAAGATCAGCGCGATGACCGAGACGACCATCCGCCAGCGCACCCCGGACGTGAATTCCCAGAGCCGCTTCCACGGAAAGGCGCGGACGGTCTCCGCGCTCAATGGGATCGCGTTGTCTTCGTCGTTTGTGGCTCCGCCGCGCCGTCCACGCCCTCGTCGTTCGCTCATGCCTCATTGCACCTTCGCGGGACGATCTCACACCCCGCGAAGTCTGACGCATCACTGCGCGCGATGCACCTGACCGATGGCGCAGGCGGCCACGCCCCCCTACCCGAGCCGCAGATGCGCGTCCGTCGGGGTGAGATCGGCGGTGTGATGCGTCACCAGTACCACGACCCGGTTCGCCAGTCCGGAACGCAGGTCCGCCATCAGAGCATCCGCCGACTCCCGGTCCAGATGCGCCGTCGGCTCGTCGATGAGGAGGACCTCCGCTCGCGTCAGCAGGGTCCGCGCAATCGCCACTCGCTGCCGCTGCCCGCCGGAGAGATGCGATCCCTGCGACCCGATGAACGTCTCCAACCCCTCCGGCAAATCCGCCAACAGGGCACTCAGTCCCACCTGCGCCAACGCCGCTCGCAACTCCACCTCGGACGGCGCATCGTCGCGGGACCGCGCAAGCAACAGGTTGGCCCGCAACGAGGAGTCGAAGAGATGCGCCTCCTGTGGACACCACGCGATGTGCGCCCGGATCGTCTCCGGCCCCATCGGCGCGGTGTCGCACTCGTTCAGCAGATACCGCCCGGCGCTCGGCCGCAGGAAGGCCTGCAACACCGTCAGGAAGGTCGATTTCCCCGCCCCGCTCGGCCCGGTCACCGCCAGCCAGCGTCCCGGCGTCGTGCAGGCCGTCAGCCCGGCGAAGACATCCCGTTCCATCCCCGGCCACCGTGCCGCGAGATCTTCCACCGAGAGGCGCCGGATTGCCTCCACCCCCACACGATTCGTTCCCGTGTCGGGACGATCCTCCCGATCATCCCGACGAGCCGAGTCCACACCCTGAAAACGCCCGAGGACAACCTGCAACGCCGGCCATTGCTGCACCGCGTCGCAGGTCGCGATGAACGGATCGATCAGCGCCAGGGGTGTCAGCACCAGCACCGCTGCGACCTGCGGTGTGATCGCGCCATCACGCAACGCCCCGTGCGACAGCCAGAGCATCGCCATCGATGTCGCCGTGCATGCGGCGATCACCAGCGCATTGCCCAGCCCCAGCGCCCATGCCGTCCGGCGCGATGCCACCGTTGCCTGCCGTTCGATCTGGTCAAGCTCCTGCAATACCCGGCTGTCGACAGCGTTCGCGTGCAGATCCGGCGCGGCGGCGAAGAGTCCCGCGACCGTGCGCATCGTCCGCGAACGCAGCCGCACGTCCCCCGCGCCCGCCGCCCGGTCGGCTTTCAACGCCACGAACGGCGCCACAACAAGACAGGTCGCCGCGCAGACGAGCATTACCGGCACCGTCGCTGGCAGGAGGACGCCTAGGGCAACCGTCACGACCGCC
>JASGDN010000063.1:0-48958 GCA_049841275.1 Thermomicrobiales bacterium
ACGCTCGGTTGCTGCCTCATCTGCTTCAACGCCATCACCCGGTTGTGTTAGGCACTCTAAGAGCTTGCGCCAATAGGTGAAGGGGGGCGGACACGGGATCCGGTTTGCCGCAACGCCATCCGCGACGGTCGCGCGCGGGGTGCCGCCAGGCCTCATTCCATGGCTGAGCCAGGGAGCGTTCGGGACTATCCGACGAAGCCCCGAAGCTTCGTGAGGTCAATCTCGATAGCGCGGCTGTATTGCGCGAACATCGACTCCGGGCTGAGGCCGATGTGCTCGATCCCATCCCGATACTTGATCAGGTAGGCCGTCGCCTGCTCGGGGGAGATGTGCTTCTCTGTAGCGTCGGCCGTTCCGTTGAAGACGACCACATCCTCGCCGCCTGCACCGGCGTCGAAGTGGAGCGTAATCGCCGGGTTCGCGAGCATCGCCTTCACCTTGGCCACGTTCGGTTCGGAGAAGATCAGTACCTTCCCGTCGTGCCAGATGAACCAGACCGGATTCGGCGACGGCTTGCCACTGGGGGTGACCACTGTCAGCCAGATCGTCTGCTCGGTCTCCAGCCGGTCGAGGGCGTGCTTGCCGAAATCGGTCGAGAAGTCGATGGTGCTCGTCATGTGGCGATGCCTTTCTGCAAGACGGCGGCGAACATCATCTCGATGTCCGCCGCGCTTGTCGGTTGCGTATCCAGATGGTACTGGATCGGGATCAGGACCTCACTCCGCCAATCCGGTAGTTCGGCGCTTCCTTGGTCACCGTGACATCGTGCGGATGGCTCTCACGCAGGCCGGCGGAGGTGATCTGGACGAACTGGGCCTTCGTCCGTAGGTCGTCGATCGTCGCGGCTCCCGCATACCCCATCCCGGAGCGCAGACCGCCGATCAACTGATATACCAGCGGTGCGAGCGCACCCTTGTAGGCGACGCGGCCCTCGATGCCTTCCGGGACGAGCTTCTGGATGTTGCCGATGTCCTCCTGGAAGTAGCGGTCCTTGGAGAACGAGCGAGCCTTCATTGCGCCAAGCGACCCCATGCCGTTGTATTCCTTGAAGCGCTCGCCCTGGAAGACGATGACATCGCCAGGGCTCTCGTCGAGCCCCGCCATCAGCGATCCGAGCATCACGGCGCTCGCCCCGGCAGCAATCGCCTTTGCGATGTCACCGGAATACTGGATGCCTCCATCCCCGACGATCGGCACGCCGTAGCGATCGGCGACGCGAGCGGCATTGTGGATTGCGGTGATCTGCGGTACGCCGGTGCCAGCCACCACGCGCGTGGTGCAGATGGAGCCCGGCCCGACGCCGATCTTGACGGCTTCGGCCCCGGCACGGATCAGGGCCTCGGTGGCGTCACCGGTCGCGACGTTGCCGGCCATGATCGGCACATCGTACTTGCGGGCGAACCGCTTGACGGCATCGATGACCATCTGCGAGTGCCCGTGCGAGGTATCGACGGAGATGAAGTCCACGCCCTTGGCGACGAGGGCATCCGCACGGTCTTCCGCGTCGTGCCCGACGCCGATGGCGGCGCCCACGCGAAGGCGGCCGCACACGTCCTTCGTGGCGTTCGGGTACTGGATCTTCTTCTGGATGTCCTTCACGGTGATGAGGCCGGTGAGGAATCCGTCTTCGTCGATCACGGGCAGCTTCTCGACCTTGTGCCGGTGAAGGATGTTGCTCGCCTCATCGAGCGTGGTTCCCGCTGGAGCGGTGACGAGGTTCTCGCTCGTCATCACATCCGAGATCAGCTGGTCGGTGTTGTCGATGAAGCGGAGATCGCGGTTCGTGAGGATGCCGACGAGCCGCCCATCGTTGTCGGTGATCGGCACTCCGGAAATGTGATAGCGCGACATGACCGCCAGGGCGTCGCCCACTGGCCGATCTGGACCGAGCGTGACTGGCTCGACGATCATGCCGGACTCGGAGCGTTTCACCTTGTCGATCTCGGCGGCCTGATCCTCGATGGACAGGTTGCGATGGACGACGCCGATGCCGCCTTCGCGGGCGAGGGCAATTGCGAGGCGCGCCTCGGTCACCGTGTCCATCGCGGCGGAGACGATCGGGATGTTCAACGTGATGTCGCGGATCAGGTGGGTCGCGGTGGAGACGGTTGCGGGGAGGACGTGCGACTCCGCTGGAACGAGCAGGACATCGTCGAACGTGAGCCCGATCCCGGTGAATTTGTCCTCACGCATCTGGCTCGCGGGGGAGGCGGATTCAACGACCTCGGCAATCGGTTTCTCGAGAAGCTGACTCATGGATGGGGCATCTCCCTGGGCTGGAACGGACGACGCGACGGCGGATACGGTGAGACGACGGCGTGCTGGCGGGCGACGACGTTTGGGTGGGCGGCATTGCCCGTTACGAAGTGATCGGAGCGCGAGCGGAAGGTGCCGAACCGGCGGCGAGGCGGGCGCGAATGATGCATTCGTCCACAAAGGCATTGTACGCCGAACCGCCCTTCGATGCCGCATCGTATTCGACGATCGACTGACCGTAACTTGGCGCTTCGGCGAGACGGACCGATCGCGGGATGACGGTGTCGAAGACACGGTCCGGGAAGTGGCGGCGCACTTCGTCCACGACGAGCGCCGACAGCCGGGTGCGCGCATCGAACATCGTCATCAGGATACCGAGGATATCGAGCGATGGATTCAGCTGCCGGTGGACGAGGTCGATGGTGGTGATGAGCTGGGTCATGCCTTCCAGCGCCAGGAACTCGCACTGGATCGGCACGATCACGCTGTCTGCAGCGGTGAGCGCGTTGACGGTAACCAAGCCGAGGCTTGGTGGGCAGTCGATCAGGACGATATCGTAGGTGTCGCGAATGATCGTGCACGCGTCTTCCAGCCGCCGCTCTCGCCGCTCGAGTCCGACGAGTTCCACTTCGGCGGCCGCCAGCTCGGAGGTGGTGGCAAGCAGGTCGAGACCGGGCCGGACCTCGCGGACCACGCATTCCGCGATCGGAATGCCATCCACGAGGACATCGTATGCGGAGCCGGGGAGGTCGGTCTTCTCCACGCCGAACGATGACGTGGCATTTCCCTGCGGGTCGATGTCGATGAGCAGGACGCGGAATCCTCGGTTGGCGAGGATCGCTGCGGTGTTGACGGTTGTGGTGGTCTTGCCCACGCCGCCCTTCTGGTTCGCCAGTGCCACGATGCGTGCATGCCGGCTGGAGCCGCTTGTCGGCGACGGGTCTGGCGCGCTGGCGTGGGGGGAGCGAAGGTTCACGGAGGGTGGCGTCCAATCGGATCTGACGGCGATGAGACGGCCCGGCGGACCACCTCACCGGAGCGTAGTGGCATGGTAGCAGGTCCCCGCATGCCGATGCATCCATCACCAAGGCGAACGGGGAGCGGCACCTGCCGCTCCCCGTTCGGGACTGGTTCGATGGGAGATGGCCCTACTCGACGATCGTGACGGCAGTCCCGAGCGGCGCCCAGCCGTACATGAAGGCGGCGACATCGAGCGGCTGGTTGATGCAGCCGTGGCTCATTGGATTGCCGAAGTTGTTATGCCAGTAGGCACCGTGCAGCGCTTCGGCGGAGAGGCTGAAATACATGACGTTTGGCACGTCGTCCACGGTCCACTGGGTGTCGCCGGCACCGCCGCCGCCGCCGTTGTCATCGGCGAACCCGGTGACTTCGCCCGTCGAGTTCTCGAACCCGGACATCGTCTGCTCGGGGTACTTCAGGCGGATGTGGAAACTTCCTGGCGAGGTGACATTGGGGGCGAGCCCGCTGCTGATCAGCGAGGTGAGCACCAGCGTATCGCCTTCATAGACGTATTCGGTCTGCTCGCTGAGGCTGACGACGATGTACCGGCGGCCGGTCAATTCGGTGGTGTCGACGCCGCTCGGATTGTCGGCCGTCATGAAGTCGGCCTCGTTGTAGGTCGCCACGTCTCCCTGGTCGATCGCCTTGGTGTCGAATCCCCAGCGCGATCCGGCGTCGGAAGGCAGCGATGCGATGGCCGCGCCGTTCGCCGTCTGCATCAGCAGGCCGTTCTGATAGTACTGGATGACGTTGCCACGCTCGCTCACCGGCTCGCTGAGCGGTTCTCCCAGGTAGAAACCACCCTCGTGATCGTCGTACCAGGTCATGAAGTCACCGGCGATGCTGAATCCGGTCACGTCGCTGAAGCGGCCTCCGAGCTCGTTGACCACTGCGGCCCGCTTGGACTCGGGTGTGGGGGGGGTGAAGGCCTGGACGCTGGAGTCCGCGCCAGCACGGCGTCCATCGGCGCGCAACGAGAGGCGCCGATCGTTCATCAGCAACTCACCGATCGGCATCAGGCGGATGGTCGGGTCCTCGGTGTCGAGCCAGGAAGGGTTGTACTGGAAGATGCCGCGTTCGAACGCCTGGCTGTAGAGACCGTTCGGCCCGACGAACGGTTCCGAGATCGGATTGCCGTAGACCGAGGATCCGCCGTTTGCGCGCCAGTAGTCCAGCATCATGCCACGGACGGTGTGGCCCGTGTCGGGAACGAAGACCTGCAGGGAAGTCTGGCCCATATCCGGCGGGATGTAGCTGGCGTCGAGGGTATCGACGCTCGTGACCGAGGCACTTTCGGCCCCGGCCGAGCGGGAGAGGATGAACGGCCCGGTCGAGAGCGCAACGGATGCGCCGGCAAGCCCCTTCATCACTGATCGTCGCGACCATCGTCGATTGACAAAACCCTGTTCCACCCTGAACTCCTCATCGCCCACCGGCGGTGCTGCGTGTGGCGCGCATCGCCGGATCGTCTTCATCGTGGTTCGCGGTCCCGATTGCAGGACGCTCATGCGGTCGGTCGGTACCTCATGTTGGAATACGGTCCGGCATGTCATCCGGTTGTGCGGGATTGGGAATGAATGCTCGAAGTCTCGCGCTGGGGGCGATGCGCGTTGATCTCGTCGCGAAGCGTCGTTGCGGCGACTCGGGCTGCTTCGGCGAAGTCGTGACCGCTGCTTGCGTACATAATGCTGCGAGATGCCGAGCAAAGCAAGCTGTGTCCGTACATATCGGTTCCCGACTGAACCGAGGCGGCGACATCGCCGCCCTGGGCGCCCAGTCCAGGCAGCAGGATCGGCTGATCCGGGCACCGCGATCGGACCGCCGCGAGGTGCTCCGGCCATGTCGCGCCGACGACCATGCCGATGGTGGCCGGATGCCGTTCGCTCCAGGTGCGGAACGTGTCGGCCAGATGAAGGAAGAGCGGTTCGCCATCCGGACCGACCGGGAGATCCTGGACGTCTCCGCTGCCCGGATTGCTGGTCTTGCAGAGCAGGAAGACGCCTTTCGTGGCATCCGACAGGAATGGCGCGACCGAATCTTCGCCCAGGAACGGATTGACCGTGATCGCGTCGAACGCGAACTCCCCGAACCATCCCTGTGCGTACCCGGCGGCGGTCGAGCCGATATCGCCGACCTTGCAGTCGAGGATGACCGGTACGTCAGCCGGGATCGCCTGTCGCACGTCCCACAGCACGTCGAGGCCCTCACGGCCGAGACCGATGAAGAAGCCCAGGTTCGGCTTGAAGGCGGCGGCCATCTCCGTCGTTGCGGCAATCAGGCCGCGGCAGAACTCGGCAACCCCGGCGGGCGACCGCTCGATGCCGGCGGGAAGCGCATCAATGGTGGGATCGAGTCCGATGCAGAGAAGGGTGTCGGCGGTCTCCGTCCGCAGACGCAGGCGTTGGGCGAAGGTCGGGGCCTGCGGTGTGACGAGGGCAACATCAGGTGCGGTGGAGGAAGAGGGCATGCAGAGGATCCTGGTCGTGGTGGGATGGTGACGGGGAGCACGCGGAACGTCACGCGCATTCCGATCATTATATGGTGCAGGGGACTGGGCGATGCCTTGGGGGCGCGGTGACAATGCGGAACATCTGTTTTCCGCCGGGAGCCACGGGTACACTCAGGACACGTCGGGAGTGAACGGACATTCCTGCCAGTGAACCGATGACCCGCGCGAGGTCCGGCGTCCCGAGAGTGGCGCTCGAACCCGCGCCACGTTGCCGAGTGAAGGGCGTGCCGGTGACCGACGCCTCCGATCAGATCCTATGGTCGGGAACGATTCCGACGCTGGCGGATGTCTTCGCTGCCCGCAAGCGGATTCGCCCCTACCTTCAGCCGACGCCGTTTATCGAGTCGGACGCGCTTTCCGAACGGATGGGATTTCGGCTCCTCATCAAATGCGAGAGCCTGAACCCGACTTCCGCCTTCAAGGTGCGCGGTGGCATCAATCTCATCAGCCAGCTTTCGGACGGGCAGCGGGAACGCGGTGTCGTCGGTGCATCGACCGGGAATCATGGCCAGTCGATGGCCTACGCCGCACGGTTGTTCGGCGTGCGGGCGACGATCTTCGTGCCGGAGGTCTACAACCCGCTGAAGGTGGCGGCGATGCGACGCCTTGGCGCGGAAATCGTGGCGGTCGGTGAGGACTTCGATGCGGCACTGGCGGCATCCATCGCTTATGCCGAGGAGACCGGGGCGACCTTCATCCATTCCGCAAACGAGCCGGACCTGATCGCCGGGGTTGGCACCTACACCCTCGAGATGCTCGAGCAGGAGCCGGGGCTGGACGTGATGTTCGTGCCGATCGGGGCCGGTAGCGGGGCTTGTGGCGCGTGCGTTGCGGGCAAGGGGATCAAGCCCGGCCTGCAGGTGATCGGCGTGCAGGCGGAGGGATCGCCATCGGTCTTCACGGCTTGGAAGGAACGCCGGCTGACGGTGATCCCGAAAGCGGACACCTTCGCGGAGGGAATTGCGACGCGGGCATCCTATTCGCTGCCCCTGACGATCATGTGGGATAAACTGGACGACATAACGCTCGTCTCCGATGCAGAGTTGCGTCGGGCGATCGTCTCGGTGCTGGAGGCGACCCATCTGGTCGCTGAGGGAGCCGGTGCCGCGGCGACCGCTGCCGCCTGGAAGCGGCGGGATGAATTTGCCGGAAAGACCGTGGGTGTGGTCCTTTCCGGCGGCAATCTGACGAATGACGGACTGATGCAGGCAATGACCGAGGAGCGTCCCTGGTGAGTGGATGGATTGAACGACTGGCCGGAAAAGGGAAGCGCGGTGGCAGTGGCGTGCTCGTCCAGATCTCGCGAGAGGTGGTCGGGCGCCGGCGTTCGCTGCAGGGTGCGATCAGCGAGGTCCGTCATCCGGCGGTGCTCGACGCGCTCTCGGATGACGATTTCCGTGAGCTCGATGAGATCATCGCCGAGCGCGTCGAGTCCGATCGCGAATTCGCACTCGTGCTGGCCCGCCTGACGCACGCATCGGCGCATGCCAAGGGCTTCGACCGGCAGACGGTCGATGCGGCGCTGCGGCTCGACAGCCTGCTCCCCGCCGAGGACCCCGCCCGCGAGCGGGAGAAGCTGCTCGGCGATGCCTACCGTGCCGCCCAGCGTGCTGGCTACGTTCAGGGCGGCCGCCGCGCCCTCGCCCGGCTTGGACAGCGCGCGGCGCTTGCCGGGGAACCGGAGCTTGCGCGCAAGCTGCTCCAGCAGCAACTGGAGCTTGGGCCGGAAGCGAACGACGAGGAAGACGAGGTCGATTCGGCCATCCTGCTCGGCGACCTGCTGCATCGGGACGGCGATGCGACCCATGCTATCGCTCTCTTCGAGCGGGCCGGACGCTCGGCGGCCCGGATCGGATACGTACATGGGCTTGCGCCGGCGTTGCTGCGGCAGATCGACCTCCGGAAGGCAACCATGAATCCGGCCGATCTGCTGCTGCTGGAGCAGGACGCGCTCGATGCGGTCGCCATGAACGGCGACGATGCGGTGCAGGCCAAGCTGATCGCGGAAGTCGGCAAGGGGTTCATCACCACGGGCCGCACGAACGAGGCGCTGCAGCATCTTGAAGACGGACTGACCTGGGCGCGGGATGTCGGGGACATGCAGCTGGAGCAGACGCTGCTGGAGATGCTCTCCGGACTCGAACGACAGCTCGGCCACGAGCGGGAGACCGCCGATCGTGCCGGTGCCCCGGCGCAGGCGGGCGTCGTGCCGCGTGTTTCGGATGATGCGATCGGTCACGCCAAGGTTCTCCTCTCGATGGGACGGATGGACCAGGCGCGGGATGCCTTCGCCCAGGCGCTCGAATCGGCGCAAGCCGCCGGCGACCTCGGCATGGAGCATCGCGCGGCGGGCGGGCTTGGCGTCACCTTCACCGCCATGGACCGGCCGGTGGAGGCGTTGAATCACCTGTTGCATGCGTTGGAGATTGCGCGTGCCGAAGGCGATGCCGTCCATGAGGCGCAGTGGCTTGGGAGTATCGGTGAGGCCCTCTGGAAGTTCGATCAGCCGGATGATGCGGTCCAGGCCATCGAGCAGGGGCTTGGCGTGGCGCACCGGATCGGCGACCGCGATCTTGAAGCCGGACTCGTGAGCATGCTTGGCCGCATTTATATCTCGCGGCGGCAGCTGGCGAAGGCGCGCGGCTGCTACCGGCATGCGCTGGATCTCTACCAGGGGTTGGGCGAGACGCAGGAAGTCATCTCGACGCTGTCGGCGCTTGGCGCGATCTCGATGGACGCCAACCGCCCGTACGAGGCGATGGAGCTCTATGGCGATGCGCTCGAACTCGCAGCCGATGCGGGCGAGCGCGTGGCGGCGGTGCGGCTCTACGGCCGGCTGGCTCGCCTCTCGCAGCGGCAGGGCGATCACGAGGCGGCGCTGGAGGCGCTGGAGCAGGCTGTCGAGGTAGCGGAGACGACCGACGATCAGGCGCTCTACGGACAGGCTTTGCAACACCTGGCGGTCGCCCAGGATGAGCAGGGGATGCCTGCTGCGCTGGATACCTACGAACGTGCGCTGGTCGTCGCCCGGCAGATCGGCGATCGCAGTGGCGAGGCGCGGATGCTGGTCAATGTCGGCGCGCGGATGCTGGCAGAAGGGCAATATCGCGGTGCGGCGCAGATCCTCCAGCATGCGCAGGGGATCATCCCGGATCTTGGTCCATCCGGGGATGTGCTGCAGGAGCGCATCGATCGGCTGATGCAGGCGGCGACGCGGGCGCAGGAGCGGCCCGCGCCACGAACGACCGTGCAGGCTGGTCTCAGCCAGCGTGCGACGGTGGCCCCGCAGTCCCGCCAACTGGTGGTGAAGCAGACCCCGGCGCCGCAAACGACCGGTGCACGGCGTTCCGGCGGCCTGCCGCCTGTACTCGCCAACCGCGATCGCGGGACGTACGCGGACAACAGCCTCTAGGGACGGGATTCGACGGCATGTGAGCCCGTCGCTATACTCGCCACGATTCGGGACGCCGGGAATCACCCCGGCGTCTCCCTGCATCGCTCGTGCTGCCCGCGGCGTCGGCGTCTCCGAGTTCCCGCGTCTCCAGTACGCGAACTCCCGAACTGGAGCGGAATGTCCAAGGTCTCCCTCTCATGATCGTCTCTCCAGCTCTCGCCGTCGCATTCGCGGTGAAGGATGGTTCTCCGTCCGATGTCCGGGAATGGGTGAGCACCGACCTTGCCGAATACCTGGTCTCAGGGCGGCGCGGGTTTGTGGTCATCACCGAAGCGCTGGAGGTGACGCCGCATGCCGCCGACCTCGCGTCGTGGGTGCGGGAGATCATTGCGAACGAGTTGCGCCGGCAGTATCAGCAGCCAGCCGACGTGGCGCTCGGGCGTGCCTTCGCGGCGGCGAACGGGGCGCTCCATCAGCGCATGCGGGAATTGCAGGGTGCGGATGCCACCGAACGCTTGCTGGTCGGCGCCTCGGCGATGGTCGTGGAGGGCAGCACCGCGACGCTTGCGCACGTTCCTCCCGGGCAGGTGATCCTGATTGAGGACGATCTCGTCTACGCGATTCCCGAGCTGGAGTCCTGGTCCCCGTATTTCGCCGATTCGATCTCCGGTATGCCCACGCCGGAGCCACTTGGGTTCGGACCGCGCGTCGCACCGGTCATCGCGCAGACCGATCTTCGCCCAGGCGATACCGTCATTCTCTGCAACGCGGCGGCTGGTAAGGCTATAGCCGACAGGATGCTCTCGGGGGCAGGCATTGAGGCGTCCCTGGCGCTCTTCCACGGGCGCGACCCCGACCGCATTCTCGACTCGTTCCGCGACGCCGTGGCCGACGACTCCTTGCAGGATGCAGCCGTCGCGGTGCTTGGATTCGCCCCGATGCCGGACGCCAAGGCCGTGCGCTCACTGGGAGATGTCGGTCGGCGAGCGGGCGACTCCGTGCGGAGTGTCAAGGGGGCGTTGCTGTACGTCCTGCCGGTTCGGACGTCGCCTGCGCTGGTTGCCGACGCGTCTACTGCCGTTGAGGTGACGCCGGAGGATGACGCCGTCCTTGCGCCGGACGGGACTGCCGCTGGCGCGGCGATCGCCGAATCGGCGGATCGGCGGTCGCAGTGGCGGGCGAAGACCTTGCGTCTCGCGGAGAAGGTTACGCCGCAGCGGGATGGTACCTGGGCGCCGTCTACCTACGTGCAGCAATTCGGGGTGCCCGGTGCACACGGTGTGGAATCCTATCGCGGCTCGGCGGCGGTGATGGGGGAGGAGAGTTGGCGAACGCGCCTGCCGCGGCTGCCGGTGAGGCGGTCGGTCGGTTGGGCGTTCGTCTGTCTGCTGCTCGTGGCGGCATTGCTGGTGGCGTCTGGCCTGCGCGAGCATCTCTTCGTGTCGCAAGGGAGCTATCTCGATCATCTCGTGCAGGTGGACAAGAGCATCCAGGATGCCCAGGCCATGACGGATGCCAATGCGATCAACCGCGAGTTGCAACAGGCGACGCGCCAGCTCGACGCAGCCCAGGCCGCTGGCGCGCCGGCCGATGCGATCGACGTTCGCCGGAGGACGATCGTGGGGCAGCAGGACGAGGTGAATCACGTCCTGCGCGTCTCGAATGTGACGCGTATCGGCGGCCTTCCCGACGAACTGAAGGCGGGTTCGACCCGGCTGGCCTGGACGCCGGGCGGTCTCTTCCTCGCCGATGGCAGCCTTTACCTCCTCCAACCGGACGGCAAGGTGATCGATCGCGTGCTCGCTCAGGGCAGCACGGTGCCGGGCACATCCACCACGGTGGGGCACCTGTTCAACGTTGCGTACGATACCGATGGGCTGTATGCGACGGACGGCGTGAATCTCTACGTCTACGGGACCGACAATACGTGGCGCGTCGTGAAGATGGATGAGATCAACGAACAAGGGCCATGGAAAGCCTCGCCGATCGGAGCGTTTTCGAACAATGTCTATCTGCTCGAATCCGACTATCGGAACATCTATCGTTTCGGCGGCGATCCGTCGACGCCGGTTGCGGCGCCGTCCGGTTGGGTGCAGTCCGGCGACCGCTCGTTGCTCGCGGATGCGGTCGACATGGCGATCGACGGCCATATCTACGTGGTGCTCGACAGCGGTGAAGTGCTGACCTTCTTCCGGGGAGCGGTGTCCGGCCGGGTGACGCCATCGTATATCGATGGCGGGAAGGTCGTCGCGATCGCGAATGGGCCGGCGACCGGCTATCTCTATGTCGCGGTGGTGGACGGGAACCAGGGCAAGATCGTGGCGTTCGACCAGACCGGCAAGTACGTCTACCAACTGGCCCTGCCGAGTGATTTCTCCACGGGCGGACTCTCCGTCAAGCAGCCGTTCGAGGGATTGCAGGATTTCGTGGTGGACGAGAACTCGGGAACGATCTACCTCGTCAACGGCGATGCGGTCTGGTCTGCGAACTATCAGTTGCCGCCGCTTCCCACTGCCGCCGGAACGCCCGAAGCGGGCGGGACGCCAGCGGCAATCCTGCCCGAGGCCTCGGCGACTCCTGCGCCGTAGGGCCAAAATCGTCGTGGAATCCAAAAGGCAGGGCCAACCACACTCAGGGCGACCTTTGCCGCCTGGGTTGGCACCCCTTCCGGATTCTGCCACAGGGCGGGCGGAGCGTTCGCGATGACGACAACACCCTGGATGCAACGGCATCCAGGGTGTTCGCATCATCCGATTCGGCGTATCGGCTTAGCTGTAGAACGCCAGGTTCTTCGCCTTGAACGACTCCCACTGTTCGGGAACGTCGTCTTCGAAGAAGATCGCCTCGACCGGGCAGACCTCGGCGCAGACGCCGCAATCGATGCACTCGGCCGGATTGATGAAATACTGCTCCTGGTCGTCATCCGAATGGATGCAATCGACCGGGCAGACTTCGACGCACGAGGCATCCTTCGTGCCGATGCACGGCTGGGTAATGACGTGTGTCATGCCCAAAACTCCTGTCCCGCATGGCGGGAGTATGTGGTCGTGAGCTTGGCCCGCTGGAGAGGGACGGCGCTCGTCGGTGACGAACTAGCAGGCACCACGAGTATAGCAACGCCGTTGTTCAGTTCAAGGGGGAACGAACGGGACTTATTCGCATCTATCGTGACCTGTTGGGCATTGCGGTGGGACGATCATGCTGAATGCACAGGACTCCACGCGATGGGTTCGTAACCGGCGCCGGAGGAACCGGATCGCCCGGATTGGACTTGGGGCCTGGCGTGCCGTCACGATCCGTTGGCCGCGCCGGTCCCGCACCATGTAGCCTTCGAATCGGGCCAGCATCGCGCTGCCCGCCGCCGGATCGTGCCGGGATGCCGCCTTGCTCCACGAAGGGAGTTGCATGGACGACGATGTGAACCTGCTCGGCATGACTGAGGAGGAACTGTACGGGTACTTGAACGATTTGCTGCATGAGGAAGCCGCCGAGGCTGCCGGGCAGACTGGCAAGTCGATCGCGGAGGAGCTCGATTCGCCGGGCTTCGCATCGGCGCAGGCCGCGAATACCTATGCCATCAAGCTGATCCTCGCGAACAACGCCTTCCTCACCCGCCAACTGCTCGACCTGGGTGTGCTGCAGGTGGGGACATCCATTCCCGATCCGGACGATGAGGTCTGAGGCGCCCGGTCGGGGCGCAGCGCCGGGAGTGAAAGCCAGCCTCCTGCATTCGTGCAGGAGGCCGGCTTCGTCACTTTTGGATGGTGTACTGGTCAGCTGCGGAGGCGGAGGACCTGCTGCACGTCCGGCATCTGCTGGACGGGGATCTCGATCAGCGTCGGCTCGTCCGCCTTGATCGCCTCGTGCAACTGGACGGCCAACTCATCCGGCGTTGTCGCCTGGCGCCCGGCCACGCCGAACGCGTCGGCCAGCTTCATGTAGTCCGGGTTCTGGAGGTCCGAGGCGATGGTGCGCCCGTCGAACTGGACCTGCTGGATGCGCTTGACGTTGCCATAGGCCGAGTCGTTGAAGACCAGCGCGATCGAGGCGATATTGTGGTATGCCTGCGTCGCCAGTTCGTTCAGCGCGAAGCCGAAACCGCCATCGCCGTTGACCGACACCACCACCTTGTCCGGCGCGCCAACCTTCACCCCGAGGGAGGTCGGGTAGCCCCAGCCGAGCGTGCCCTGATAGCCGGGTGTGAAATAGGTGCGTGGTTCGTAGACCGGGAAGGCGGTGTTCGAGAAGTAGGCGATCTGTGTCATCTCGCCGACGAAGATGCCGTCGTCCGGCAACTCCTGGCGAATGGCTTTCGCGAACGCGGCTTGCGGTTGTACCGAGCCGAACTGCTGCTCGCACCACGCCTGCAGGTCGGAGAGTTCCTGCTTCCGGGAGGGACGCGCGATGTTGATCTTCGCGACTTCCTCGGCAAGTGCGGCGAGACCGACCTTCGCGTCGGCGACGATCCGCTCGGCGACCGGGAAGTTTCGCCCGATCTCGTCCGGGTCGATGTCCAGCTGCACGACCGTCGCGCCCGGTTTCACGCCCCACGGATAGGTAGCAGGCTCGACGAAGCGCGTGCCTACTGCCAGGATCACATCCGCCTCCGGCACGAGCTGGCGTGCGGCGAGGGTGTTGTGGGCGAGATAGTGCCGGGCGGAGATGGCGCCCTTGCCATTCGAGGACATGACGACCGGCGCCTGCAGGAGTTCGGCGAGCTCAAGCAACTCCGCCCCTGCCTCGGCGCTGATGATGCCGCCGCCGGAGAAGATCAGCGGTTTCTTGGCGTTGCCGAGAAGCCGCGCGGCGTGGCGGATCGCATCCGGATCGCCCTCCGTTCGGTCACGTTCCGGGACACCCGAGAGGAGACGGACATCCCCCTTTGCGAACAGGGTGTCCAGCGGCACCTCGACCTCGACCGGGCGGACACGGCCGTTCCACAACGAGCGAACGGCGCTGTCGACCAGCGACGAGATTGCGGTCGGGTCGGTGGCGCGGGCGGCGTGCTTGGTGACGGAGCGGATCATGCCGAGCTGGTTCGGGATCTCATGCAGTTGTCCGCGTCCGAACTCGATCAGGTCGGACTGGATCTGCCCGGTCACGCACAGCACAGGCGAGTTGACCGAATACGCGGTTGCCAGGGCCGCCGTGGCGTTCAGGAGACCCGGTCCCGGCACCACGACGCACGTCCCGATGCGGCCGGTGACGCGGGCGTAGCCATCGGCCATGTAGGCGGCGGTCTGCTCGTGGCGGGGATGGATGACGCGCACGTCGCCGCGCTGCTGCGCGTCGTAGAGGGCGTCGAAGAAGCCGTCCAGCTGGATGCCCGGCAGCGCGAAGACGGTGTCAATGCCTTGCTGGAGCAGTGACGCGACCAGCGCCTGGCCGCCGGTCATCTCCACCACGGCGTCGGTATCGACGCCGGCCTCGACCGCCGTCCCAATCGTTTCGACCACAGTGCTCACCCTTTCCGAGACCCCGGCGTCGGTGCCGGGGCGTCTACCGATTCCATGCCGATCGTCGCGTGGCATGCCGCGTCCGAATTGCCTCTCCTGCGCGGAATTGTACCGCTGTCACGAGAGGAGAGGTGAGAGGAGTGAATAGCGAAGTGACGGGCGGACGTCTCCATCAGGCGTTACCGCTCACTTCTCTCACCTCTCCCCTCTCTTTAGGCGACCCAGTACCACTGCGCAAATTGCATGGTGAGCAGGATCAGGACGACTGTCGAGATGGCTGTCAGCGCGATCCCGATGCGGCGACTGGGGATCAGCAACGCGATCATCACGAAGAGCGGGAAGAGCGGCAATACGAAACGCGGCATGCTCATCAGCGGATGGACGGAACTCGGGCTGAACAGAGGCACGATCAGCGGCGGGACGGTGAACGCCGTGTAGTAGAACGGGAGCCGTCTCAGACCGACGATGACGAGGGCAAAGGCGAGGATCGTCACGACGAATTCGAGCACATCGCCGCGTGCCATACGGTCGCGCCATGCGAACGACGTGAAATGCGACCAGGTCGGATGCCGCAGGATATCCCCGATCCAACCCCAGTCGATCGGCTGGACATTGAATGGCTGTGTCTCACTGGTAAAGGCACGAACTTGCGCAACGCATCCGTTTAGCGTGCAGTCGAACGTTCGCCAGGGCATGGCCGAAAAGCGGTTCCACTGCCATTGCTGGGTAATCCAGTCGGTGGAATTCATGTCATGATGGACGAGAATCCACCCGTAGAGGACAGGACCAAGAACCGGAAGAGCGGCTGGAATCGCATTTGGGAACCAGCGGCGGATGTCCCATCCATGTTGCTGGATGAAGAGGACGGCGAATGGTGCGAGCAGCATGACGCCGGCCGAACGCGTGAGGGCGGCCAGTAGGCCAATGATGCCCGCGAGCCACCATGCGCGGCGCCGGGCCATGTAGAGCGCACCTGCGGCGAAGAGCAGGAAGAGCGATTCGGTGTAGACCGCAGTAAAGAAGAATGCTGTCGGGAAGAGCGCGAGCGCCCAGAGCGTTCGCCGGGCGACATGCGCACTGAAGTCCATCGAGACGATCAGGTAGACGAAGGCCAATGCGCCGAAGAAAGCAACATTCGAGATGATGTAGCCGATGGTTTCCGGCGACCAGCCAGTGAGTTGATGGCCCCATTTCATCAGCCAGGGATAGGCTGGAAAGAATGCGGCTTGTGCCGATTTGCCCGGTTCGTAGCCGAAGATCGCAACCAGGCGATACCATGAGCCGTCCCAAAGGCGCATTGGTTCCACGAGCCAGTGGGCGAGTCCATGAAGCTCAGTTGGAGTCCATTCGGGATTTCCGGCGTAGGCCCAGGAAGGGCCGCCACCAACGATCTTGCCAGCAGCATCGTATTGATAGGGACGGCTCGTGCCGTAGTGGTAGGCAAGGGTTGCGGGGATCTGGATCAGGAGCCAGTGAACCAGCCAGACCAGTCCCACGACACGCCAGGTATCGGAGGGGATGCCCGTGCTCCGGCGGCTGCCGGGGCGGCTCGTGGTGGGGGACGGGGCCGGGCTTTCGATGCGAACGGTCTCGCTGCTCACGAATCCTCGCTTTCGGTTCGGAACGGGATCGGGGAGATGGGCGTATGCCTGCCGGACTCGTGGGATGATGCAGGCATCAGTGTCATGTCCGCACGAGTGGTGCGACCGTGACGGGCAAAGGATAGGCGCACCCGCTGGCATGCGCCACCACGAACCGTGAGAGAGGGGCGGACGCGATGGATCTTGGACTGGCTGGGAAGGTGGCGATCATTGCGGCGTCGAGCGGGGGATTGGGGAAGGCGACCGCGCTGACGCTCGCGCGGGAAGGGGCATTGGTGACGGTCAACGGACGGGATGCCGTGTCGCTGGCGAAGACGGCGGCGGAGATTCGCGCGGACACCGGAGGCGGCGGATCGTCTTGTCGCGGAGACCGTGGCAGCCCGAGGGAGACTGGACATCCTTGTCTGCAACGCGGGCGGGCCGCCACCGGGAACATTCTCCGACTTCGCGGAGGCGGGCGACGATGTCTGGCTGGCTGCGATCCAGCTGAACCTGATGAGCATGGTCCGGCTTTCCCGCGCCGCGTTGCCGCATCTGGAGGCGCGCGGTGGAAGCATCACGAACATCGTCTCGATCTCGGTGAAGCAGCCGATTCCCCATCTCGTCCTCTCGAACACCGCGCGCACGGCGGTGATCGGCTTCGCAAGGTCGCTGTCGGGTGAGTTCGCGCCGAGAGGCGTGCGGGTGAACAACGTGTTGCCCGGCTCGATCCTCACGAATCGCGTGCGGTCGATTGTCGCGCCGAAGGCCGAGACAGCCGGGCGGGACATCGAGGACATCCTGCGCGAGGAGGGCGCGCAGATCTCGATCGGACGCCATGGGACGCCGCAGGAGTTCGCGAATGCCGTTGTGTTCCTGGCGTCGCCGGCGGCATCCTATATCACGGGCGTGTCGTTGCTGGTCGATGGCGGCGCGTTCAAGGGGTTGTTCTGAACAAATCGGTTTCGGGAGGGGGCGATGATGGAGGCGTGTTGTGGCAGGAGGTGACGTATCGCTCTATCTGGTGAGGCATGGGCAGACAGAGGGGAATGCAAGGAATCTCTTCATCGGCGTGACGGATATTCCATTGGATGACGTGGGAATGCGCCAGGCATCGCTCCTGGCGGCGCGGTTCCGGAAAATCCCGCTCGATGCCGTCGTGTCAAGTCCGCTCGTTCGTGCCGTCAGGACCGCCGATGCCATTGCGGGCGTGTGCAGAACGGCGGTCGAGATTCATCCCGGCCTGATTGAAACCGATTTCGGGGATGCCGAGGGCCGGACAATCGACGAGGTGCGGGAGCGTTTCCCCGACCTGTATCGTCGTCATGCGCAACCGGATAGTGGCGGGGTTCAGTGGCCGGGCGGGGAAAGCCGGAGTTCCTTTTGCCAGCGAGTGGTCGCATCGATCGGGGCGATCTGCGAGAGTCATCGTGGACAGGCCGTTGCGGTAGTGTGTCACGGCGGGGTCATCGGGGCATTCCTATCCGATGTCGATGGCGGCTTGCCGAACGACTGGAAGAGGTACTCGGTTCACAACTGCAGCATCACGCATCTCGTCGTGACCGGGTCGTCCGCCTCGATCGTCTGCAGGGACGACTACACGCATCTCGTGGATGTGCAGCGCGACCTGTTTGCGCTGGAATGAAGCCTGCCTTGCGGGTAGGCACCCGGTGCTCGGTCGCTACAGGTCGTCGACCTCCGTGTTGCCGGCCAGGCTGCGGATCTGGCTGACACCATCCTCCGTTTCCTCGATCCGCCACAACTCGTCGAAGAGCGGAGCGCTGCGCACATCGTCGACGTGGCTGATGATGAACATCTGCCGGAAGCTCTCGTTCGAGGCCGAGATCGACCCCAGCATGTCCAGCAAGCGTGTCCGGCGCTCGCGGTCGAGCGAGCCGAAGACCTCGTCCAGCACGAGGAATGCCGGCGGACTCGCGGCCTGGCTGCCGATCATGCGGGAGAGCGCTAGGCGCGCACAGAGGGCGATCGCGTCTCGCTCGCCGCCGGAGAAGGTCGCCAGCGGGAAGCGTTCGTCGCTGCCGTCGAAGATCTCGATCCCGTAATTGCCGTCGAACTCCACGCGGTCGTACTTGCCGTCCGTCACCTCGCTCACCAGCTCGCTCGTCATGTCACCGAGGATCGGCGTGTAGTGGGCGGCCGCGTATTTGTCGAACTCGGTGAACTCGCGATACATGCGGTCGGCGGTGTCCGCCTCGCGCTGGCAGGCGTCCGCCTTCATGGCAAGCTCCGCGATGCGGTCCTGCTCGCGTTCCAGCCATTCCAGCGTGGCATTCGCGTCCCGGAGTGCCATCTGCGCGGCGTGACTGGCGGTGACGGCCTCCTTCTCGATGGCACGGGCATCGCGAAGGGCCTGTTGTGCGGTGACCAGTGTGGAAGCATCGAAACCGATTTCGGCCAGCGTGCGGTCGAGGTCGGCGATCTCGCTGTCGAGTGTGGCGATGCGCTCCGTGAGGCTCGCCCGCTCGCGTTCGAGATCCGGACGCCGGGCGATCTCCTGGTCGATGTGCGCCAGCGCGGTCTGCGCGCGGTCCGCCTGCTGGCGTTCGGCGACGAGCGCGCGATACTGCGCCTCGTCGAACGTGGCGTCGGCAAGCGCTTCCAGTGCGCCACGCACCTCCGCGAGATTGCGGTCGAGGGCGGCGAGTTGGGTACGGCCGCGCTCGATCTGCGGAACGCAGTCGTCGATCCGGACGTAGAGCGTCACGCGCTCCCGCGCCTCCTCGATCTCCTGCGGCGTCGGCGGTGAGGTCAACCCGGCAGCCCGGAGCTTCGCAGCGAGGTCCCGTTCGAGGCCATCGATGCGCGTGGCTTCCTCGGCGATCTTCTGGTGTCCATTCTCGATGCGGGTCGTCAGGATAGTGATCGCCTTCTCCCGTTCGGCCTGGTCCTTTCGCTCGGCGTCGAGCGTACGGCTGTCGGCCTCGATCTGGCGTCGTTCGCGGTCGTCGGCATCTAGGTGCGCCGAGAGATCGCTCAAGCGCGCCCGCAGGGAGGCGAGGACGATACCGGCGTCTGCTTCCGAGAACGGTCGGGCGCAGGTGGGGCATTCCTCGTCGAAATGTCGGTGTTCGAGGCTGCCGATCAACGTCCGCGTCTGGGATGCCTGCCCACCGAGCTGGTCGCGGTGGGCGGCGATTCTGGCGAGCGCCTGCTGATTGGCCGTGCGGGCGGCATCGAGTTCGGCGAGCCGGGCCGACGGATCGCCCACTTCGAGCTCCCGCGCGCGGTCCCGTTCGAGCTTCGCCAACGCATCCTCATATTTGCGATGGGTGGCGCGCGCGTCGTCCAACCGGCGGAAGGCGTCGAGTGCCTCGCTCAGGAGCCGTTCGCGGAGGCGCGCGGCCGCGAGGTCGATCGAGCCAGCCGAGGCGAGGACGCGCGCGATGGCGGTATCGGGATCGTTGTCGTCCGTCAGCGTCCACATCCAGCCGGGGACCTGCTCGGTAAGCACGACATTGCGGACTGTGGACGCGATCGTTCCGAGCGCGTCCGCCTTGCGTGCCGACAGCGCCTTTGCCTGGTCGGCGAGCTCCCGCTTTCGCTGGAAGCGTTCGCGGGCGGCTTCGAGACGGCTAACTGCCTCTGTGAGCGCCGGGAGTTTTGCGGCGACCGGTTGAAGCTGGATACGTTCCTGCTCGCGCGCGGTGATGCGCTCGAGATCGTGGGCAGTGGTGGTCCGTCGGTCGTCGGCATTGGCGCGCTCGCCGCGTTGTTGCACGAGCAGCTGGCGTACGGAGGTATCGCGGTCGCGTCTCGTCTCGATGGCCTGGACCTCGGCATCGCGCTGCCCGACGATCGCCCCGGCCTCTTCGATCCGTTTGCCAGCGGCGGCCAGCGCGGCGCTGCGGCTGGCGATGGCCTCCCGCGATGCGGCGATCTCCGCCGGGAAGTCATGACCGGCGGCCTGCTGCTCGTGGAGGCGTTTGTATGACAGGGCGTCGGCCGCGAGCCGCTTGCGGTCCTCGGCGATGGACTGCTGCGCCTGGCGGATCGTCTCCAGTCCGAGCAGGCGGCTGACTTCGCGTCGCCGGTCGGAATCGCCCATGCCACCGAAGAAGGAGAGTTCCTTCTGGCGCGTGAAGAACGTGGCGACGAACGCCTGGTGCGATAGGCCGATCAGTTTCGTCGCGACGTAATCGCTGACCGGTTTCGTGCCCTGCACGATCAGTGATTCGTCACCGGATTCCGTAACCTCGTAGATTGCCGCGACCGTGGCGGTCTTCTTCAGTTCGCGCTCGACGATCACGTTGCCGCCGGTTGCCGGGTCCTCCATCAACACGGCGACCTTGGTGAAGCCGCTTCGTCCGCGCGGACGGATGTCCTTGCTCTTGATCGTGGAGGGGTTGTAGAGGCACCACTCGATCGCCTCGAAGAGCGTGGTCTTGCCGACGCCGTTGTTGCCGATCACGCCGACCGTCGCTGCGTTCGGGATGTCGATCTCGTGACGCCCGGCGTACTGCTTGTAGTTCTCGATCTCGACGCGGGTAAGGATCATACGGTGCCCGCCTCCTCCGGCTCCGGGGCTTCCTGGGCGAGGATGGCGTCCACGAGGGCCTGATCGCCGCGTTCGAGGAACTGCTCGGCAAAGATGGCGTCGTAGTGGACGCCGGTGCGCTCAGCGACGAAGGTTCGGAAGAGGGACCGGATGTCAGGAACGCCATCGAAGTCCGCTGTCGGGCCGGTTGCTTCGGGGATGAAGAGTGTCCGTTCCTGCGCGACCGTAAGCGACCAGCAGAACGGTTCCGACTCGCGCTTCAGGATCGATTCGATCTCACGTCGGACGGGGCGTTCCGTCTCCCGCAGTTCGACGCGGACCATCGCGTCCGGTGTGGAATCGGCCTGCACTTGGGCGAGGATCCTGTCGGCGATGTCGCGGGCGGGGAGTCCGCCGCCGTAGACGGGTTTGAGCGAGATCATCGGGCGGGCGGGCAGGTCGATGTGCTCGACTTGCACCTCCTCGCCGGGATCGCCCATCGTGACAAGGGTGTAACCGGGCGTCACGTCCCAGTCGCCGAAGCCGTAGCGTTCGGTCGAACCGGCGTACCAGGCCTTCGGGGCGGGCTGCATGGGGACGTGGTAGTGGCCGAGGGCGATATAGTCGAAGCGGCTATCCAGCAGGGCGGTGTTCAGCTCCTGTTCGCCGGCCTCCGTGTGCTGCCCCGGTTTCAGGATGCCGGGCACCATGCCATGACAGACGAGGATGTTGCGGCGGCCAGGCATCACCATTGGCGCGACCGGGTCCGGATTCGTGAGCGCGCCGTGCGGGATCGCCTGGATGTGCAAGTTCATTCCGGCGAACGGCTCCTCGGTGATGTGAACCGGCTCGTAGTCGGCGGCGAAGCGGATCTCCGGCAGTGCGAGGTCGAGCACGCTGTAGGCCGAGCCGCCGGTGCGCAGGCGCGGCGTGTCGTGATTGCCGGCGATGACGACGGTGGGAATGCCGGCCTGCTCGATCCTGCGCATCTGGCGAATGAAGAGGCGTAACGAATGCCAGGTCGGGCGTGTGTGGTGGAAGACATCGCCGCTGTGGATCACGAGGTCCACATCACGCGCGAGGATGTCGGTGATGGCGCGTTCGAATGCGGCGTCGACGTCGATCGTGCGCTGGTTGCGGCCGGTTTCGGGATCGACCTTGTTCAGGCCGCGATAGCCGAGGTGAGTGTCCGAGAAATGAGCGATGCGGATCGGCGGAAGGGTGGGACGGTCGGTCATGAACGGCTCCAGAGGGCGCGGGCGTTATCGAGCTGACCCTGCGCGAACCGCCACGGATTGCTGCCACGTCGCGTGTTCTCGGTGGTGGTTGCGTACATCTGGTTGAGCTTCAGCACGGTCTCGTCGATCGCCTCCGGGAAGAGTCCGTCGCAGTAGGTCATGACCTCTGCCTTGGGCGGACACTTCGGCCCCATCAGTTTCTGCAGGGTGCGGAAGAGGGCGTCTGCCGGATGCGAGACGCGCTGCTCGTTCCCGAAGATGCGCTGGCCCCAGATGCCGGGCAACGTCGGCGGCATCGGGAAGGTACCGAAGAGCGGCGACCGGAAATGCGCGTGGCGGACGAGCATCCGGCCCTTCCGCAGGCCGAGCAGCTCCTGCTTGGCCGTCTCCGAGATCGAGCGGTAGGCGGCATTGATGATTTCCTCGTCGCCAACACGCCCGTAGAACGAGGTGCCGCAGTTGCCGAGGATCTCGCCGTCTACCTTGGAGCGGAACTGCTGCGCGCCGAGCAGGACGACATTCAGGTGGCGGCCGCGCGCGGCGATGTCCACGAGGGTGTCGCGCAATCCGCCTTCACCGCCGCTAGGCGCGTACTTGTTCAGCTCGTCCACGAAGACGATCAGCTTGTCGACGCCCATGCCGCTCTTCTCGGCCATGTTCCAGACGCGGTTGATGGTGCTGCTGACGATCAACTCCTGCGCGGTGGTGTTGCAGGCGCTGATGTCCACGACGCGCAATTCGCTCGGGCTGAACTCGGCATCGACCTGGCGCGCCGAGCCGTAGTCCACCGCGCCGTCCGCGAGGAGGCCGCCGAGCTTGTCCTTCAAGCCACGGAAGCGGTTCTGGGCCTTGCGGATCGTCGCCTTGTGGTGGCCACGCCAGGTGTCGTCGCCAGAGGATTCGAAGTGATTCTCGATCTCGGCGAACTGCGCCTTCAGGGCGTCGAGCGACTTGATCTCCAGCTCGCGCAGTTCGTAGATGAAGCCCATCATCTTGTCGTCGAGGTCGTTGAAATCGAAGACCTTGTGCGGGTACCAGAGCACGCGCTCCAGCGACCAGAGGATCGGGAAGACCGCATCCGTCTCGCCGGGCATGGTGCGGCTGGTATTCAGGGAGGTGTAGTCGTTGAACCCCTCCAGGCGGACGAACCCGTTCGCCGGCTTCGGGTCCATACCGAACTTGAGCGGCGCGAAGATACGGAGGTTCGTAAACGCTTCCGGCTCCAGCCCGAGCGCCGTATAGGCGTCGAGATGATCCTTCGAGAGGCCCCGGAAGCCAGCGGCCTCATAGGCGGCCCTGTGTTCGTCATCGGTCGGGACCGCCGTCTTGTCGAGCCAGAGCAGGTCCGGACCCTTCACGTTGAACATCAGGGCCGCGACCGATTTGCCCTCCTTGCGCAGCGTCTGGAAGATGGACGAGATCAGGAAGAGGGCATGACTCGTCTTCGTGGCGAGGCCGGATTGGCCCGTCCAGTTGGCATGCCCGGCCTCCGGGCCGAGCAGATAGTCCTCGTCCAGCAGGATCGGCGTGCGCTGGAATCGCGGGAATCCGCGCTCATCCGGGACCGGATCGCCGAAGGCGTCGCGCTCGTAGTTGCCGTTGGTGTGCATCAGCGCCGGGATCGGCGAGCCGTCGAAAGCCTGGCGCCCCAACGCGAACTCGATCGCCGCTTCTGTCGCGAAGTAGACCGGTCCGGTCACGACCGGGCGCTGCGACGAGACATCCTCGCGCAGGTGCTGGGTAGCGAGCACGTTCACGGCGAAGACGAGGATCTCCGGGCGCTGGGTGGGTGCCATCTCGGCGAGCCCTTCTTCCAGGCGGCGGTCGAAGTAGTCGTCGAGGAAGGAGCGAAGGTCGGAGTAGCGGCGCGGCTCGTCCACCACGCCGATGACGGCCGCTTCCTCCGAATAGGCCACGACGATGTGCCCGACATCGAGCGTCAGCGCCTCGTCTGCTGCCCAGAAGTAGAAGGTATGCGCGCCGGCCGGTTCCTTCTCGCTGCTCACCACGCGTCCGATGACGCCGGTCCGCTCGTCGGCAAGCGCGCGGAACTTCTCCTGCTGCCAGGCGCGAAGGTTCGTCTGCTCGCCGCTATCGGGATCGGACAGGCCGTCCAGGCCGGGGCGAATGGGAATTGGCGCGAATGGCGGATCGATCGTCTGGCTCATGGATGGCGCTCCGGGCAGGCAGGGGACGTGGACATCAGCTGGGCCACCCGGCAGTGAGGGCGGCGAGGCGGCGTTTCAGGATCGCTTCGAGGTAATGGATCGGATAGAGCAGCGTCGGCCAGCGGGGATCGGCGGTGGCGCGTGGCAGGCGTTCGCTCATCAGCCAGCCGGCGATGCGATCGATCTCCTCCGGGGTGTCGATCTCGTGCGGCGCCTCGACGCGGACGAGGGCATGCCGCGCATCGAGCCCGGCGGAGTCCCAGAACCGCTGGTACCACATCGTCCGGTTCTCGGTTGGGGTTTCGCCGTCGTCCCACACGTTCGGCTCCGCATCCGTCCGCGTGATGTAGCGGAAGGCCGAGGTGCGGTGCCCTTCCGGCAGATTGAAGAGCGTGACCGCTTCTCCACCAGCAAGATGTTGCATCTGCAACGACTTCACGAGCCCGATTGCGTTGGAGACGTTCTGGCGGAGCTTGCCATCGACCACCAGCCAGGCATCTTCATCGCCGGACGAGACCTCGTCAGCCCAGAACCGAATCAGGTCGGTCTCCAGCGCCGCGCGCAACGTGGCCGACATCCGCTGGGAAAGTTCGATCAACCGCCCGTAGTGCTGGGCCAGCGCGTCGTAGTTGTCCGGAGGCGAGCCGTCCGGGGCGATCGGGTCGATTACCGTATGGCCGCGTCCTTCCAGCCATTCGCGGATGCGGCCGAGTTCGTAGGAACCGGTGTGGAGCGGGAAGATCCACGCCTGGCTCTGGCGAAGCGAGCCGGGTTGCAGGGCCGCCTCACCGCGTTCGTTCCTCGCAAGGATCCCTGCGACGGACAGCGAGACGACGACCGGCGCAAGGCCGATCCTCCCGATCGGGAGCGTTTTCTGCGTGCCGTCGAGGAAGTAGCGAAACTGCGTCTCGCCGTGCAGATGCGGTACCTCACGCGCGCGGATCGGCGTGTCCTCGAGCCGTTCCAGTTCGATTGGGAAGTTCTCGGGCGTGCGCAGCGGGTTGTCGCTGACAGGTGCGCTGCCGATGGAGAGTTCCAGCGAACCGGAGCGTCGCATGTCGTGCAGTCCAAGCTCGCGTTCGCCGACTTCCGAGCGGAAGCGGCGGAACTCCTCGGCAATGGGAACGGTCGGCGCCGGACGGCGGATGGAATCGGTCATGGTTGCCAGCTCGTGTATCCCCGGCCCGGAGCTGTCGGACAGGGGACGGAATACTTGGAGCGCACGGAAGCACTTTCACCACGACGGGCATTGCGGGAATGCGAACGGGTGTTCCGGTTCCGAGTATAGCGAGCCTGCCGGTCGCTTGTCATCTCACCACCGTGGTCAGGATCGTGTGGCGCATGGCATGGCGAGGTCGGGCACGCTTACAAGGTCATATCCTTGGTCGCGCAGGCTGGCGATGATGACCGGCAGCGCCATTGCGGTGGACGATTCGGTCGCCGGTCCATCGAGATGGAACTCGACGATCGCGCCGTCGGTCACGTTCGGGAGCACGCGGTCGATCACGCCCTCGGCGGTTGCGTCTGGGCCGAAATCGGCAGCGGTCACGGCCCAGCCGACTGGCATGTAGCCCATCTCCGCGACGATCGCGCGCACGCGGGCGTCGGTCGCGGCGGCGTAGGGTGTCGCCCAGGTGGCGACGGGCTGACCGGTGATGGACGAGATGGCATCCACGGACGCCTTCAGGTCGGCGCGGATCTCGTCGTCCGTGAGATTGGTCAAGTACGTGGGGGCGTATCCATGCGTGCCGATGGTGAAACCGGCGTCGCGCAACTGCCGGAGATAGTCGCGATGCGTCTCCGCCCAGTTCCCCATCGCGAACATCGTGGCGTCGGCATCCTCGGCGATCAGGGTGTCGAGGACGGTCTGCGACGGGGTGTCGCCAACGCCGATGTTGAAGATCAACGCGACACGCTTGCAGCCCTGTTCGCCGCCGGTGAACCACGGATCGGGGTTCGCGGCGCTGAGGTACATCGCGTGGACGAAGCCATCGACGCCCCTGGTCCTGACCGGCACGAAGCTGGAAACGGGCGCGCCGGTCACGGTCACTTCGGTGTGGAGCGCCGCGACGGCAAGGACGGCGCAGGTGATGGCGGGGCAGGCGCGGACATTCGCGGCATCGGTGGCGACGATGCGGGCGGTGGCGCCGACGGCTGGTGCCGTTGGTGTGGCCGCACCGACGCGTGGGGCGGCCAACGCGAGAAGGACGATCGCGATCAGCAGGGCATTCAGGAATGGGATGACGCCGATGCTCTGACGCATCCGGGCGATTGGCGTCGATTCACGGGGTCGGGGATGGACTGAAGCTGTCATGAGGGATGGATTGGCCATGCTGCCTCCTTGTGACGATGTGTCACATGTACGTACAGTATGGCGATTGCGTCTCAGGAGGTCAAATCGTCGGCCGGCCCGGTGACGATAGAATAGGCAAGAATACCTGCCGCGTTCGCGCCGTCATCCGCCCTGCATAACCTATGGAAAGTTCCACCCGATGAGCTCCACTTCCCCGATCGCCCCGACCGGATCGTCCGCCGTTGCGTCTGCATCCACGAGTGTCCCCAAGCGCTGGGCGGGCCGCTTCGCCGAGTCGCCGGACGCGCGCCTGGAGGCCTTCAATGCCTCGGTTACGTTCGACATCCAGCTCGTGCGGGAGGACATCCGTGGGTCCATCGCCCACGTCCGGATGCTTGGGCGGCAGGGGATCGTGACGACGGACGAGGCGAAGGAGATCGAGCGCGGGCTCTGGCAGGTGATGGACGAGGTCGATGCCGGAACGTTCGGACTCACGATCGCCGACGAGGACGTTCATACTGGCGTGGAGCGTCGCCTCTACGAGTTGATCGGCCCGGTCACCGGCAAGCTCCATACCGCGCGCAGCCGCAACGACCAGGTCGGCACCGATCTCCGGTTGTGGACGCGGCGGGCGCTCGTTGAGATCGCGGCGAAGCTGGAGGACTTTGCAAGCGCGCTCCTGGAGGTCGCGAAGGCGCATCCGGACGTGGTGATGCCCGGCTATACCCATCTCCAGCGCGCGCAGCCGGTGCTTCTGGCGCATCACCTCCACGCCTACGTCGAGATGACGATGCGCGACCTTGATCGCGTGCGGGATGCCTACCGCCGGGCGGACGTGCTCGTGCTCGGATCGGCGGCTCTGGCCGGGACGACGTATCCGATCGACCGCGAGAGCGTGGCCGCCGAGCTCGGTTTCTCGCGTATCTCCGCGAATAGCCTCGATGCCGTCTCCGATCGCGACTACGTGCTGGACACGATCTACGCCTGTGCGCTGATTGCGACGCACGTCTCCCGGCTGAGCGAGGAACTGATCCTCTGGTCGTCCGGCGAGTTCCGCTTCATCACGCTCTCGGATGCCTTCTCGACCGGCTCCTCGATCATGCCGCAGAAGAAGAATGCCGACGTGGCCGAACTCGGGCGTGGCAAGACGGGGCGCGTCTACGGCCACCTGATGGGCCTGCTGACGACGGTGAAGGGCCTGCCGCTCAGCTACAACAAGGATTTGCAGGAGGACAAGGAGGGGGTGTTCGACGCGGTGACGACCGTGCTCCAGCTTCTGGATGTCTTCCCGCCGATGATCCGCACGGCCACGTTCAACAACGAGCGCATGGCCGCCGCCGCCATCGACGACTTCACGCTCGCGACTGACGCCGCCGACCTGCTCGCCAAGCGCGGCGTGCCCTTCCGAGAAGCCCACGAGGTCATCGGGTCGCTGGTTGGGCGTTGCGTGCGTGAGGGCAAGACCTTCGCCGACCTCACTGACGAGGAATGGTCGGCGGTGCATCCCGTCTTCGCGGAGGAGAAGCCGCCGCTGGATGCCCTCACGAGCATCGCCGGGCGCGACGTGCCGGGCGGCACCGCGCCGAACCGCGTGAACGCCGCACTCGAAGCGGCGGAGCAGCAGCTTGGCGTGTACGCGACCTGGCTGGCGGAGAATCGGCAGAGCCTGGAGATACTCTTCTCCCGGCCGGGCTCCGTTGAGGACTGAATCACCGTTCCCGCCTTGGCCTACTCCGTGCGGAAACTCTCCGGTCTTGAGACGTTCCGGCGAATTGGCCCTATTGCCTCCGCCAGCCGTTCTGGTCGAAGCGCCAGGTCGAGGTCGATGGGCTGATGATCGGCACGACATCCACCTCATACGGGGCGATGTCGGTGTGCTCGACGGCAACGGTGAGGCCATCGTCGTCCTCGCGGATTTCGATGACCGCGGCGGCGTGCGGCGGCTCGATGAGCGCGGCGAGTCCCAATTGCAGTACTGCTCCCGCGGCGACCTCGTAGCGGACGTGGACGTGCCCGGAGAGCGCCACGATGGGAGCCGGGCGGTTCTGGATGTCCTCGATCGAGTCGTCCCACGTCGCATCCCCGGCATAGGGGAATCCCGCTTCGGTCAGATATTGGCCGACATTGACCAGGGGGAAGTGCGAGAGGATCAGTGCTGGACCGTCTTCCGGTACCCGGATCCCTCCGGTCCACCAGCGTTCCGGATTCTGCTTGACGGTGACATCGACCGCCCGAACGACCGTGGGCCAGTCGGGAGGGTCCTGATTCGGCAGGTTTCGCGCGATGGCCGTTGGCCAATCGCGCCCATCGTGGTTGCCGGGAACGATCAGGACGGGTTTACCCAGGGCGGCGATGCGGGTCATGCCGGCGTCGAGCGATGCCTCGTCCTCGAACATGACGAGGTCTCCCAGTACCGCCACGGCATCGACATCGCGCGTGTCGAACCAGGCCAGGGCATCATCCAGCATCGTCAGCGATCGCTCGAACGGATAGGCGTTGATGAACCCCGTGGCGGAGAACCGGCTGGCGCCAGGTGGAGGTCGGTCAGAACGCCGAGTCGCAGTCGTGTTGTCACCGCTCGTTGCCTCCGGAGTCGCAATGTGCCATACAGGCCGTCATCGACGCGATCGATCGAGCCCGCGCGGGTTGACAGCGCGACCGCTGGGGCGGCTGGCTGGTCCGGTGAGCGCCGCTATGGTGCCAGAATCTCACCGATCGCGCATCCCGTTTCACTCACGGATTGTGGCCGGAATGGCGAGGCTGTTGTCGAGGCGGCGGGTGCCCAAGGAACGGTGAATCAGCTGGGAACCGTCGGTCCATCGAGACACTCGTCGCGTATGGTGGCTGGTCCGGAGCGATGAGCGGCGCTATGACGCATGCTGCTGGGGAATTCTTCCGCACGCATCGGTTTCCGGGTTTGCTGTGTGAGCGGCGATATACCAGGCGAGGGCGATCGTTGCGATAGCGACGGCGGCGTAGATCGCAAGGAGCCACGAGAAGCCGACCACCACGAACTCCACGCCGAGGAAGACCACCTGCCCGGCCCCGACCGCACCAGCCGCATGCACTGTTCTCTGTCTCCGCTTCGGCAGGGCGATGCCGCAGAGCAGTGAGCCGACCCCCACGGCGATCAGTGCGATGCCCGGAATCGTGTAGCTCGGGAACGGCGAGCCATCCAGCAGCGATGTCGGAATCGGCAGCATGCCCGCAACGAGGGCAGTGCCGCCGAGCACCGCCGAGATGCCCCAGAAGCCGCAACAATAGGCGAGGGTGTCGTACCAGCGTCGGTGCAGGCGGTTGTGAGTCGTCATGGCGGGCCTCCTCCCGCAGGTGAACGCGGTTTCCGGGCAATGCCCTTGCGACCGGATCGTTCACCCCTATTGTCGGGACGGAGCCATGCAGCGTCCTTGCAGTGGGTGGGCAGGTATGTCAGGTCCGTCACAGGATGGGCATGGATGTCCTGGTCGGGCGCGGTATCCTCGTTTGGAGGGGTATTGCCGGTTTCGGCTGCGCGCTGGCGGGCCGCTTGCGTACCCTCGCACAGGACCGGGAGCCAATCGATGCCGCTTGCTCCGACCGTCGCATCGTGCGTTGCCAGGTATCCGGCGCGCCACACAGCCAGCGTTGGGAGCACACGATCTTGACCGAACCGACATCCGACCGGCGCACGGCCGCCGATGAGCCGCACGATCTCGTCCGCGAGGTCGTGTGCGTGATCGAGGCGGCTGCTGCGCGTCCGGTGCCGCGCGCGACGTATCGCCTGCAGTTCAATCACACCTTCACGTTCGACGATGCACGCCGCATCGTGCCGTATCTCGCGGATCTGGGGATCAGCCACGTCTATGCCTCGCCGGTCTTCCGGGCGGCACCTGGCTCGATGCATGGCTACGATGTGGTGGACTACACCGAAATCAATCCCGAGATCGGCGGGCGGGCCGGGCTGAATACGCTCGTCGAGACGTTGCACGTGCACGACATGGGGCTGATTCTCGATGTGGTGCCGAATCACATGGGCATCGCGAACGGTGCCAACACCTGGTGGCAGGACGTTCTCGAGAATGGCGAGGCATCCGTCCATGCCGATACGTTCGACATCGACTGGGCGCCGCTGAAGCGTGACTTGCGCGGCAAGGTGCTGCTGCCATTCCTTGGCGACCAGTATGGAAACGTGCTGGAGCGGGGGGAGCTGCGTCTCGTCTTCGCAGATGGCGTCTTCCGGATCGACTACTGGGATACGCCGTTGCCACTCGATCCATGCACGTGGCCGCTGGTGTTCCATCGCGCCGAGCCGGCATTGCTGGAGGCGCTGGCGGCGGACGACCTCGACCTGCTCGAGTTCGAGAGCATCATCACCGCGCTGGAGCGCCTCCCGCATGGCGATGAGGTGGCCGGTCGGGACGCGAAGTTCGCCCGCCAGCGCGAGCAGATCGTGATCCGGCACCGGCTGGAATCGCTAGTGACGCGGAACGATGCGATTCGCGCAGCCGTCGCGTCGGCGGTGGATGGCCTCAACGGTATCCCGGACGATCCAGGGAGCTTCGACGATCTCGATGCGCTGATCGACGCGCAGAACTGGCGTCCAGCCTTCTGGCGCGTGGCGTCCGAGGAAATCAACTATCGCCGTTTCTTCGCCATCAATACCCTTGCCGCCATCCGCCAGGAGGCATTGGGCGTCTTCACCGCGACGCACGACCTGCTCTTCGACCTGCTGGCCGAGGGACTCGTGGATGGCGTCCGCATCGATCACCCGGACGGCCTGTGGGATCCGCGCGGTTACTTCCGCGACTTGCAGCGCGGCTATGTGCTGACCGTGCTGGAACGGGACTTCGACCGGCGCGGGATCGAGAAGACGCCGGAACGTCGCGAACGGCTGGTCGCAGCGATCGATCTCGCGTTGACGGCGCTGGAGGCAGATACGGCACGGCCGGTGCGCTGGCCGCTGTGGGTGGTTGCCGAGAAGATCCTCGAGCATGGGGAATCGCTGCCGGAGGATTGGGCGATCGCAGGCACGGTCGGCTACGAGTTCGCCCAGGCGACAACCGGACTCTTCGTGGAATCATCGAGCCGTGTGGCGTTCGATACGATCGTGAAGCGCTTCACCGGCGATGCGATCCGGTTCAACGACCTTGTCTACGAGATGAAGATGCGCCAGCTACGGGAGGCGTTCGCAAGCGAGCTGAACGTGCTGGTCAACGAGCTTTCGCGCATTTCCGGGCAGGACCGGCACTCTCGCGACTTCACGAATGCCGACTTCCGGAACGTGTTGCGGGAGATCATCGCCTGCTTTCCCGTCTATCGAACCTATGTCAGCTGTGGTGACGAAGAGGTGTCCGACCGCGACCGTGCCACCATCCATGTTGCCATCGAGCAGGCGATGCGGCGCCAAGGGACGATCGACCGCTCGGTCTTCGCCTACGTGGAACGGGTGCTGGTGCAGGGTGGGGAACGCGTCGGACCGCTGACGAACCAGCTCTGCCGGCTCGCGATGAAGGTTCAGCAACTCACTGGCCCGGTGATGGCGAAGGGACTCGAGGACACGGCATTCTATCGGTTCAACCGCCTGGTGTCGCTGAACGAAGTAGGCGGCGACCCCAGTCGTTTCGGCATGCCGGCCGACGAGTTGCACCGGCAGAATCGGGCCCACCTTCGGCGATGGCCCGCGTCCCTGCTCGCGTCCTCCACGCATGACACCAAGCGTAGTGAGGACGTGCGGGCGCGCATATCCGTGCTGAGCGAGATTCCGGCCGAATGGCGGGCCGCGATCAACCGTTGGACGCGCCTGAATCGCAAGCACAAGGCGAAGATCGACGGTGCGCTGGCGCCACACCGGGCGGATGAATACCTGCTCTACCAGACGCTGATCGGCACCTGGCCAGTCGGCGACGCGACTGCCGAGGAGTGGAACGCCTGGCGCACGCGGATCGTGGACGCGATGGTGAAAATGACGCGCGAGGCGAGCCGGTTCACGACCTGGACCAATCCGGACGAGCCGTACGAGACGGCGTTGACCTCCTTCATCGGCGGTATCCTCGACCGGCGACGGTCGGCGGCCTTCATCGCCGACATGGAGCGATTTCAGGAGCGGATCGGCCCCGCTGGTTTCACGAACGCACTGGCGCAGCAGGTCCTCAAGCTGACCTCGCCGGGTATCCCCGATGTCTACCAGGGAACCGAGCTCTTCGACGACAGTCTCGTCGACCCCGACAACCGCCGGCCTGTCGATGTCCAGCGATGCGTTCGTCTGCTCGCCGAGGGAATGCCAGATGCCGATGGCACGCTCGATCCGCGCGACTCCCGTTTGAAGCTGGCCATCACCCACGATCTGCTGGACGTGCGGCGGGGCGACGCCGATCTCTTCGACCGCGGCGACTATCTGGCGCTTGCCACATCCGGCCGTGCGGCCGATCATGTCGTCGCCTTCGCGCGCGTGCTTGATGGCCGCGCGATTGTGGTGGTGGTGCCGAGGACCGCACTCGCCGTTGTGGGCGAGGGAGGGGTCGACTGGAACGACACGCACGTTCTGCTGCCCGCATCGCTTCGGGAGATGTCCCTGAGATCGCTGTTCACGGGTGAGGCCGTGATGCCTGGGGACGTGGATGGAATTCCCGCCGTGAGCGTCGGGACGATCCTGGCACGATGGCCGGTCGCGGTCCTGGCATCGCACAGGGAAGCAGCACATGCGGGGGACGCACAGACCGATGACTGAGCCGAACGAAACGACTGCCGCTGCTGAGTGGACGATGATGCTGGGCGCGAACGTGACGCCGGAAGGTATCCGGTTCGGCGTCTGGGCGCCGGACAAGCACCAGATCGAGGTGCGGATCGAGGGAGAAGACGGCGGAGAGCCGGACTTCGTACCGATGACGCGGGACGCCGATGGCGTCTGGAGCGCTCATGTTTCCGGGATCGGGGCCGGGGTGCGCTATCGCTTCCGGATCGATGGCGGTGACGCGTTCCCCGACCCATATTCGCGTTTCCAGCCGCAGGGCGTGCATGGTCCGTCCGAGGTCGTCGATCCATCCGCCTTCGCCTGGACGGATCCTGCCTGGACTGGACTCGAACGCGATGGCCTCGTCATCTACGAGCTCCACGTCGGGACGTATACCCCGGAGGGAACCTTCCGTGCGCTGATTCCGGAGTTGTCGGAGCTGAAGCGGCTTGGCGTCACCGCGATCGAGCTGATGCCGGTGGCGCAGTGCCCCGGTATGAGGAACTGGGGCTATGACGGTGTCGATCTGTTCGCGCCGTCCAACGCCTATGGAACGCCGGACGACCTGCGGGCGCTCGTCGCGGCCGCGCATGCCCTGGGCCTTGGGGTAATGCTGGATGTCGTCTACAACCACCTTGGGCCGGAGGGAGTATATCTTCGCGCGTTCTCCGAGCAGTATTTCAGCGAAAAGTATCGGACTGCCTGGGGTGAAGGGCTGAATTGGGACGGCGACGGCAGCGAATTCGTCCGCCAGTTCGCGATCGACAACGCCGCGTACTGGATCTCGGAGTTCCACATCGACGGCCTGCGCCTTGATGCTACCCACGCCCTGATCGACCGGAGCGGCAGGCACATCGTTGCGGACATCGCGTCGACGGCGCGCTCGGTCGCGGCGCGCGATGGCCGAAGCATCGTGGTGGTGGCGGAGGAGGGGCAGCACGATATCTCGCGCACGCGCCCGCTCGCGGACGGGGGTGACGGTCTCGACGCCATCTGGGCGGATGACTTTCACCACGAGATACGGGTGGCCCTGACGAATGCCCACGAGAACTATTACGCCTGGTACGAGGGGACGACGACGGGCCTGGAACGGGCGATCAATCAGGGGCTGGAGCTCTTCGACAGGCACGTCAAGGCATTGCCCATCGAGGACTCCGATCCGGCGTCGGCCTTCGTCTTCTGCATCCAGAACCACGACCAGGTTGGCAATCGCCCCTTTGGGGACCGCCTGCATCATGAGATCAATGGCGATCGGTATGCCGTTGCCTCGACCATCCTGCTCACCGCGTCGGAGACGCCGCTCCTGTTCATGGGGCAGGAGTTCGCCGCCTCCACGCCGTTCCTCTACTTCACGGATCATCCGGACGAGTTGGGCAGACTCGTGACGCAGGGACGGCGCGAGGAGTTCTCCGGGTTCCGCGCCTTTCACGACCCTTCGTTGCGGGAGACGATCCCCGATCCGCAGGCCGAATCGACCTTCCTGGCGTCTCGTCTCGACCTGACGGAGCGCGCGCTGAACGCCGGAATCTACGAGCTGTATCGTGCGTTGCTGGCGTTCCGGAAGCAGGACGAAGTCCTTTGCCACAACGAGCGGTCGCACACGCGGGCGACTGCCTTGACCGCGCAGTTGCTAGGCATTCATCGCTGGTGGGGGAACGAGCACCGGCTTGTCCTGGCGAATCTTGGGCCAGCGGTCGATCTCCCGGTCTTCGGGAACCCGGCGCTGGCGGCCGTGCGATCGCGGTCGTGGCATCGGATCTTCTCGACCGCAGAGCCCCGGCTGGGGGGAAACGGACGGCATCCGGAGGTCATGGGTTCGGGGCAGAACCGGGTGGTCCACGTTCCGGCGAGGACCGCCGGGATCTGGCGGATCGAGGGATAGGCTCGTTGTCCGGCGGCCGTACGGAAGGGACAGTTCGGAGGTCTCCGATAGAGCCGAATCCGGATTGATAGCCACATCTCGTACGGGGTCGAATCCGGTCCTAGTCGGCGATTCCCGGCTCCAGCGCGGCGGATGGCGAGCGCCTCAGGATCAGCGCGGGAAGCCAACCGATGCCGCCGAAGATCACGAGGCTGCCGAAAGTGATCGACCGCGCGAGGATCGTCAGGGCGGTCGCGGTTCCCAGCGGGAGGCCGATTCCGGAGAACATCAACACCATGCCGCTTTCCGCGATCCCGATGCCGGCCGGTGTGATGGGGATCGCTGTCAGCAATGCGGTCATCAGGGCGATGGCGGCAGCCTGCGGAATCGTCAGGTGGACACCGATCGAGCGGCCCACGAGGAAGAGCGTCACCGTCTCGCCGCTCCAGACGAGGATGGAGCAAGCGATCACCCGGAACGGCGGGCGAAGGCACTCCTCGATGCCTGCCGCGAGATCGTGGACGTGGTGTGCGATCCGTTCCGGCAGGCGCCCGCTGGCGACGACGAGGATGTGCGGGCCGGTCAGGAGTGCTGTCGGCCCGGCGACGAGGATGGCGGCAATCATCGCCCACATCTCGAAGGACGAGATCGGCAGGTGCTTCCCGAAGACGGAGATGAGTGCCGGGACGAGCATCACCGTGAGGATGACGACTTCGGAGACGCGTTCAGCGAGGATTGTGCCGACGATGCGTGTGACGCGGGCCTTCGCGCGATTGGCGATCGTCATCGCGCGGTAAGCATCCCCGAGCTGGCCGACCGTGACCGCGTTCAGGAACCATGCGCGAAGCATGGCCAGGGTGATCGTGCCGAAGCCGACGGACTCTCCAGCGGCGGGAGGGAGGATCCTTGCGTTGCCGAGCAGCACGCGCCAGCGGGTCGTGCGCACCATGAAGGTTATCCAGAATGCCGCCAGTGCCAGGCCGTACCAGAGCGGATTCACGGTTTGCAGCGTGCTCCACGTCACGCGCCAGTCGATCGTTCGGCCTGCGCGCCAGAGGAAAACCGCCACGACGACGAGCATGACCGTGCCCAGGATCGGGCGAAGCAGGACGCGTCGGGATCGTCGTGGCTGGGCGACCACTCGTCCGATAGGGGGCGTGGCCGGTGTGGTGATCGAGGGAATGAGGACCTCGTTCATTGGACGTGCTCACTCTCGTGGTTGGCCGGGCGGCGTGCCTCATCCGTCGAGCACGGTGAGGTGGTCTTTGCCGCTGGCGTTGCGGGTCCTGCCGGGCAGCCGGATTGCGGGCCGGCATCCGAAGGCGCAGGCGATGCCGTCTCGGCGATGGGTAGGCGATGCGCCGATGATGGCTGATACGGTGTCCTGGATGATGCGTGATTCGTTGCTGCCGATGAATGCGGGGCCTTGGTTGTTGCCTGGCTGCAATCATAGAGCTTGGTTGCCCCCCATGCAACCTTTGTACTAGACGAAGTAGTACTTATGGACTGGGCTGAGACGAGCGCACAATTGGTGGCAACCCATTCATCGACCGTGCGTGGGGACCGGCCGGACACCTTGTGGCCGAAACTGCCCCAGGCGTAGCGGACCGTTCCATTGGCGACCGCCTGGGCGAAAGTAGACGGGTTCAGGATGGGATCGCGGCCGGTGAAGCCGCCGAGCGCCATCACCGGATCGCCGGTCGAGAGGATCATCCCCCAGGCATCGTGCGCCCACCGTGTTGCGACGAGATAGCGATAGCGCCCCTGATGCTTGACGAGAAACGTTGTGACATCGCTTTGCGAGGGAGCGCTCGAGCCTGGACGCGTTGATGGACTGTGGCCGAGTGCGGCGGTTGTCACGATCTCCTCGATCTTGGCGGCGGTTGCCGCAGTCGTCGGGGCGCTGGGGCCTGCGGCAGGATTCGGGACGCCAGTCGCGGCGTCCACGGAGGTGAGGGTCGCCCACGTCCCTGGGGCAAGCAGGATTACTGCGATTGCGAGGGTGATCGTGAGGGACCCGGGAACGGTCCATCCCATCCGCGCGTCGCGCAACCGGACGAGCGCGACGATGCCGAGCGCAAGCAGGATTGCTCCGCCGATGAGGGCCGGTTCCAGGCGGTGCTGCCACTCCGGGAAACGCCTGAGGAGATGAATCTGGACCCCGATCGTGATTGTTCCGATGACCGGCAGGAGCCAGAGTCCGTGAGGATGCGCCTCGCGGGCGTTCCAGACCGTGGCGATGCCGATGCCGGTAAGCGCCGCGATGGCCGGTGCGAGCATCACCAGATAGTAGCGATGGAAGAACCCGGCCACGCTGAAGAACGTGGCAACGGTGAGCAGCCATCCGCCCCAGATCACGAGTGACGTTCGCCGGTCGTCGATGGTCCACCAGCGGTGAATGCCCCACGAGACGGCGAGTCCGAACAGGGCCATCGGCAGGAGCCAGCCGATCTGTGCGCCGAGTTGCGGGCTCAGCAAGCGGAAGATGCCCTGGGTTCCGGATTCGACCTGGCCACCGGTGAGGACGTCGCTCACCGGGCCGGTGCTGCCGGTGTTGCGCAGGCCGAAGATCGTCCAGCCGGATGGCAGGAGGCGCGAGAGGCCGTTGTAGCCAAAGGCGAGGGAGAAGACATTGTTCGTCGCCGTCGAGTCGACCCACGGCCGCTCACTGGTAGGCGTGAGCTGGACGAAGGTCATCCACGAGAAGGAGACCACCAGAAGGGCGACCCCGCCGAGCGCAAGGCCGATGAATCGGTTGGCGATGCGAGACCGCAGCCCCTTGGCCGACGGGCTCAGGACCCATGCTGCAAGCAGGGCGGGCAGGATGAGCCAGGCTTCCATCATCTTCACGTTGAAGCCGACACCGACCAGCGCCATGCCGAGCGTGAAGCACCAGGCGCTCTCTCGATCGATGGCCGTCGTCACCGCCCACGTTGCGAGCAGGAGGACGAAGACGAGCATCGAATCGGCGGTGTTGTTTCGTGCCGTCGCTACGGAGATCGGCGTGAGCGCCAGCGCCAGCGCCGCAACCAATCCCGCTGTCGCCCCGAAGACACGATTCACCAGGTGGAAGAGCAGGACGACCGATCCGGTGAGGGCCAGCACTTGAGGCAAGATGATGACCCAGCCGTGGAAGCCAAGGACATCGGCCAGCAGGGCCTGGTCCCAGAGTCCGAGCGGCGGCTTGTCGACGCTCACGAAGCCGAGCCGGTCAAAGGAGACGAACAGGAATGCGTGCCAGCTCTGGGTCATGCTCTGGACAGCGGCGGCGTAATAGGAATTCGCCGTGCCGAGGCGGTCGATGCGGAAGAGGCCGATTCCGAGTGAAAGGAGCGCGATCAGGGCGATCGCCGCGTGCTCGGTCCTGATGCGGCCACGCGCAATCGTACGGATGGAGGCAGGCACCTTGGAGGCCTCTTCTTCCGCGTTGCCGGCAATACTCGTCACCGAGGATCGAAGGGTGGATTCCTGAGGAGTCATCGTTATGCTCGCTTGCCACGTCCGGTCCGGGATGACGATCGGGACGCCATCGAGGTGGATATACGGCGGTGCGATGCGGCAGGCTCTGGCGAATCCTGTGGAAAGGCTGAAAAAAGCCTGAAGCGATCATCAGGAATGGATGGCGGCACGTCCCCGATGTTCCTCGTTTGTGTCCAATGAGGAGGCCCGCACGCAACGCTGCGTGCGGGCCTCTCTGAAGGTGCCGGGAAGCATTTGTGGCTAGTCGGCGGCGGCTGCCTCGGCCTGGCTGGCTTCCGCGTCGCGGATCGCCGCCCAGATCTTCAGCGGCAGTAGCGGCATGTCGAGATGGGTGATGCCCCACGGCTTCAGGGCGTCGACGACCGCGCTGACCGTGGCCGGTGTGGCGCCGATTGTGGCGGCCTCGCCGATTCCCTTCACGCCCATTGGGTTGATGTAGGTTGGCGTGGTCGTATGGTGGCTCTCGAACTCCGGGAAGTTGACGGCGCGCGGCATGACATAGTCGTTGAGCGTGCCGGTGAGGAGTTCACCGTTCTCGTCGTAGTGCATCTCTTCGAAGAGTGCTTGTCCGATGCCTTGCGCCAGGCCGCCGTGAACCTGTCCCGTGACGAGCATCGGGCTGATGATCGGTCCGCAGTCGTCCACCGAGACGTATCGGAGGAACTTGATGTCGCCGGTCTCCGGAAGCACCTCCACCACGGCGATATGGGCGCCGAATGGGAAGGTCGCGTCGGCGGGGCGGAAGAAGTCCGTTGTCTCCAGGCCGGCGTCGAAGTCGGCGGGCAATGCGCCACTGTAGGCCTTGGCGGCGATATCGCCGAGCGTCAGGCCTTCGCCGGGCACTCCCTTCACGTGGTACTTGCCATCGGAGATCTCGATGTCCTCGACGGCGGCCTCAAGGAGTTGGGCGGCGATACGCTTGGCCTTCTCCTTGATCTTGCCGAGCGAGATCATGAGTGCCGCGCCGCCGACGGCAAGGCCGCGGCTGCCCATCGTGCCGTTGCCCTGCGGGGTGTTGCCGGTGTCACCGTGGTTGACGATGACGGATTCGAAGTCGGCGCCGATCTCGTCGGCGGCCATCTGGGCGAAGGTCGTCTCCTGCCCCTGCCCGTGTGGGGAGATGCCCGTGAAGATGGTCACCGCACCGCTCGGCTCCACGCGGACGGTGGAACTTTCATAGGGACCGAAGCCGCAGATCTCGACGTACGTCGCCATGCCGATGCCGATGTAGCGGCCTTGCTTGCGCAGGTCCTCCTGCTCCTTGCGGAGTGCGGCGTATCCGGCGATCTCGATCGCCTTGTCGAGCGGCTTCTCATATTCGCCGGTGTCGTAGGTCGGACCGGCAAGGGTCTTGAACGGGAACTGTTCGGGCTTCAGGAAGTTGCGTCGCCGCACCTCGATCGGATCGAGGCCGGCCGCATCCGCGACCAGATCGACCGCGCGTTCGATGTAGTACGCGGCTTCCGGGCGCCCCGCGCCGCGATACGCGCCGTTGATCGCCGTGTTCGTGTACACGCTGATGATGTTGTAGTCGATCGCCGGGATGTCATAGCAGCCGGTCGACATGATGAACGTCGAGCCGCCAAGTCCGAGACCGCGTGGGTAGGCACCGAGATCGACCACGCAAGTGGCGCGCAGGGCGGTGATCTTGCCGTCTGCTTCGGCGGCGGCCTCGATGTCGATCCACTGGTTGCGGCCGCAGTTGCTGCTCAGCAGGTTCTCGGAGCGCGTCTCGATCCACTTCACCGGGCGCTTCAGCTTGTATGCGATCGCCGCAATGAGGAAATCCTCCTGATAGGCGCCGATCTTCTGTCCGAAACCGCCGCCGACCTCCGGAGCGATGCAACGAACCTGGTTCTGGCTGAGGCCAAGCGCCTCGGCGATGCCGTTGCGATTCCAGTGCGGCGCTTGCGTGGACGTCCAGACGACCAGGCCGCGAGTGAGCGGATCGACCGTCGCGGCGACGGCGCGCGGTTCCATCGGGACGGCATTCAGGCGCTGACTGCGAATGCGCTGCTTGATGGTGACCGGCGCGGACGCGAAGGCGGCGTCGACATCGCCGCCGCGTGGTCCGCCGAGGCGGCCACCGATGTTGTGCTTCACGCTGTCGTGGACGAGTGGCGCGCCTTCCTCCATCGCGGCATAGACATCGACGACGGGTTCGAGCATCTCGACATCGAAATCGACCAGCTCGGCGGCGTCGACGGCCTGGGCGCGCGTCTCCGCGACGACCACGGCGACCGGTTCACCGACGAAACGGAGCTTGCCGGTGGCCAGTGGGGGGATGGGCGGGACGTGGATCTTTTCGTCGTCGCTGTCGTCCTCATCCTCACCGGAGGTTTCGCCAACGCCTTCGAGTTCGGCGCTCTTCATGTAGTGCGGCAGGTCGGCGGCAGTAATGACCGCGACCACACCAGGCGCCTGGGATGCTGCTTCCGTATCGACGCCGTTGAGGATCGCGTGGGCGTAGGGGCTGCGGGCGATGACGGCGTGGAGGCAACCGGGCAACGGAACATCGTCCACGTAGGTGGAGGAGCCGGTGATGAGCCGCGGATCTTCCTTGCGCTTGACGGTCGCGCCCACCATCTTGCTCATGACCATAAGGTTATCCCTTTCCAGAAGATCGACCGTCGCACCCCGCGCGGCACGGTATCCATGCGTGCGGACGAGTCTCAGTTTCACGGTGACTTTGCCTGTATGGTGTCCGCGTTCGGGGAATTCGTCAAGGGACGGATACCCCGGCGATTTCGGGCTGGCGGAACGCCGGCGCGACATCCTGGCCGCACTGGGTGACAGAACCTGGAGCGTTGGCCGGGCATGCTAGTGTCTACCGTGGAATCCAGAATGATAGACACGCATGCACGATCTGGTGTTGTAGGGGCGATCCGCGCAGCGACGGACTCGGGCCCGGCCGTAGACCGGACCCGACGCGAAAACCCCGTCACGCTGCCGGACAGCATGACGGGGGCCTGGAATATTCGCTAGTTGTTGTTGCGTCCGAGATAGGATGTTGGCGTCTGGGTAACGCCTACCCCTTCCGCGTTGGGGGCGGTGCCGTCGATCGTGAGCCAGCCCCGACGGAGCGCGGTGACCACCGCCTGCGTACGGTCGTTCACCGCCAGCTTGCGCAAGATGGACGTGACATGGTTCTTCACGGTCTGGGCGCTGATGCCGAGGGCATAGCCGATCTCGGCATTGGTCAGGCCCTCGCTGACCTTGCGCAGGATCTCCAGCTCGCGGTCGGTGAGGGGCATGAACGCATTCGAGAGCTCGACATCGCCGGTCGCGTTCACCCGGAACTGATCGAGGACACGCGCCGCGACGTACGGCTTGCTGAGCAATTGCTCGTTGATGACGTATTCGCCCCGAGCGGCGCGCCGAGTCAGGTCGACCAGGGTCTGCTCGGAGATGTCGTGACCGCAGTATGCGGCCGCACCGGCGCGGATCGCGCCGAACAGTTCGTCGTCGCTCTCTTGGGCGGTGACGATGATGGTCGGCACGGCAGGATACCGCCGCCGGACTTCGGTCGCCATCGCGAGGCCGGGGAAGTCGGTGATCGTTGTTCCGATGAGAGCGACATCTGGCGATGCATCGTCGATCAGGTCGAATGCCTCGGACGCGATCGCTGCGCTGCCTACGACGTCGATTCCCTCCGCTTCCTGGAGGACTCCCACCAGTCCGCGCCGGGAAATCGGCTCCATCTCCACAACGACCACACGCACGATGTCAGACATAATTTTCTACCTTCACGCGTTCTCGCGTTGTGCTCCACAGGGAGACAGAGGCCTGTCCCTCCAGAGTCCCTCCCGCAGGATGCGACCATTCTACAATGAATGCATCTGGGGCAAACATTGCCGATACGGAAAACGGTGTCAATGAGACACCGTGTGCTTGCCCAACCCCGCTGGCGCCTGTCCGGAGCGGACGATGCCGGTGATGGCAATCAGCGTCAACAGATACGGCAATGCCACGAGCAGGTCCGAGGAAATCGGAAACCCGGCTGTTGCCTGGCCTTGTATTTGCACAGCCTGTGCCGTGCCGAACAGCAGCGTTGCGCCGAGTACCCCGAACGGCATCCAGCCGCCGAAGATGACGGCAGCCAGGGCGATGAATCCTCGCCCGGCTGTCATGTCGAGGGTGAAGTAGGAGAGATCGCCGATCGAGAGAAAGGCGCCCCCCAGACCCGCGAACATGCCGCCGGCGATCACGGCGGCGTAGCGGTACCGGTTGACGTCGATGCCGACGCTCTCCGCCGCCTGGGGCTGCTCGCCCGCCGCCATGACGTGCAGTCCGGGCTTCGTCATGAAGAGGAACCATTGAACGACCGGCACCAGGATGAACGCCAGTGGCAGCAGGACGTTGATTCCGCTGGCGAGATTCGGCAACTTCTCGACGTAGTCGCTGCCGCCGGCCTTCCCCCAGATCGTCTGCACCATGAAGGCCGTGAGCCCGCCGGCAACCAGGTTGATTGCGGTGCCGGCGACGATCTGGTTGGCGCGGAAGGCGATGCACCAGACGGCATGCACCGCGGCGCTTGCGCCCGACGCAATCACGGCAAAGATCAATCCCAGCCAGGGGTTGCCCGTCCACTGGGTGCCGGCAACGGCGAAGAAGGCGCCGAAGAGCATCATGCCTTCGAGACCGATGTTCATGACACCCGATCGCTCCGATAGCAGCCCGCCGAGTGCCGTGAACAGCAGTGGCGTGGTAGTGCGGAGGATGGCGGTGACCAGCGCGATGGTGAAGAAGTCTCCCACTTCCGGTTTCCCTTCGAGCGCGAGTGTGCGAACGGCTCCTAGACGACAGCAGAGGGTTTCGGCGCCTCGATCTCGGGATCGGCGCCGACGTCGGAAGCGCGGTCGCCTCCGGAAGCAGGCGGTTTCGAGAAGCGCTGGAAGAACGAGAGGCGACCGGCCACCGACGACGCCGCAACGGCGAGGATGATGAGCCCCTGGAGCACGTCCACGATTTCCTTGGATATGTGGGCTTCGGCCTGCATCTTGGTCTTTCCCGCGCTCAGCATGCCGAACAGCAATCCGGAGAGTACGACGCCAATCGGGTTGTTCTGCCCGACGAGGCCGACCGCGATGGCCGTGAATCCATACCCCGGAGGAGTGGTCGAATGGCGTCCGATAAGCCCGAGCGATTCCCCGGCTCCGGCCAGTCCGGCCAGCGCCCCGGAGATGGTCATCGCGATCGTAACGGTAAGCCCCCACTTGATCCCGCCATAGTCCGACGCGCCACGCGAGAGGCCGACGGTGCGGACCTTGTAGCCGAAGGTTGTCTTCGTTAGGACGAACCAGAGCAGGATCGCACAGGCGAGGGCGATGAGGATGCCGGCATGGACGCGCGTGCCATCGATGAGCTTCGGGAGGCGAGCAGCAGGGGCAACCTTGTCCGTTGCTTGCTGGGCCGGGTCGACCGGCAGCCAGGCACTGCCCTTCTGGATCAGGTAGGTGATGAGACGGAAGGCAAGGTAGTTCAGCATGATGGTCGAGATGACCTCATGTGCTCCCGTCTTTGCGCGGAGGAATCCCGGAATCAGCCCCCAGATGCCGCCAGCGACGATGGCGGCCATCAGGCAAAGCGGCAGATAGAGCACGGAGGGCAACCCGAGACCCCATGCGCCGACCAGGGCCGCCGCGAAGCCGCCCATCACGAGCTGGCCCTCGATCCCGATGTTGAACAGGCCGGACTTGGCGGCGAGGGCGAAGGAGAGACCGCCCAGGATCAGCGGCGAGGCGTAGACGAGCGTCTCGCCGATTGCCCGCTTGCTGCGGATCGATCCATCGAGCAGGCCGTTGTAGGCCTTCAGCGGATCGCTGCTGGCGAATTCGATCACGATGGCGCCGACCAGCAGCGCCACGACCACGGCTGCCACCGACGTCAGGATGCCGGTGAGCGACCTACGCAGTCGCTGGTTCGACAGCATTGGCGTGCTCCTCGTTGGTACGGCCGCCCATGAGGAGGCCGAGTTCGGTGCGGGAGACCTGACCGCTCAGGAACTCGCCGGCGATACGTCCCTGATAGAGCACCGCGATGCGGTCGCTGAGATCGAGGATCTCGTCGAGATCGAAGGAGAGCAACAGGACCGCCTTTCCGGCGTCGCGCGTCTCGACGATCTTGCGGTGGACGAACTCGATGGCGCCAACATCGAGCCCGCGCGTCGGCTGGATGGCGAGCAGGATGTCCGGATCGCGTTCCAGTTCCCGTGCGATGATGAGCTTCTGCTGATTGCCGCCGGAAAGCGCCCGCGCGGGAGTCTGTGGGCCTGGCGCACGGACATCGAACGCATCCATGAGCTTGCGGGTGAGCGTGCGGATTGCACCGCCCTTCACCATGCCGTTGCTGGCGAAGCTGCGGCGGTTCGTGTTGCCGAGCAGGGTGTTCTCCCAGAGCGGAAAATCGAGGACCAGCCCGCGTCCATGACGGTCCTCCGGGATGTAGGAGATGCCGGCTTCGCGGAAGGCGTTCGGATCCTTGCCGGCGGTGTCCGTGCCTTGGGTCATCATGCGGCCCCGATCCGGCTTGCGCAGGCCGGCGAGGACTTCCACGAACTCGGTCTGGCCGTTCCCTTCGACTCCGCAGATACCGAGGATTTCGCCGCGCCGGAGTCCGAGCGAGGCGATGTCGAGCGTCGTCTGTCCGTGATCGCCGGTGCAGGCGATGTCTTCCAGGCTGAGGAGCGTCTCGCCGGGATGGGCGGGTGGGCGATTGACCCGCAGCAGCACCTCGCGGCCGACCATCATCTCGGCGAGCTGGGCACTCGTGCTGCCGGCCGTGTCGACGGTGCCGATTGTCTTGCCGCGCCGGATCACGGTCACCCGGTCGCTGATGGCGGCGATCTCCCGCAGCTTGTGCGTGATGAAGATGACGGTGGTGCCGCCGTCCTTCAGCCGCTGGAGAATGCCGTAGAGATCTTCCACTTCTTGTGGTGTCAGGAGCGCCGTGGGTTCGTCGAGGATGAGGATGCGGCTGCCGTGGTAGAGCGCCCGCAGGATCTCCACTCGCTGCTGGAGCCCTACGGGGATGTCCTGCACGCGGGCATTCGGATCGACCGCGAGGCCGTAGGAACGGGCGATCTCGGCAACCCTGCCGGCCGCCGCGCGCCGATCGAGCGTGAGCCCTGCACCCTCGCTCCCCAGGATCACATTCTCGGTCACCGTGAAGCGGGGGATGAGCATGAAGTGCTGATGCACCATGCCGAGTCCGGCCTCGACAGCGTCGCGGGGACCGGAAAAGTGGACCGGCTGTCCGTTGATGCGGATTTCGCCTTCGTCCGGCGCGTAGAGGCCGAAGAGGATGTTCATCAGTGTGGACTTGCCGGCGCCGTTCTCTCCCAGCAGGGCGTGAATCTCCCCCTGGCGGACCTGGAGGGTGATGCCGTCGTTCGCGACGACGCCAGGGAATCGCTTGACGATTCCCTGCATGGCGACGGCGAGCGGCCGCGTGCTGTCCGAGGTGACGGTGGAGGGGATCGGAGCGGTGGATGCGGCCACATCTCTCCTCGGGAACGAACGACGCCGGGAGCAGACCGATCGGCAATCGGTCCGCCGACACCGGCGTCGAGGAACGGACTATCCGACCGGGGATGCAACCGGTGAGGAGGCCGGCGAGGCGACGGGGCTCGCGGACCCACCCTCGTAGAGCGTCGGGGATGCGAGGTATGTCTTCAGCGTGTCGTCGTCGGTCGGCGTCTTGAGCGTGCCGTCGGCGATGAGCTGCTTGTAGTACTCGACCGCGGTCTTGGCTTCCGCGCTGACGCTGGCATGGAGCGCGATGAGGTCCATGCCGCCCTCGGCAATGCCGAGGTCCTGCACGCCGCCCTGGAAGGTATCGTCGATCACCTCCTCCACGACGCGGACGATGGCGTTGTCGATACGCTTGGAGACGGCGGCAAGCTGGTTGTCCGGGCCGAGCAGCGCCTGGTCGGCATCGCCGGAAATGACCCAGAAGCCGGCGCCCTTCTCCTTGGCGGCGTCGAAGAGGCCGACGCCGGTGCGGCCGGCGGCCTGCTGCAGGATGTCCGCGCCCTTGTTGTACTGGGCGAGCGCGAGTTCCTTGCCCAGGGCCGGATCCTCGAAGCTGTCGGCGTAGGCGATCGCGATGTCGATCCCCGGCTTCACCGAGTTGGCGCCGGCGACGAAACCGACCTCGTAGCGGATGACCGGCGGGATGCGCTGGCCGCCAACGAAGCCAAGGCTGCCGGACTTCGTCTCCATCGCGGCGAGGACGCCGGCCAGGAAGGACCCCTCGTTCTCCTTGAAGGTGACGGAAGCCACGTTCTCGGGGTCGGCGACCGAGTCGAGCAGCATGAACTTGGAATCGGGGTAGGTTGGCGCAACCTCATTCACGGCATCGGTGAGCAGGAAGCCGATGGCGGCGGTGAGCGTTCCGGATTCGGCGGCCTGGGTGAGGTTGGGCACGTAATCGGCGGCAGTCTGGCTCTCGAGCACGTTGAGGGTGATCCCGAACTGGGCGACGGCGTCATCGCCGCCCTTCTTCGCCATGTCATTGAAGCTCTGGTCGCCGATGCCGGCGGTGTCCGTCACGAGCGTCAGCGTCACATCGCTGCCGTCCTGGGCCGCGGCCGGAACGATACTCTGGGCAAGGACCGGACCTGCGATCGCCACGCCAGCCGCGCCGACAACGAGCTTGCGGCGGTCGATCCGAGCGGTCATCAAGGAATCCTTCGACATCGGGCTCTCTCCTCAACTGCGCATCTACGCGCATGATGGCTACGGAATCGCGACGTTTTCCGCTCTGGTGCACGAGGGAACCTCCCGCGGATGGGATTGGGTCGATAGTACCAGTTACGTCTGCATCCATGCGAGCGGCCCGTTTGGAGGGGCTTGGCGCTGCGGTACAAGGCCGTACAGCGGCGCTTGGGCCGGCGCGAGCGGTGAGGAATTGTCCTGGTGCTCGCCGTTCTGCCGGGACCACACCCGCGCGAACGCCTATCATTGGCGTCCGGAATGTCATCGCTCCCATCGGATGCGCGGGGGCTTCCCGTCGCGCGTCGCAGGATGCAGGAATGCAGGACCGCCATCAGTCTTTCGCGTCCATCTCCGGGCTGCTTCGTGAAGCATCCGCCCTCCCGTCCGGCGGGCAACCGGCCGCTGGCGACCATTCGCACGACCAGCTTCATCCCATGCTCGACCTCGCGGCAACCGTGCTGGCTGCCCATCTCGTCATGCTGCAGGAGCAGGGCGTGATCGATGGGCATGGTTTCGACGCACTCGCGCGCGGACTCGATGGGGCCAGTGCCGCGCTGGCCGGCGCCAGCAGCCTCCCAGTGCGTCGCCTGCTCGATGAACTTGTTTCCCGGATCGACGCGCAGACGCCGCCCGAACTTTCCGGGGCTGTCTCGCTCGGGCTGGCGCGCGAGGAGTGGATAGCGACCGTCGTGCGCATGGCGTGGCGGGACATGCTGGATGCCGCGATTGACGCCGGTCTGGGGCTTCGTGCCGGCCTGATCGACCTCGCGGAGGCGCACGTCGTGACGATCATGCCGGCGTTCGCGGGCAATCGCGCGATGCAACCGACGAATCTCGGACACTTGCTGGGCGGCGTCATCGTTCCTCTCCGGTCGGCGAGTCGTCGGCTGGGCGCGGCGCGAGAAGCCATTGACCGGTCGCCGCTGGGAGCCGGAATACTGGCGGGCGAGATCCTGGCGCTCGATCGCGAGCGCCAGGCGGACCTGCTCGGATTTGCGTCGCCGGTCGGGAATACGCTCGATGCGGTGATGGCGGTCGAGGATCTGGTCGAAGCGGCGGAAGCGGTCGCGGCATCCGTGGCGCCCGTACGGCGCTTCCTGCGCGAGCTTGGGGCGTGGATGCGGTCCGATCCCGACAGCTTCCTGCTGACCGATGCTTGGCAGGTGCAGGCAGAGATCTCCAATCCGCTTGTCGACGTGCCGGAGCCGATCGACCTGCTGATGCAACGGATGGCGGCGATCGAGGATCGGTGCCGGACACTCGTGGTGCGCCTGCGCGAGGCGGCATACGGGCCGGTCGGAAACCTGGCCGATACGTTGCTGGACGCGGCGTTCTCCCTGCGTGCTGACGTGCCTTCTGCGCTGGCGGATGCGCGGTCGCTGCTGACTGAGGGCATCACCATCAATCGTGCGTATCTCGGCAACCGTGCCGGGCGCTCCTATACCACCGGCGGCGACCTCGCGGCGTTCCTGATGGCGGAGGAGGGGTTGCCTCCCTCTGCCGCTCGTGCGATCGCGGCGATGGTGCTGCGGCAGCTCTGGGATCGGAAGCTGGAGGTGAGCGGTATCCAGCAGGACATGATCGATTCGGCGGCAATGCTGACGATCGGCCGCGAGATCAAGGTCGAGATGGAGACGCTGGGACGCTATCTGGCGCCGCGGCGGTTCCTGGAGCGGCGGGCGGTGCTCGGCTCCCCGGCGTCGGCGTCCACGCGGGAGTGGCTGGCGTCCGAGCGGGGCGATCTCGATGCCGATCGCGGGGCCGCCGAGCGGGAACGGGCGG
>JASGDN010000064.1:0-21450 GCA_049841275.1 Thermomicrobiales bacterium
GATCACGCCGGTGGCGATCGAGGAAGGGTTGCGGTTCGCGATCCGGGAGGGTGGCCGCACGGTGGGTGCTGGCGCCGTTACCAAGATCACCCAGTAGTCACATTTCGGGCAGCGGATGGTGCCGGGTACGCTCGGCACCATCCCGCGTCCAACGGATGAGGGAAACAGATGGTTGCAACGCGGAAGCCGGCACAGAAGATCCGGATTCGCCTGAAGGCCTACGATCACAAGATCCTCGATCAGTCCGCAGCGCGGATCGTCGAGACTGCCGAGGCCTCCGGCGCCAAGGTTGCGGGCCCGGTGCCCCTGCCGACGCGCATCGAGCGCTACACGGTCATGCGGTCTCCGTTCATCGACAAGGACTCCCAGGAGCACTTCGAGATCCGGACACACAAGCGCCTGATCGACGTGCTGGAGCCGAGCGGCAACACGATTCGGTCGCTGATGCGGCTGAACCTGCCGGCGGGTGTCGACATCGAGATCAAGCTGTAAGATTGATTGGTTTGGCCCGCCGACATTTGGGTTGGCGGCCGCGAGTGTGATCAAGGCACAACACGCTCTGCGAGCGATCGCGGCGCATGCGCTGACATCGCTTCCTGACTCAGAGCAGGGGAGAGCCAATGGTTCATGGATTGATCGGGCGCAAGCTCGGTATGACGCAGATTTTTGACGAGCAGGGTCTGGCCCGGCCGGTGACGGTCATCGAGGCGGGGCCGTGCGTCGTTACCCAGATTCGTAGCGCCGAGAAGGATGGCTACGAGGCCGTGCAGCTCGGGTTCGGAATCGCGAAGAAGCTGAACAAGCCCCAGGCCGGCCACGTCCGCGCCAGCGGCCATCAGGTGAAGACGCTTCGCGAGTTCAAGGCCGACGACTATTCGGCGGTGGAAGTCGGACAGGTCTTCAAGGCCGATACGTTCTCCGAAGGCGACATCATCGATGTCACCGGGACGTCGAAGGGACGCGGGTTCCAGGGCGGCATGAAGCGCCACGGATTCCGCGGCGGCCCGAAGACGCACGGTCAGTCCGACCGCTCGCGCGCACCGGGGTCGATTGGCTCCAGCGCCACGCCGGGACGCGTCTTCAAGGGACTGCGCATGGCGGGGCACATGGGGAACGAGCGGGTGACGGTGCAGAACCTGAAGGTGCTGCGCGTTGACACCGAGCGCAACCTGCTGCTGGTCGAGGGATCGGTGCCAGGCCCGAACGAGGGCACGCTGCTGATCAAGCGCGCGGTGAAGGGCCGGAAATAGTCGCCACCCCGTGGAACCGGTGGATCGAAACGGTTGGCCGGTGACCCGGTGACGACGATGGGAGCAACGGATGGCACAAACGATTGATGTTCAGAATTTGCAGGGTGAGGTCGTTGGCACGGCCAATCTCGACGAGACGGTCTGGGGCATCGAGCCGAACATCGCGGTGATGCATCAGGCAGTGGTTCGCCAGCAGGCGAATGCGCGTCTCGGAACGGCCGATACGCAGACGCGTGGCGAGGTTCGTGGCGGTGGCCGCAAGCCGTGGCGCCAGAAGGGTACCGGCCGCGCTCGCCAGGGGTCCACGCGTGCGCCGCAGTGGAAGGGCGGCGGTGTGGTCTTCGGTCCGCATCCGCGTTCCTACACGCAGGCGATGCCGCGCCAGATGCGCCGCCTGGCGCTGCGCTCGGCGCTGTCGGCCAAGGTCCGCGACGAGCGGGTGACGGTGCTGCGCGAGTTCGCCAGCATCGAGCCGCGCACCAAGGAGTTCAAGACGCTCATCACCGCGCTGCCGGCTTCCCGGTCGTTGTTGGTGGTGCTGCCGGAGAAGATCGAGGCGATCGAACGCGCGGCGGCGAACCTGCCGCAGGTGAAGACGATCATCGCCGCGAACCTGAGCGTTCGCGACATCCTGAAGTACGAGCGTCTGGTGCTGGCCGAAGAGGCCGTGGCCGTGATCGAGGGCCTGTGGGCCCTGCCGGCGGACAAGCGCGAGCCGAGCTCCTGGAAGCTCGCCCGCCTCGCCGCGAAGGGTGGCGCCTCCGAACCGGCGGCCAACACCGCTGAGGAGGTTGCATAACCATGCCAGTCCTGCGTAACGAGCAGATCCTTGTTCGCCCGGTGATCACCGAGGAGAACACCACGCTGATGGAGCGGGATCAGTACACGTTCGAGGTCCATCCGGATTCGAACAAGATCCAGATCAAGGCGGCCGTTCAGGAGACCTTCGATGTGAAGGTGAAGGCCGTGAACGTGATGAACGTGAAGCCGAGCAAGAAGTCGCGCATGATTCGGCGCGGCGCGGGCCGCATCGCCGGCACGACCCGCGGCTGGAAGAAGGCGATCGTGACGCTCGAATCGGGCAATCACATCGACATCTTCGAGCAGGTCTAGCCAGGCCACCGGATAGAAGGGAACGTTTGGACGATGGCCATTCGCAAGTACAAGCCAACCTCCCCGGCGCGCCGCTCGATGAGTGTCAGCACGTTCGAGGAGATCACGAAGAAGCGGCCCGAGAAGAGCCTGACCGAGCCGCTGAAGAAGCACGCAGGCCGCAACAACCGCGGCCGTATCACCACCCGGCATCAGGGCGGCGGCAACAAGCGGCTGTATCGCATCATCGACTTCAAGCGGAACAAGCGCGGCATTCCGGCGCGCGTGGCGGCGATCGAATACGATCCCAACCGCTCTGCCCGCATCGCCCTGCTGTTCTACGCGGACGGCGAAAAGCGCTATATCCTGGCGCCGCTGGGGGTGAAGGTGGATGACACCGTCATCGCCGGCCCCGACGCCCCGATTCGCACCGGCAACGCGCTGCCGCTGGCGAACATCCCGACCGGTACGCAGGTCCACAATGTAGAGCTGTATCCGGGCAAGGGTGGCCAGTTGGTCCGCTCCGCCGGGACTTCCGCCCAGGTGATGGCCAAGGTCGGCAAGTACGCGCAGTTGCGCATGCCGTCCGGCGAGGTTCGCCTGATATTGCTCACGTGCTACGCCACGCTTGGCCAGGTCGGCAACGTCGATCACGAGAACATCGAGATCGGCAAGGCCGGCCGCAGCCGCCATATGGGCCGTCGCCCGACCGTTCGCGGTTCGGTGATGAACCCGAACGACCACCCGCACGGCGGTGGTGAGGGCAAGGCCCCGATCGGCGGTCAGCCGAAAACGAAGTGGGGCAAGCCCGCCTTCCAGCGGACGCGCAACAACAAGCGCACCGATCCGATGATCGTTCGACGCCGCCCGTCGAAGCGGCGCTAACCAGACGAGGCGCAGCCGAGAGCGATTCTCACGCCACTCGTCGGTCGCGCTTCCCAGATGGGGTCAGGAGTAGAACACCGTGTCGAGATCTTCCAAGAAGGGACCGTACATCGACGCCAAGGTGCAGAAAAAGGTCGATGTACTCAACCAGACGAACCAGCGCACCGTCATCCGGACGTGGGCGCGCGCCTGCACCATCTTCCCGGGCATGGTGGGGCACACCATCGGCGTACACAACGGTCGGACGCATGTGCCGATCTTCGTGACGGAGCAGATGGTCGGTCACAAGCTCGGGGAGTTCGCGCCGACCCGCACCTATCGCGGGCACGGCAAGGACGCCGACCGGCGCGGCCGCCGCTAAGGCCGAGGCTTTGTAGAGGAACGAGGAAAGAGGAACGATGGAAGTCAGGGCAAGCGTCGAGCGCGTCCGCATTTCACCTCGAAAAGCCCGGCTGGTGGTCGACTTGGTCCGTGGCAAGCAGGTGAACGAGGCGATCGAGATGATGCGGTTTGTCCCCAACCGGGCGGCCGAGGATGTCGAGCGGCTGTTGAAGTCGGTGCGCGCGAACGCCGAGAACAATTACGACCTCGATCCCGAGACCCTGTGGATCAAGGCCATCTATGCCGACGATGCGCCGCAGCTGCGCCGCTTCAAGCCGAAGGCACGCGGTCGTGTCGGGAAGATCCTGCGCCGATCCTGCCACATCACTGTGATCGCCGAAGACAGGGAGCGCCGCTAATGGGACGCAAGGTCAATCCGATCGGATTTCGCCTGGGTATCGCCAGCGATTGGGAATCGAAGTGGTTCGCCGAGCGCAACTACACCGATCTCGTCGCTGAAGACCTGAAGATCCGCACGCTGATCTACAAGGAATTGCAGCGGGCGGGTATCTCGCGCATCGAGCTGGAGCGGTCGGCCAACAAGGTCGACATCACGCTGCACACCTCGAAGCCGGGGATCGTCATCGGCAAGCAGGGCGCGAACGTCGATCGCATCCGCCAGCTCATCGAGAAGGAAGTCGGCAAGAAGGCCAACCTCCGGATCGAGGAGATCAAGGTGCCGGAGACGGACGCCCGCCTGATCGCCGAGAGCATCGCCGAGCAGATCCAGCGCCGCGTGGCCTATCGTCGCGCCATGAAGCACGCGGTGCAGCAGGCCATGCGCCGTGGCGCCAAGGGCGTGAAGATTCGCCTCGGTGGCCGCCTGGGCGGCGCCGAGATGAGCCGCACGGTGACGGAGATGGATGGCCGCGTGCCGCTGCATACGCTGCGCGCGAACATCGATTTCGCCATCGTGCACGCACACACCACCTATGGCCGCATTGGCGTCAAGGTGTGGGTCTACAAGGGTGACGTGATGCGTCGCGCCGCCGATGTGACCGACACCTCGCTGACGGCAGAACTTGCCAGCGCCGACTAAGGTCGGTAGGGCGTGACCGCCCGGCCGGGAATCGACCCGGGCGGGCAAGGCACGCAATGAATCGGAGCACGATGCCATGTTGATGCCAAAGCGGACAAAGTACCGCAAGCAAATGCGCGGCCGGATGAACGGCAAGGCGTATCGCGGCTCGGACATCTCCTTCGGGGAGATCGGTCTGCAGTCGCTGGAGCCAGCCTGGATCACCAGCCGCCAGATCGAATCGGCCCGCCGCGCGATCACGAACTACCTGAAGCGCGGTGGTAAGGTGTGGATTCGGGTCTTCCCGGACAAGCCGGTGACGAAGAAGCCGGCGGAAGTCCGCATGGGTTCCGGTAAGGGGTCCACCGAATACTGGGTTGCCGTCATCAAGCCGGGTCGCGTCCTCTTCGAGGTCGCGGGCGTCCCGCAGGACCGTGCCGAAGAGGCGCTGCGCCGCGCGGCGATGAAGTTCCCGATGAAGTGCAAGGTGCTGGTGCGCGAGACGCCGGGAACACCGGCGGTTGAGGAGGGAGCGGCATGAAGGCTTCTGAGCTTCGCGCCCTGACCGACGAGCAGCTGGAGTCCAAGCTCCAGGAGTTGTACGCGGAGTGGCGAGACCTCCGGTTCCAGGAAGCTGTCGGCCAGCTGACGGCGACCGCCCGCCCGCGTCAGATCCGCAAGGACATCGCCCGGATCTACACGATTCTTGGCGAGCCCGAGCGGGCCGAGCAGGCCCAGGCCTGATTCGCACCGATCGCGGGTGAGAAAGAACGAGGAATTGCATGAGCGACATTGAGACCACGACGACCGAGGCCCCGGTCGCGCAGGTGGCTCCGGCCAAGGAGGATCTCCTCCAGACGCGCCGGACGCAGAAGGTCGGGACAGTGGTTTCCGACAAGATGGACAAGACGGTTGTGGTGGCCGTGAACTATGTGCGCCGCCACCCGCTGTACCACAAGCGCATCACGCGGACGAGCAAGTTCCTCGCGCACGACGAGAACAATCTCGCGAAGCCGGGTGACATCGTGCGCATCGAGGAGACCCGCCCGATGTCCAAGCGCAAGCGATGGATCGTGCGGGAGATCGTCGAGAAGGCGGTCCAGATCTAGGATCGGGACCGGACAACCGGCATCACACGACGCGCAACCTGGCATTCGTGCTACGATTGGCAGGTTGCGCGCCGCGATGAAGTGCGTGCATGGGCACGCAGAGGAAGTAGAACGGTGATTCAGCCACAGACTCGGCTCAAGGTGGCCGATAACAGCGGTGCGCGCGAGATCATGTGCATTCGCGTGCTGGGTGGCTCCGTCCGTCGGTGGGGCAGCGTGGGCGATATCATCATCGCCTCCGTCAAGCAGGCCCAGCCGAACGCCGCCGTGAAGAAGGGCGATGTCGTTCGCGCCGTGATCGTACGGACCGCGAGCGAATATGGCCGCCCGGATGGCAGCCACATCAAGTTCGATGACAACGCTGCGGTGTTGATCAATCCCGCGGGCAACCCCCGCGGTACGCGTATCTTCGGCCCGGTCGGGCGAGAGCTGCGCGAGCGCGCATTCATGCGCATCGTCTCGCTGGCTCCTGAAGTGCTGTAGGGATCGGTGATGAGGAAGATTCGAACGGGCGATGAAGTGCTCGTCACGAACGGTCGCAACAAGGGGCAGCGCGGCACGGTCCGCATCAACCTCATTGGCGACGACCGTGTGGTGATCGAGGGCGTCAACATCGTCAAGAAGCACATCAAGCGGGGCCGTGCTCGCCAGGCGGGTATCGTCGAGGTCGAGGCGCCGCTGCACGTCTCCAACGTCCAGCTCGTTTGCCCGAGCTGCAAGCAGCCGACGCGGGTTGGGGTTCGCACCAACGCCGACGGCAAGAACCAGCGCTTCTGCAAGAAGTGCGATTCGTTCATCGAGCGCCCGGAAGCCTGATCGGCTGCCAGGCGTTCGCCTGTGATGGTGGAATCGACTCACGAGTCGGGATGAAGTGAGACGATTCGCCTGCGTCTTAATTTGCGGGTGACCTGAGTGCCGTGCAAGACCGGCAGACCAGGTGGGAACGCCCAGACGTGATGCAATCCGGCTTGGCCGGAGTGAGGCATGGTCGCAATGGCACGTACGCGAGATCGCTATCGGGAGGACGTGGTTCCTGCCCTGACCGGCGAGTTCGGCTACAAGAATCTCTATCAGGTGCCGAAACTCGAGAAGATCGTCATCAACATTGGCCTCGGCGAGTCCATCCAGAATGGCCGCGCCGTGGACGCCGCCGTGAACGACCTCGCCCTCATCACCGGCCAGAAGCCGATTGTGACGAAGGCGAAGAAGTCGATCGCGGCGTTCAAGCTGCGCGAAGGCATGCCGATCGGCGCGAAGGTCACTCTCCGCGGCGAGCGCATGTACGAGTTCTACGATCGGCTGACCTCGGTCGGTCTGCCGCGCATCCGGGACTTCCGGGGCGTGACGCCGAACGCCTTCGATGGCCGTGGCAATTACACCCTCGGTCTCCGCGAGCAGCTGCTCTTCCCGGAGATCGACTACGACAAGATCGACAAGGTGCGTGGCCTGGAGATCAGCTTCGTGACCACCGCCCGCACCGACGAAGAGGCGCGCCGCCTGTTGGCGCTCCTCGGCATGCCGTTCGCCAAGTAACCGCGAACGGCCGCGAAACGGAGACACGATGGCCAAGAAGAGTCAGATCGCCAAGGCGAACAAGACCCCGAAGTACGCCACGCGCCAGGTCAACCGTTGCATGGTGACCGGCCGCAAGCGGGGATACATGCGGAAGTTCGGCGTGAGCCGCATCGTCTTCCGCGAAATGGCCCTCAATGGGCAGCTGCCGGGCGTGCGCAAGGCGAGCTGGTAGCACAAGTCCCGGGTGTTCCGGGCACGAGAAGGTTGCGTGCCACAGGGGTACGCATAACGTCTACGGAGTACATACGGATGAGTGTCAACGACCCGATCAGCGATCTGCTGACGCGGATTCGCAATGCGGGCATGGCTCGCAAGCCTGAGCTGGTGATGCCTTCGACGAAGGTGCTCGTCGCCATTTCGGCGATTCTGAAGGCCGAGGGCTATATCACCGACTATCAGGTGATCGAGAAGCGGCCGCAGAACCAGCTGAAGATCACCCTCAGCTACGGCCCCGATCGCAAGCATGCGATCCGGGAGATCAAGCGTGTGAGCAAGCCAGGCCTGCGTGTGTATGCGGGCAAGGACCAACTGCCCCGCGTGCGCAGCGGTCTCGGTATCGCGATCGTCAGCACGCCGGAGGGCGTGCTGACCGGGTATGAGGCGCGCCGGCGCGGGATCGGCGGCGAGGTGCTCTGCACCGTCTGGTAGTGGTTGCACTAGCCCAGAGGCGGGGGGGAACGCGGTTCTCGCGAACACCGTATCCCGTTGCCGACGAGGAAGAAATGTCATGTCCCGAATTGGTGTGAAGCCGATCCCCGTGCCGAAGGCCGTCCAGGTCGAGGTCGGATCCGGTAATGCGGTCCGCGTGAAGGGACCGAAGGGCGAGCTGAACGCAACGTTTGCGCCGGTGCTGGCCATTACCCAGGATGGCGACATCCTGAAGGTGGAGCGTCCGAACGACGACCGCGACGTGAAGGCGCTGCACGGCCTTACGCGCTCCCTGCTCAACAACATGGTCGTTGGTGTGACCGACGGATTCACCAAGGTGCTGGAGATCCAGGGCGTCGGCTACCGCGCCGCCATGGAGGGAAAGACCCTGGTGCTGAACGTGGGGTTCTCCCATCCGGTGAAGCTGGCGCCGGCCGACGGCATCGCGTTTGCCGTCGAGGGCACGAACCGCGTGTCGGTGACCGGCATCGACAAGCAGGTTGTCGGTGAGGAAGCCGCCCGCATCCGTGGCGTGCGTCCGCCTGAGCCATACAAGGGCAAGGGTATCCGGTATCAGGGCGAATACGTCCGCCGCAAGGCCGGCAAGACCGGTAAGGCGAAGTAGCCACAGCGACATCCAAACGCGGGCCGCAGGTCATCTCGTGCGTGCATGCTTGTGGGTCCGTGAATGGTGTGACAGGGAGTTTGCGAGATGCGTCTCAAGTATCGAAAGCCGTTGTCGCTGCGCAAGCGCCGGCATGTGCGCGTGCGGGCGAAGGTGAGCGGCACCACGGCCCGCCCGCGGTTGAATGTGTTCCGTTCTTCGGCGCACATCTACGTCCAGGTGATCGACGACCTGGCGGGTCACACACTGGTGCAGGCGAATGACCTCGAAGAGGCCGTTCGCGAGCGCGCCGGCGAAGGGGCTACGAAGACAGCTCGCTCGAAGGCGGTTGGCGAGGTGATCGCCGAACGTGCGAAGGCGGCGGGAATCGAGTCGGTGGTCTTCGATCGCGGTGGATTCCTCTACCACGGTCGGATCAAGGCGGTTGCAGATGGCGCGCGCGAGGGCGGCCTGAAGTTCTAAGCCGCCGTTGCCACTGGTGCGCAAGGGAAGTCCCGAGTGCCAGTGGGGGCGTCGGAGCATCGGGAGACAGGAATGGTCGATCGGAATCGGGAGGAGCGCTCGTCGCGGCGCCGCTCCGACGAAGATGGAGGCGGAAACGAGTTCGAGGAGCGGTTGGTCAAGATCAATCGCGTCTCCAAGGTGCGCCGTGGTGGCCGCACGTTCTCGTTCAGCAGCATCGTCGTCGTTGGTGATGGTAAGGGTCGCGTCGGCGCGGGCATCGGCAAGGCCGGCGAGGTGCCGGACAGCATCCGCAAGGGTGTCGAGGCCGCCAAGAAGACAATGATCACGGTCCCCTTCGATGGCGGGACGATCCCGCACGAGGTGGAGACCACATTCGGTGCGTCACGCGTGCTGCTGAAGCCGGCGTCGCCCGGTACCGGCGTCATCGCCGGCGGTGGCGTCCGCGCCGTGCTGGAAGTCGCGGGTATCCGCGACATCCTCACCAAGTCGCTGGGCAGCAACAACCCGGTGAACGTGGTGCGTGCGACGATCAAGGCGCTCGAGGAGCTGGAGGCCGAGCAGGCCGTCTTGCGCCGGCGGAAGCGGGCGAAGGCTGCGCTGCGCAAGCCGTTCGAGCACAGCAGTGGCGGCGTTTCGACGCCGATCCGCCCGCGTCAGCAGGCCGCTCCGCTCATTCCGGCGCAGCCGCGCGAGCAGAACTCGCGGAACCGCCGTGGCGGGCAGGGCCGTGGCGCGAACGCGTCCCGTGGAGGCCAGTCATGACGAACGCAGCCGAAACCAGCACGGGTCAGCTGAAGATCACGCTCGTGAAGAGCACGATCGGCCGACCGGCCGATCAGGGGCGGGCGGTTCGCTCGCTCGGATTGGGCAAGCTGAACAGTTCGGTGGTGCGCCCGGATACGCCGGACATCCGGGGCCAGGTGCACAAGATCCACCACCTCCTGAAGGTGGAGGAGATCGCCGCCGAGTAGTGGTCGTGGTCGGCGCCCGCCGGGCGCTGACCGGGTACTGCCGGATGAAAGAAGAGAACGACGATGCCTTTGACACTTGAAGACCTGCGTCCGAACAAGGGCGCGAATACCTCCAAGCGTCGCGTCGGTCGCGGTCACGGAAGCGGGCGCGGCAAAACGGCGGGACGCGGTACGAAGGGTCAGAACGCGCGCTCCGGTGGAGGTGTCCGGCTTGGGTTCGAGGGCGGCCAGCTGCCGATCCAGCGGCGCATGCCCTACAAGCGCGGATTCACGAACATCTTTGCGGCGCAGTGGGAGACCGTGAATATCGGTCGCCTGGCCGAGCTGGAGTTCGACGGCGATGTGACGCCGGAGGCCCTGGTCGCGGCGGGCGTGGTGCGCAGCACCCGCTTCCCGGTCAAGATCCTCGGGAATGGCGAGCTGACGAAGCCGCTGACGGTGAAGGCCCAGGCTTTCTCCAAGAGCGCTCAGGCTGCGATCGAAGCAGCCGGTGGCACCGTCGAGGTGCTGGAGCGCAACGACGAGTGGCTTTCTGCTCGTCCGCGTTCGCGCCGCCTGCCGCTCAACCGTGAGCTTAAGTCGATGCGCGTCGGCAAGGTCGGCGGTCCGAAGCGACGCGAGGCGATTGCCGAGCTGCAGGAGCGCGCGTCCAAGGAGTCGTAGGAATGCTGCAGGCTGTCCTCAACGCATTCAAGATTCCGGACCTTCGCAGGAAGATTCTCTACACGGTGGCGATGCTCGTGATCTTCCGGGTCATCGCCAGCGTGCCGATTCCGAATGTGGATCGGGACGGTCTGCGGTCGTTCATCGAAAGCAACCAGCTGCTGGGCATGCTGAACCTCTTCTCCGGAAGCGGTCTGCGGAACTTCTCGATCGCGGCGCTGGGGGTGTATCCCTACATCACCGCCTCGATCATCATGCAGCTGATGACTCCGATCATTCCCCGCCTCAATGAGCTCTCGATGGAGGGCGAGCAGGGGCGGACGAAGATCAACCAGTACACGGTGTTCCTGACGGTGCCCCTGGCGTTGCTCCAGGGCTACGGCCAGGGCCTGCTCTTCTCCCGGCAAACGGTGACCGACCCATCGACTGGTGCTGCGACGCCGCTCATCTCGGATTTCGGCCTGTTCAACTCGTCGACGTTCCTGCCGACGCTGGCCGTGCTCATCTCGATGACGTGCACCACGTTGCTCCTGGTCTGGATTGGCCAGCTGATCACGGAGAACGGGATCGGCAATGGAATCTCGATCCTGATCTTCGGCGGTATCGTGGCGTCGTTGCCGAGCGCGGTGACGAACGTCTTCGGCGGTGGGTCGCTGGGCCAGAACGTGATCGGCTCGGTGTTCTTCATCGCGCTCGGTCTGCTCACGGTGGTGGGCGTCGTGCTCATCAACGAGGGCCAGCGGCGGATCCCGGTGCACCATGCGAAGCGGGTGCGCGCCGGACGGGTCTATGGCGGTTCGACGACCTTCATTCCGCTGAAGGTCAACAGCGCGGGCATGATCCCGCTGATCTTCGCCGTCAGCATCATGGTGCTGCCGGGGTTGATCTCGAACCTGCTGTCGGCCTCGAACACGAGCTGGGTGCGCAGTGTGGCGCGGGACCTGAGCATCTGGTTCTCGCCGACGAACGCGCTCTACAACATCGTCTACTTCCTGCTGGTGGTGGGCTTCACCTTCTTCTACACGATGGTGGTGTTCCAGCAGCAGCGGATTCCGGAATCGTTGCAACGTCAGGGAGCATTCATCCCTGGCGTGCGACCCGGCAAGAACACGGCGGTCTACCTGCAGAAGGTGCTCTCCCGCATCACGATCGTGGGCGCGCTCTTCCTCGGTATCGTGGCGATCCTGCCCTGGATCGTGTCGCAGCTGACCGGCGTGCAGAGCCTGCTCATCAGTTCGACATCGCTGCTGATCGTCGTGGGGGTCGCCATCGACACGATGCGCCAGCTGGAAGCGCAACTGCTGATGCGGAACTACGAAGGATTCATCAACTAGGGATCTCCCTGCCCGCGCGCTGCTGGCGTCCTCTGGATGCTGGTGGCGCGCAGTGGTGTGGAGTCCTGTGGAATGAGGTCGGGACGTGGCTGTCTATGCGATTCTGATGGGCGCGCAGGGGTCCGGGAAAGGCACCCAGGCGGCGATCATCGGGCCGGAACTGAAGCTGGCGAAGATCGCGACCGGAGAGCTTTTCCGGAGCGCGATTGCTGCGAAGAGCGACCTTGGTTTGCAGGTCGAAGGGCTGCTCGCCCGCGGTGAACTGGTCCCCGATGACGTGACGAACGCGATCGTGCGGGAGCGCCTGGCATCCGTGGCGGACCAGGTCCGGTCCGGCGATGGCAACGTCAACGGTGCGCTCTTCGACGGGTTCCCACGGAATGCCGTCCAGGCGCAGGCCCTGGACGGCATCTTTGCCGATCTCGGTGAGGCCCTGACCATCGTGATCGAGATCGACGTGCCGCGTGCCTCGCTCATCGAGCGGCTCGCTGGGCGGCGGACCGGTGCGACGACGGGCACGATCTACAACGTCAACGGTCTTTCAGATCAGGAGATCGCCGCATTCGGCGAGGATCTCATCCAGCGCGACGACGACCAGCCCGAGGCCATTGCCCGGCGGCTGGCCATCTACGACGAGCAGACGGCGCCGGTGCTTGCGTACTACGCCAAACGCGGTCTTGTCTCCACGGTCGATGGCGACCAGGATGTCGACGCCGTGACGGCGGAGATCCGGCAGGCAATCGAGGCGCGGCTGGCGGCGAAGGCATCCTGAGATGGCGATCACGATCAAGAACGAGCGTGAGATCGCCCTGATGCAGGAGGCCGGACATGTGGTGGCCGTGTGCCATCAGCGGGTCCAACAGGCGATCGCCCCGGGGGTGACCACGGGCGAGCTCGACGCGATCGTGCGGGATACCGTGGCCGAGTTCGGGGCAACGGCGAGCTTCCTCGGGTACGGCGGCTTCCCGGCCAACATCTGTGCCTCGGTGAACGAGCAGGTGGTCCACGGGATTCCGGGGGCGCGCCGCCTGTCCGACGGCGACATCATCGCGGTGGACATCGGCGCGATCCTGAACGGGTGGCACGGGGATTCGGCGTGGACGTATCCGGTGGGTGCGGTCTCGCCGGAGGCAGCCGCCCTGCTGGCCGACACCGAGGCCGCTCTGTACGCGGGTATCGCGCAGGCACGGGCGGGCAACCGGATCGGGGCCATCGGGCACGCGATCGAGACGTTCATCGCGGAACGGGGGCAGGGGCGCTACGGCGTCGTCCGTGAGTGGGGCGGCCACGGCATCGGGCGATCGATGCACGAGGATCCGCACGTCTCGAATTTCGGGGATCCGGATCGCGGCATGCGGCTGCGGCCGGGAATGGTCATCGCGATCGAGCCGATGATCAATAGTGGGGGGGATGACGTGACGGTGCTGAAGGACCAGTGGACCGTGGTGACGAAGGATGGCGGCCTTTCCGCCCATTTCGAGCATACGGTGGCCATCACGGAGGGCGATCCGCTCATCTTGACGGAACGATTGCCCACCGTGGTACACTAATCTTTCGTGGCGTGTGTCTGATGGCACGCGCTATCCGCGTGTGCGACCGGCACCCCTCACCACACCCTGGCTATCTACAGGGCCGCATATGGGGCCGGTGCGCAGGCGATGGAGCGACTGTCACGGGGAACCCCCCACGGCAATACCGAGACTTCGGAACGTTCGCGGGAAGCCCGGGAGCGATGCGGGCGAATCGGGACGTTTCAGGTGAGCGCTGTGCCTGGATTTCGGTGGCACGGCGATGAGGAGTGAGCGGACATGAAGGTCTCGGCTTCGGTTACCAAGCGGTGCGAGAAGTGCCGCATCATCCGTCGCAAGGGTGTCGTGCGCGTGATCTGCACGAATCCGCGACACAAGCAGCGCCAGGGTTAGGAATTGGCGCCCTCCAACTGCAGCTCCGCATATGCGACGTGGTGGTGAGGCGTTCAGTGCAGCAGAGGACAACGCATGGCACGTATTTCGGGTGTTGATCTTCCCCGCGAGAAGCGGGTCGAGGTCGGGCTGACCTACATCTACGGAATCGGACTGACGACAAGTCAGACCCTGCTCGCGCGGACCGGGATCAATCCGGACACCCGCGTGCGCGATCTGACCGACGATGAGGTGAATCGCCTCCGCGACATCATCGACCGCGAATACCGGGTCGAGGGCGATCTTCGTCGCGAAGTCTCGATGAATATCAAGCGGCTGATGGATATTGGGTCGTATCGCGGGTTGCGCCACCGCCGTGGCCTGCCGGTGCGCGGCCAGCGCACCCGCACGAACGCGCGGACGCGGAAGGGGCCGAAGCGCTCCGTGGCCGGCAAGCGCAAGTAGTCATCGAAGGCCTGATTTGGGCGCGGCCCGGCATGGCGTAACGCGGATGCCGGGGCGATTGAAGAGATGAATGGGGTAGGTACGCGCGATGTCAGATCGACGGCGTGGTGGCAATCAGGGCAAGACTCGTATCCGGAAGCGCGACAGGAAGAATATTCCTCGCGGACGCGCCTACATTCAGGCGACATTCAACAACACGATCGTGACGCTGACCGATCCGAACGGGAACGTCATTGCCTGGTCGAGCGCTGGCGCGAACGGGTTCAAGGGCTCCCGCAAGAGCACTCCGTTCGCCGCGCAGGTCACCTCCGAGGCGGCGGCTCGCCGCGCGCAGGAGCATGGCCTTCGCCAGGTGGATGTCTTTGTGAAGGGTCCGGGGTCCGGGCGTGAGATGGCGATTCGCTCGCTGCAGGCCAGCGGCGTGCAGGTGATCTCCATCACCGACACGACTCCGATCCCGCACAACGGCTGCCGTCCGCCGAAGCGTCGTCGCGTCTAGCCCTGCTCCCGGCCATGTGGCCGGTGATTGCAGGAGCCGCGCAGACACCGAGGCCGCGTTTCAGGCCAGTTGGCCGAGACCAAACAGAACACCGTATCTCCGAGGGGTCCGGCGCGAATGTGCAGGACGAGATGCGTGTCGCAAGGAGGCGAGTCCGCTTGTTGCAGCAACCCTTCACCATCAAGACCGTCGAGACGGGGCTCAACTACGGGCGGTATGACGTTGAGCCACTCCAGCCCGGCTACGGAACGACGCTCGGCAACGCCCTGCGGCGCATTCTGTTGCGCTCGCTGGAAGGCTGCGCAGTCTCCCGCATCCGGATCGACAATGTGTGGCACGAGTTTTCCTCCGTGCCGAACGTCCGCGAGGACGTGACCGAGATCGTGCTCAACCTGAAGGGCATTCGCCTTCGCCGGGTGACCGATCTTCATGGCGACCTGCGCGCACACCTGTACGCTCGAAGCGAGGGTGACGGCGAGCATATCGTGACCGCCGGCGATGTCGAATGGCCGGCCGAGGTCGAGATCGTCAACCCCGAGCATCCGATTGCCACGCTCGAAGGGCCGGATGCCGTGCTGGACATGGACCTGTGGATCAGCCGCGACCGGGGTTACCGGTCGGCGGAGACGCAGGAGGCCTACTCGCTGGGCGAGATCCCGATCGATGCCATCTACACGCCGATCCAGCGCGTGAACTTCGTGATTGAGCACACGCGGGTCGGCGGCACGGGCGATTTCGACCGGCTGGTGCTGGAGATCCTCACGGATGGCACCATCGAGGCCGACGAGGCGCTGGCGCAGTCCGCGAAGATCCTGATGGACCACGCGCGCGTCTTCGCCGAGTTCACCCATCCGGAACCGGAAGCGGCCGGCGGCTCCTTCATCTCGGAGGAAGTGCAGAACCGGCCGCTTGCCGAGCTGGGCCTTTCGCCACGCGTGCTGAATGCATTGCGCAGCAAGCAGATCGACAAGGTGGGCCAGGTCCTGACGATGGACCCGGACCAGCTGCTCTCCATCCGCAACTTCGGTCCGCGTTCGCTGACCGAGCTGCGCGAGCGCCTGGCCGAGTTCGGCTACCTTCCGGAGGCGGACCTGGCGCAGCTCGCGCAGGGCGCCGCCGCGGACGGAGAGCCTGGCGAGGATGATGACGACCGATTGGCCGTCGAGGCGATCGCTTCGTTGGGAAGCGTCGACGAGGCGGATACTGACGAAGGTGACGAGGCATGAGACACCAGAAGGCAGGACGCAAGTTTGGGCGCAACCCAAGCCAGCGCAAGGCCCTGTTCCGGCAGCAGGCGATCTCGCTCATCATGAACGAGCGGATCATGACGACCGAGGCGAAGGCAAAGGAGCTCCGCGGCATCGTGGAGAAGCTCGTCACCATCGCCCGTGAGGACACGGAGCATCACCGCCGGCTGGTGATGTCGAAGATCGACAACGAGGCCGCCATGAAGCGCCTCTTCGATGTCGTCGCTCCCCGGTTCGAGGAGACCCCCGGCGGCTACACCCGAATCTCGAAGCTCGGCCTGCGGCGCGGCGATGCCGCTCCGGTGGTGCTGATCGAGTTCGTGGCCTGATTCTGGAGGAACGAGGCATGCGGAAGGGGGTGACCCACTCCGGCACCTCGTTCGTATTGCCCGGATGGACGAGACGGCAGCCACGTCCAGTGTCGACATGATGCGATGGAAACTGACGGTCGCCTACGATGGCCGGGGGTTCCACGGGTCGCAGCGGCAGCCGGGTACGCGATCGGTACAGGAGGATCTGGAGCGAGCGCTCGGCATCCTCGGCGGCAAGGCGGTAGCAGCCACCTTTGCTGGCAGAACCGATCGTGGGGTCCATGCGGTTGGGCAGGTCGTGAGCTGCGACGATCTGGACCCGACCACGCCGGACGCGACCATTGTCCGCGCGCTGAATGCGCATCTGGCGGACGATCTCGCGGTTGTGGCTGTCAGGCGGGTGGCTGCCGGGTTTCACGCACGATACGATGCGACGTGGCGCGAATACCGCTATCGCATCTGGCTTGGACCCCGGCAGCCACTGGCACGAGGAACCGTCTGGGAGCGGCGCTCGGGCTTCGACGTTCAGGCCATGAACGACGGCGCGAGGCAGTTCCTGGGGACGCACGATGTTGCCTCCTTTGCGGGCGGCGGCGAGGGTGTCCCCTGGTCGGAGCGGCACGATCGGCCGCGCGGCACGGCGCGCACGATATCGCATTGCTCGGTGCGGTCCGTGGCTCCCTGGTGGGGGCTGACGGCCGGCACGGGTGAGGCGATCGAGATCCGGGTGGTGGCGGATGGATTTCTGCCCCGCATGGTGCGCACGATGGTTGGCGCGTTGGCAGAGATCGGTGCTGGCGGCCGATCGCCGGACTGGATCACGCAGCTCCTTGCGGAGCGCGATCGGCGGAAGGGGCCGGCAACGGCGCCACCGTATGGGCTGGTGTTCTGGCGGGTCGGATATGGGGATGAGCTTCCCGATCCCGATCCGGACGGCACCGTCCCGCATTGACCTGGCGCATCGGACGTCAGTGGATTGAGGAATCCTGAATGATTGGACAGAAGACCTACTCGGCCAAGCCGTCCGAGGTGAAGCGCACCTGGTATGTTGTCGATGCCGAGGGCAAGACGCTCGGTCGTCTCGCGTCGGCCATCGCCCACACCCTGCGTGGCAAGCACAAGCCGATCTATACGCCGCACGTCGACACCGGCGACTACGTCATCGTCGTGAATGCGGAGAAGGTGAAGGTCACCGGCGGCAAGGAGGCGGACAAGATGTACTACCGCCATTCCGGCTATCCGGGCGGCCTCAAGAGCGCCGCGCTGAAGGACCTGCGGGCCAAGCATCCGGAGCGGATCATCGAGGCGGCGGTGCGCGGCATGCTTCCCCGAAACACGCTTGGCCGCGAACAGTTCAAGAAGATGAAGATCTACGCCGGCGCGGATCATCCGCATGCTGCGCAGAATCCTGCGCCCCTTCCGCTCGACGACACCGCGAGCCGCTAGGGCCCTGACCGGTCGGTCCAGGCCGATTCGGGATTCAAGGAGAACTGTCACCAATGAGTGATTCCACGACGACCACTTCGCGATATCCATCCGGGCGCTTCCACTACGGTGTTGGCCGCCGCAAGACTGCCGTTGCCCGTGTCCGTCTCTATCCGGGCGATGGCAAGATCATCGTCAACGACAAGCCGGCCACCGAATACTTCGGCGGGCGTGGTGTTCACCAGACGGTGATCCACGAGCCCCTGGTGCTGACGAACACGAACCAGCGTTTCGACATCTACGTCACGGTGGTCGGTGGCGGCGTGTCCGGGCAGGCCGGCGCCGTGCGTCACGGCATCTCCCGCGCGCTCACCCGTTACGACGAGGAGCTGCGTGGCGTCCTGAAGCCGGCCAAGCTGCTCACCCGCGATGCGCGCGAGAAGGAGCGGAAGAAGGTCGGTCTCAAGCGGGCCCGCAAGGCGCCTCAGTACACGAAGCGGTAGGGATTTCATCCCTGTCGCCTACGGTGCAGGACCGAAACGAACGCGCCACGGGAGCGATCCTGTGGCGCATTCGCCATTTTCCGGAGCTTCAGTCATGAATGCCACTGCTGGCTGGCCGCCGATCGAAACCGAACGCCTGCTGCTCCGGCGCCATTCGATGGACGACCTAGAACATCTGGTCCGGCTCAACACCGATCCGGCGGTCTTGCGGTATCTCGATGCAAAGATCCCGACCTCCAACGAGATCGAGAGCCAATTGCGTCACGCGATCGACCATTACGGAGACGATCCCGCACCGGGCCGATTGACGGCGCTCCTGCGCGAGGGCAGGACATTCGTTGGCCGGTTCTCGTTGGACAGCCATCCGACGGGGCGGACACTCAGCCTGGGGTACCGGCTGGTTCCGGCATGTTGGGGGCAAGGCTTGGCGACGGAAGGCGCGCGGGCATTGATCGAATATGGCTTCGGGGTGCTCGGGACGGACCGCATCCGTGCGCAGACCATGTTCGTGAATGCTGGCCACGCCGGGTGATGGAAAAGAACGGCCTGCGCTACGTGCGGACGTTCCATGAGGAGTTCGACGATCCTCTGCCGGGAACCGAGCTTGGCGAGGTCGAGTACGCGATCACGAGAGACGAATGGTTGGCCGATCGCAATCGATGCGTGGGGTGACATCCCGCCCTGTATGTATGCTTGGTATTCAGGGCGTCAGGTGCGCCGTGTCGTTGTAGCGTTCGAGATGCCAGGAGTTCTGGGGTGTCCACGACCATTCGGTCAATCCCGTGTTGGACGGGAAGAATGATGCCGATGCCCCGGTATTGGGAATGCCCAGAAGCACGCGCATGGTGACATCGATCACGCCGCCGTGGGTGACCGCCACAACCGTCCTGTCCTCATAGTCGGATCGTGCCCGATCGAGAAACGCACGAATCCGGTGGGCGAACATGTTCCAGCTCTCGCCACCGGGCGCCCAGATTCGATCTGGCTCCTTCCGTTCATCGAAGTAGCCGAACCGGGACTCGAACTCGGCCCATGTCATGCCATCGGCGATGCCCACACCCGTCTCTTCGAGTTCTGGCTCCGGGAGGATGGCATTTCCCGCGAATGCCGGCGCGAGAATGCGCGCCGTCTCGATTGCCCGGGCGAGGGGCTGCTGAGAAGGACTGCCGATTCAGGGAGTTCGCCGGGAATCTGGAGGCGGTTGCACAGCTTCCGGGCTTGCGCCTGTCCTTCGATGGTAAGGCCACTGCATCCCGTGGCGCCGGGTACGATCTGGCGCTCGAAATATGACGCAGCTCCGTGGCGTACCAGGATCAGTCTCATGCTGGTGACCGGCCTCGCTTTTTGTGGTTTCCGGATGATTCCGGAGTGATATATGCGTCCAGTGGAATCATTCGGCGACCACGCAAGGCGCACGCATGACTTGCCCACCGCGCAATGCTTGCTGCCGGCAAAGGCGTGGCTACGGATATTCCGGGAAGACGTGGCGTTGTTGTGTCTGCCAGCGGGGTGCGCGCGAGGCATCGTCGATGGCGGTCGGCGTGAAGCGGCGCAGGACATCGTCGTAGAGAAGCTGGCTGTGCGCCGCCGCCCGGTTCGTTCGCGCTCGCTCGATGATGCCGCCGCCGATGGTGTGCAGGCTGATGATGCCCGTGTAGCCCTGGTCGGCGAGCATCGCGAGGCTGCGGGCAGCCAGTTGCCCGGCTGGAGAAAGGTTCGGTTGGCCGGTCGGAAGCAGCCACGGTTCGAGCCGGATAAGCGACATCCGCCGGACCAGCCGCGCGATCGCGGCCTCCGCCTCCCAGCCGGGGGGGATATCTCCGGTGAGATCGAGCGCAACGCCGAGATCCCATTCCTCGATCGTGCGGCGAATGGCCGCGATGCGGTCGAGATGATCGGCGTGGCGCATGACCGTGGCTGCCCGGATGCCGATGGCGATGCGGACGATGCCGCTGGATGCCTTGGTGAAGGCCCTTGCTTCCGCCGCGAGATTGATCCCTGGCGTGTCTGCGGAGAGCCGCGGGACGATCAGGTCACGCAGGCCGAACTTGTCGCGGCCATGCGCGAGAAGATCGGTGATCCGTGCGTGTCGACGTTCGACGTTGAAGCCCGTGAGTGTGGCGGGGAGCCACAGACTGCGGAGGCGAACCGTGGATTGCGCCGCGTGGGACGCGAACTGGTCCCATGTCGGGGGCAACCAGGACTCGCGCAGATCGAGGTCCAGCGCATAGAAGGGGCCGATCTGGCTGACGGTGAGGGCATTGGTTGCGGAACCGAGGGCCGATGGGTTGCCGCCGAGCACAATCGTGGGGCGGCCGGGAGCAGGGGTTCTCGCATCGTCGGAAGCAGGATGGAGCGTCATCGAAATGCGCCGCCTCTCGTCTGGCTGGTGGCTGGACGTGGCTGGCCGGGGAACGGTCCCCATGAGTCATCGTTCGCACAGTGTATCACTCAGATTTCGCATCGTCGGCGGCAGCGGGTTCATGCACTGCGACGATGCCGCGCGATTCCTGGCTCCGGCGTGTGTCGGGCCACGATTGCTCCAGGACGCCGGACGTCCATAGACCAATGGGGGGAACGCTTCCCTACGCCGGCATCGAAAGGGCGGCGGCGTTGCGGAGCGCGGCCTCGGTGGCCAGTTCGCTCGCGAACGTCAGCGCCATGCCGCGTTCGCGGTCGAGTTCGCCCGTACGAAGGGTGCTTGCGAAGGCGATATCCCCGTCGGCGATCGTGTGAGCGGGGACAATAACGCGCGCCAGGGCATCGTGGGCCGCAACGCAACAGCGGATCAGGGTGTCGTGCGGACAGGGAATGTCCGTTACCAGCGCCATCAGAGTCGTATTCTGGCCTTCGGGAACGCTCGCGGTTTCGAGTTGCCCGATGAACGCGACGCGGGGATCGGGATGGCCGCGATCGACCGTCTCCGTGAAGGTCGTGCCGAGTGCGTTCAGGGCGACGAACGCCGTCACGGAGCCGAAGGCAAGCTGGACCTGGGCGACGCCGAATCCGCCGCGGCGCCGGCGTCCCGGTCCATCGGCGGTGCCAACCCCGGCGCCGGTGCCGACGCCGACGTGCTCGGACGC
>JASGDN010000065.1:0-117164 GCA_049841275.1 Thermomicrobiales bacterium
GCCCAGGGGTGGGGCGTCCTCGTCGCAGCGGACGACGGCTGGCCCGTCCAGTGGCGGCGGTGCGCGATCATCGGGCGCGGCGGGGTCGTCGGGCCGCCGCACGGATGATTTCGAGGAATGGTTCACCGGGACGGCGAGTCCTCCCGGTGCATCATGGGTCCATGAGGAGAACAAGGGGAGCGGCGGCAACCGGTTCTCCGACTTCTTCAACATGCTTTTCGGCAACTTCACCGCTCGCGGCGGCGCCAATCGCAACGCCGAGACCCGCGCCCAGCGCGGCGACGATACCGAGGTGCCTGTTCCGATCAGCCTCGAAGAGTCGGTGACGGGGACCAAGCGGCATGTCGCATTGCAGATTCCGGTGCCCTGCCAGCGCTGCCACGGTACAGGCTACCTGCGTGGCGTGGGCTGCCCGACCTGCGATGCCACTGGGGTGGTCATCAACAACAAGACCCTGGAGGTGTCCATCCCGAAGGCCGTGCGTACGGGATCGCGCGTGCGCCTGGCCGGGCAGGGCGAACCGGGCATCAATGGCGGGCCGAACGGCGACGTCTACCTCACCATCGAGGTGCAACCGGACCCCAAGTTCGAGCGGCAAGGCAACAACCTGCGCCAGAAAGTGATGATGCCCGTGACGACGGCCGTGCTTGGTGGCGAGGTCGTGGTGCAGACGCTGGACGGGCGGGTGTCGATGACGGTGCCACCCGGTACGCAGGATGGGGCGGTCTTCCGGCTGAAGGGACTCGGGATGCCGATTCCCGGCTCGGCCAGTGGATACGGCGACATGCTCGTGGAAACGCACATCGCGGTCCCGAAGGATGTCGGTCCGGAGGAACGTGCGCTCTTCACGAAGCTGCGAGATCTGCGACAATAAGGCGAAAACTGGACGATGGCCGGGATTTCCCGGCCATCAGTGCGCCCGGGCGATGACGATGCGCAGGGTGGAATCGGGTTGAGAGGACACGTTTCGATGCCGGCGACGATCATTCTGGGCGGTCAATGGGGAGACGAGGGCAAGGGCAAGCTGACGGATGCCCTCGCGGGGGCGGCCCAGATGGTCGTGCGCGCAAACGGCGGCAGCAACGCCGGGCATACCGTCAAGACCGACCAGGGCACCTTCAAACTCCATCTCGTGCCGTCCGGCATCCTGAACGACGATGTGCTCTGTGCGATTGGCGCCGGTGTCGTGATCGAGCCGGGCACGCTCGTCGGAGAACTGCGCGGGCTGATGGACCGGGGCATCGATGTCTCCCGGCTTCGCATTTCCGACCGTGCCCACCTCGTGCTGCCCCACCATCCGGCGCTCGACCGCATGCTGGAGGCTCGCCGTGAGGGCGAAGAGATCGGCACCACGTTGCGGGGAAACGGGCCGGCCTATGCCGACAAGGTTTCCCGGCACGGTCTGCGTGTCTGCGACCTCGTGCGGCCGGACATCCTCCGCCGCAAGCTGGCGATCGAGCTGGACGCGAAGAACCAGGAGCTGACGACGCTCTACGGTGACGCTGCCTTCGATTTCGACGAGGTCTATCACACGCTGATCCAGTACGGGGAGATGCTGCAGCCATACGTCACTGCCACCGAGGTGCTGGTGCAGGATCAGCTCGCACAGGGAAGTCAGGTGCTGATCGAGTGCGCCCAAGGCGCGATGCTCGACATCGATTATGGGACCTATCCTTATGTCACCTCGTCTTCGCCCACGGCGGCGGGGGCATGCCAGGGCGCTGGCGTCGCGCCGAAGCAGATCGAGCGGGTGGTGGCTGTCTACAAGGCATACAGCACGCGCGTCGGTGCCGGCCCGATGCCATCCGAACTTCGTGACGAGGTCGGCGAGACGATCCGGGTGCGCGGCAATGAGTACGGCACGACTACCGGCCGTCCCCGGCGAACCGGCTGGTTCGATGCCGTCGCCGGCCGCCACACCAGCCGCCTGAATGGCGTGACTGAGGTCGCGATGACCTTGGTCGACGTACTCGATGCATTTGCCGAGGTTCGGCTGTGTTCCGGGTACATGCTTGATGGTGCGCCGTTGAATCACGTTCCGGCGCTTGTTGACGATCTGGAGCGCGCAACCCCGGTGTGGAGGTCGATGCCGGGTTGGGAAGCCGACACCACGGGCATGCGCGGGTTCGGGGACCTGCCGGAAGCATTGAAGCAGTATCTCTTCGATATCGAGACCATCCTCGATGCGCGCATTCGCTTCGTCGGTGTCGGTCCCGCTCGCGAGCAGTTGATCGACCGCGACGCCGCCTGATCCTCGCCGCTATGGCCTGACCTCGGGGACGGGCGCACGCACGAGCAGCGACTCGACCGCGCGGGCGACATTCGTGCCCTTGAAGAGCACGCCTTGAAGCGCCTCTGCGATCGGCATCTCGACACCCATCCGGGCGGCCAGATCGCAGGTCGCCCGCGTTGTGGCGACGCCTTCCGCCGTCTCCTGCATGTCCGCGAGAATCGCGTCCAGGGGCCGTCCCGTTGCGAGCTCGATGCCGACCCGGTGATTTCGCGAGCGCGTGCTGGCGCAGGTGGCGAGCAGGTCGCCGATACCGGAGAGTCCGCCGAATGTGAGCGGATCGGCTCCCATCGCGATGCCGAGGCGGGTGATTTCCGCGAGGCCGCGCGTGATGAACGCTGCTTTCGCGTTGTCCCCGAGATGAAGTCCGTCGGCAATACCCGCGCCGATCGCCACGATATTCTTCAGCGCCCCGCCAAGCTCCACGCCGACCGGATCGCTGCTTGTGTAGAGGCGGAACCGATTGGACCCCAACGAACGTTGAACCTGATGGGTCAGGGCGGCGCCGTTGCCTGCGACCACGGCGGCGGCGGGCAGGTCCTCGGCGATCTCCGAGGCCAGGTTCGGACCGGAAAGGACGACGATGCCCTCGCCAGGCGGCCGGTTCAGGGCTTTGGCGATCACCTCCGATGGTCGAAGCAGCGTGCCGAGCTCGATGCCCTTGGCGGCCGAAACGATCGGCACGTTCCTGAACGCCGATGGCAGCTTGACGAGCCCTTGACGGAGCTTCTGGGTCGGGATCGCGAGGACCAGGATGTCTGGTGCGGGCAGATCGTCTGTGAGCGTGGCAATGTGGATCTCGGCGGGAACCAGAATGCCCGGCAGCGAATGCGGATGTCGTCTCGTCTCTGTCAGGACGAGGGCATCTGCATGACGATGGGCGACGAGCGTGGTTCGTGCGCCGGCGCGATGGGCAAGCAGCGCGAGCGTGGTGCCCCATGCGCCGGCGCCGAGGATCGTGACGGTGGCCGGTTGTGGTTCCCGCATCGGTTCCGCTCCATATGGCTCGGGATTGGTATGCTTTGTGTCGTTGAACCGACATGAGGCGCGTCGTGGCACGGTTGACCGGAACGCGCGAAGGAGAACGATTGTGACGTTGGCGCTGCCGCTCGATTCGCTCGCCATCCGCAAGATCATCCCACACCGCTACCCTTTCCTGCTGGTGGACCAGATTCTCGAGCTCGAACCGGGACAGCGGGCGGTGGGCATCAAGAATGTCACGGCGAACGAACCGTTCTTCCAGGGGCATTTCCCGGAGTACCCGGTGATGCCGGGCGTGCTGATCGTGGAGGCCATCGCGCAGGTCGGTGCGGTGGCGATGCTCAGCGTGGACGACTTTGCCGGGAAGATCGCGCTCTTTGCCGGCATCGACAATGTCCGGTTCAAGCGTCAGGTCAAGCCAGGTGATACGATCCGGTTGGAAGTCGAGCTGGGTAAGGTTCGCCGTAATATCGGGACCGGAACCGGGACGGCGACCGTGAATGGCGATATTGCCTGCAAGGGTGAGTTCATGTTCGCGATCACCGATAGCCCGATGTAGGGGCGAGGTGCTGTTCGGTCGTCTGTCGTACTGCCAGGAGGTCCCCGGTGAGGTCATCCGGACGAACGGTCGGTATCATCCTGATTGCGGTCGGCCTGGTGCTTGGGGCAGGTATCGCAGTCTGGGTCCTCTCGGCGAAGAACGAGGGCGTGATGCGTGGGAGTGGCGCGGCATTCGCCCTGGTCATTCTCTTCGGCGTCATTGTCCTGCCATTGGTGGGCGGCGGCCTGTTCATGCTGGTGAAGGGGAACGCCGAGCAGAAACAGATGGCCGCCATCGACGAACAGCGCAAGCTGCTCGACATGGTCAAGACGCGCGGACAAGTCGCCATTTCGGACCTCGTGCTCGATCTGCATTCGAGCACGGACAAGGTGCAGGCAGATCTGCTGGCGCTGGTCGGGCTCGGGTTGTTCTCGGGTTATGTGGACTGGGACAAGGGAATGCTCTACTCTGTAGATGCGAAAGAGTTGACATCCCGGTCGACATGCCCGAATTGCGGCGGACAACTGGAACTCGCGGGAAAGGGATTGATCAAGTGCCCGTACTGTGGCGCCGAGATATTCCTGTAACATTCCCGAAAGTGGCTGTCAGTGAGGAGATTGCGCATGGATCGGGTTACCGGCATCCTTGGAAAGGCGCAGGACAGCCTGCACGCCATTCCTGGGTACACCAGCTACCAGGACAAGGAGCAGCGGCGTGACCTGGACAAACAGGTACGCGTCGCGGCGGCGGACCAGCTGGTGCAGGTTGTCGATACGATGACCGCCGCGAGTGCCGCCAACGTCGCGAAGGGCGATCTTTCGCAGGTTTCTGCGATGGAGTCGGCAATCGGAAAGACGCGGACGCTTGCCGATCGCATCCGGACCGCGTCGTATGGCTTTACGGGCATCTTCGCGGACGGCGCCATCGATACGGCGGCGCTGGAGCAGGTGCGTCTTTTCGACGTGACCATCCAGCGAAAGACGGCCGAACTTGCGAAGCAGGCCCAGGCTGGCGCCGACTCTACCGAGAAGGTCGCCGCCTTGATCAAGGGCGTTGACGAAGTCGACCTGCTTTTTGGCACGCGCAGCACGGTCGTCGAGACGGCCAAGCCGTCCACCGATTCTGCGGTGCTCGACCTTTTGGACACCACGGTTCCTCCGCCGCCGAGCCCGCTACTCGAGGTGGGACGCGGTGCGGCATTCTCCGTGCTCGGGGACGACTACGTGGCGAACGCCGTAGTCCAACTCGCGGACGGGGACGTTCGTATTTCCTTCATCCGGGTTGGCAAGAATCCGGATGGCAACGCGGTCTGGTTCGTTGGCGCCTCGACGCCGGATGTGCCCTCGGCACAACTGGTGGAAGAGGCGAGCGACGGCAAGGCCGAAGCCTTCGACCCGACCACTCGCTCGGTGACCGCCACGGTCGACACCGGGAAGGGATCGAAGGGGCGGGTTCCCGCCGAATATGCCGTTGTCCCGCAGGCCGACGATTCGTCGGTCGGGATGCTGCTCGTGTTGGGCGGCGTGCGGCATGAGTTCAGCGGGCGTCCGATTCACGATGCAGACGTTGTCGTCTACGGCATAGGTCTTCAGTAACACCAAGGAGTTTCACCGATGGGTATCTTCGATCGCATCTCCAACCTCGTCCGCGCGAACGTCAACGACCTCCTCGACCGGGCGGAAGACCCGGAGAAGATGCTCGAGCAGATCCTGCGCGATATGCAGGAAGGCATCGGCACCGCGAAGAGCCAGGTCGCCGCGATGATCGCGCAGGAGAAGGAACTCGAGGCCGACTACAACGACAATGCCCAGCTCGCGGCCGAATGGGGAGAGAAGGCGAAGCGCGCCGTTGCCGCCGGCAAGGATGACCTCGCCCGCGAGGCCCTGCGCCGCAAGAAGGACGCGGACGAGAACGCTGCCGTCTACAAGCAGCAGCTGGACATCCAGACGCAGACGGTCGAGAAGCTGAAGTCCCAGCTGAACCAGCTGGAATCCAAGTACCAGACGACCGTCAGCCAGAAGCAAAGCCTCATCGCGCGCCAGCGCCGCGCCGAAGTCACCAAGAAGGTCACCCAGCAGGCCACGGCGACCGTTTCCTCGCTCTCTCCGCTCGACGCGTCGTCCGAACTCGACCGGATCGAGCGCAAGATTCGCAGCAACGAGGCGGAGGCTGCGGCATACCAGGAGATCGGCGACAACTCGTTCGACACGCAGTTCAAGGAACTGGACTACGATGTCGACATCGAGAAGGAGCTGGAGGCCCTGAAGGCCGGGAATAGCGATGTCGCGGGCGAGATCGCTGCATCGGCCTCTGCGTCTGACGATGACGATGCGAAGACCACCACATACAAGGTGACGCAGGTCGACGCGTAGGCGCTAGCGTTCCAACGGTTGCAAACACGGGCACGGCCTGGCGGGCATCGCGTCCGCCGGGCCGTTCTCAGGAAGGGCGGAGGTCTGTATGGCCATCATTGACGTCATCGAGTATCCGAACGAACGGAGCGGCGAGCTCGTCCATCGCATCCCGGAGAACGGATCGGGCGATTTCGCGCTTGGATCGCAGTTGATCGTGCGCGAGAGCCAGCAGGCCGTCTTCTACCGCGACGGCAAGGCGCTCGACACATTTGGTCCCGGCCGGTACACGCTGGAGACGAAGAATATCCCGCTGCTGGGCGGCCTCATCAACCTGCCGTTCGGCGGGCGAACGCCGTTCACGGCCGAGGTCTACTTCGTGTCGATGCGGGACTTCACCGATCTCAAGTGGGGATCGGCGCAACCGCTCGTGTACCGCGATTCCGAACTTGGCATGGTCCGGCTGCGGGCATTCGGGACCTACAGCCTGCGCGTGCGCGATCCGCAGCTCTTCGTGAACCAGTACGTCGGGCAGCAGGGCAGCGTCACGACCGGATCGAACGAGGACTTCTTCCGGGGGCTCATCCTTGCCGAGTTCAACGACATCCTCGGCAAACAGACGACCTCCATCCTCGACATCCAGGGGATCACGAAGCAGATCGCCGATGGCACCCGGGCGGCGCTGGCCGATGACTTCGCGCGGATGGGTCTGGAACTGACGAGCTTCCAGATCGCCGCGGTCACGCCACCGGAAGAGGTCCAGCAACGGATCGATGAGCGGTCTGGCATCGCAGCGCTGGGGAACATGGACGACTACACGAAGTTCAAGACGGCCCAGGCGATCGGCGATGCCGCCCAGAACCCGGGCGGTGCTGGTGACATGGCCTCCACCGGTGCTGGACTGGGAGCCGGAATGGCGATCGGGCAGGCGATGGCCGGTTCGATGACCAAGCCGCAGGGGAGCGGCGGCGCGACCACTGACGATCAGATCGCGCAGTTGGAGCGGCTTGCCGAGCTCCACAAGGCGGGGGCGCTGACCGACCAGGAGTTCGCAGCCGCCAAGAAGCGGATTCTGGGCTGATCGTCGCGGAAGCAACGTACAGGAAAGAGAACGCGGGCGGTGGGCATGGGGCTCGCCGCCCGCGTTCCTTTTTGTGTCGCCAACTGTCGCAACAACGCGGGGCGCCCGACTGTGGGGACCGCGGGTGGCGGTGGCTCAATGTGAGTGTACGTACGCACTGAAACCCTGAAAATGACGGGCAAAATGGCGTATACTTGTACGTCTAGGCTCACGCCGCTTTCGTCATTCATCAGGAGCCGAAATCCGTGGAAATCGGAAACGTCCGGATCGCCAGCATCGAAACAGAGATGCGGCAATCGTATCTCGACTATGCGATGAGCGTGATCGTGCTGCGCGCATTGCCCGATGCGCGGGACGGTCTCAAGCCGGTCCACCGGCGCGTGCTATACGCCATGAACCAGATGGGGTTGCGCGCCAATTCCCGCTACCGCAAGAGTGCCGGTATCGTAGGCGAGGTCATCAAGAACTGGCACCCCCACTCCGACACGGCTGCCTACGACACTCTCGTGCGTATGGCGCAGGACTTCTCCTTGCGCTACCCGCTGGTCGATGGGCAAGGCAACTACGGTTCGGTCGACGGGGACAGCGCTGCGGCCATGCGGTACACCGAGGCGAAGCTCACCGCGATCTCCGAAGAGTTGCAGGTCGATATCGAGAAGAACACGGTTGACTATCGCCCGAACTACGACGCGTCGATGCAGGAGCCAACCGTCTTCCCCGCTCGCCTGCCGAACCTGCTCATCAATGGCAGCGCCGGTATCGCCGTGGGCATGGCGACGAACATCCCGCCGCACAACCTGAACGAGGTGTGCGATGCTATCATGCTGCTGCTCGACAATCCGGAGGTCGGCCTCGAGGAACTGATGGAGGTGATTCCGGGGCCGGACTTCCCGACCGGCGGCACCATCCTTGGGCGCGAGGGCATCCAGGCAGCCTACGCCACCGGGCGCGGGCGCGTCGTGATCCGCGCGAAGGCGTTCGTCGAGGAATCGGATCGCGGCGGCCGCTTCCAGATCGTCGTCACCGAACTGCCCTACCAGGTCAACAAGGCCCTCCTGCTGGAGCGCATCGCCGAACTGGTGCGCGACGGCAAGATGGACGGTATCAGCAATCTCCGCGACGAGTCCGACCGCACCGGCATGCGCATGGTGATCGAGCTGAAGCGCGACGCGCAGCCGATGAAGGTGTTGAACAACCTCTTCAAGCACACCAGCTTGCAGCAGTCGTTCGGCGTCAACATGGTTGCGCTGGTCGAGCGTGGCACGCAGCCGCGCGTGCTGACGCTGAAGCGCGCGCTTCAGGAATATGTCAATCACCGCAAGGAAGTCATCACTCGGCGCACCGAGTTCGAACTCGAACGCGCCCGCCGCCGCGCTCACATCCTTGAGGGCCTCAAGATTGCCCTCGACAACATCGACGAGGTGATCGCAACCATTCGCCGGTCGCGGACGACCGAGACGGCGCGCACGAACCTCATGCGCGGGTTCAAGCTCTCCGAGGTGCAGGCGAATGCGATCCTCGATATGCGGCTCGCTCGCCTCGCCGCGCTCGAGCGGCAAAAGATCGAGGACGAGCTTACCGCCGTACTGAAGGAGATCGCCCACCTCGAAGCGATCCTCGCAAACGTCTCGATGGTGATCGACCTCATCCGCAGCGACCTGCGTGAACTCAAGGAGAAGTACGGGGACGCGCGCCGCACGCGCATCCAGGATGTCTCCGGCGTGCTTAGCGAGGAGGACCTCATTCCGGAGGTCGATGTCCTCGTGACCGTCACCGAGAAGGGCTACGTGAAGCGGATCGCCGACGAGGTCTACCGCACCCAGCGGCGTGGCGGGCGCGGCGTGACGGGCGTCACCATGCGCGAGGAGGACGCCCTCCAGTACATCCTCTCCGCAAACACGATGGACTGGATGCTCGTCTTCACGAACCGGGGACGCGTCTACCAGATCAAGGTCCATGAGCTGCCGGACGCCGGACGCACCGCAAAGGGCCTGCCGATCGTCAATGTCATCAACATGCAGCCGGATGAGATGGTCACCACGTTGATGAACATCCGCGACTACAACAGCGCGAAGTACCTCTTCTTCACGACGAGGCTGGGCCGGGTGAAGCGAGTCTCCCTCGACCAGTTCAAGTCTGTTCGCTCCACTGGCATGATCGCGATCGGGATCGAGCAGGATGACGAGTTGGCATGGGTGCGCATGACCGACGGCGATGACGAGCTGGTGCTCGTCACGACCGGGGGACAGGCGATCCGCTTCCCGGAGAGCGACGTGCGCCCGATGGGACGCACTGCCGCTGGGGTGATCGGCATCCGGCTCGATCCGGGCGATACGGTGATCGCGTCTGACGTGGTCGCGGAGGGCAAGGATCTGCTCGTCGTGGCGGCGAAGGGGCTTGGCAAGCGCACCGATATCGAGCAGTACCGGGCCCAGGGCCGGGGTGGCAAGGGCATCCAGGCGATGCGCCTTACGCCGCGCACGGGCAAGATCGTGGCGGCGGGCATGGCTGGCGCAGATGACGCGATCATGCTCATGAACAGCCGCGGCATCGCGATCCGGATCGCGGCGAATCAGATCTCACGCATCGGCCGCGCAACCCAGGGTGTCACCCTGATGCGGCTTGGGGAGGGCGAAGAGGTCGTCTCCATGACGGTGATCGAGCCAAAGGACCCGACTGCGACTGCGCGCCTGAATGGCGTCGAGGAGTCGAAGGTCGAGGACGCGTAAGCCGCTTCGGTCACAAGTGCACCAGAGGAACGGCGGCCCGATTGGGCCGCCGTTCCTCTGGTTGGTGTCGGCCAGCTTTCCCATGAGGCACAGGCAACGGACCGTCCATGCCAGACGGCCCGTTGCCTGTGCGTGCGATGTGAGGATCAGGCGGCAGCGGCGCGATTTGAGGTGCGGACGAGCAGCGTCACCTGGCGCATCCAGTAGCTCGCCATCGGCACGATGATGGTCAGGGCGACTGTCGCAGCCACCGTGATGAAGAAGAGGATACGGCACGATACCCCTGAGCCAACGGGAAAGATGTCCGCGCCCCGGATCGCCGCCAGGACGAGGAACTGGATCATGATCGCGACCGGTCCCAGCAGCCCGCTCATGCTTGGCGGAGCGACGAAGGCGATGACAGTCAGGAGCGCTGTCACAAGGTAGATCCCAGCAACCATCAGCATCGCGGAGCGAAGGTCTGTGACTGCGGTACTGCCGGCGAAGAACGGTACGAGCATCGCTGCGGGCAGGAAGACGACACCGGCGTATTCGGGGTCCTCGCGGCACAGATAGGCGGTGAGGACCCCCACTCCGGCCAGCGCACCGATCAGCACAAGCGTCATCATCATGGGCGCGGCGAGCGTCCCGCTCGACCAGTCCACATAGGGCACGCGGGAGACGCTCTGGCGGACGACGAGGACCGGAAAGACGGCGAGCAGGATGGCGATGTTCACGACCGAGGAATGCGACCACACCGGATGCGAGACCTCGTTCGCCAGGGCGAAGAACGCCAGCGCGGGAATCGCCGCCGCTATCGCCCACAACGGAATCCCGAAGACACTCAGCGGACCGAGCATCGCGACGCCGAACGCGGTCGCCACCATGACGAGACTCGGCAGCGCCTGATCGATCAGCGAGCGAACGGGCGGCAGGACGAATGGTGTGGACCTGGAGGTCCGGCGGGATGTTGCCGGCGCCGTGCGTGGCCGGCGCACTGGGGTAGGCGCGATCGCGGCCGGGGAGATCGACATCACCACGTCATCTGTGGATCGCGGGTTCTCACGCCGCGAGCGTGGTCGAGTGGCCTCGGGACGGCGCCGCACTGGCGTTGTCGGCGTCTCCTCCGAGTACGTCAGGGACGAGGTCGGCTGCGTCCGCATCGACGAACGGCGGACGGGGACACGCGGTGACGGCGTTGGTTCCGGGGCCTCTTCGTAGTCCCAGCGAGCCGGCGGATTCAGCGGAAGGTCCGGCAGCATCAGATCCTGTGACGTGTCTTGGCGGGATTCCATCGGCCTACTTGCCTCCCGCCGTGACGGCATCCATTGTGAGCGATTCGAGCGGCACCAGCGTGCGATGTCCGCCACGGAACGACGAGACGGTGGGGATTCCGGCCTCTGCGAGCATGGCGAGCGCGGTATCGAAACCGGCGCCAATGGTTTCGGCGACGTGCGAATCGCTACCAAGCGTCACCGTCTGGCCGCCCATATCGGCAAAGACGCGGACGAGATCGAGGCCCGGCATCGTCGATTTCGGTGCCTGCCGAAGTCCGGAGGTATTGATCTCGAACGAGATGCCGCAGTCGATGATCGCCTGGAAGATCGGCCGCACCTGGGCCTCGTAGCGCAGCGGTTCGTACGTGCCGGCCTCGGGCGGTGCATATCGTTGGGGCAGGTCGAGGTGCCCGATGGTGTCGAACAGGCCCGACTCGGCGGCGGCCTGGATATGCTCGTAGTACGGGAGGAAGACCTCGTCGAGGGTGCGTCCGGCGAAATATCGCGGGAAGATGATCTCCCCGCCGTCCCCGAAGTGGACGGAGCCGATCACGAAATCGAACTCGTGACTTCCCCGGAACTCGGCGACCTGGCTCGCGGTGCGCGTGTTGAAGTCGATTTCGGCTCCGGCCAGGATCGTCAATCGGTCGCCGAAGCGCTGGCGGACCCGGTCGATGTCGGCCATGAAGCCGGCGTAATCGTAAAATCCGTAGCCTTCGTCTGCCGGTTCGAAATCGACGTGATCGGTGAACGCGATCTCCGTGATGCCGCGCCGGATGGCTGCCTCGCATGAGGCTTCGATCAGCGTATGGCAGTCGACGGACCGTGTCGTGTGAACGTGGTAATCGAACAACCCAACTCCCCCTTCCGGGTTCGGAGTGTATTGCACCTGTCACAGGGTGTAACAGATGTACGTTCGCCCAATTGTCACCATGTCGTGCCTGAAGTGCCACAAACGTCCTGATTCGCCCGGATTATGGTGACTTGGCTGTGACCGATGTCCCTGATGGACACATGGGGCGACACGCATCGCCACGCTGGTGGACTGCATGGCACAATCCACCCATCGGCGGCAGGGTGACCGGGGAGTGTGCGGTGTACGATCGGATGGGCAGCTATCTGAAGGATGTGGGTGGAGAGCTGCTGGCGATTGCGGGCGGTCTGGTGACTGCCGCCATCATCGCCGTCATCACCTGGTTCGTCGCCCGGCAGATTAGCCGTCTCGTCAACCGCGCGATGGAATCGCGGCGGATGAATCGCAACGGGACCTTGCTGGTCGGGCGCCTCGCGTTCATTGCCGTTTGGATCGTGGGGGTCGGGGTGATCCTCGCGCGGCTCGGTGTGAACACGACTGGACTGTTCGCGTTCCTCAGCGCGAGCACGGTGGCCATCAGCTTGTCGCTTCAGGATGTCCTGCGAAACTTCGTGTCGGGACTGATCCTGCTGCTGGAACGCCCGTTTCAGGTGGGGGATCGGATCAAGGTGCGCGATGTCGTCGGCGAGGTTCAGGGTATCGACCTGCGCACCACCCTCATTCGCAATACGGATGGCTATCTCGTGATGGTCCCCAACTCGACCATCTTCACCGAGATCATTACCAACCGTTCCCACTACCGGACGCGGCGGCTGACCGTCATCCTGAGCGGTTCTCGGGAAGCGATGCTCGGAGTCGAGCAACAGCTGCCGGAGGCGCTGGAGGAGATCCGTGGAGTGCGGCGCCCATTCGTGTCCCCGGTGGTTACGACCGCCTCGGCGGAATCCTACGTAGTCGAGATGACGTTGCTGGTGGATGCGACGAACGAGGTGGAGCGGGACGTGATGCATGGGCTTTCGGACCGGTTCATCGATGTCACGGTGGAAGTGAGGAAACCGGCTTGACCTGCGACGACGTTCTCGGCCCGCGAGCGTTGGGACTCTTCGGCGGCACATTCGATCCGATCCATATCGGGCATCTGGCGGTCGCGGAACGCGCCTGCGACGAACTGGGGCTGGATGGCGTCGTCTTCGTGCCGGCGTTGCTGCCGCCCCACAAGCCGCATCGCATCATCAGCCCAATTCATCACCGGATCGCCATGCTGGAACTGGCGATCCAGGGGAATCCCCGATTCAGCTGGAGCGACGTGGATATGCGGCCGGACGAACCGTCCTACACGGTCTCGATGCTCGAACGCATGAAGCAACGATATCCGGATACGGAACTCTCGTTCATCGTCGGTGAGGATTCCCTACACGACTTCGGTACCTGGCACGACCCGGACCGCATCCTCGACCTTACGCGGCTGGTCGTCGCCGACCGGCCGGGCGTGGATGTCGATGACTCGGTCTACAGCGTGGTGCCACGCCTGCGGGACCGGGTGGTGCGGTTCCCGGCACCACTGCTGGAGGTCTCCTCGACCGATCTCCGCCGCCGTGTCGCGGACGGATTTTCGATCCGCTATCTCGTCCCTACCGCAGTGTTCGCATACATCCGCGATCACGGACTCTATCGCGAGCCGACCGATTTCCTGCCGTGAGAGCCCTGGCGGGGCGATGGAACCGCGGGTGCAGTATGCGCGTTGGCACGGCGACCGGGTAGCATTGCGGTCGTGTGGGAAGCGCGGCGCGGTTTGACCGGGCTAGTCGCCTTTCCTATACTCCAGTGTTTGCCGCTATCGACTGATCGGCTCGATTCGCGTGGCCTTGACGGATCGCGGTCGTCCCAATGGAGCTTACTCCGTGCGAACACGTAATTGGTGGATGCTTGGGTTCATCGTCCTGCTCACGCTGAGTTCGGTGTGGGTGGCGCTCCCAGGCACGGTGCTCGATATCGGCGGCTACAAGGAGCGCCACCCGATTCGCGAGGGCCTGGACCTGCAAGGCGGTCTCCAGGTGCTGATGGAGGCGCGTCCAGCCAATGGTGGTTCGGTCGACAAGGGCACGCTGGATGGCACCCGCGATACGCTCGAGCGGCGCGTCAACGGCCTTGGCGTGAGCGAACCCTTGATTCAGACGCGCGGCAATAACCAGATCGTGGTCGAACTTCCGGGCGTTAGCGATCCGGAGCAGGCCATCGCCGTCCTCCAGCAGACCGCCCAGCTCGAGATTGTCGATCCCGCCGGCTATTCGCTTTCGGCTGGCATGCAGATCCAGACCTCTCTGGGGCAGCAGCGCGAGGCCCAGAAGCAGGCAGCGGCGACACCGTCGCCGGGAGCGAGTCCGGCCGCATCCCCTGCTGCGACGCCAGTGGCGACGACGAATGAGGTCGGGCCAGTTCTAGGCGGCGTTACCCCCACGCCGACCGCCGACACGAATGCCAACGGGCCTGTCTTCACGACCATCGTCAGTGGCACCGATCTCAAGGACGCCTACGCTACGACGGATCAGACCGGGGCGTGGGTGGTTGCCTTCGAGTTGCAGAGCGGTGCGGCCGAGAAGTTCTATGACTACACCAGCCAGCATATCGGCCAGCAGATCGCATTCGTGCTCGACGGGACGGTGATCTCGGCTCCAGTGCTTCGCAATGCCATCAGCTCGCAGGGCCAGATCGATGGTATGACAGCGACGGAGGCGCAGAATCTCGCGCTGCAACTCAAGGCTGGTGCGCTCGGCGTTCCCCTGGAGGTCGTTTCCAGCCAGACGGTCGGTCCGTCGCTTGGCCAGGATTCGGTGGATCGCAGCCTGCTCGCCGGTATCATCGGGCTCAGTGCGGTGGCGCTGTTCATGATCCTCTACTACCGGATTCCGGGGGTGATGGCGGTGCTGGCGCTGCTCATCTACACCGCGATCACGCTGGCGCTCTACAAGCTGATTCCAGTGACGTTGACGTTGCCGGGGATCGCAGGCTTCATCCTCTCGATCGGCATGGCCGTCGACGCGAACGTGTTGATCTTCGCGCGCCTGAAAGAAGAGATCCGGAGCGGCAAGCCGTTGGCCCGGGCGATCGAGGCCGGTTTCGACCACGCCTGGCCATCGATTCGCGATTCCAATATCTCGACCATGATTACCTGCGCCATCCTGTACTGGTTCGGCCAGTTCACCGGCGCCACGATCATCACCGGTTTCGCACTGACGCTCTTCGTGGGTGTCGCGGTCAGCCTCTTCACGGCCATCACGGTGACCCGAACCTTCCTGCGCATCATGGTCGATTCCGGCATGATCCGGAATCAGTGGTGGCTGGGGATCGGTCGCGTCGAGATGCGGGCCCTGGCCGGCGACTAGGTTCCGGAAACCTTCGTTCGCGGATTCATCCTGGAGTTCCTTGCTCATGGAGCACATCGCCAGCCGTCGCAATACCTGGTTCGCCCTTTCCGCGGCGCTCCTGATTCCCTGCATCCTTGCCCTGGCCATCCACGGGCTGAATTTCGGTATCGACTTCACGGGTGGTTCGGCCTGGGAGATCCAGTACACGGAGTCCGTCGATACCGAACGGATTGTTGCGGTGCTGGCCGACAATGGCCTGCCGAACGCCCGCGTGCAGCAGATCGGCGAGGACAGCGAGCATCGCTACCTGATTCGTACCGAGGAGATCAAGGAAGGGTCCGAGGAGAAGAGAAAGCTCTCCGAAGCGCTTGGCACGCTGGGGACGCTGAACCCGCAAGGCGAGCAACTGAACACCGTTGGCGCATCGGTGGGAACCTCGATTCGGAACCGCTCCGTGCTTGCCGTTGCGGCGGCGTCGGTCGGGATCCTGCTCTACATCGCGTTCGCCTTCCGCAATACGCAGCGGCCGTTTCTCTACGGCATCGCGGCGATCGTGGCGATGTTGCACGACGCGCTGATCGTACTTGGCATCTTCTCGATCCTCGGCTGGTTGTTCGATGTCGAGGTGGATTCCCTCTTCATCACTGCCTTGCTCACCATCATCGGTTTCTCCGTCCACGACACGATCGTCGTCTTCGACCGTATCCGCGAGAACCTCGTGAATCGCGTCGCCAGCACCTTCGAGGACATCGTGAACTACTCGATCGCCCAGACGATCGTGCGTTCGGTGAACACCTCGTTGACCGTGCTCATCACGCTGCTCGCGCTCTACCTCTTCGGTGGATCGTCCACGAAGAACTTCGTGCTTGCCTTGCTCATCGGCGTCGTGGCCGGAACCTATTCATCGATCTTCAATGCCAGCCAGATCCTGGTCGCGTGGGAGAACCACGAGATCCAGAACGCATTCAACCGCATCTTCCGCCGCAAGCAGACGCCGGCTGCCCGCGCCGCCTAGCCATAGCATTGACGTGTGAAAGGGTTTTCTCGGCATGACTGACGCGCGACGGATCGGGATCATCGGCGGAGGCTTCGCGGGCCTTACCGCTGCCTTGCGGCTTGCCCAGGCTGGCCACCAGGTGACGTTGTGGGAGAAGGGGCGCTTCGGAGGCCAGGCGGCGACCTTCCCGGTTGCGAATACCAGGCTCGAGGTCTTCTATCACCACCTCTTCCAGAGCGACACCTCCATTGCGGAACTGGCGAACGAACTGGGGGTGGGCGGCGACCTGATGTGGCTGCCGTCCAACGTCGGCTATTTTGCCGATGGCCGTATCTATCCGCTCAATGGTGCACTCGACCTGCTGAAGCTCGGGTGCATTCCCTTTCACGATCGCATTCGTGTTGGCCTCGTGACGGCCTACCTGCAGCGGAAGAAGGACTGGAAACCCTACGAGAACATCACGGCCAGCACGTGGCTCCAGCGCGCCCTCGGCAAGCGCGCCTACGACAAGACGTTCGGGGCCCAGCTGCGAGCCAAGTTCGGGTCGTATCAGGATCAGGTCGCGATGGTCTGGTTCTGGGGCAAGATCTGGCTGCGCACCACCTCGCGCCGCTCGCCGCTGGAGCAGGAGAAGCTCGGCTACTTCCGTGGCAGTTTCCAGACGATCGTCGATGCGCTGGTCGAAGGTTGCCGCAAGGCCGGTGTCGATCTCCGCTCGGCTGGGATCACGTCGTTGCAACAGGGCGACGGCGGCGCCTGGACTGTGGCGACCGAAGGAGGTGCCGAGGCGGAAACGTTCGATGCGCTGGTCGCGACGGTGCCAAGCAACATCTTCGAGAAGATGGTTCCGGACCTTCCGGAGCCATATCGCAAGAAGCTCGGCGCGCTCGAATACGAGGCGGCGGTTGTGGCCGTGCTGGAACTCGACCGCAAGCTGAGCGATGTCTACTGGTTGAACGTCGCCGATCGCGACCTCCCGTTCACCGGCATTATCGAGCACACGAACTTCATCGATCCGGCGACCTACGATGGCAAGCGATTCGTCTATCTTAGCAAGTATATGGAGCCGGACCACCCCTACTTCACGATGGACACCGACGCCATCATTGCCGAATACCTGCCTCACCTGAAAAAGGTGAATCCCGACTTCGATCCGTCGTGGGTGAAGCAGTCGTGGGTCTTTCGCGAACGTGCCGCGCAGCCGATCATCCCACTCCACTACTCGTCGATGATCCCGGAGCATCGGACCCCGCTGCGGAATCTCTACCTCGCGAATACGACCCAGATCTATCCGGAGGACCGTGGCACGAACTACAGCGTTCGCCTCGGCAACGACATCGCGAAGATCGTGCTTTCCGACCTCGGTACGGTGCCAGCCGAGTGGCGCGTGTAGCAAATCGGGATTCTCGAAGAGTGAGGCCCTCGGCATCCTTGGTGGACGCCGAGGGCCTCACTCTTGCCTAGCTATTGACGTCATCTCGCCTGCCAGAAAGCTCCCTTGCGCTCGATGAGATGTTCGATCGTGCCCTGTCGTTCCAGATGCGCCAGGTAGGCCGCGACCGTTGGTTTGAGCAGGTAGAACCCGGATGCGTCATTGACCGGCACATCGAGCGCGGTAAAGAGCCGTTGGGCAAGGTCATCGGTGGTCAACGGCTCGTGGAGGAGATCCGGGATCGTCGCCAGCACGCGGTCGATGACCGCCCGGTTGCGCGTAACCGGTTCGGCGATCCCCTCTTCGATCGGCCCGTGCCCCGGCACCACCGCTACGCACGCGATGGCCAGTGCCCGCTCCATTGCCGCAAGGTGTTCGCTCAGGCCGTAGAGATAGGGAATCGGGTATTTCTCCAACGCTGCCTGTGGAAAGACCACATCGGCGCAGTAGAACACGCCATCCACAAGGTAGCCGAGCTGGTTCATCGAGTGGCCGCCCAAGGGAATCGCCTCGATGTCCACACCCTCGATCATCAGCTGGCCGGGATGCACGATGTGGTCGACCGGCCCTGGCTCGGCGACGAGGAATTTCGTGCGGATGGCATCCACGGGATCGGCACCGCCATAGAGCATGATCGCCTGCATGAGGGGGTGCCGGAGCGTCGTCTCGTCGAGATCCGGCGCCCAGACCTCCGCGCCGGTGCGCTTGACGGTGAATGCGTTGGCGCCGAAGTGGTCGGCATGTCCATGCGTGATCAGGATGGCAACGACCTCCGATCCGAGGTCATCGCGGACGGCACGCAGGACCTTGCGGGCGGTCGTGTCGTTGAGGCCGGTGTCGATCAGGATGACTCGCTTGTCGTCAATGCAGATGACCCCGACATTCGTGCCGCCGATCACCACGCCAGCGCGGCCGTTCAGTTCCCGATGCATGACGCTCCCCTGCCATCTGTGAGGTCTACCGTAGCGGTTGAACCGTATACTCTGCCCGGATGTCGAGGGCGGGTACGAAAGCTCCCGCCGTATGGGGAATCCTATCGTGAAGGGGTCGCGGCGCGTGAATCACATTGTGGCAGTCTCCCAGTTCGAGCGGGCGTGGATCGAGCACCTCTTCGACGAGGCAGACCGCATGGCCTCGGTGCGGGCAAGTCAGGAAATCCTGCGGGATCGCATCCTGGCGACGCTTTTCTATGAGCCATCGACCCGCACCCGCCTTTCGTTCGAGTCGGCAATGCTGCGGCTGGGCGGAACGGTTGTCTCCACGGAGAACGCGCGTGAGTTCTCTTCCGCGATCAAGGGGGAGACGGTCGAGGACACCGTGCGTATCGTCGCCGGATATGCCGATGGCATCGTGATCCGCCACCACGAGCAAGGCGCGGCAAAACGGGCCGCGGCGGTGTCGGCGGTGCCGATCATCAACGGTGGAGACGGTCCGGGCGAGCATCCCACGCAGGCGTTGCTTGACCTCTACACCATCCGCCGGGAGTTGGGGCGGCTCGACGGGTTGAAGGTCGCGCTGGTCGGCGACCTCCGGTTCGGGCGGGCCGCGCGCTCCCTGGCGATGCTCTTCCGGGAGACGACGGACACGGAGCTGCTCTTCGTATCACCGGAGGCCGTGCGCATGAACGCCGATGTCCGGGATGCCCTCACCGCCGCCGGAGCGCCATTCCGCGATGAGCCAGACCTGGCGAAGGCGATGGCGGAGGCGGATGTGGTGTACCAGACGCGCATTCAGAAGGAGCGGTTCGCGACGGCCGAGGAATACGAGGCGGTGCGCGGGATCTACGTCATTTCACCGGAATCGATGGCGGTGATGAAGGACACGGCGATCCTGCTGCATCCGTTGCCGCGTGTGGACGAGATTGCGGCGAGTGTGGACAGCGATCCGCGTGCGGCCTACTTCCGGCAGGCGCAGTATGGCGTCTACGTGCGAATGGCGTTGCTCGCCCAAGTGCTCAGCTAACGAGGGGTGAGAAATGACCTCATTTCTCACCCCTCGTTTCTCGTCAGTATTCGCGGCCTTCGAGTTTGGCGGGGATCGCCTCCGGTCCCTCGCGGTGCAAGGTGCGGACGCGCGACCATTTGAGATGCTCGTTCGTGGCGCGGTGGAACAGGAACGTCGCGCCGAGCGCGAAGACGATCACCGCGACCACGATCAATACCTTCACGACGCCGAAGAGATCGGCGAAGGCTGCTGCGAAGAAGATGGGAATGAAGGCCACCGTGTTCGAAATCGTGAAGAAGGTCGCGTAGACGCGCGCGCGCACTTCTTCATGCGAGCGTTCCTGCAACATCGTCTGTGACGGCACGAGGATGAACGAGTTGCAGAGGCCCAGGAAGAAGGCGAGGATCGCGCACACGAATGTGACGATGGCGACGGTCGGGCCTCCGGGGATGATCGCGGTCAGGACATCCTTCGTGCTGGCGAGGCCGAAGAGCAACAGTCCCGCGAAGACAAGCGAGAGATCGACGAGCCATTCGCGGCCCACGCGGCGCACCATGCGCGAGACGAGGAAGACTCCCGCCAGCACGCCGATTCCCGCCGGGGCGACGAGGTAGCCGATATCCTCCTTGTTCAATCCCATGATGTCGGTCACGAACTCCGGGCCGAGCGAGGCGAGCATCAGGAATGTCGTCGAGGCAAGCGTGAGGTAACCGATCGCCCGCATGAGGGCGGCATCCTGGAGGATGAACGTCAGGCCCTCCTTCATGTCCGTCCAGAGGGTCGTCATCATGCCGACCTTCGGCGCATCGGCTGGACGCACCGCAACCGGCGTGGCCGGAAGCGTCATGATGAGACCCGCGCAGATCAGGTAGAGGATCGCCGTCGTGGCGAAAAGGCGATCGATTCCGACCACTCGCACGAGGATGGGGCCGACGGCCGCGAAACCGATCAGTTGGGCCGCAGTGTTCGTGAGGCTGTAAAGCGCGTTCGCGGGCATCAGCTGCTTCCGGCCGACGATCAGGGGAATCGTTGCTCCCTCGACCGGCGCGAAGAACTGCCCGGCCACACCGAACAGGAAGGTCACGATGTAGTAGGCCGCGAGGGTCGTTTCGACGTGCCAGTCCGGCCGGATCGCGAGAAAGAGCAGGACGGCGACGGCTCGCCAAAGATTCAGGATCGCCATCAGGAAGCGTTTGTTGACGCGGTCCGCGATCACCCCGGCGACCGGACCGAAGAGGACCGCCGGCAACGAGAACGCGAGGATGACGAGGCTGATGGCCGTGTTGGCCTGGGGAAGCTGGTGATGTTCGACAATGTCTCGCACCCGGAGCAGGAGCGAGAAGTTGATCATGTTCTGGCAGGTCTGGGCAATGATCTGGACCAGCCAGAGGCGGAGGAAGGCGTGATTCCGCAGGACTGCGCGGAAGGACCCGGCTCCGGCGGAATCGTCCATGCTCGCGGCGTGGGCACTCACGAGACTTCCTCCGTCTGTGCGTCCGGTGCGTCTTCCGTCGGGGCGTCCGGGCCACGCGAGACGAAGGTCTTCAATCGTTTCTCCACGGTGCGGCGGGGAAGGAGAACGCGCCGCCCACACCCAAGACAGCGCAGACCAATGTCCGCGCCGATCCGCACGACCGTCCAGTCGTAGGAACCACATGGATGCGGCTTGCGCAGGCGCACGACATCGTCGATGTAGAAGGGTGTGGGCGGTTTCATGACCATGCGGAGGTTCGCCTGACGATGGAGACTACATCAGGCCCGGGATCTTGATGCCGCCAGTGAGGGCGCTCATCTTCTCTTCGGCGATCTTCGCGGCGCGGTCCATGGCGTCCTGCACGGCCGCAAGAACGAGATCCTCCAGCATCTCGACATCCTCGGGGTCGACGGCCGATGGATCGATCTTGATCGAGAGCAGGGCGCGCTGTCCGTTGACTTCCGCCTTCACGACACCGCCACCGGCGGTGCCCTCGATCACGGCTTCGTCCAGCTCCTGCTGGATTTTCGCCATGCGGTTCTGCATCTGCTGGATCATCTTCATGTTGGGCTGCATGGAAACTCCTCGGAGAATCGGGCGATGCGTCACGCGCTCGCGTGAGCGATCCGGACGCACGATGATGTCACGACCGGAGACAGTATAGCGGCACCGTCAGGCCGCGGTGCTCGCTGCGGAGGCGGAAGCCATCAGGCGTTGCATGGCGTCGTCGCTGCGCTGGACCATTTCTTCCGCGCTGGCGCGCGAGGCGGCGGTCACTGGCGTGCCATCCAGCATCGCGGCGAGTTCGTCGATGCGCTCGCCGTCGCGGATTTCCAGTACGGTCGAGACGATGCGCCCGTTCCGGTCCTGCTTGACGATGCGGAGATGCTGGTTCGCGAAGGCGGCGATCTGCGGCAGGTGGGTGATCACGATCACCTGATGATGCCCGGTCAACGACCATAACTTCTCGCCGACGACCTGTCCGGACCGGCCGCCGACGCCGACATCGATCTCATCGAACACGAGTGTCGGGGTCTCGTCCACGTTCGAGAGGATCGATTTCAACGCGAGCATGATGCGTGCTGTCTCGCCGCCGGACGCGATCCTCGCCAATGAACGCAATGTCTCGCCGGCATCGGGAGCGATCAGGAACTCGACCTCGTCGATGCCAGTCTCGTCGATGTGGATGCGCTCACCACCTTCGGAAAGCGCGATTCCCTCGACGTCCGGTCGTTGCTGGACGCGGATGAAGAGCTCGGAACGGCCCATCCGCAGTTCGGCGATGCTTAGCGCAATCCGTTTCGAGAGCACCGTCGCGGCTTTGGCTCGTCGTTTCGAGAGGTCTGTCGCGAGAGCAGCGAGGTCGCGGGCCAGTGCGGACTCCTCGTTGCGAAGCGCATCGATGTCGAAGGCCGTGCCGCCCAGGCGCTCCAGTTCCCGTCGTGCATCGTCGCCGAAGGCGAGGATGTCCTCGATCGTCGGGCCGTACTTGCGACGAAGCGTCTGGATGTGTGCGAGGCGATCCTCGACATCGGCGAGCCGCTGTGGATCGAGCTGCACCGTATCCAGGTAGGAGCCGAGATCCCGTGCGAGATCCTCGGCCAGCACGACGAGGTCGGTCGCCCGCTCGGCGAGGCCTTGCGATGCGCTGTCGATCTGGGCGAGATCCTGCATCGAGCGTTCGACCGCGCGCAGCAGCGATGAGGCCGAGGGGATATCGCTCGCCGTATCGTCCCCGGCGATGGCGGCAATCGCGAGCCCGGCATCCTGCCGGAGGCGATCCGCGTTCTGGAGAACCTCGCGCTCCCGCACCAGGATGTCGTCCTCCCCGACTTCGAGCGCGGCCTCCTCGATCTCGTCCGCCTGGTAGCGCAGGAGGTCGATGCGTTGTTCGCGTTCGCGATCGTTCGTGGAGAGGTCGCGAATGCGCTGCCGGACCTGCCGCCAGGCACGGACCCGCTCTCCAAGGAGCGCCCGCCGTTCGCCGAGCCCGGCGAAGCGGTCCAGCATGGCGCGTTGTTCGGTGGTCTTCAGGATCGCGAGGTGGTCCGACTGTCCGTGGATGTCGACGAGCGCCGCTCCGACCGCCACGAGCGCGGAGGCTGTCACCAGCCGTCCATTCAGGCGCGCCGTCGACCGTCCGCCAGCCAGGATGTCCCTTGCCGCGACGATGGTGCCATCCTCGTCGATTTCGATGCCGAGTTCGGCAAAGATGGGAGCGAGCCGGACGAGGACATCCGGCTCTGGCTGGAAGAGGGCTTCGATCTGCGCCGAGCGCGCGCCGGTGCGGACGAGGTCGCTGCTCACCCGCTGTCCCAGGACTGCGCCCAGTGCGTCGAGCAGGATCGACTTGCCTGCTCCCGTCTCGCCCGTGAGGACGTTCAGCCCGGTATCGAAGCGAATGGTCGTGCGCTCGATGATGGCGAAGTTGGCGATGGAGAGTTCGAGCAGCATGGCAGCTTCCGGCGATGGACGGTGAGGCGAACGGACACCTGCGTGTATGCACTCAAAGATACCAAGAACGTCCGTTCGATGCGTGCACCGCCGAGACACCAACGGGCGGCGGAATATCGATCCGCCGCCCGTCGTGGTCATTTGCTGGACGGATTCGCTACGGAAGCTGGGCCAGAACATGTGGCGCGCGGATCGGCAGTGTCGTGACACGGGCGCCACATGCGTCCTTGATCGCGTTGCCGACCGCCGCCGCGCCGGGAATGGCGGGCGGTTCACCCACGCCCTTGGCGCCGTATGGGCCGGACTCGGATGCGATCTCCACGAGCACGATGTCCATGTTCGGGATCATGTGCGAACGGGGCAACGTGTAATCCAGCAGGCTGGCGGCCAACGGCTGACCGTCATCGTCGTAGGTGATGCCCTCGTAAAGCGCCCAGCCGATTCCCTGCGCCACACCGCCGTGGATCTGCCCCTCGACCGCGGCCGGGTTGATCGCGAACCCGACATCCTGTACGGCCACATAGTCCGTCACGCGCACCTCGCCGGTCAGGTCGTCGACCGCGACTTCTGCAATGTGTCCTGCGAAACCCGGCGCGCTCTGGGTGATGCCGCTGCCGCCGCGTCCGATGACGGGCTCGGAATCGTGCGACATCGCGAGGCTGAGCGCTGCAATCTCCTTCAGCGTCAATGCCGTGCCGGGCACACCTTTCACGCGCACGGCTCCCTCGACGATCTCCAGGTCCTCGGGCGCCGCTTCGAGTTGCTTCGCGGCGATGTTCTTGATCTGCTCGACGGCGTCGGCTGCCGCCTTCATCACCGCCGGACCGACCGTGTACGTGATCTTGGAGCCGCCGGTACCACCGGCAAACGGCGCGCTGTCTGTATCGGCGGTGGTCACGCGCACGTCGCTGATGTCGCCGCCGATGGCCTCAGCAGCGATTTGCGCGAAGGTGGTATTCGTCCCGTTGAGATCGACAGACCCCAGCACGACGGTCAGCTTGCCGTCCGCGTCGAGACGGCAGGTGGCGGTTGCCGGTTCGATGCCGCCCGGCCAGCCTCCTACAGCGATACCAATCCCCTTGCCTTCAGCGCGCCGCCGCTCCCGCTGCTGCCAGAGCGGATGCGCCTTCATGGTTTCGAGGACCTGGCGCAACCCGATCTTCGGCCAGGGACCGCCGGTCGGCCGTAAGTCGCCTTCCTCGACGCAGTTGAGCAGGCGGAACTCCAGCGGGTCGATATCCAGCTTCGCCGCAAGCTCGTCGATGGCGGACTCGATCGCAAAGGTGCCCTGCTGGGCGCCGGGCGCGCGGTAGGAGCCGCTGCTCGGCTTGTGCGTCTGGGTCTCGAAGCCGTGGATCTTCAGGTTCGGGAAACGGTAGTACCCGCCGAGGAGGATCGCGGCGATACCCAGCGGCGAGCCGGATGCCGCTCCGGAATCGTAGATGAGCTCCGATTCGAGGGCAGTGATCTCGCCGGTCTTCTTCGCACCGATCTTGATGTCGATCTTGCACTCCGGCGCGGGATTCCCGGCCAGGAAATCATCGCCGCGGGTGTAGTGGAGAAGCACCGGACGATCGACGGCCTTCGCCATTGCGGCGACCAGTGGTTCGATGAGGACGAATTTTCCGCCGAAACCGCCGCCGACCGGCATCGGCACGATGTTAACGGCGGGATCGGGAAGACCGAGCGTGTCGGCCACCTTGTGCCGCCCGTGGAATGCGCCCTGGGTGCTGGTGTAGATGGTGATGTCCTGGAAGCCTTCCGGGACGGCCAGCGCGACCTGTGTCTCGATGTAGCCCTGATGCACCATCGCGGAGTCGATGTGCAGTTCCACGATCACGTCGGCTTCGGCAAACCCGGCTGCAACATCGCCGCGCTCGAAGTTGACTGCGCTGGAGACGTTGGGGGGCAATTCCTCGTCGTCACCACCGGCAGCGGCGGCGTCCGCGTTGTGCATGGCTGCTTCGTCGGCGAAGGCGCCGGAGCGGCCCTGGCTGACGAGCGGTGCATCCGGTTTGATCGCTTCGACCAGGTCGACGACGACTGGCAGCGGTTCGTAGTCGATCTCGACCAGTTCGGCGGCATCCTGCGCGGCGACCTCGGTCTCCGCAAGCACGATCGCGACCGGTTGCCCGACATGCAGGGCTTCGGAACCTGCCATCAGCTCGGCGACCGGGTTGCCATGATCGTCCTTGCGGATCGGAAGGTCGTCGTTCGTCAGGACCGCCACCACACCCGGGACTTCCAGGGCGGCATCCTTGTTCACCCCAATGATGCGTGCGTGTGCGTGAGGACTGCCGACGATGGCCGCACGGAGCATGCCCGGCAGACGGAGGTCGGCGGTGAACTTCTCCGTGCCGATGAGCTTGGGAGGGGAATCGATGCGCTTCGTCCGGCGTCCGACGGCCGAGAATGTCGTTGCCACGGGAGTCCCTCCTGCGTGTGTTCGCGATTCGGTGGGAAGGCGACGGAGCGAGCCACGCTCGCTCCGCTCTCGTTCAGGATCGCATATCGGCCGGATCAGCGGAACATGCTGCCCCCTGCCCGTTTCTCCGGTGCCGCCGGGATCAGGCCTCGTTTTCGGCGGCGAGGACCTCGTCCGGCCCCCATTCCCGAACCGCGATGGCGTGGGCCTCATAGTTGTCCAGGAAGCCGTAATCGAAGATGACCTGCTGGATATCGGAGGCGTTCTTCGCCTCCCACATCGACACCATCCGGTCGTCGTGCAGATCCGGTGAGAACGTGGTGATCCAGCGCGGTGATGCCCCTTCCTTGCCGTGGTCGCGCGCCAGTTCTGGCAAGCGCGTGGGGGGATGGATCCGGCCATCGTCTTCGGTGCGCGGTGTATGGATGACGAGGTAGCGGGTCATATCGGTCTCCCTGTGATGGTGTCGGCAATCAGGTTGTTTCGGTGATGATGTGGAAGGTCGCCCAACGGGATCGTCCATGTCTCTCCCCCGGCGGAACGAACGTCGAAGCACAGGTGACGCATGTCGATCCGGATTACCGTTCCCGTTCTGTCTGCCGTCTCGAACCGGCTTCCAAGTGGTGGGAAGGCTGCTTTCGATTGCCGGTAGGTCTCGTCCTCGCGGGATTGGCGATCGCCCTCTGCGGTCTCCAACGGCGCGATGACGGTTCCGGCGATGTGGGGCGTAGCGCTGTCGGAGATCAACTGGTCCGTCCCGATCGCCACCCTTGCGGGGGATCGCTCGCCGTCGCATTCCACGGTAACGTCTTGCCCCGGACGAAGCGGTTCCGCCGTCTCATCGCAGATCACGAAGACGATGTGGGATGCCCCATGATGGCGGACACCAGCGATGCGGTTCATGGGATCTCCGGCCATTGGAGCACCATCGACTGCATGGCGAGCCGTGGACGGACATTCGTCTCCAGATCGAGGATGCAGCGCTCGACGCCGCGGATGGCTGCGAGAATGGACTGCGGCCGAGGCGGCTCCCCGGCCGGGAGTGCCTGAACGGCGGCAAAGAGGGCGCGTCGCCATTCGAGTTGCACGGCCAGGAGTTCGTCGAAAATGGCTTCGCGGTCTTTCGTGAAGCGATCCGCCAGCGTGGTCGCCCGAATGAGACGATCGTATTCGCTGCTCCGCACCCAGGTCCGGGCAGCGGTGTGCAATGCCTCCTGGCGCTCGACAAGTGAGGGATCGACAGCAGCCTCGAATGCCCAGCCGATCCGGCCGTCGCTCAGCTCGGCGATGGATGTCGCGAGCGCGTCATCTACTCTGGAAGCGGCCAGTGCGCTGGCGATCGTGGCGGGCGGAACGACCTGCATCGGGATCGTGACGCAACGGGAGAGGATCGTCGGCAGGAGCAGTTCGACATCGGAGGTGAGCAATAGGATTACCGTGTAGGCCGGCGGCTCCTCCAGTGTCTTGAGGAAGGCTTCCTGGGCGGTTTCCTGTATCGTCTCCACGTCGTCGACGATGGCGACACGCCAGTTCGCTTCCACCGGTCGGAGCGCAACGTTTGCGGAGATGTCGCGCACGGTAGCGATGTTGAGGGACGTGTTCCGGGAGGTGCTGGACGACTTCTCGGCGGCGGCCTGGGTCGTCAGGTCGACAATGGTGACATCCGGATGTACTCCACGCAGGACGCGCCGGCAGCGCGAGCATTCGCCGCAGGGAATACCCGGAGCGACTGGCCGCTCGCAGACGAGCGCACGGGCGAACTCGATGGCGAGGGTCCGCTTCCCGATCGCATCCGGCCCGGTGAGGATGTAGGCGTGACGCGGGCCATGAACCGCCGCACGTTGCAGGTCGGCAACGGCGCGATCGTGACCCCAGATCCGCCAGCCGGACGGGCCGATGGCTGGCACGATGCCCGAACGCTCGCTCATGCGCGTTCCTCAGGCGGCCCGGCGCTTGACCGGACGGCGGCGCGTCTGGGGCGTCTGCTGCTGGACTTCCTCCCCGGCACCGAGCAGGTTCACCAGGCGGTCGCGTTCTGCGCTGGTGAAGGTCGGATCGGCGGGCAGCGAGAGGACGAAGGCGGGCACTTCCTCGCCATGGAGCACCGGGTATTCTGGGTTCTCGATCTCGAGTTCCACCAGCGGATGCAGGAAGACGATCATGCCCTCCACATCGACCTCAAGCTGGTTTTCTTTCAGGTAGTTCTCGACCTCGGCCAAGGCTTCCTCGGTGTCCATGTTTGGATTGCCGAGCTGCGGGCCGCTGAACCCGAAGAGCCGGCGGAAGCCGCCACCCTTCCTGCGCCACTTGCCGCCGGCGCTTTCGATATTGCCGTCGATCTCGCGGGAGGTCAGGACGAGCATGCCGCCCGGGTAGACAAGAACGTGCTCTGCCTTGTGCTTGCCGATGGTCGGATAGTGGATCAGCGTGTACCGATCACCGAGCTTGGCCAGTTGGTGATCGAGCATCTGGTCGTTGCGGGGGTTGCGCGACCATTTTCCGACCTGCTGCATGCCCATGTTGAAGAGCACGAAGCCGAGGAACATCGCGGCATAGGCCGGCAGGATCATCTTCGGGTTGAGCGCGATCCAGAGCGACGACGTGAGGATCGCGAATCCGGCGAACGCGATGTAGCGCGCGCGGCGCTTGCGTTGCTGGATATACGCATTGTGGCGGACGGTGCGCATAGGTGATCCGGTGCATCCTGACGAGGGGAATGAGGACGGGCGGACGCACGGCTTTGGCGTCCCGATCGTCGATCGATGCCCGCGTGTGACCGCAGGGAGTTTACCATGCGGCTCCTTGCAGTCTGGCAGCGATGCCGCGCGGTTCAGACGGGGCTGAGCGGGATGCCGGCGACACGCTCCAGCCAGAATCGTCCACCGGCGAGGGCGAGCATCACCGCGAGGCCGAGCGCCGCAGCGACCGCTCCGGGAACATGCAGGTCCTCCAGTCGTCGCACGCGTTCATCAATGCGGAAGAGCAGCAGGACGATGACGAGCATGAGGACCGTGAGGGTCATCCAGGCGGACGCCATCAGCAGGGCCGCGATCGGCATGAAGAACGGTCCCCATCCGGAGAGCACGGCGGCGCCGAACGCGAGACCGCCGAATGCCACCCCGCGCAGGTCGCCGAAGGAGCGGACGGTCGGCTTCGGACTCGAGAAGTTCCACATCGACGACGCCAGGAGCCAGGTGAGGATCACGGCCAGGGCGACGCCGGTTCCGAATCCGCTTACGAGGCGCATGACGTTCGTTGGGGGATATGGGTGCCAGAGCCCGAGGTCACGGAGCAGCGAGTTGAACCCATCCAACCCCATCGCCACGACGCAGGCAACGAGGAAGACGATGATCCGCCGAGGCGGGTTGCCGTAGAAACGCAGACGGCGGTCGATGGCGAGCCAGGCGAAGGTGACGATCGTTCCGCCGTAGATCCCCGTCATCCGGCCGTCGAAGGGGAGTGCGTTCCCGGCGAAGGTGAAGGTATGCGAGGGCGTTTGGGCGCAGAGGCCGTGGAGGACCGAGTGCGCCTTCGCACCATACGCGCCAGGGAACGCGAGGAATGCGACCGCCCCGGTGAGCGCGATCGCCATCCAGAGCCAGTACGTTCTGATGCGGGAGCATATCGACGGGATCGTCATGCATGGGTCCGGGATGCGGCCGGAAAGCCAGCCGGCCAGCGACGGGATACTGCACAGAGTGTACTCTTCTGCCGAATCGAACGACGACGAGACGCGGGGGAGATCCTGGGGAGACGATGGCGAAGAACAGGTTTGGTGGAAGCCTCTCGCGGGGGCCGCGAACGTTCCGGGACCGGCATTCGGGTCAGTTCAACTCGCAGCGTCTGGCCTTTGCGCGGGGGAGGCAGGGCTTCCTGATCGTGACGATCCTGTTGGGGATCTTCGCGGTGCTCTTCTCGTTGGTGTGGGCGAACAAGACCGCGGCAACCGATGCCGCGGTGACATTGCGACTACAGAAGCGGGATCATCCCCATTTCGACCGGTTGATGCGGATCGTCTCCTGGCCAGGGTTCCCGCCGCAGAGCAGGATCATTCCGCCGTCGATCGCGGGTGTACTCTGGATGCTGGGCTTTCGGCTGGAGGCGGTCTTCCAGTTGATGGCCTGGGGGACCGGTTTTATCTCGTTCACGGTGAAGCGGATCATGCGGCGGTCGCGCCCGACGTCGGAGAACGGGATCAAGGTCGCCGTGGCGAACATCGGCGGCAGCAGTTTCCCGAGCGGGCACGTCATCAACTACGTCGGCGTCTACGGGTTTCTCGCCTACCTGGCCTTTACTTGGATCCGGCCTTCCGTGATCCGGCGAACCGTGGTCGGGCTGCTGACGGGCCTGCTTGCGCTGGTCGGACCGAGCCGGATCTACCTCGGCCACCACTGGCTGACGGACACGATGGCGTCCTACCTGCTGGGCAGCAGCTACCTGATCGTGCTGACAGGGGTCTACCGGCGCGTCCGCATGTGGGTCAACGGGCAGTAGGTATCGTTGACACATCATTCTGGGAGAAGCAGGGTCCCGGCCTGGAATCCGAGACGGCCCGTCGTTCCGATGGCGTCCGGTGGACGCGGTGACGGAATGGACGATTCCGGGATATCGATTCCCGGTCGATCGTGCTCTCGCTTAGTTGCGCATAGGGGTTCTGATCGTCGCTCAACGTGACATGCCGTGTTGGGTGTATTGGGACTCCGCGAATGCCACATGAGCGTGGATGGTGCATGCACTCAGAATGACGGTGGTGTTGAGCACCGCGGACGCCAACATCGTGATGTGGCCCGGTTGACATGGTGCGGAGCAGCGGTCGTGATTCCTTGCACGAACTGCTACACTGAGAAGTGACATCTTCACCGATGGCGCCGACGGAAACCGCGCCGTTGCAGGGACGCTCGCAGCAAGTCCGGGACGATGGGAGCCGGACAGCCGCACCTGCAGCAGGACATCGTTCCCGAGCCGTTGCCCGAACGGGTTCTCCCCAAGTAGACGCAGCCGGCATCCGCCCGTTACCGCGGAAGTATCCCGCCCGGAAGTCGATTCGACCCGTGCAGGATCAAGGTGGGTCCGGTTTGCCGGGCCAACTGAGGTGGTACCGCGGCATCGCTCGTCCTCTGATCGAGGGCGGGCTTTTTGTTTCGATTTCCCCCGGCGTTCGACCGTCTATCAAACCGGCAAACGAGGAACTACGACGTGACAGAGACGAAGTCCCGATCTACCACTTTCAGCGAGGTATCCACCAAGGTCGACTTCCCGAAGATGGAGCGTGACCTGCTCGACTGGTGGTATTCCACCGGCATCGTCGAGCAATATCTCCATCGCAACGATGGGTCGGAGGAGCGCTTTTCCTTCATTGACGGCCCGATCACCGCGAACAACCCGATGGGCGTCCATCATGCCTGGGGACGGACGTACAAGGATGTCTTCCAGCGCTACAATGCCATGCTCGGCAAGAAGCAGCGCTTCCAGAATGGCTTCGACTGCCAGGGGCTGTGGGTCGAGGTCGAGGTCGAGAAGGAACTCGGGCTGAAGAACAAGCGCGAGATCGAGGCGTTCGGCATCGCCGAGTTCGTCGAGCGCTGCAAGCAGCGAGTCTGGAAATATTCGGAGCGGCAGACGGAGCAGTCGAAGCGCCTCGGCTATTTCATGGACTGGGACAATTCGTACTACACGATGTCCGACGAGAACAATTACACGATCTGGCACTTCCTGAAGACGTGCTTCGAGCGCGGCTGGATCTACAAGGGGCACGACGTGATGCCCTGGTGCCCGCGTTGCGGGACGGGCCTCTCCGAGCACGAGATCGTGACCGAGGGCTACCAGGAGCGCACGCATCTCTCCGTCTATGTCGAATTCCCGCTGGTCGACGAGAATGCCAGTCTCCTGGTTTGGACGACGATGCCCTGGACGCTCGCCAACCAGGTGATGGTCGCGGTCCACCCCGACTTCACCTACGTGAAGGTGCGTCAGGGCGAAAAGTATTTTTATGTCGCCAAGGAGGCCCTGCGGAATGCTCTCCGTAGTGACTACGAGGTCGTCGCCGAACTGACCGGCGCGGAACTGGTCGGACGGCACTATCGCGGGCCGTTCCCCGAGTTGCCGTCGCAGGAGGGCATGCCCCACGTCGTGATCCCCTGGACGGACGTCTCCGTTGACGAAGGCACCGGTCTCGTCCATCAGGGTTCCAGCGGCGGTAAGGAAGACTACGAACTGGCCAAGGAGCACGGCTTCCCGATCGTTCCGGTGCTCGACGATGCTGGAACGTTCCTCGATGGATTCGGCTGGCTCACGGGCCTTGGAGCGCACGAGGCAGCCCGGGCCATCGCCGACAACCTGAAGGAGAAGGGCATCCTCTACCGGAGCGAGCCCTACACCCACCGCTACCCGGTCTGCTGGCGTTGCGGCACGGATCTCCTCTTCCGGCTGGTCGATGAGTGGTTCATCAGCATGGACGAGTTGCGGCCGCAGTTGAAGAACTCGGCGCGGACGACCAACTGGATTCCGGCATTCGGCCGCGAGCGCGAGCTCGACTGGCTGGAGCACATGGCCGACTGGATGATCTCGAAGAAGCGGTACTGGGGACTCGCCCTGCCAATCTTCGACTGCCAGGAATGCGGCTCGTTCGAGGTCATCGGCTCCGAGACCGAACTGAAGGAACGCGCGATCGAGGGGTGGGATGAGTTCGAGGGCCACACCCCGCACCGACCGTACGTCGATGCGGTGAAGATTGCCTGTTCCAGCTGCGGTGCGCCGGTATCGCGCATCAAGGATGTCGGTAACCCGTGGCTTGACGCGGGCATCGTCGCACTCTCGACGCTGAACTACCGGCACGACAAGGAATACTGGTCGGAGTGGTATCCGGCGGATCTCATCTCGGAGAGCTTCCCCGGCCAGTTCCGGAACTGGTTCTACGCGCTGATCGCCGAGAGCACCGCGCTCACCGGCGAGACTCCCACGAAGAACGTCTTCTCGTACGCGCTGATGCGGGACGAGAAGGGCGAGGAGATGCACAAGAGCAAGGGCAACGCGATCTGGTTCGACGATGCCGCCGACGAGATCGGGGTGGACACCATGCGCTGGATGTTCACCACGGTGAACCCGAGCACGAACATCCACTTCGGCTACCACGCCACCGATGATGTGCGTCGCCGCTTCATCCTGCCGCTCTGGAACTCCTATTCGTTCTTCACGACCTACGCGCGGATCGATGGTTGGACGCCGGGTGCGACCAGCACGCCGGTCGCCGAGCGGACGTTGCTCGACCGCTGGCTGCTCTCCCGCGCGCACGAGCTCGTCGGCTACGTGCGGGAGCGGATGGGCGAGTTCGATATCGCATCCGGGACGCGGGCGATCGAGAACTTCGTTGTGGAAGAACTCTCCAACTGGTACATCCGGCGCAACCGCCGCCGCTTCTGGAAGCCGGAGAGCGACGCGGACAAGCATGCCGCCTACGAGACGCTCTACGAGGCACTGGTATTGGTCACGAAGCTGGTTGCGCCGTTCATCCCGTTTGTCTCCGAATCGATGTACCAGAATCTCGTGCGTTCGGTGAATGAGTTCGCGCCGGAATCGGTCCACCTCACCGACTTCCCGGTCGCGGTCGAGTCGCTGATCGACCGCCAGCTGACGCGCGAGATGACGGCTGTCCTGGCCGTGGTCAAGCTGGGCCGCGCGGCGCGTTCGGAGGCGAACCTGAAGGTTCGCCAACCGTTGCCGGCGATCCTTGTCCACACGCCGGATCCGGCGGACGCCGAGGCGGTCGTGCGGTTGAAGGACCAGATCCTCGACGAACTGAACGTCAAGGATGTGCGGGCGCTGGATGAGCTCGGCGACGTGGTTTCGCACGAGGTCAAGCCGAACCTGCCGGTGCTTGGGCCAAAGTACGGCAAGCAGCTCGGCGCCATCCGTGCGGCGCTCGGTGCGGCAAACCCGTCCGACGTCTCTGCGACGGTCGATCGCGGTGAGTCGGTGTCCTTGACGCTCAAGGATGGCGCAACGGTCGAACTCCTGCCGGACGAGGTGCTGGTGAGCCTCCGCAAGCGTGAGGGATTCGCCGCTGCCCAGGGACCGGAGGCGACCGTTGTGCTCGACACGACCTTGACGCCGGAACTGGTGCAGGAAGGCATTGCCCGCGATGTCGTCCGCGCGGTGCAGGACGCGCGCAAGCAGCTGGAACTGAACATCGAGGACACGATCGCCCTCACCTACGATGCGCCCGGGCCAGTCGCCTCGGCAATCGGGGCGTTTGCGGATTATGTCTCGCGAGAGGTGCTGGCGACGCGTCTGGAGGCTGGAACCGGCCTCGCGGGCAAGGACGGGTACACTGAGGTGAACGTCGGCGGTGAGACAGTCGCCATCGCGATCGTCCGCGCCTGAACGAGCGGAACCTGACCTCGTAGGGGCGTTACATGTGATAGCCCGAGGTTTCGATCGGGATCCCGGGCGATCACAAGGATCGCCCCTACCTGCCATTGCGTCGTTATCGCACCTATTTTGTGCGGTGCCTCACAGGGCCTTCCCTACGCAGCGACACCGATGGGTGTGCATGAAGTACGTCCCATAGGGTGGAAAGAGATCAACTGGACTGTGGCTACCAAACTCGTCATCATCGGCCTGCCCGCGACGGGCAAGACCACCGTTTTCAACGCCCTCACCCATGCGGAGGCCGCGACCGGGACGTTCGGCGCGAGCGGCGACGAGCCGAATCTCGCCACCGTGAAGGTTCCCGATCCGCGCCTGGACGCGCTGACCGAACTCTTCAATCCGGAACGCAAGGTTCCCGCGGACGTGCAGTATCTCGATGTCGCCGGCATCGCGAAAGGCATTGCGGAGAAGGGCATGGGTGGCCAGTTGCTTGGGCACCTCGCCCAGGCCGATGCGCTCGTACATGTTGTCCGCGCCTTCGAGGACCCGAACGTCCCCCACTCGGAGGAATCGGTCGATCCGATGCGCGATATCGAGACGCTGAACCTTGAACTCGCGTTCAGCGATCTTGGCCTGATCGAGAAACGGATTCAGCGGATCGAGAGCCAGCTCGGCAAGATGCGCGGTCCGGAGAAGGAGGTCAACGAGCGTGAGTTGGCCGTCCTCAAGGTGCTGAAGGAGACGGTCGAGAGCGACAAACCGCTGCGCGATGTGGTGGACGACATCGATCCGGACGAATACAAGCTCGTGCGCGGGTTCGGATTCCTCTCTGCGAAACCAATGCTGATCCTGCTCAACATCGGTGAGGACCAGCTCGGTGCGCCGGCAGAAACGCTGCTTGCCGAGGCGCGGGAGCGATTCGCTGGACACAAGGTCTCCGTCGATGCGATTGCCGGGCAGATCGAGATGGAGATCGGACAGCTGGATGCCGAGGATGCCGCCGTGTTCATGGCCGATCTCGGCATCGAGGAATCGGCGCTCGGGCGGATCATCCGCGAGTCGTTCGACCTTCTCGGCCTGATGCCCTTTTTCACGGTCGGTCCGGAGGAATGCCGGGCGTGGACGATCCGGCGGGGCGAGACGGCGGTCGAAGCAGCCGGTGCGATCCACAGCGATATCCAGCGCGGGTTCATCCGGGCCCAGGTGATCGCGTATCAGGATATGATCGACGCGAAGACGATGGCCGAGGTCCGCAAACGCAGAACCCTGCGACGTGAGGGGAAGACCTATGAGGTCGCGGATGGCGACATCATCGAGTTCCTCTTCAACGTGTAGCGAGGCCATTGTGAGTGCCGGTATCGTCATGACGTTCGACACGGTTTCGGATACGCGGATTCGGCAATTATGGAGCGCGCTCGAAACACCGGGCCTGATCGTCCCGAATCTCGGACGCCCGCATCTGACCCTGGCGCTGATTGACGAAGCTGACCTCGGTGCAGCGGGTGACGCGTTGGCGGACTTGGCCGCAGGCATGCATGGCACGACGATTGCCGTTGACAGCATCGGCCTCTTCCCCGGCGAGCAACCCGTCCTCTTTCTGAATCCGGTCGCCAGTGGCGTGTTGCTTGCCCTGCATCGTCGGGTTCACGCTGCGCTCCGAAATGTCGGTATCGTGACGGACGGTCCTGGGCATAACTACGTGCCGGGCCGTTGGGTTCCACACGTGACACTTGGCCGGGCTATTGATGCGGCGGCGCTCGATCCTGCGATACGCATCGCCAACCGCTTCCGGCTCCGCTTTGAGGTAACCGGTATCGCCCTGATGGCGGTGCGGACCGAACTTCAGCTTTAGGACGGAGATATCTGGGACCATTTGCGGCGAGAAATGCGCTGTACCAACCACGAAAGACAGCATCATGTACCGTCAGTTCGAGAACCCGACCGGAAACGAAGACGAGATCGAGATCCAGCCGTGGCCGCCGGTGGAACTGGTGGGCCGTGCGACAGTGTTGGCGTCACTGGCGCGGCGCTATGCGATCGAGCTCGAGCTCGAGGAGGGCGGCGACGCCTTCGACCTGGAGACGCAGCGGTTCGATCTCTCGGCTTGGGCCCGGACTGAACTGGCGACCTGGCTGACGGACGACGAGTTGCGCATCCTGAACACCCCAAACGGCGAATTCACCGACGAGGATGCCGACCTCTGCGAGGACGCCATCGTTGGCGGCGTCGCGGTGATCTGGGCGCTCGGCGTGGTGACGCTCGACCGCCTCCCGTGGGATCAGGTGGACGAACTCGAGGCGTGGTTGCTCGACTGGGCGCCGAAGCCGTGGGGAAATGTCCGCCCCCTGGTCAAGAATGCCCGCCTTCGCTCCGACGAGGAACTAGCTGCCGAACGCGAGCGGTGGGAACTCTGGTACTGGCGGTCCAGCTTCGATGATGAGCTTGATGCCGAGGATCGCGCTGCGATTGCGGAGGCCGCCGGCGAGGCGCAGGAGGCTGGCCTGATCGCGATGCGCATGGGCGACTTCCTCGTGGACGATCGGGCCTTCAGCGAGCTCGATCCGCTGGAACGGGAGGCCGTCGCCGGAACCTCATATGCACGGTTGAAGGCGCTGAACTGGATCTGCGGGCTCGGGGAGACGTGGGACACGACGCCCCTGCTGATCGACTGACATATCCTGGGCATCAGCTCAATGCGGCCCGCCGGATCGGTCCGGCGGGCCTTCGCGCTTGACGGCGCTCTGTTCATTCGACTATTGTCTAAATAGACAATCATCGAATGAACGGAGCGATCCATGACATCCCAACTCGACGTGACCGACCTTGCGCGCTTGCTGAAGACAATCGCCGATGAGACGCGGCTGCGCATCCTCGGCGCCATCGCCGCGCGTCCGATGACGGGCAAGGATCTGGCGGAGGAACTCGATCTCTCCGCGCCGACGATCAGCCACCACATGAAGAAGCTCACCGAGGCCGGTATCGTCGTGATGGAGAGCGAGGCGCAGCGGCGCTGGTATCGCCTCAACGGCGACCTCCTGCTTGCCAGCAAGCGCGTCCCGCTCTATGCGAACCCTTCCCCTGTTCCGGCAGCAGACGACCTCGACGAAGATGCCCGTTTCCGGGCCAAGGTGATTCGCGACTTCTTCGATGGCGAGCGATTGAAGGAGATACCGGCGCAACGGAAACGGCGGGTAATCATCCTGCAGCACATCATGGAGCGCTTCGAGCCAGACCGAACCTATCCCGAACGTGAGGTGAACGAGATCCTGCGGCCGGTCCACGATGATGTGGCGACGCTGCGGCGCGAACTGGTGGACTATGGCTACATGCTGCGGGACCGCGGCATGTACCAGATGGCGCGTGCCGCCCCTGAACGCACGCGCCAGATCGCGCAGGAGATCACCGGCGACGAGGGGTCGTGGCTGGCATCCCTGCTTCAGGTCGCGATCGACTCAGGGCGTCCTGACCCCCGTTGACGAGATGGCAGGTGCCCGGCGAGCGGCATCGACGAACGCGGCGATCTTCTCCGGGTCCTTGACGCCATCCGTTTCGATACCGGAACTTACGTCAACTCCGAATGGCGACACCTCGGCGATTGCCATGCCGACGTTCTCCGGGGTCAATCCTCCGGCCAGCACGATGGGATAGCGGGCTGCGATGGCTGCTGCAATCGCCCAGTTCCCCGTCACCCCGCTTCCGCCATAACTCCCCGGATGGTAGGCGTCCAGCATGACGCGGGCGACCGGTTGCGGCCCGTCGAGCCATGTTGCGACTGCCTGCATCACTGCCTCGACTGGCTCATCCGGCGCGGGCCGAAGCGCCTTCCAGACCGAAAGCGACTCCGGTATCCGCTGGCGAATGGTGAGGTCCTCGTCGCCGGAAAGCTGGATCGTCTCGAACGCGCCGCTCTCCACGATGGCGGCGATCTCGGCATACGTCGGGTTGACTGTCACGGCGACGAAGGCTGGAAGCGGTGCCTGCCTTACCGCTAATGCCTCGCGGATGGCGACGACCTCCGCTATCGTCACCCGCCGCTTCGACGGCGCGAGCATGAACCCGATGGCGTCCACGCTCGCTCCTATGGCCGCCTCTACTGCCTCAGCCGAGCGCAGCCCGCACGTCTTGATGAAGATGCCGCCTGGCTCAGTGGACACGAGGCACTCCCGCCAGGGCGCGCGTTGCCGCGGCGCGGTCATCATGCATGATGAGCGATTCGCCGACGAGCACCGCCGCAACCCCGGCATCCGCCAGGCGCGCGACATCGTCGGTCGTGAAGATGCCGCTCTCCCCCACAATCGTCGTGCCAGCCGGAAGCGTCGGCGCGATCCGCTCCGTCGCTGCCAGGTCGACGTGGAAGCTGCGGAGATCCCGATTATTGATGCCGATCAGCGTCGATCCAGCTGCGACTGCGCGGCCGGCCTCCTCCTCATCGTGAACTTCCACCAATACCGAGAGACCGATCGATCGCGCGTATGCATGCAGGTCAGCCAGCGTGGCGTCGTCCAGCGCAGCGACGATCAGCAGGATGCAGCTTGCTCCAAAGGCGCGAGCCTCGTCGATCTGATAGCGGTCGAGCATGAAATCCTTGCGCAGGACGCCGATTGGGTTCCGAGCCGCGTAGGCCGTGCGGGTGACGGTTTCGAGATCGGCGAGCGACCCCTTGAAGAACGGTTCGTCGGTGAGGCAGGAGATGGCCGCCGCACCGCCCTCGATGTACGCCGTCGCGATCTCCGACGGCACGACCGAGACGGGGAATATGCCCTTCGACGGCGACGCCCGCTTGATCTCCGCGATTACCGTGACGCAATCGCGATTCAAAGCCACCTCTACATCGATTGGCACTGGCTGCTCGGCGGCCTTTACATGGAGCGCGTCGCGCGAGATGAGCGCCTTGCGCGTTTCGACATCCTTCGCCGTCTGGGCGAGGATGCGGTCGAGATAGGTGCCTGTCTGCTGCGGGATCGCGGTCGTCATGCCGTCACTCCGGATCGGTCGGCGACCAGCGCCTGCGTCACCCGCACCAGTTCCTCCATCCGGGCATAGGCCGCACCCGAATCGATCGCACGGGCGGCCATCGCCACGCCCTCCGCAAAGGATTTGGCGGCATTCGCGGCATAGATCCCGGCGCCCGCGTTCATCAGGGTGATCGACCGGCGTGGTCCTCGCTCGCCTTGAAGGATGGCTTTAGTGATCTCGACGTTCCGCGCCGCGTCGCCGCCGAGAAGGTCGTCTTTCGTGCCGCGATCGAGTCCGAAGTCCTCCGGCGTCACCGTATAGGTGACGATGCTGCCTTTGCGCTCGTCCCATTCGGTGATCGTTGTGCCGCCCTGGATACCGACCTCATCCAGCCCCTCGTCCGCATAGGCGAGCACAGCATGACTGCTCCCAAGGATCGCGAGCACCTCCGCCAGTTTGGTCGCCACGTCGGCGTGCCCGACGCCAATCAACTGATGGCGAGTTCCGGCCGGATTCGTGAGCGGCCCGAGGAGGTTGAAGACGGTGCGGATGCCGATCTCCCGGCGCGATGGCCCGACGAAGCGCATTGCCGGGTGGAAGGCTGGGGCATACATGAACCCGATCCCGACCTGTCGGACGCTCGCGGCGACCTCGTCTGGCGTCAGCTCGACGGCGACGCCAAGACCTTCCAGCAGATCGGCCGAGCCGCAAAGACTGCTGGCGGCACGATTGCCATGCTTGGCGATGCGCACTCCAGCGGCTGCGATCGCGAACGTGGCCGTCGTGGAGATGTTGAACGTGTTCGAGTGATCGCCACCAGTGCCGCAGGTGTCGAGCAGTGGTGCGGAATCCTGCTCGATATCCACATGCAGGGCGTGGTCGCGCATGGCGCGGGCGAATCCGGCGATCTCGGCGGGTGTCTCGCCCTTCATGCGTAGGCCGGTGACAAGCGCGCCGATCTGCGATCCCGTCACCTCGCCATCCATGATCGCGTTCATGGCGGCGGTCGCTTCCTCATGCGTAAGTTCGCGCCCTTCGACGACGGCGCGGATGGCATCCTTGATGTCGATGCCCTGGGGTATGGTCATTGGATCCTCTTTATCGACCTATGGTCGATTGCGCTTCGCGCGGGGGTCCTTCGCTGCGCTCAGGATGACATGGGAGGTTGAGCGAACGAAAAATCCCGGCGATGACGAGGCCTCGGGCGATCCTCGTGATCGCCTCTACGGGACAATCCGGCAGGTGTCAATAGCCGAGAACAGGGATCTTAGCGTCGGCGTCCTCCGCGATGGCGCCGCAGGAGCGAAGGTAGTTCGCCAGCAGGTCCTTGCCATACACCGTCAGGATCGACTCCGGGTGGAACTGCACGCCTTCGATCGGCAGCTCCCGGTGGCGGATGCCCTGGATTACACCATCGTCCGAGGTCGCGGTGACCTCGAAGGCGGGAGAGAGCGTGGACGGCTCGATTGTCAGCGAGTGATAGCGGGTGGCGACGAACGGATTCGGCAGGCCCTCGAAGACGCCTTTGCCGTTGTGCTCGATCATTGAGGTCTTGCCGTGCATCAATGATGGTGCATGGACGATCTTGCTGCCATAGGCCGCCCCGATCGACTGATGACCGAGACAGACGCCGAGGATCGGCTTGCGGCCGGCAAAGGCCTTGACCAGGTCGATCGAGATACCGGCCTCGGCTGGAGTGCAAGGCCCGGGTGAGATCACAAAACCGTCGATCTCGTCCAACCGCTCCTCGATCGCCTCGACGGATGTCTGGTCGTTGCGCTCCACCAGCACGTCGGCGCCGAGTTCGGAGAAGGCCTGGTAGAGGTTGAAGGTGAACGAATCGTAGTTATCGAGCATGTAGATCATTGAAGATCTCCCTCGTGGCATTTTCACAACCACGCGATCGAGAATGCTGATCGTGCCGGATCGATGCCAGCCTGCGGCGTTCGTCTGTAGGGGCCGACCCCATGTCGGTCCGTTGCGGGATCATCCAATTTCTGCCGCCGTCGCCAAATCGGTTGCTTCGATCTGCTCGGCCCGCTCGATGGCGCGGACGAGTGCGCGCATCTTGTGCAGGCTCTCTGCATACTCCCCTTCCGGCGAGGAGTCGGCGACCACGCCACCGCCGGCCTGCAGCGAGGCGATGCCATCGTGGACGACCATCGTGCGGAGGGCGATGCAGGTATCCATACCGCCGGCGAAATCGACGTAGCCGACCGCGCCGGAGTAGATACCGCGCTGATCGGTTTCCAGCTCGGCGATGATCTCCATCGCCCGGATCTTCGGCGCGCCGGAAACGGTGCCGGCCGGGAAGCAGGAACGAAGTGCGTCGAGGCTGGTCCGGTCGTCGCGTAACTGGCCTTCGACGTTGCTGACGATGTGCATGACGTGGGAGAAGCGTTCGATTTCCATCAGCCGCGGAACGTGGACGGAGCCGGGTTTCGAGACGCGGCCGACATCGTTACGGCCCAGATCGACAAGCATGATGTGCTCGGCGCGCTCCTTTTCGTCGGAGATCAGCTCCTCGGCGAGGGCGACATCCTCCTCCGGCGTCTTGCCACGCGGGCGCGTGCCGGCGATCGGATGGTTCGTGATGACGCCATCCTCGGAGCGGACGAGCAGTTCTGGCGAGGAACCGACGACCTGGTAGTCGTGGAAGTCGAGGAAGAACATGTATGGCGAGGGATTCACCACTCGCAGCGCCCGGTAGATCGAGAATGGATGGGCATCGGTGGGGACATCGACCCGCTGGGACGGCACGCACTGGATGATGTCGCCGTCCTGGATGTACTGCTTCACGCGCTCGACCATCTGGTGATAGCGCTCGGCGGTGGTATTGGGGCGGAAGCGATCGACGACCGCCTCGGTATGGGTATTCGCGGTGCGTTCGTAGGAAGGTGTCGGTCCCAGGAGCTTGGCGGACATTGCGTCGATGGTGGCGACAGCGCTCGCGTACGATGCTTCGAGGTCTGCACCATCAAGCCGGACGTGGGCGACGATCTTCAGCGAGCGCTGGAGGTGATCGAAGACGACGAGTGAATCCGCGAGGTGATAGCGCCCCTCGGGATAGCCGAGGCCTGCTCCCTTCGCCAGGCCGACACGCGGCTCGAAGCGGCGGACCGCTTCGTAACCGAGGTAGCCGACGATGCCGCCGGTGAAACGCGGCAGGTTCGGGTCGCTCTCGGCCCGATACGCGTCGAGGAGGGTTCCAAGTGCGGTCAGTGGGTCGTCGTAGGGTTCGGTCGTGACCGCGCCCGCATTCGTGACGATCATCTCGCCGTCGCGCAGGGTAACGTCGGTGTAATGCCCGGCTCCAATGAAGGAATAGCGGGCGATGCGGACACCGCCCTCGATCGACTCGAGGAGAAAGCCCGGCAGTGTCGCGCCATCGCTCAGCTTCAGGTAGACCGAAACCGGCGTCTCGAGATCGGCAAGGAGTTCCCGGTAGATCGGGATCATCCGCGTATCGGGTCCGCTGGCGGCAATTGCCTCGACGGCCTCGAACGACGGCGTGATTCCAGCAGCGGCACGGGCGGCTACGGGACGAACGGGCTTGGGGGAAACACCGGCACTTGCGACCATGACTCGTGACCAACCTTCCGTGCGCACGACGGCGAAGACGACAAAAAACCTCCATCCCTGGAAAGGGACGGAGGCTGAAGCCTGCCGCGGTGCCACCCTCATTGGCGGCGCGGAATGCGCCACCCACTCAAACCGTACGGGTCCACGCGGACCGATACGAGGCTCCCGTTAACGGGGGAGACACCGTTGCCGTCTACTCCGCGTCACCGCGTTTCGGGGCACAGCTCCCGGATCCATTCGGCACCCATCTCACGCCGGGCTTTCACCTTCCCCGGCTCGCTACGATCGATGTGGCGGTGCGTACTCGTTCCGTTCATCGCTGTTCATCTTGGATTGTTGGCTGCACAGTACGGCAGCGTGCAACCCGGTGTCAAGCTGCGAATACGTGGTTTCGGGCCATTGACGCCCGTGATAGGCTGCGCCTGGATATCATGCGACGGGCTTTCGGCAGACAAAGGAGCAGCATCACCCGATGGAACAGCAGCAGAAGGACTTCCTGATGCGCCTGATCACGACACCGGGACCGTCCGGATTCGAGGAACGGCCATCCGCGGTCTGGCGCACGGAGGCGGAAACCTTCGCCGACGAGGTCGAGTGGGACGTCCTGGGGAACTCCTACGCCCGGCTCCGGAACGAGGGCGGGCCAAAGGTCGTGATCGAGGGGCACATCGACGAGATCGGGTTCATCATCACCTACATCGACGATGACGGGTTCCTCTGGTTCGACAAGATCGGCGGCTGGGACGATCAGGTGGTTGTCGGGCAACGGATCGTGATCGCGGGAACGAACGGTGACGTCCAGGGCGTGATCGGCAAGAAGGCCGCGCATTTGCTGACGCCGGCCGACCGCGAAAAGGTCACCCAGGTCAAGGATCTGTGGATCGACATTGGGGCCAAGGACCGCGACGCGGCCGAGGCTCGCGTCTCCGTGGGCGATGCGGCAGTCGTGGACGTCTCCCCGACCGCGCTGACCGACGATCTCTGGGTGTCACGGAGCATGGACAACCGGGTCGGCGCCTTTGTCGCGCTGGAGGCATTGCGCCTGCTTGCCAAGGATCGGCCGGCGGCGGATGTCTACGCCGTCGCGGCCTCGCAGGAGGAGATCGGCCTGGTCGGTGCAACGACCGTGGCGCATCTGCATGCGCCGTTTGTCGGCATCGCGATCGACGTGACGCACGCATCCGACTACCCCGGTGCAAGCCCGAAGGCGGACAACAAGATCGCACTTGGGGGCGGTCCCGTTCTGACACGCGGCGCGGCGATCAACCCCGCCGTTTTCCTGGGATTGCGTGACGCGGCGCAGCGCCTGAACATCCCGTTTGCGGTGCAGGCAGCGGCGAACCGAAGCGGGACCGACGCCGACACCTTTACCCGTTCGGGCGCGGGCGTTGCGGCGGGGCTTGTGTCGATCCCGAATCGCTACATGCACAGCCCGAATGAAGTGATCAGCCTCGCCGACCTGGAGTCGGCGGCGGCAGTGATCGCGGAGTTCGTACGGACGGTTACGCCGGAGAGCGATTTTCGCCGATAGGGAAGCGCGGACCGAGGAGTGAGCGGGACGAGCGGTCCAGCATCTCGCTCCTCACTTCTTGGTCCTCACCTCTCATTGTTGGCAGGTCGGGCAGAAGTAGGTTCCACGCTGGCCGACACGTATCTTCTGGATGGGCGTCCCACAGGTGAAGCAGGGCTCCCCTTCCCGCCCGTGAACGGCGGGGAAATTGTCGATCGGGTACGCCTTCGAGTGGATGATCTTGGCACCGCCTTGCTTGATCCCTTCCTCCAGCGACCACGGCACGTAGCGCAGGATCGCCTCGCGTTCAGCGGCAGTCAGGGAGTTCGCGGGCCGGGCGGGATGCACCTTCGCGGCGTGGAGCGTCTCATCGACGTAGATATTGCCGAGGCCAGCGATGAATGTCTGATCGAGAAGCAGCGTCTTGATCGGGATACCGCGCCGCTGCATGGTCGCTTCCAGCGGCGCCCGGTCGAGTTCACCGCCCCACCCTTCCGGCCCGAATCCGAACGCATCGATTGCTTCCGGCACATTCTCTGTCGGCATCAGGCGGAGCCAGCCGAACTGGCGGATATCGCTGTAGTAGAAGATCGTGCCATCCGCGAAATCGAAGCGGACGTGCGTTGATTTGTGCGGATAGTCACCGGCTGGTAACGGCACCGGATGGCCGGCGACGGCGCGTTCACCATTCGGGAGCAGGATGGCGACCTGTCCGGCCAGCTTGCAATGCATCAGCAACGTCAGGTCGCCGCTTGCCTCGACGATCAGGACCTTTGCGCGGCGTCCGGCCCGGACGAAACGTTGCCCGACGAGCGGATCGAGCGTCGGGATCGGCGATTCGCGCAGCAGTTTCGGCAGCCCTATCGAGATCGCCACGATCTCCTTGTGCAGGAGATGGCGCTCGATATTGCGGCGCATGGTTTCGACTTCAGGGAGTTCGGGCACGGGACCAGCCTAGAATACGTCGATGCGAAGGGTCAGGCGGGAGGCTGGCGCTTCATCCACTGCGCGGCGCGGCGAGCGATCTGAACGCCCTCCTCGTCGTCATGGACGACGTTGTTCACCTTGGTCATCACATCCCAGGCGGCGTGCTTCGGGTGGGGATGGTTGGCCTGGTAGACGAGCTGCATTGGTCCCATCAGCCGGCCGGTCGTGAGGTAGGAGACCTGCCATGACGAGTTGAGGCGCGTCACCGTGACGCAATTCTCGCCGTACTTCCAGACAAACTCATCGACGGTTTCCTCGAAGCACGCAGTGGCCATGTTCGCAACACTCCAGGGCGGGTCCAGACTCGGGTGACGTGGGGTGCTGGCGAGGACGGGCTCGCCGGTCAGGCCCCGAGTATAGCGATTCCCCTGCCCGCTTACGACAAGGAGTGTGCGTACATGGCGAGCATCGAATAGCCATTCGTGGCCGGTCCTGACCGGAATATTTCCGGCGCCGCGGTCAGTGCTCGACGTGGAAGCTCGCCGGGATGATCCGGTCGAGCCAGCGGGGAAGCCACCAGTTCCAGGTGCCAAGGAGCCGCATCGTGGCCGGGACGAGTAGCGCCCGCACGACGGTCGCGTCGAGGGCTACGGCCAGTGCGATGCCGAGACCGAGTGCTTTCACGAGCACCACGTCGGCTGAGACGAACGAGGCGGTCACCACGACGACGATCAGCGCCGCGCTGGTGATGATGCGGCCGGACCGCTGGAGGCCGACGGCGACGCTGTGCTCGTTGTCGTGCGTGCGCAGCCACTCCTCCTCGATCCGTGTGAGCAGGAAGACCTCGTAGTCCATGCTGAGCCCAAAGAGGACGCAGAACATGATGACGGGCAGCGAGGCTTCCACAAATCCCTGCGCTGAGAACCGGAGCAGATTCGACAGGTGGCCTTCCTGGAAAATCCAGACGAGCGCGCCGTAAGCCGCCAGGATCGAGAGGCCGTTCATGACGATTGCCTTGATCGGCAGGAGGACCGAGCGCAGGAGCATGAGCAGGATCAGGTAGGTGCAGACGATCACGAACGCGGCTGCGTAGAGGAAGTAGTGCGCGATGGCGTCCACGACATCGACGATGGAAGCTGTGCCGCCGCCCACGAGGATCGACACGCCGCCCCCGAGATCGAGCCGCCGCAGATCGGCCAGTAGCGCCTTGTTCTCCGGATCGTTGGCCGGCTTGGCCGGGAACGCGAGGATCATCGCGTCGTTCGGTCCAAGGAACGATCGCAGGCGGGTATCCGTCCCCGTCGCTTCGAGGGTGAGACGAGCGCGCAGGACGTTGCGTGGCGAGAGGCCGGATGGGATCTGTGGAGATGAAATTGCGCTCTGGACGTGATCGATGCGGGGATCGGCTTCGAGCTTTCGCACCAGTCGGTCGAGCCGGTCGAGGTTCTCGTCGGAGGTCATCGGATCGTCGGAATGGACGGCGATCACGAACGGTGAGATCTCGCCGCCGGTGAACTCGCTGGCGAGCAGGTCGTATCCCTGCCGGCTTGGGAGGTCGATGGGGAGGATCGTTGCGTCCGGTGACGAGATGTTTGCGTTCAGGAACGGCGTGCCGAGGGCGATCAGGAAGGTTGCCGTGAGCGCGACCACGACAATCGGATGCGCCATCACGCGCACGGCCAGGCCATGCCAGAAACCATGCTCGGACTGGTCGTCGGTCGTTTGTCGCGCGAGCAGGCGGATGGAGAAGCGATCGAGGTTCGGGCCAAGGATCGAGAGTGTCGCCGGAAGCAGCGTCAGGGCGCCAATCGTGGAGACAGCAACGACGATGATGCCGGCGATCCCGACGGAGCGCAGGAACATGAGCGGGAAGATACAGAGACCGGCAAGTCCGATCAGGACGGAGAGCCCGGAGAAGAAGACGGCCCGTCCGGCGGTCGCCACCGCGCTCACGACGGCGTCATCCGGCGTGCGATGCGGCCGTTTTCGTTCTTCCCGGAAGCGGCTGGTGACGAAGAGGCTGTAGTCGACGGCGAGGCCGAGACCGAGCATGGTGGCGAGGTTGAGCGTGAAGATGCTCATGTCGGTGAGGTGGGCGACACCCCAGATCCCGAGCAGGATCACCGCGACCCCCGTGCCGCCGACGATCAACGGCACTGCCGCCGCGATGACCGACCCGAAGACGAAGAGCAGCGCCGCTAATGCGACCGGGAAGGCGATCAGCTCGGCCCGCCGCAGGTCGCGCTGGCTGGCGGTCTCGATGTCAGCGTAGAATGCAGGGCCGCCGGCAACGATGTAGGTGACGTTGGGTTGCGGGATCATCGCCGCCTCGAAGGCCGCCGCGTCCCGCTGGGCGACCTCCGCCTCCTCGTCCCAGCCGACGATAGCGTAGGCGATGCGCCCGCTCGGTGCGACGAGGGATTCGTCGACCGAGGGCAGGACGATATCTTCGACGTGCGCGAGGGCACGCACGTTCTCCAGCGATGCGTCGACCTGGCGATTGAACTCCGCACTGGTGACAGCGAGGCGGTCGCTGGAGTAGACGATCACGAACGAGGACGGGCTGAGCCCGAGCGTCTGCTCCAACTGGGTTGTGGCGCGTTCGCTCTCGGAGCGTGGCGCGGAGAATCCACCCACCTTCACGACCCGTTCGAGGGATGGCAGCAGCGGCAGCGTTGCGAGGACGAATGCCGCCCATATTGCCACGATCCACCATCGGTGGCGACAGGCCAGACGTCCGATCCGCTCAAACATGGGTGTGGAGGTGTACAGGCATCGGCAGGTTACGCGGGACCGATCGAAAGGAACGTTCCGTCATCGGCGCGTGTGACCGCGAGTTCGCCAACGACGGCATCCGCGTTCAATGGGCCGTAGATATGGGGATACGTTTCGTTCGGGTCGTCGTAGCGGACTTCCGATGCGATCTTGTCTACCTCGAGGATCAGCGTCAGGAACGGGCGCGGATCGGCGGTGTAGAACATGTTCGCGACCTTGACCAGTTCGTCGAGGCCGTTCGTGCAGTGGATGAATCCGTCCTGCGGGTAGGCTTCGGGCAGATAGCTGTCGGCGTCCTTCTGTTCCGCCCAGATGCTGGCGGGAACTAGATGGTAGGTGATACCGGCGGCTCGGGATGCGGACGCGCTCGGGTAGATATGCACTCGGAAACTCCGCAGGTTGATGGGGCCATGCGTCCTTCCTGCCCGGAGGCGGGGCGAACGTCGTTCGACCGTGTATTGTACCGGGTGCAGGGATGGGGATATCTATCGCTTCGCCGTTACGCGGCAGGCATGCAAGGGTTTCGGGGATCGAGCATGAGCGACGGCGTCACACCGTCCACGACATCACAGCACGCAAGGCCGCGTACGCGGAGCGACTGGGAGCGTCTGCTTCGGGAGCGCGGCATCCAGCCAGCGCGGTCAATGGGGCAGAATTTCCTCGTATCACCGGAGATCGTCGATGCGATCGTGGAGACGGCGGGCATACGATCTGGCGACGCTGTCATCGAAATCGGGCCGGGAATGGGTATCCTCACCGGACGGTTGCTCGACTCTGGAGCGCGCGTGACCGGCGTGGAGCTGGACGATCAGCTTGCCGATCTGCTGCGCGGACAGTGGGCGGGGAATCCGTCTTTTCGCCTGGTCGAGCGGGACGCGCGGTACGTCGATATCGATGCAATTTCCGGCGGTGAACCGTACGTGGTGGTGGCAAACCTTCCCTACAGCGTCGCGACGGTGGTGATCCGGCATTTCGTGGAGGCGGCGAACCCTCCCACATCGCTGACGGTGATGGTCCAGCGCGAGGTTGCGGAACGCATGACTGCCCCGGTTGGCGAGATGTCCCTGCTGGGGCTGGCGACGCAGTTCTACACCGAGGCCGGGATTGCGTTCATCGTGCCGCCCGATGTGTTCCTGCCGCCACCGAAGGTCGAATCGGCGGTCGTGTCGATGCGCATACGGGATACGGTGCCGCTGGATGCCGCTGGCCGGGAGCGCATGTTTTCGCTGGCGACGATGGCATTCCAGCGGAAGCGGAAGACGATCGCGAATGGCCTCGCGCAGGGGCTGGACCGGCCGCGTGCCGATGTCGAGTCGGAGATCGTGGCCCTTGGAATCAACCCCTGTCTCCGCCCGCAGGCACTCGCCGTAGGCGACTGGGTATTGCTGGCGACAGGAATCGCGTCGTGAGGCAACCATCAGCGGTGCAGGTCGACGCCCCGGCGAAGATCAACCTCGGACTGGAATTGCTCGGGAAGCAGCCGGATGGCTATCACGAGATCCGGACGGTCATGGCGATGATCGATCTTGCCGATCAGCTCCTGGTGCAGCGGACGCGCGATAGCGACCATGCGTGTGTCACCGGTGTGGACCTCGGAGACGAGCGCAATCTTGTCTCGGTCGCATACGACACCTATGCGACCGAGACAAGATTCGAGGGTGGGATAGAGGTCAATCTCACAAAACATATCCCAATTGCCGGAGGTCTCGGTGGCGCAAGCTCGAATGCCGCAGCGACCCTCCTTTGCATCGACGCACTCACGCCTCTGGAACAACGCCTGGGTAGACCCACGCTCATGACCGTGGCAGCGTCGATCGGCAGCGACGTTCCCTTTTTCCTCGGCACGCCTATCGCAATGGCGACCGGAACCGGGACAACGCTCTCCCCGCTGCCCGTGCTACCGAAACAGCAATATACGGTGCTTGTTTCCCCGGCCATTGCCTTGCCAAGGAAGACAGCAACCTTGTATCGGGCGATCGTGCCGTCCGACTTCACCGATGGCACGCGGACCGATGCCCTGGCAAATCTCATCGCGTCCGGTGCGGCGCTGGTGTTCGATGCGGAGGTGCTCGCCAATCCATTCCGAACGGCCTGGACGCGGCTCGGCGACCCGATTGCCGCAGTCGAGCGAGCGCTCATCCAAGCCGGTGCGTTCTGGGTGGCGCTTTCAGGAGCCGGTCCGACGGTGTATACGCTCACCGACGACCGAGACCGCGCGGACTCCATTGCCACGCGGTTGCGGACGATCCTGACCGGGAATGTCGCGGTCAATGTCGCGCCGCTTCGCGCGCGCGGCATGGAAGCAGTTCCGCTTGCCGGGATGCATCCGTGAACCGGCGAGAGGCGATCGTTGCTGGCGTAGTCGGGGCCGCAACGGGGACCCTCTGGGCTGGCGGCTTCGGTCTCGTGCTGAATCGCCACAACCCGACGCTGGAGGTGATCGGCCAGCGCGACGATCTGCTCGCCCTCCTCGATACCGGGTCGGTTCGCGCGCTTTTCGTTGTCGGTGAAGGCATGAGCGACCAGCTTGGATCGCTTCTGGGTATCTTCCGCCGGCGGGTGGATCTTGTTGCGGGAAGCAAGGCCGGAATCGCGACGCTCCAATCCAGGCACCCTACCCGTTTGCGGCAGGCAAGCACATTCATCCTCGACGAGCCGGTCGGCATCACCTTCGCCCCTTCGAGCACGTCGACGACCGGACCTGCCGTACTCCGAACGGAGTTGCCTGGAGCGATGACCATCGAATTCGCCACGCATACGCATGGTGCATGGCGGCAGGACGCTTCGGTATCCCAGCGGTGGACAATCGCCATATCGCGCAATGGGCATTGCTGCGCGGTTGCACCGTTACTGGACGATCTTGCCGCTCATGGATTGCCTGGCATGGCTGTGGGATTGGCGGGCAATGGAAATCTTGATCGTCTATGGGATATGTTGCGTGTACCGCTGGTCGCAATGAACGCCAATCACATCCCGACCAGCGATGCCGGCGTGCAGCCAGCGAAGACGATTCGCATCTTCGCCCACGACCCCATCAGGCTGACATTCCGTCAGGATGGCATCGCGGTCTCGGAGTGAGCCGACTCATGCCCCGCGCCGCCCATCCGGATCGTTCTTGCGTTCTTCTGCCAGCCAGTCCCGCAGCACGTCGGATTCGGATCGCGGGGCCGATTCGGGTGACGACGGACGACTGCCGGAACGCTCATCCGCAGGCCGTCCGGATGCAGGTGCCTGGCGAAGCCGCCTCCGCTCTTCCTCGAGTTCCCACGGCGTCTTGACCTCGGCGCCGGGACTGGACACCGGCCAGGTCTGCGACCATCCGGCACCGAACGCGGTCCGCGGATTCGGTTCGACTGGCTCCTCCCAGTGCCGTACCTCCCGCACGCGAAGCGGGGCCGTTTCCTGGACTTGCGCTGTATCGGCCGCTGCTTCAGCCGGAGTGTTCCTGGTTGGGGCAGCAACCGCCGGCCGTGCCTGGGACGGCGCCCGCTCCGTCGACGATGAGGGCGACGGCGCCATGGATCGCGCCGACACCGACGGCAGGAGCGATTCCTCCGGCTCGTTTTCCCGAATGAGGAAACCGAACAGCGTGGCGATGACGACAAAGGCCGCAATGCCGAGCAGGACCCAGCCAAAGCCATCGACCATCGCGAGAGCCACATGACTGTCTGCGACGATCTTCGGCAGATCGCCATCCAGCAGGTAACGCCGGACACCGTCGAGAATGAACGCCGTGAGCGCAACACCATTGATGAGCCCCAGCGCCGCTCCGTAGAGGCGTCCACCCGGCCCAGGGCGGGAAAAGAACGCGAGACTCGCCCCATATCCGCAGACCAGCGTCGAGACGGCGAGCACGGCCACATACACGATGAACGTGGACGCCCCTTCGGAGATATCGACTTTTCCCGCCAGCCACGTTCCCCAGCGAGGCGCCCAGGCGTCGGCCAGTCGACTGCCGAACAGGAGGCCTGCCGACGCACACAGCTCGCGCATGCCTCCCCGGTTGTAGCCGATGGAGGCGATCATGAGGACGATGAGGATAACCAGTCCGTCGAGGACGATGCTCTGGATCATGGACTGCCGATTTCACCCGAGAACGACGACCCGTTCGTACGCACTGAGCCTGTCACATTCGGTCGCCGGTGGCAAGGTGCCGCAGCGCGGACATGGGAATGTCGAGCCATGTCGGCCGGTTGTTCATCTCGTACCGGGCCTCGTAGAGCGACTTCTCGATCTCAAGGATATGAAGCGCTGCATCGAACGACGCCTCATCCTCCGGCACGAGCGGCAACGACGACGCTCCGACGACGGTGCGATAGCGGTCGAGGTAGACCTGCCGCGCACGCGTCTCCCACATTCCCAGCAACGCAAGCAGGCGATCGCTGGGGTTGTCCTTCCGGAGCGCACCTGCCGCGTAGCCCAGCGACCGCAACATCCCGGCCACATCCCGCAATGGAGAGGCCTTCTCCCGCCGTTGGGCAATCGATCGCGACGGCTCGCCCTCGAAGTCGATGATTGCGTAGTCGTCGTCCAGCGTTCGCAGCACTTGCCCGAGATGGTAATCGCCGTGGATACGCGTCCTCAGCACCCCGACCAGCGCATCGGCCGAAGCCAATCGGTGACGCAATCCCTCGATCAACCGGGCGAGATCGTGCGGATCGAACGACGAGTCCGCCAGGAGCGATGCGGTCTCGTCCAGCTCCTGGCGCACGCGTGCCAAGGTGTCGGCAGCGTATGCCTTGTCGATCGCCTCCGGCACGAAAGCCGGGTCGTCTGTCGCACGGGCCAGCGCGACATGCATCTCCGCGGTCCGCTGCCCCAGCAATCCGACCGCGTTGACCGCCATCTCTAGCGAGGCTTCGTCGAGGGAGCGCAGGATTCCCCCAAACCAACCCCAGCAATCGCCGCGGTTCGGAACGTACTCCTGCAAGACGGCAAGCACGAACGACTCATCAGCAAATGTGCCTTCCAACGTACCGAAGAGCGCCGGGACGTGCCTGAACCCCGCCTCGGCGGTGAGGTATCGCGTCACTTCCAGATCGGGGTTGATACCCGGCTGGAGGCGGCGAAATACCTTCAACATGATCCGGTCGTCGAAGAGGACGGACGAATTGCTCTGCTCGACTTCGAGCGGACGGACGCGGTGAAGGTCAATCTCATCAAGGGCATTTCGCCCGCCGCCATCGGAGGTCCAGACCCAGTCACCTCCGTCATGCAACACGCGCATCTCGCGGAAGCCGGCGAACAGCCAGCCCAGGAACCGGGCATCGGCGAGGGCATCGCGGATCGTGAGCTCATCGCCGCCGTCATGCCAGGCCACCGGCACGAAGTACCGCACATCGTCGTCGCAGTCGAACGTGAAGCGAACGATCGCGAACGCCGCTTTCCCTTCCTGGCCATCGAGCATGGCGAGATGCTCAATGGCCAGCGACGTCACGGTCCGGCTCTTGTCGCCGAACCAGCGCTGCGCGGTTATCCATCGACTGGCCCGCTCGACTGCGCGCTGCACCAGTGCTGCGTCCGTCACAATTGCCCCCCGTTCCGACGCGTCTTGCGGTTGCGCGCCTTTACTCACCGGCTGGCTGCTCCAGGCGGAACCAGTAGAAGCCGTGGGGACCGAGGGTGATGAAGTACGGCAACTCACCAATAAGCGGGAACGGCACCTCGCCGATCAGTTCGACCGGCCGATACCCGTCGAACTCCCTGAGGTCGATCTCCGCGTATTGCACGAATCGGCTGAGATTGACCACGCAGAGGATCGTCTCGTTCTCGTACTGACGGAGGTAGACGAGGACCTTCAGGTTCTCCGGATGGAGGAACGAGATCGACCCACGACCGAATGCACGATAGCGGCGGCGAACGGCCAGCAACCGTTTCATCCAGTTCAAGAGCGAGGTCGGGACGCGATTCTGCGCCTCGACATTCACCGCCTGGTAGCCATAGACGGGATCCATGATCACCGGGAAGTAGAGCTTGGCCCAGTCAGCCCGGCTGAATCCGGCGTTTCGGTCACCGCTCCACTGCATCGGCGTGCGGACACCGTTGCGATCGCCGAGGTAGATGTTGTCCCCCATGCCGATCTCATCGCCGTAGTAGAGACACGGGGTACCCGGCATCGACATCAGGAGCGAGTTCATCATCTCGATCTGGCGACGCCCATTCTCGAGCAGCGGCGCGAGGCGGCGGCGGATGCCGACGTTGATCCGCATGCGCGGGTCCTTCGCATACTCGTAGTACATGTAGTCGCGCTCGGCGTCCGTCACCATCTCAAGCGTCAGCTCGTCGTGGTTGCGAAGGAAGATCGCCCACTGGTTGCCCTCGGCGATCTCCGGTGTGGACTCCATGATCTCCACGATCGGAGTCCGCAATTCGCGGCGCATCGCCATGAACATGCGCGGCATGAGCGGGAAGTGGAACGCCATGTGGAACTCCGGCGCCTCCTCGGTGCCGAAGTACTCCACCACGTCCGCTGGCCATTGATTGGCCTCGGCGAGCATGATGGCTCCCGGATATTCCGCCTCGATCATCCTCCGGGCGCGATGGAGGAAGGCATGCGTCTCCGGGAGGTTCTCGCAGTTCGTCCCCTCGCGCTCGTACAGGTAGGGCACGGCGTCGCACCGGAAGCCGTCGAGACCGATATTCATCCAGAAACGCATGACATCGAGCATTTCACGCTGGACGTCTTCATTGTCGTAGTTCAGGTCCGGCTGATGGCTGAAGAAGCGATGCCAGAAGTACTTGCCGGCAACCTGGTCGTAGGTCCAGTTCGAAACCTCGGTGTCGGTGAAGATGATGCGGACGCCGGAGTATTTGGTCGGATCGTCGGTCCAGACGTAATAGTCGTGCTTCGGCGAATCCGGATTCGAGCGCGCCTCCTGGAACCAGGGGTGCTGGTCCGAGGAATGGTTCATCACCAGGTCCGCGATGACGCGTATGCCACGTGCATGCGCCGCCGCGATGAGTTCGGCGAAATCCTCCACCGTGCCGTAGTCCGGATGAATGGAGAGGAAATCCGAGATGTCGTAGCCATCATCGCGCCCCGGCGATGGGTACATCGGCATGATCCAGAGGCAATCGACGCCAAGATCCCGGATGTAGTCGAGTTTCTCGATCACCCCGCGGATATCCCCGAACCCATCGCCCGAACTATCGTAGAAGGACTTCACCGGGATCTGATAGATCACCGCATCCTTGAACCACGACGCATCACCGCTGAGCATGTCCGGTGCCTCATCTTCCCAGGGCGGCACTCACCGCCCCCTTGCGTCCCGGGACCACGTCGATCCCTCACGATCGCCAATCCATGCGCGCCGCACGATCTCTGCGCCTATTTTGCCCGAAAGCGGTCTCCACTCCCACTTTCCGGACGTCCAATTCTGCATACAGCAGCGCCACGAAGGTGGAACGCGGGATTCATGCAATCTACGGGTGACCTCGTGTCCTTCCGGATCGGGCATGCCACCTGCGTAGAGACGGGATGGAGTCCAGACAACCGCGTCAGCCACCATGCAACAACGTTCAGCCCGGCCGCTGAACGTGCGTGATCGCCCCCACGAAGGATGTCCGCCCGTTCCTAGCAACCGCATCGAATCCGGCCCTAATAGCACGGCTCCGCATAGTCCTGATGCACCCACGAGCGCAGGCTGAAGATATGGACCGGCATCACCTGCGGGTCGAGCCGCACCCATTGACGCCGGCCAGTCCAGAGGTACGTATCCCCGGAGAGCAGCTCCCGGGCATGCACCTGCTCGTCGCCACTCGCGAAGAGATGCCCGGGCAGGTCGATCATCGACTCGTGCGTCTGGAACGGATCGAGATTCGCGACAACCAGGATCGTGTCGGCCCCGTCGGCGGTCGCCTTGCCATAGCAGATGATGTTGTCGTCATCGGCCTGGTAGAAGCGCAGATTGTCGTACTCCTGGAGGGCGGGATGCTGGCGCCGGATCTCGTTCACGCGGGAGATGATCGGCACGATGTTCCCTGGCCGGTCCCAGTCCCAGACCTTGAACTCGTATTTCTCCGAGTTCAGGTACTCCTCCTTGCCCACAACCGGCGTGTTCTCGCACAGCTCGAAGCCCGAGTAGATGCCATAGACCGACGACATGGTCGAGGCCAGCACGAATCGCGAGATGAATGCCGGGCGCCCGCCTTCCTGCAGGATGTACGGCAGGATGTCGTGCGTGTTCGTGAAGAAGTTTCCCCTGAAGAACTCCTTCATCTCCGTCTGGGTCAGCTCGGTCCCGTATTCGATGAGCTCCTGCTTGAAGTTCCGCCAGGTGAAGTAGGTATAGCTCTGGGCGAATCCTGCCTTCGCCAGCGCCTTCATCACCTTGGGTCGGGTGAACGCCTCGGAAAGGAAGATGACATCCGGATGGTCCCGGTGAACCTCGGCGATCAGCCATTCCCAGAAAACGGTGGGCTTCGTGTGCGGGTTGTCCACCCGGAACGTGCGCACCCCGAGATTCACCCAGTGAAGGATGACCCGCAGGACCTCGTCCCAGAGCTCCTTCCAGTTCTCACTGCCAAAGTTGAGCGGATAAATGTCCTCGTACTTCTTCGGCGGGTTTTCCGCATACTTGATCGTGCCGTCCGGACGAATGAAGAACCACTCGGGGTGCTCCTTCGCCCACGGGTGATCCGGCGACGCCTGCAATGCGACATCGAGCGCAATCTCGATCCCGTGGTTGACTGCCTCCTCGATCAACGCCCGGAAATCGTCCTCCGTGCCGAGTGACGGTTCTATCGCATCGTGACCGCCGTCCGGGCTGCCGATCGCATAGGGAACACCAGGATCTCCCGGCTCTGGATTCAGCGTGTTGTTCTTGCCCTTCCGGTTCGTCGAACCGATCGGATGAATCGGTGTGAAATAGAGGACATCGAACCCCATCCCCTGCAGCCGCGGCAGGTGGTCGATCACATCGCGGAATGTTCCGCTCTGTCCCTCGACGGTGCCGGCCGAACGCGGAAACATCGAGTACCAGGCCGCGAACCGCGCCCTGACCCGATCGACATAGACCGGCAACGGCTTCGGAAGCGTCGCGAATCCGGCTCGGCTGCGATGCGCCAGCACGGACGCCACGACCTGCGACTGCAACAGCGCGCCGACCGAGGACGCCTGATCGACGGACGAAAGCGATTCGCCAATGGCATCGCGGAGAACGGAGGCGTCCTCCTTCGGGGCACGCCCGACGATCTCCTGCAGGATCGTCCGCCCTTCGATCAGTTCGCTGGAGACGTCGATCCCGGCAGCAAGCTTCTTCTGGATCTCATCGGACCAGGTGCCGTAGACATCCGGGAAGGCAACGATCGTATACTCCCAGAGGGCATTGCGATCCACGGTGAACGAACCGCCCCAGCGGTCGTTGTCCACGAACGCCATGTCGGCCTCTTGCCAATCCGGTTCGCCCTGCACGCGATACTGGACGACCGCTGCGATCTTCTCATGCCCGTCGCGGAAGATATCCGCTTCCACCGTGACGATGTCGCCCACTTCCCGCTTGACGGCATAGCGTCCACAATCGACCTGTGGAGTTACGGATTCGATCAGGATCGCGCTGGGCACTGCACCGCTATCCGATGTTGCCGGGACGACCATATCTTCTCCTTGGATGAATGCGGCGTGATGCAGGCAAACCGGCTACCCGAGGACAGGCCCGCGCCCGCTTGCCGGTGACTTCGCACGACCCATGCGACGGCTCGGCACTCCTCGGCAAATGCTACGCGGTGCCCACATCTCGACGCTACACGACGTGCTACCCAGCTCTGTCAGGAAACCATGAATCCTTCTATCCCAACCCTCCGCACGGTGGCCATCCGCCTCGCCCTTCTGCTGATCCTGGTCGCGGGCGGCGGCGCGGTCCTTGCGCTGTTCTCCGACGGCGGCTCCATGCCCGCACCGCCGCCCGTGACCCAAAACCTCTCCGCTGCCGAGCAAACGTATGTTGATACGATCGGCGTCCGTGTTCTGGAGATGAACGAGGAACTCCAGGCAATCTCCGGACTCGTCTCGACACATAGCCGGAACGTGCTCGAACTCAACCGGCGGGGATCTCGCGTAGAGGCGCTCGCCGCGGAGATGGAGACATTCCGCCAGGCGCAGCCGGTCCCTCCCCGGTTCACCGCGCTCGATGTGACAGTGCAAACTGCGACGGCCGATGCCCTGAATGCAATCGGCCAGGCACGCGATGCACTCCGCCGGTTCGATTTCTCGGGCATCGCCGATCTGATACCCTCTTTCGATCAGGCTGCGGTCTCGATGGACGAGGCTGCCAACGAACTCACGGCGGTCATCGGACCAGCAACGCCCGCAGCCGCCGACGAGCACTCCCACAGGAGCATCATTGCATGAAGTACGAAGTGCGCTACCTTGCCAACGGCGAAGAGCAGACCGCGATCGTCGACGCCGAGACGGCTGCTGCCGCGGCGCAGTCTGCCCAGAACGAGCTGCTGGCCGAACCGGGCGATGAGCAATTCGAACTGATCCAGGTCCAGCTGATCGACGAGGTAGACGAATACACGACGCCCGCGAACGACGACGACTTCGATCCCCAATAGGTCATCGCCACGAATCGACAGGCTTTCAGGACCAGGCAACGCACAGCCGCTGTCTGGTTTTTCACGCATGTGAGGTGGCATACCCCTATGTCTCGGCCCGACGAAACCGCACGCATCCGTCCGGGTCGCCCCTATCCCCTTGGATCATCGTGGGACGGGGCGGGCACCAATTTCGCCATCTACTCGGAACGGGCTGAGGCGATCGAAATCTGCCTCTATGAAGACGGAGAGGACACGCCATCCCGGACGTTTCGGCTTCCAGAAAGCACGACCCGTGTCTGGCATGGATACGTCGAGGGCGTCGGTCCCGGCACGTTCTATGGAATCCGGGCCTATGGGCCGTTCGCGCCGGAGCATGGACTGCGCTTCAACGCGGCAAAGGTGCTGCTCGACCCCTACGCCAAGGCGATCCACGGCTCGGTCACCTGGGACTCATCCGTCTATTCCTACAGTTTCGAGGATCCGGAGGACGATCTCTCGCTCGATGAGATGCCCAGCGATGCCGCAGTGCCGAAGGCGATTGTCGTCGACCCCACATTCGACTGGGGAGACGACACCCTGCTCGACCGGCCGTGGGAGGAAACGATCATCTACGAGGTCCACGTCAAGGGGTTCACACAGCAGCATCCCGACATTCCGGAGCACCTGCGTGGCACCTACAGCGGCCTCGCGCATCCAGCGGCCATCGACTATCTGAAGCGCCTCGGCGTCACGGCGGTCGAGCTGTTGCCCATCCATGCCTTCGTGGACGATCAATTCCTCGTCTCCAAGGGGCTGCGAAACTACTGGGGCTACAGCACGCTCGGCTTCTTCGCCCCGGAAGGCCGGTATGCCGCCGATGCTGCCGCAGGCGCGCAGGTGAACGAATTCCGGGCGATGGTGAAGGCGCTCCATGCGGCCGGCATCGAAGTGATCCTCGATGTCGTCTTCAATCACTCCTGCGAGGGAAACCATCTCGGCCCGACCCTCTCACTCCGCGGACTGGACAACACGACCTACTATCGTCTGCTGCCGGACAAGCCCCGGTACTACATGGACCTCACCGGCACCGGCAACACCCTCAACCTCGCCCATCCGCAGGTTCTGAAACTGGTCACGGACAGCCTCCGCTACTGGGTCGAGGAGATGCACGTCGACGGCTTCCGCTTCGATCTCGCCGCGACCCTCGGCCGGGAACACGTCTCGTTCGACACGCACGGCGGCTTCTTCGACGCGATCCACCAGGACCCGGTGCTCTCCCGCGTGAAGCTGATCGCGGAGCCATGGGACATCGGCGAGGGTGGCTATCAGGTGGGGAATTTCCCGCTCATCTGGTCCGAGTGGAACGACCGGTTCCGGGATGGCGTGCGTACCCTCTGGCAGACGAACGATGCTGGTCTCGCGGATGTCGGCTACCGCCTCTCGGGCTCCTCCGATCTCTACCAGGCGAGCGGACGGCGTCCGCGCACGAGCATCAACCTGATCACGACACACGATGGCTTCACCCTTGCCGATCTTGTGAGCTATGCGAGCAAGCACAACGAGGCTAACGGTGAGGACAGCCAGGACGGGACCGACCACAACATCTCGGCAAACTACGGCGTCGAGGGACCTACAGACGATCCGGAGATCCTCGACCTCCGCGACCGCCAACGCCGGAACCTGATGGCGTTCCTGCTTTTCTCACAGGGTGTCCCCATGCTGTGTGGCGGCGACGAGATCGGCCGCACGCAGCAGGGCAACAACAACGCCTACTGCCAGGACGACGAAATCAGCTGGTTCTCCTGGAAACCCAGCGAGCGGGATCAGGCATTCTTCGACTTCGTGGCGCATGCGGTGGAGACCCGCCGCACGTTCCCGATCCTGCGGCTGCGCCAGTACCTGCGCGGACAACCGACCGAACCGGGGGAAATCAAGGACCTGACATGGTTCCGGCCGGACGGTGGGGAAATGGTCGACGGGGACTGGTTCGACCCGTCGTTCCGCGCAATGGCGCTTCGCATCGCGGGCGACACGCTCCAGGAACTCTCCGACGATGGAACCCCGCTCTCCAGCCCGACCATGCTGATGCTCTTCAACGCCGCCGAGACAGATATCCCGTTCAGGTTTCCGGAGGTAGACCGCGACGAAGCGGTGCGAAGCTGGCGCGTGCTCGTGGATACGAACGACATGCGCGGCCAGTCCGAGGCCATTCATGCCGAACACGCCGAGCTGGTGGTCCCCTCGCGGACCGTGATGCTATGCGAGGGTATCGAGACGACGACCGGCTGAGCGCCGCCAGGGGACACCGGGATCGTGGGAGGCAGACGAAGAGGCCGGTCCGATCGGACCGGCCCCTTCGTCTGCGGAGGTGGTTTGCGAAACAGGAATCAGGTTGTCGGCACCACAATGCTGCCGTCGGTCGGGATGAGGGAGAGCAGTTGACGCAGGCGCTCCGCCTGGAGCGGAGACATCTCGCCAAGCAGGGTCGAGAGGCGACGCTTGTACGCCTCGCCCAGCTCATCCAGCAGGTCGATCCCCGCGGGTGTCAGGCGGGCCAGCACCATGCGGCGATCGTCCGGATGTGCCTCGCGCACCGCCCACCCCTGGCGGGCAAGGATGTCCACGTAGAGCGTTGCCGTACGCCGCGCTACCGCCAGCTTGCGAGCGAGCTCGGACGGGGCGATCCCCCGATCGCCGACTTCCGCCAGCTCCACCAGCGCACCGAAGGCGCCAGCGGTCAGGTCCAGGTCCGAAAGCGCATCGGAGGCTGCCCGATCGAGCGCGCCGGCAGTGCGAAGCAATTGCATGAATGCGCCGAAGCGGATCGACTCCTCCGTCTCGCGAGCCGGAACCGCCGCGGGCGTTTCAGCCAATAGCCATCCGGGATGGACTGCGCTCTTGCTCATGAAGGTGTCACCATTCGCTGGAAAAGTCGGGCGGTAGCGCACGATGAACGCTTGCCGGTCCCGGCCTCTGCAGGGCCTTTCTGACCGCACGATGTGGTCTACTGATCGGTAGTGAGATCGGCGAACGCCGTCGCCCGCCTGAGGACGCAGACCATATCGCCATCACCCAGAGTGTATCGCGCGGGCACGGGCCGTGTGAGCCGGGGATGATGCGTACTCCAGGCAGGTTTCTGTCGGGATTTTCCTTACACGAGCCTGTCCAACGGAGACATCAGGCATCCGGATCTGCCCCAAGCAGGCCCGCCCGCAAGGCATACCGTACCAGCTCCGCCCGGTTCGTCAGCCCCAGCTTCTGCATTGCACGATGCCGGTAGGTCTCCACCGTCTTCGGGGAAAGCGACAGCACATCAGCTGCCTGCTGGGCGGTGTTTCCCTCAGCGGTAAGCTTCACGACCTCCCGCTCCCGCTCCGAGAGGACCTCGTGCAAGTCCAGTTCATCGCCGCTGCTCACGCGCCCGAGGTAGCCCCGCAACAGGGTCTTCGTGGCGGCCGGATCGAGGAAGACCTCGCCACGGCCAACCGTGCGAATAGCGTCCAGCAGATCCGTATGCGCGCTGGCCTTCCGCACATATCCCGAGCCCCCCGCTTCCAGCACCGGCAACAGATAGCGCTCTTCCGCGTGGACGGTGAGGACCAGCACGCGCGTGGGAACACCGAGCGCGTTGATCTCCCGAATCGTTTCCAGACCGCCGCCCGGCATCGAGAGATCCGCAATGACCACGTCCGGAACCAGCCGCCTGGTTTCCGCAATCGCCGTGGGACCATCCGCAGCCTCCCCGACCACGGCCATGTCTGGCTGGGATTCGAGCAGGGCGCGCAGCCCCGCCCGGACGATGCCGTGATCGTCGGCAAGGAGGATGGAAATGCGGTGCGGAGGCGCTGCGGTGTTGTCGGTCATGGAAGCTGTCCTTTCGAGAGACGATCGGGAGCAAGCGGGATCGTGGCGCGCACCAGGGTACCGCCATCTTCTCCGATGCGTGAGATACCGAGCGAGCCGCCAACAAGCATGACACGCTCCTCCATGCCGAAGAGTCCCAGGCCAAGCCCGCGGCGCTCGTCGATACTGCTGAGATCCTTGGCGAAACCGATGCCGTCGTCGAGCACGTCGAGCACAACAGTCCCGTCGGCCCGTTCGATCGTGACCGAGACATGCCGGGCCCGGGCATGCTTGGCGGCATTCGTCAATGCTTCCTGCGCCACGCGGTAGAGTACGAGTTCGACGGCAGGATCGAGCCGCTCGCGCAGGCCGAGGGTTCGGAAGGCAACGGGTGTGCCCATCTGTTCGGAGTATCGCTGCGTAAGGCCTTCCAGCGCCTCCCGAAGCCCGAGGTCATCGAGGGCGGGAGGCCGGAGCTCCAGCGCCAGCCGCCGCACCGCCTCGATCGCCTCGACCGTCATCGCCTCGAGCTGGTCGACCTGCGCACCCAGGGTTCCGTCCGGAGCCGACTTCATCGCCGCGATGCGCAGGAGCTGGGCAAAGAGCATCTGAGCGGTATCGTCATGCAATTCGCGGGCGATGCGTTTCCGTTCGTCTTCCTGCGCACCGATCACCTGCACGGCCAGGCGACGAAGCTGCTCCTGGTCCTGCTGGAGCCGCCCGAGGGTATCGTTGAACGTTTCCGCGAGCCGGGCAAGCTGGGGATCGCCAAACGTGATCGGCTCCGCCCGCGCGGAGAGATCGCCCCGGCGCACGGCCTCGGCCACGCGCTCCAGCGAATCGATCGGCTGGAACGCCGCCCGGAGCACGATGACGTTCACGATCGCGCTCAGGACGAATCCGGCGGCCACGAAGACGAGGATCAGCCAGGGATTCGGCGAGTGGTTGGGACTCGTCACCATGCGCGCCGTAACCCAGGTGCCCGTAACCGCCCCGACCAGGACGATGCCCATGTTGGCCACCAGCACCTTGTAGAAGATGGGAACGGAGAGGACGCGCCCGGACAACGTCTGTTGCGTCGAAGTGCTCTGATCCGGATTTCGGGTTCGATCCATGGCTTTGCTACACTGTGATCTATCGAAACATGGAAGGAGTACGGTACCGTGGCATCCACATCGTCGTTTGACATCGTCTCGAAGTTCGACCGGCAGGAACTCCGCAATGCGGTGGACCAGGCCAGTCGCGAGGTGAGCCAGCGTTACGATCTCAAGGATACAAAGACCGAGATCGCCTTGACCGACAAGGACATCACGATCAACACCGAGAGCGAATACAGCCTCAATGCAGTCAAGGATATCCTCGAATCGAAGCTCATCGGGCGCAAGCTGTCGCTCAAGATCCTGGACTATCAGGAGCCGGAGAATGCGTCCGGCGGGCGCCAGCGCCAGGTGATCGTCCTCAAGGAAGGCATCAACGACGAGATCGCCAAGAAGATCGTGAAGCGCATCCGCGACGAATTCAAGAAGGTGACTCCACAGATCCAGGGTGACGCCATCCGCGTTCAGGCCAAGAGCCGGGATGACCTGCAAGCCGTGATCACCGCCCTTCGCGCCGAGGATTATCCGGTCGCACTCCAGTTCGAGAACTATCGCTAGCTCGCCCCAGCGGCAACGAGCAGCCAGCGGATCCGCCCGCCGGACTCGATCCGGCGGGCGCCGTCATGCCCGCCGGATGATATGTCGCCGGAGATCCCGCACGCGTGCGAACGGCCAGGTTGCGGCCCGTCGCTTCCGGCTTCGCCGGCGCTCCGGCAGGACGGACGCGACGCGCTCCAGAATCTCGCTTTCAAGCGGCGATCCCGTCGGGAAGACCTGGATCGGTCCCGCCGGTCGATCCGGCCAGACCCGCTGGAACATCGCCCACTGCTCGAGGTGCACACCGATTCCCCGTTCGAGCGCGGCAGCAACCTGGACGATCCCACGATCGATATCCACATCGATGTCGCGGGTCTTCTCGACCTGTAACGGATCGAAGATGTGAATGCGGTGTCGCAATCCCGCTCGCTCGCTCACGATAGGCACCACCGCCGCGCCGGTGTCCCGTGCGATGCGAACAGCCCCAGGCGGCAATGTCGTCCGCTTGCCGAAGAACATCACCGGGCGGCCGTTCTGGAAGAAATCACGGTCGGTGACGAAGACAACGACCTCGTTCCGCTTCAGCGCGCGATACGTATGCCGCACTCCGGCGGGCGTCGGCTCCACCAGGTGATTACCGCTCGCACTGCGGAGCCAGGTCACGCCGTCGAAGATGAAGCGCGACGTGGTGCGTCCCGTCACAATCGTCAGTGGATAGCCGCGCCGCCCTAACGCATGGCCGATGAAATCGAAGCAACCAACGTGGCAGGTGATGAGGATCACCCCATTTCCCTGTTCTCTCGCGCGATCGATGATCGACCAGGACCCCGCCCCCACCGACAGATGGCTCACGAAGTAATCGGCATTCCAGCGGGGCATCGCCAGCAGGTCGGCGAAGTTGCGCCCACTCGTCCGGAAGATCGAACGAGTCAGACGGCGAACCTCAAGCGCATCGCCTCCCTCCCCGAGCACCTGGCGGACATTTGCCTCGACATTGGCGCGATAGGTTGGAGAGAACCGATAGAAGACCATGCCGACCCCATCCGCGATGCGCAGGCGAATCGGCAAGGGGAATATCCAGAACAGCCAGGACATCGCCTTCGCAAACGCGATACTGAGACGGTATCGGAACTCGTGGCGCTCTTCCTTGTGGAACGCGGGCTTTCCGTTGTCACGCTTCGCATCAGACACGCGACGCCCACCTCCCGGCTCGCAGCGCCCACGCCGCTGGCGATCGGGTGTCCTCCCGGTTGAGTCGTCCCTTCATCACCATGTCACGGCTTCGGCGTTCCTTCCTCGTATTCACGCAGGAAGCCGAACGAGTCGAAGATCACCGGCAAGGCCCGGATGACGGTGAGCGCCACCGCCGCCCAGACGAGGAACCAGCCAATCCAATGTACGGCGGACCATGAGTAGAGCGTGCCGAGCACCGTTCCGTCGGTATCGAGCCGCCGGTCTCCCGCCAACCCCGTGAGGAAGACGAATCCGGCCGCCTTCGCCCAACCGTAGAACCCACGCATGAAGCGTCCGGCCGTCAGCCAGGTGGTGAAGGCCGAGCGCATCATGTTCGACGAGCCGAAGGCCGTCATGCCGTGGCTGTAGGAGATCGAGCGGATTCCATCGACGATGAATCCGCGCGTCACCACCATCAACGGCACCCAGACCGGAACCAGCTTCATGTCCGAGAACGCGATCCAGAGCGAGCACTCGACGATGCGATCGCCGGTGATGTCGTAGATCGCGCCGAAGGTGGACGTCTCATTGCGCTTTCGGGCCACCCAGCCATCGATGCCGTCGCTCGCAAAGACGACCACGATCAACACCATGCATGCTTCGATCACCGGCACGGAGCCGACGTAGATGAGCCAGATGACGACAAAGAGCAGCGCCAACCGGCCCGTCGTGATCCAGTTAGCCATCTCGGCGGGTCCGAACACGGATGACGACCGTAGTCGTCAGATCAAGGGGCGGCGTGGCAGTTGGACGGTCCATCTCAGTCATGGTCTTCATGCGGGAATTATGCGTGCGGGGCGACCGCCGCTCAACCTCTCGGTCATCGGGCTATCCGATGCGTTCCAGCATCGCCGCCGGGTCATCGGTACAGATGCCGGTGACACCCCATGCGACCAGTTGCTCGGCGCGGTTCGGGTCGTTGACCGTCCAGATCCAGCTTTCGATCCCGAGATCCAGCAGAAAGCGCACGATGTCCGCATCAACGGCCTGATCGAGCAGGTTCAGTTGCGTCGCACCGATTTCCTGCGCAAACGCAATGGCCTCATCTGTCGCCCCGAACGTCAGCGGCCAGAGCGACGCATCCGGGCTGGTGGAGCGAGCGTGTCGCAACACCCCCCAGTCGAACGAAGAGATCGCCCAATCGAGATCGGAGCGATTCCGGACCAACGAGAGAACGGCTTCGGCTGCGGCGGCTGCCTTCACCTCGATATTCAGGCGCGTCTTGCCAGCGACCAGGTCGATCACATCTGCCAGTTCCGAAATTCCCTCTCCGCCGCCGGCGTCCATTTCCCGGAGTTCCGCCGCTGTATAGGACGAGACGGCGCCGGTGTTTGCGGTCGTCCGATCGACCGTCTCGTCGTGGAGCACAACGGGTATGCCATCCGCCGAAAGATGCACGTCGAGTTCGATACCCGGCGCACCGAGTTCGACCGCGCGACGGAATGCCGCAATCGTGTTTTCCGGGAACTCCCGCGATGCGCCACGATGGGCGTAGATGTCCGCCATCCCGATTCCCCTCCCTAATCACCGACCATCAGCCAACTCCATAGCCAAGAGTTGACATGATCCGTATCAAGATTTATCATTCATCCAGATGCTATCTGGAGGATGACACGAGTGACACCGAGATTTTCCGAACCCCTCTTCGTGATCAGCGTGGCGGCGCGCCTGGTGGAGATGCACCCGCAGACGCTACGCAAATACGAGCGCGAAGGCCTGATCGCCCCATCGCGGACAGCCGGGAACCTTCGCCTCTACTCCGACCGGGACATCGAACGGCTCCGTCAAGTGAAATACCTGGTGGAACAGCGGGGCCTCAACCTCGCCGGCGTGCAGCTGGCGCTCGAACTGACACATCAGGTCCAGGATCTCAAGAACCGGATCGAGACGGCCACGGAAGGACGCAAATCCTCCCCCGTCGTCGGCGAACTCGACAAGCTCCTCGAATCCTTGGGCTTCGTCGACGAGCAGCGCGTGCGCGACCAGCAACGGCACGCATCCGGCCAATCCTGATCCCATATCCTCCCATACATCCCCAACCGGTTGGCACGTCGACGATGACCGCCGATCGCGTCCATCTTACGTGAGGAGACCCCCATTTCATGGCAACGAATCAACAATTCACGGAAAAGGCCCGCGAGGCCGTCCTCGCCGGGCAACAGATCACCGAAGAGAAAAAGCTTGCCCAATACGAACCGGAGGCGCTGCTCTACGGGTTGGTCGAGCAGACCGACGGTGTCGTGCCCCAGATTCTCCAGCGCCTGGGTGTGAACCCGACCGAACTCGCGCCGGAAGTGATGCAGCTGCTCGATCGCGCACCGAAGCTCCAGTACAGCGCCGATGCGGTGGTCAGCTCCGGTCTGCGCCGGGCACTGCAGACCGCCGAGGCGGAAGCGCGCCAGTTCGGCGATGAGTACATCAGCGCCGAGCATCTCTTCCTCGGCATCCTCTCGGTCGAGCGTTCGCCGGCGGAAGCACTGCTGCGCCGCTACAACGTCTCGAAGGACCGCGTCCTCGGGGCGCTGAGCGAGATTCGCGGCAACCAGCGCGTGACCGACGCGAACCCGGAGGGGAAGTACCAGGCGCTCGAGAAGTACGGGCGTGACCTGACCAGCTACGCCGAGCAGGGCAAGCTCGATCCGGTCATCGGCCGCGACGAGGAGATCCGCCGCGTCATCCAGGTCCTTTCCCGCCGGACGAAGAACAACCCGGTCCTGATCGGTGAACCTGGCGTCGGCAAGACGGCCATCGCCGAAGGACTCGCCCAGCGCATCGTGCGCGGCGACGTGCCGGAGGGTCTGCGCGACAAGCGAATCGTGGCGCTGGATCTCGGCGCGCTGATCGCGGGTGCGAAGTTCCGGGGCGAGTTCGAGGAGCGGCTGAAGGCGGTCCTGAAGGAGGTCGAGTCCTCCGACGGACGCATCATCCTCTTCATCGACGAGCTCCACACCGTCGTCGGCGCCGGTGCGGCGGAGGGGTCGATGGATGCCTCCAACATGCTGAAGCCGATGCTGGCGCGCGGTGAACTCCATGCAATCGGCGCGACCACGCTGGACGAATACCGCAAATACATCGAGAAGGACGCCGCACTGGAGCGGCGCTTCCAGCCGGTGATGGTCGGCGAACCGTCGGTCGAGGACACCATCTCGATCCTGCGCGGTCTGCGCGAGCGGTATGAGGTTCATCACCACGTCAAGATCCAGGACTCCGCACTGGTCGCGGCGGCGACGCTGTCGGACCGCTACATCGCCGACCGCTTCCTGCCGGACAAGGCGATCGACCTCGTGGACGAGGCCGCGTCGAAACTCCGCATGGAGATCACGTCGATGCCGATCGAGCTGGACGAGGCCGAGCGCCGCATCATGCAGCTGGAGATCGAGCGCGAGGCGTTGAACAAGGAAAAGGACGAGGCATCCCAGCAGCGGCTGAAGTCGCTAGAGCAGGAGTTGGCAAGTCTCAAGGAAGAGCGCGATGCCCTTCGCTCGAAGTGGGACCAGGAACGCCAGGCGATCCAGGCCATTTCCGAGCTGCGCGAGGAACTCGACAAGACCCGTGTCGAGATGGAGCAGGCCCAGCGCGCCTACGACTACAACAAGGCAGCCGAGCTTCAGTATGGCAAGCTGAAGGAGCTCGAACAGAAGATCCGCGAGGAAGAGCAGAAGCTCGCCCGGCTCCAGTCGAGCGGCAAGATGCTCAAGGAGGAGGTCGATTCCGAGGACATCGCCGAGGTCGTCAGCCGGTGGACGGGCATTCCGGTCAGCCGCCTGATGGAGGGCGAGATCCAGAAGCTGCTGCGGATGGAGGACCATCTGCACCAGCGCGTGATCGGCCAGGACGAAGCGATCGAGTCGGTTGCGAACGCCGTCCGCCGCGCGCGGTCCGGCCTGAGCGATCCGAACCGGCCGCTGGGAAGCTTCATCTTTCTCGGCCCGACGGGCGTCGGCAAGACGGAGCTGGCGCGGGCACTGGCAGAGTTTCTGTTCGACAGCGATCAGGCGATGATCCGGATCGACATGTCTGAGTATATGGAGAAGCACTCCGTGAGCCGGCTGGTCGGTGCCCCTCCGGGCTATGTCGGCTACGACGAGGGTGGCCAGCTCTCCGAGGCGGTCCGGCGACGCCCCTACAGCGTGGTGCTCTTCGACGAGATCGAGAAGGCGCATCCGGATGTCTTCAACATCCTGCTCCAGATCCTCGATGACGGGCGCTTAACCGATGGCCAGGGCCGTACGGTCGACTTCCGGAACACGGTCATCATCATGACCAGCAACCTGGGTTCGACCGCGATCCTGAATGCCGGCTCGGACGAATCGCACATGCGGCAGCAGGTGATGGACGCGCTGCGGGCGCACTTCCGCCCGGAGTTCCTGAACCGGATCGACGAGATCATCATCTTCCACCAGCTGACGCGCGACGAGATCCAGGAGATCGTCGATATCCAGTTGGCGACGATCAACAAGCGGCTGGCGGAGCGGCGAATGACCGTGCAGCTCACATCGGCGGCCCGCGACCTGATCGCGACGCTGGGGTACGACCCGGTCTTCGGGGCACGCCCGCTCAAGCGGGTGATCCAGAAGCAGATCCTCGATCCGCTGGCGATGAAGCTGCTCTCGGGCGACCTGCACGAAGGCGATACGATCACGATCGATGCCGGCGAGAATGGCGAACTCGCCTTCCACGGCGCGATGAGCCACGCCCTCATGGCGGCGTAGGCAACTCCCAACAAACGGGCACGGGGCGCCAGAAAAAGCGCCCCGTGCCCGTTCTCGTACCAGGACGGCCCGTATACTGGAAGCAGGAAGTCGCGGTCGATGAGGATCGCGCAGAAGGCAGCAGGAGGAAGGCATGGATCTGGTGTGGGGAATCGTACAGGCTGCCGTGATGGCCGCGTTCGTCGCCGTGGCGATCGCGGTATTGGCCGGCCTCTTCATGATCGTCTTCGGCATCGCTGCCGGAATCGGCCGGCGCTCGGGCCATTCCTGATCGGCAGGGAACCGATCGTGCGGAAAACACGTTTCAGGAAGAGACGTCCTGCGGAGTGCGTTGACGGTTCGTCGTGGGCAGGACACTCGGCCATCGAACTGTTGTCTGGATACCAACCGATACGCTCAGGAGGAATCATGGCGAACTCACCTACCGCCCGCTCATCCGGCAAGCTCGTATCGCTCGTGCTCGCCATGATGCTCGCTCTCACGGCGCTCGTTCCGGCTCTCGGAGGCATCGGGGGCCGTTCCGCGCTTGCCCAGGGCACAGCGGTCGAAGACAAGACCGCGACGGTCGTTCCGGCCGACGCGTTGGTCTATGCCTCGATCAATCTCGACCTGAAGTCCGACCAGTTCACCCTCGCCAAGGACCTGCTCAAGCGCGCCGGAATCGAGCAGGAGGTCGATTCGGCCACCTCGTCCGTTTCAGCCAGCGAGCAGAAGACCATCGACGCTGCTACCGGCGGGTACGCCGCCTTCGTGCTCACCAAGCTTCCCGCAGACGTTACCAATTCGCTCGACACGCTCTCCTCTGAAGTCACCACCATGACGAGCGATCCGTCCGACTTGGCGACGGGCGACGTGCCGTCGGGTTTCGCCGTGGTCCTGCAGGCCTCCGATCCGGATGCGACCGAAAAGACCATGATGGACGAGATCGAGAACAGCAGTCAGGCCAACGGTCTGACGGTCAAGACGGAGACGTACGAAGGCGTCACCATCAGCTCGGTTCCCGGCGCCAGCAGCGACGAAGCGGGGACAGCCCTGGCGCGTGTCGGCGACTTCGTCGTGATCGCCACCCTGCCAGAAGACATTCATCCGATCATCGACACCGAGACTGGCAAGACGGACAACCTCGCCGGCTCCGACACGTTCTCGTCGGTCAAGGACGAGCTCAACGCGGAATGGCTCGCGTTCGGCCTGGTCAATGGCCCGCGCATGCTCGACGAGATCGAGGCCGCCGGTACGACGACGTCCGATGAGATTCCGGCCAGCACGAAGGCCCAGCTCCAGGCGGTGACCGGCTTCGTCTTCTGGGCCGACCAGTCGGGCTTCCGCATGGATACGATCGCTATCGCATCCGCCGATGCCCCAGCGGCAGCGTCCACCCCGGCAGTAAGCGGTGACCTCGCGAAGAAGGTCCCGGCTGACTCGCTCGTCTTTGTGAACGGCGTCAACATCAACCAGTACGGCGTGCTCGATGCACTCGGCCTCGTCTTCGCGCAGGCGCTCGCCGGCAGCGGCAGCACCTCCACGCCCATGGCAACACCGGCGTCGCTCGAAGACCAGCAGGCCGCAATCTACGCGCAGGCGGCATCCGTGCTCGGCTTCAACCTGAAGACCGACTTCATCGACCAGCTCGACGGCGAATATGGCTTTGCCCTCTCCGCCAGCGATCTTACGTCCAGCAATCCGAAGATCGACGCGCTCTTCGTCACCGACACCGTGAACGCGCAGAAGGTGACCGACACGGCGTCCAAGATCTCCTTCATCCTCGCCGCCGCTGTGAATGGCGACATGCTCTCATCCCGCGACGTGAACGGCTCGACTGTCACGACGCTCGATCTCGGTGATTCGAGCATGCCGATGAAGGTCGAGTACGGCGTGGTCGATGGCCAGTTGCTGATCGGTGTCAACGACGGCATCGACAATTACGTCAACGGACCAGCTCAACCGCTGGCTTCTTCCGAGCTCTACAAGGACACCCTGGCGGAGTTGCCGGGCGATTCCACCGGCGTCATGTTCGTCAACCTGGAACTGATCACCCCCCTGATTGCCGAGGCCGAGTCCGCCTACTCCGGCAGCATGTCGACAACCGACACCTCGCCGGACTGCGCGAAGTTCTCCAGCCAGGAAGAGGCCCAGGCGGCCTACGACGAGGATTCGTTCACGAACTTCGACCTGGACCAGGACTTCGATGGCAAGGCATGCGAGGACTTCTTCGCCGCCGCGACTCCGGAAGCTTCCCCGGCTGTTGCGCCGATGAGCGGCCTCCGCTCCGTCGGCATGGTGACCTACGAGAAGGACGGGCATCAGGCAACGAGCACGATCATCCTGATTGCCGACAACTAGTCGATCCGACGCTCAAAGCCGGACCGGGGACGGGGAAGCCACGACGATGGCTTCCCCGTTTCTCGTATGGGTGCGGTAAGCTGAGCAAAGAGGAATCCGCTCCCAATCCGGGCATGCTGCCCATAGAGGCTCTCCATGATCGACATCGACCTGTTGCGATCGATTCTCCAGGCTCCAGGCATTCCCTCCCGCGAGGATGCCATTCGGGATCTCGTTGCGATGCACATGAAGCCGCTCGTGGATGAGTTGAGCATCGATCCGCTCGGCAATCTGATCGGCCTCAAACGCGGCAACGGCAATGGTCCCCGTGTCATGATCGCCGCCCATGTCGACGAAATCGGCTTCTTTGTGAAATACATCGACGACCGCGGCTTCATTCGCCTGCTGCCGGTTGGCGGCTTCGATCCGCGCATGCTGGTCGCCCAGCGGGCGATCGTCCACACCCGGAGCGGCGAACACCTGCTCGCGCTGGTACAACCGGCCGCCAAACCGATCCACCTGCAGCAACCCGGCGATGCCAAGGACCTGAAGGTCGAGGACATCTTCCTCGACCTCGGGCTCCTCGCCGACGATGTGAAGGAGAAGATCGAAGTTGGAGACTGGGTGACGATGCAGAGCACCACCGAAGTCCTCGGCAGGACCGTGACGAGCAAGACGCTGGACGACCGCCTCTGCGTTTACATCATGATCGAAGCGCTGAAGCGCCTTGGCGATCATGCGGCGGACATCTACGCCGTCGCGACAACGCAGGAGGAAGTCGGTCTGCGTGGCGCGCGCGGCGCCGCCTACTCCGTCGATCCCGAGATCGGCATTGCCCTCGACGTGACGATTGCGGGCGACATTCCCGGCACGCAGCCGGAATCCGCCGTGACGACCCTACATGCCGGGACCGCCATCAAGATCTTCGACAGCTCCCACATCAGCAATCCGAAGCTCGTGGCGCACCTTCGTGAGCTTGCCGAGGCGAAGGACATCCCCCATCAGCTCGAGATCCTGCCGCGTGGCGGTACCGACGCCGGAGCGATGCAGCAGGTGACCAACGGCGCGGCCGTCGCCACACTCTCGGTTCCGACACGGTACGTCCATTCGGTCAACGAGACGGCAAGCATCGCCGACATCGAGGCAACGATCGACCTGCTGGCCGCCTTCCTCGAAGCCGCAGGATCGCGCAGCTACGGATACGAACTCCCAGACGCGTAACGTCGGCCGGGGTTCGGTCGTTCATGCTTCAAACAGGACTCTCGTCGTTTGCACGGCCGGTTCCGACGCTGCTCGACCGGACACACTGAAGGAGCACCGAGGATGTCGTCGATCCGTACCGAACGTCGGGACGTTCCATCCGAGCCCCATCACGCCGCCGGCCGCGCCATGACGCGACGGACCTTCGCGGCATCCGCGCTTGGTGCCGGCACAATGGCCGCCCTCGGGCCGGTATCGATCCTCGCCGCACCCTCAGCTTCCAAAGTCCCTTCTGCAGTATCCGCCCAGGACGACATCCAGACCGATATGACGGTGACGATCCCGTTGCTTCCATACGGCCAGCCGGTCACGATCGATCCCCACCGCACGGTCAACTGGGGACCGTTCTGGACGCTCCTGCCGCACGTCTGGGCCGGCCTGCTTCGGTTCGACCGGAACGGCGGCGTGGAAGCCGATCTCGCGGCCTCCGTGGAGAGCAACGACGATCTCACCGTCTGGACCGCGACATTGCGGGACGGTGTCGCCTTTGCATCCGGCACACCGGTGACAGCGGCGGACTTCGTCGCCTCATGGAAACGGGCGCTCGACCCCTCGGCGCTCTCGCCGATGAGCGCCTCCATGGCCGACGTGAAAGGGTTCGCCGACTATACGTCCGGCAAGAGCATGGAGATCGGCTTCGAAGCCACCGACGACACGACGGTCCAGATCACCCTTGAGAGAGGCACAGCGGAGTTTCCCTATCGTCTCGCGACCTTCGTCTGGGCGGTGGTCGATCCAGCAGTGCTCGCGGACACCTCGGTTGCGGACCCATTCGTGGCGGCGTCCGGGGCGGGAGGATGGCAGTTCACCGAGTTCGTTTCGGGACAGTCCATCACGATGACCCCCAATCCGCACTCCTGGGAGCAGCAATCGCCGTCGATCTCGACAGTGACCTGGGCGATCCTCGATGGGGCAGACGCGGAAGCAACGGCGCTCGACCGATACCGGAGTGGCGAATTCGCCTCCGCCGATGTCCCGCTGGCATTGTTCGACAGCGTCAACGGTGACGATGCCGTGAAGGATCAGCTCGTCTCCGTCGAGCAGCCCGGCTCCACGCTCGCGATCGGCATGGACTTCCTGCAGGAACCATTCAACGATCCGCGCGTCCGGCAGGCTGTCGCTGCATCGATCGACCGTAACGCCTGGGCAACCACGATCTGGAACGGTTCCTTCGTCGCGGCGGACGGATTCACCCCTCCGGCTGCCGCAGCCGTCGATAGCTACACTCCGCCATCCGGTATTGCCTTCGATCCGGGCAAGGCAAAATCCCTGCTTTCCGATGCGGGGTTCGATCCAGCGACGACCGCGGTGGAGATCGTCTACCACCAACCGGCATCCGATTCGGCGGAAGATCAGCAGCGGGTCGCCGACCTACTGAAGATGATTCAGGACAACTCCGGGATCGTCATCACGCAGGACACAACGCTGACAACCGACCAGATCGCGTCGCTGCAACAGGATAACGGCGGCCGCCAGTTCGACCTGGTCTGGTGGTGGCCCGACGTCAGTTCGCCGACGTTCCTGGGGACGGTGGGGTCTTCGACATCGCCCTTCATGGAAGGCTGGTTCAACTGGGCACCGGATCTCCCGAAGGTCGGTGATCTCGATCCTGGCGCGAACGCGAAGCAGTTCTCCGACCTCGTCAGCGGCGCACTCACGAATGGCCAGCGCGATTCCCGCAACACGGCGCTCCAGCAGGCCGAGAAACTCCTGCTCGACGACGCGGTGTACATCCCGCTCGGATATTGGGTCCAGCGGTACGTGCAGCAACCGTGGCTGCAAGGCACGCAACAGGGCGCGTGGACAGGGCGTATCCCGCTCCGCTTCGATAGCAATGTCGTCGTGCGTGGCAAACCAGAGTAGCAACGAGGATCGCCAAGAACCGGCTCCGGACGCTGTCCGGAGCCGGTTGTCCGATCGTATCGGTTACGCGAGCGCGGCCGATCCCTGGCGTCCGGCAAAAACGCGGTAGTCGATCGCCGCGAACGGGTTGTCCTTCTCAACCAGCGCCTGGAGCCGGTCACGCGTGCCGCGCTCGAATGTCTCCTGATCGGCCATCGCCGCGGCCTCCCGGAACCGCTCGACGTGCTGCCGGAACCGCTCGATTGCGTATTCCTTCGCCTGACCGGTTGTGACGAGGAACGGCCAGTCGCTACTCTCGAGCAGCAGCAGTTCGCGAGCCGCATGATCGAGTGCGGCCTTGCGATCGCCAGAGGCGTCGGGATACGTCGCGGCGAGCGTCTCCATCGTCAGCTCGCACTCATGGATGACCGGCCACATCCATTCCGTATCGCGGTTCATCCAGGTGAAGTGGTTGCCGCCCGAGCCCCAGCTCGACTCCGGCAGGTTCATCACGATCCCGGAGGCGTGTTCGTCCACGAATGCCGAAGCGGTCGTGAGATCGACCGTGTCCGACGCGGCCAGCCCACGCAACACCTGCTTCAGCCAATCGACCCCTTCGAACCACCAATGCCCGAAGAGCTCCGTATCGTAGTTCGACGCGATGATGCCGTATTCGCCCGTTCGCTCGTGATAGTCGCGCAGCAAGTCCTCGACCAGCCCAATGTAGTGCTGGGCGTGCTCCTGTACGCGTCCCTGCGCCCACGCCGGGTTGTAGGGCGGCTTGTCACCCAGATCGACCTTCGGCCCACCGATCCGCCAGTATTGCATGCCGGACTCGGCATCCTTCCGGTGAAACTCGCGGTAGTTCGCGTCACCGGGATAGCCGAAGTCACCGGACCAGACCTGCTGGCCAGTACGATTGTTGCGCCCAAGTACCGCAACCTTGCCGGCGGCGTCACCCACCCAATAGGCGCGATACGTCGTGCCCGGCTCCTGCTGCTGTTCGGTCGTCGGCGTCACGACGTATCGACGCGAAACCTGGCCATAGGCGCCGATCGCTTCACCAGCGGCCTTCCCGACCGGCTGTCCGCCTTCAACGGTATGCGTCTCGCTGAAGAAGACGCGGATATCCTGCGCGGCCAGGAACGATTCGATGCCAGGACGGGTCACCGTGCTGCCGTCCGGCTGCTCCTGAACGTAGGAGGGACGGTACGCGCATTCTGGCAGCCAGATCGCTTTCGGCCGTCGCCCGAACATGCGCTCGTAGGAGTCGACGCCGGTCTGCAGTTGTCCGTAGATGGATGAATCGCGCGAAAGCAGCGGCAGATAGCCGTGCGTCGCCGCGCTGGTAGAAATCTCCACGAGCCCACGATCCTGGAGATCCTTCAACGCACCGATCAGGTCGGAGCCATAACGGTCGCGAAAACTGGCGAGGCGGGCGGCATACCAGTCGCGGTAGAAGACGGCGAGACCGCGCATCTCCTCGTCACCTGCCGACTCGAAGCGGTCGATGTCCTGGCCGGCCCACGTCACCCGCTCCTCGGCGTGGACGCAGAAGTGCTCCTGGATGAGCGGATCGGCAAGCTGCTCGGCCAGGATCGGCGTCACGCTGACCGTGATCCGGTAGTCGACTCCCTCCTCGGCAAGATCGTGGAGCGCGTCCCAAAGCGGGACGTAGGTTTCGGCAATCGCCTCGTGAACCCATTCCTCGCCATGCGGCCAGAAGCCCGCCTGGCGGGCGTATGGAAGATGACTGTGCAATACGAACGTGAACGCCCCGGACTTCGTCATGCGGCTTCTCCTGAGTGGCAATGGCAGTAACAGTGTTCGTTGACTGAGCTGCCACATCCCCACCCTCGGGAAAGGCACGCCAACGCGGCAGAGAACGTTCAGGCGAACGGATCGACGGCCTTCACCGGTCCGTCGATCCGGGTGTAGTCCCACGGGTTCGGGTCGCGCGGCGGCCTCCCCCCATGTTCGAGCCGGCCGTAGGTCTCGACCAGATTCCGTAGGCCGGTCGCCAGTCCCCAATCGAGCTGATGCGCCTGGACCCGCCAGGACCAGTTCCCAAGCGCCTGGCCGGGAACGTTCATCCGCGCCGAATCGTCCAGGCGGAGGATGTCCTGCATGGAAAGGATGGCCGTGTTGGCCGGTGACTGCAATGCGAGGCGGATGAGGTCCCAGCTGATGTCCTCACCCGAACGGCCAAGGTAGTTGCGGACGTGCTCCCGCTCGTGGTCCGGCAGCGACCAGAACCATCCGACGGTCGTCTGATTGTCGTGCGTGGCGGTGTAGACGACCGATTCCGGATGGTAGTTGTGCGGCAGGTAGTCGTTCCGGGGATCGCCATCGAAGGCGAATTGCAGCACCTTCATGCCAGGAAGTCCCAGCGCCTCGCGAAGCGCGATTACGTCCGGGGTGATGACCCCGAGATCCTCGACGATGATCGGCACCTCACCGATCTCGCGACGAATCGCCGCGAAGACCTCGCCGCCCGGTGCAAGTTCCCAGTGTCCGGCCCGCGCATCCTCTGCGTCCGCCGGCACCAGCCAGGCCGCCGCGAAGCCCCGGAAGTGATCGATACGGACGATATCGACCTGATGCAACAGCGCCTCGACACGCCGGCGCCACCAGCGATAGCCGTCCTTCGCCATCTCCGGCCAGTTGAAGGCCGGATTCCCCCACACCTGACCCGTTGCCGAGAACGGATCGGGCGGTACCCCAGCCACCTCCAGCGTCTCACCGGTCGGCTCCACCTTGAACTGGCTTCGGTTTTGCCAGACATCGGCACTATCGCCGGAGACGAAGATAGGAATATCCCCGATGATGCGGATGCCGCGCTCGTTGGCATACCGTTTCAGCACGTTCCATTGGCGGAAGAACTGGAATTGCACGAACTTGTGGAAACGGATCTGGTCCGCAAGACGCGATACCCACTCCGCAATGGCGTCGGAGTCGCGGGTGCGGATAGCCGCATCCCATTCCATCCACGGCAGCCCGTTGTGTACTTCCTTCACTGCCATGAAGAGCGCGAAGTCGTCGAGCCAGTCGGCCTTGTCGCGCACGAACTGCTCGAACGCAGCACGCTGTTCGCTGCCAGCCCCGCGCCGGAACCGCCCGAACGCTGTCCGCAACATCGCTTGCCGGAACGGGACGACCGTCCCGAAGTCGACCATGTGCGTAGGAAAGTCCGGAGCCCCGGCCAGATCGCCATCCGTCAGCAGGCCATCCCCCTTCAGCCACTCCAGTGAGATGAGCAGGGGGTTTCCGGCGAAGGCCGACGGCGACGAATATGGCGAATCGCCCATGCCGGTCGGATTGAGCGGCATCACTTGCCAGAGATGCTGGCCTGCCTGCTGCAGCCAGTCGACGAAGCGAAACGCCGATGCCCCGAGATCACCGATACCGTGCGGCCCCGGCAGGGAAGTTGGGTGGAGCAGCACTCCACTTTCGCGCAGCGCGCTCATGCGGTCCTTTCCATGTCTACGGCGTCATCATTCGTGCCTACTACTCGTTGTCGGGCGTAATGTATTCCGTGGAGACCCACCCTTCGAGCCCATCCACCTCAACGCGAACCCAGGTCGTTCCATCCTGACCGTCGCGGACAACCTCGCCACTCGTGACGGTCAGCAACGTCCCCTGAGCGAGCGGATCGGCCGCCGGATCGCAATCGGTGCCTGGCCCGATCCGGATGTTGACGTCCGACGTGGTGATGAAGGACGATGTGGCTCCGGTAAATGGCGGAACATCGGCGGGACTGCAGGACGTGACAAGAACCCGCGCACCAGCGGCAGGACTCGCCGCCGGGCTCGCGACAGGCGTTGATGCGGCTGGCGTGCGGGGGGGCAGATCGGCGATCGCGGGCGGACCTGACGTTCCGTCACCCGTTTCCGGGTTGGCCTCCTGGACGACCGGCCCGCTCGTTACGTCGGCGGATGAGGCGGCAGTCGGAACAGCGGTCGTTGCCGGCTGCGGCGTCGCGATGGACGGAGCTGAGGTCACGGCTCGCGGAGTCGACGCGGCGAGCGTCTCGGTGGCCGTCGGAGCTGGAACGGTCGTCACCGCCACCGCAGAGGTCGGAGACGATGCGGTCCCGACCGAAGGTGTCGCAGCGGGAGTGGCAGCCACATCAGTGGCCGTGGGCGCGTTCGGTGTGGAAGCCTGCTCGGTTGGCTCGATCATCTGCCAGGGCGGGGAAGCCTCCGGAGATGTCGCTTCGACGGCATCGTTGACGGTCGGCCAGATCGTCGCTGTGGGCGTCTGATCGCTGTTCTTGTCACCCCCGGTCGAGCCACATCCGGCAATCAGGAGAACCAGCATGCCCGCGGCGAGCATGCGGAATCGTACCGGTCGTGCCCATCCGTCGAACCCCATATCGTCGTCCCTTCCGCACTGCGGGTGCGTCCAGCAACCGGTTCGCCGTCACGGGCGCGCCGAACCGGAGAAATGCGCCTATGGCTCCTCCAGGCTATCGCGGAGGATGTCCATATGTTCCAGCGCCAGACCCGTGCCGACGGCGACGCAGGAGAGCGGATCATCTGCAACGTAACAGGGAACGCCGGTGACTTCCGTCAGCAGGTCCGGCAGATACCGCAGCAATGCGCCGCCACCGGTGAGGATCATGCCCTTGTCGATGATATCGGACGAGAGTTCGGGCGGCGTCTCTTCCAATACCGCGCGGACCGCACCGATGATGGCCTCCAGCGGCTCCGTGATCGCATCGGTCACCTCGTTGGCGTGGATCTGGACGGTGCGCGGAAGCCCTGCGACTTCGTCGCGGCCCCGCACTTCCATTACCTTGTCCTCTTCCAGTGGCATCGCGGACCCGATGGCGATCTTCACCTCTTCCGCCGTACGCTCGCCAACACGCAAGTTGTACTTGCGCTTGATGTAGTTGCTGATCGCCTCGTCGAACCGGTTGCCGCCGACCCGCAGTGACCGCGCGACGACGATCCCGTTCAGCGAGATGACGGCCACCTCGGTCGTCCCGCCGCCGATGTCGATGATCATGTTGCCGGACGGATCGGCGACGGGTACCCGCGCTCCGATGGCGGCCGCAAGCGGCTCGCTGATCAGGAAGGCGTGGCGGGCGCCCGCCTTGAGGGCCGCATCGCGAACGGCACGGCGCTCGACGCCGGTGACGCCGGCAGGCACGCAGATCATCACGTCGGGCCGGACGAGCGAGAAGCGGCCGCACGCCTTGTTGATGAAATATTCCAGCATCTTCTGGGTGACGATGTAGTCGGCGATCACACCGTCACGCATCGGCCGGACGACCTCGATCGTCTCACGCGGCTCGCGGCCAAGCATATTGCGGGCTTCAAGGCCAACAGCCTTGACCTTGCCATCCTTGGCCGAGATGGCGACGACCGAGGGTTCGTTGATCACGATGCCGCGTCCACGCAGGAAGACGAGAACATTGGCGGTACCGAGATCGATTCCAATCTGTTTAGGCACGCGGTAACTCTCCGACAGGCAGGCAGATTCCGTCCAGCCAGTGCCGCCGGACGAAAATGCAGGACGCAAGAACGGACGAAAACAGGATGCACGGGAAGGCGTCCGAAACCGTCCCGAAGTCTACCATTCTGCCCGATCTAGACGTCCTGCAGGAACGCGCCGATCAGCGCCTGATAGTCGTCGACGGACTCGTTCGGCGTGATCGCGCGAATCACCACCTCATCGACCGTGCCGAGGTACGCCGAGATCCCCGACTGAACCTCGCGCGAAGTGGTGCCGTAGACCGCCGCGTCGATCGCCCGGATCCCGAGCCGGGCGAAATTCGCCTTGTAGCCGGGAATCTCGCCATACCGGGCCGCTTCCGCTTCCAGCACAGGACGCGCCGCCTCGCCGTATCCGACGCGAACGTAGGTTACAAGTATCGGATCCGTGGCGTGGGCGGCCTTCGCATCGTCGCGCATCTGCTCGCGGGCTTCGCGGGCGGTCTGCGGCGTCAACCAGTTCAGCAGGATGCCGTCCGCATCCTGCGCGCCCACCTTCCGCATGCGTGGCCCGAGCGCCCCGACGACGATGGAGCCGCCGTAGCCCGCCTTCAGCGCCAGAAGCTCGCGTTTCACGAGGTCAACACCGGCCGCACCCTTGACGCCGCCACTGCCTACCCCGAGGAGCAACCGGTCGGCTGGCAGGCCGAGCTCGTTGACCTCGGCCAGGATGTCCTTGGCCGGACGCCTGTCCAGCGGGATGACGCCAGTCCCAATCCGGATGCGCTCCGTGAGACCGGCCGCGATTTTCACGCGTGTCAGCGAATCCCCGCCCGGAATGTCGTTGAACCAAAGTGTCCGGAATCCGGCCTCCTCGACAGTCGGCGCCAGCCAGCGCACAACCTCTTCATCCAGATGACCGGTGACGCCAAACCCAAGCTGTCCCAGATCCACGCCCATACCTCCTCACGCAACAGCTATGACCTCGGAAACCCGAGTCCGAGCCGCTTCAACGATGCATGCCGCCCATGCCCGATGACGATGTGGTCGATTACCCCAACATCCAGCAGCTCCCCTGCCCGCACAACCTCCGCCGTCAGGGCGACATCCGCGCCGGATGGTGTCGGATCGCCAGACGGATGATTGTGGACGAGCACGATCGACACCGCCGCGTGCCAGATCGCATCCCGGAAGAGTTCGCCGACCCGGACGGTGGCGGCGTTTGCGCTGCCCTGGTAGATCGTGCGCACGGCAAGCACCGCATTCCGCGTGTCGAGGAGGATGACCCGGAGCTGCTCCTGTTCCAGCGCGGCCATCTCGACCCCAACGAGCTGGATCGCGTCCTCCGGCGAGGAAATGCGCGGGCGCTCGTCGGGTGCGATCGCGGCAAGACGCCGCCCGATTTCGAGCGACGCCTTTACCTTGGTTGCCTTGGCCTCACCGACTCCACGTTCCCGCGCGAGCTCGACGACATCCAGCCGCAACAGGCCAGCAAGCCCGCCGTGCCTGGTCAAGAGCCGCTGGGCGATGCTGGTGACCGCCTCGCCCTTGATGCCGGTGTTGAGCACGATCGCGAGCAACTCGGTCGTGCTGAGGGACGCCGCGCCGTAGTGCAACAGCCGTTCGCGCGGCCGCTCATCGGCAGGCAAGTCCTTGATCGTCAGGTGCGGCGGCAACGACCCCTCGCTCATGCGCCAGCCGGAGTGCAACTCGCGACGATCATGCCAAAGTAGTCCGGGTGTTCGTAAGACTTGAACGAGATGTCGAGCGGCGTGACCTGCTGGATGCCGGCCAGCATCAGGACCTGCCAGAGGCCGTCGATCGCGGCATTCTGGACGTCCTCGTCCGGCAGCGCGATAAGCGATAGCAAGTCATTCGCCGCGATCGCGGCGACCACCTGATCGTCGACGAGTTTCGCGGCGGGATGGAAGCCGTAGGGACCGGTCTCCTTGTGGGCGTGGCCCCAGTCACACGACGCGACGAATCCGATCTTCTTGTCCGTGTTCGCAAAGACCTCGCCGAGCACCCGCCCGAAATCCACCATCGCCTGGCGTGGCAACGCGCGGCTCGGCGTGACAAGGACGATCGCCGGGCCGTGATCGTCCTGCGGTGTCGGGGAGAGGACGGTGCCAGATCCAGCCCGATTGTCGTCGTGACCGAGGAACCAGAGCGGCACCATCGCCCCCCAGTCGAGCGGCGTCGCACTCTGGTCCGGGCGGTTGCCCGCGTATCCCGCCAGCGCGGTCGGCACCCCGGCAGCATCGCAAGCCCCAGCGATCTCCAGGGCCAGCGGACGATCGTAGGGGACGTTCATCTCCGCCGTATGCCCGTTCCGCTCCAGCGTCCCGGCGCCACGTCCGACATTGCCGAGGCAGATGGCGCCTTCAACGCGAATGCCGTGCGGACCGGCAAGAACGACGGTCTCGACCCCGGCTTCCGCAAACTGAACACCGACCTGCATCATCGCCCGCTGGGTCTCGACGGCCCCACCGGCGTTCTCATCGAGGACAGGAATGAGATCCCAACCGTGGGGAACGATTGTTGCGGCAACGAGTGGCATGACGTCATTCTCCTGTATGAATACCTAGCGCGACGCCTGAGGCGTCTGCGTCGTTCCTGGTGCGACAGCAACCACGATCGGCTCCGCCTTCTGCCGGGTTTCCTTGACCAGCGCAAGCAAGATGACCGACGAACAGAGCCCGGAGATCATCAGGAAGATCGAACTTCCCCGCAATCCGAGAGTATCGCCCACGATGCCGACCAGTAGCGGGCCGACCACACCGCCGAAATCTCCGATCACCCGCCAGATGCCGAGGAACTCCCCGGTGGCATCCGGCGGTGCGAGGTCAGCGCCGAGGGTCATCATCGCCCCGGAGCCGAGTCCATTGCCAAGTCCCACAATTGTCGCGACCGCCGTCAGTGCCCAGAACGAATTGGCGAGCGGCAACAATCCCATCCCGATCGCCATGATGGCGAAGCTCGGCACCGAAGCGAACTTCCGTCCATATCGATCCATTATGTTCCCGGCCGGAACGAACATCACCATGTCGATCATTGCGGAGATCGTCATCACCGCACCCATCGTGCCCACCGACATGTCGAGCGCGGCCGCGCCATAGAGCGGGATAAGAATCTGCCGGCCGCTACGAATCATCTGGGCGAAAAGCTGCGCCACGCCCGCCGCCGTGATATCGCCCGCATTGACCCGCATGGTCGCGCGGACCGATCGCCAGCGGTCCGATGACGAGAGCGGAAGTTGACGGGGTTCTTCGGAGACCGGCGACATATAGATCGCAGCCGTGAACAGTGCCAGCAGGGCCATCGTGCCGGACGCGACAAACGAGGCATGGATCCCCATCACACCAGCGATCAGGCCTCCGAGCGCCGGGCCGCCAAACATTCCGATCCGGTTGATGCCCCCGAAGGTCGAGATGGCGCGACCACGCTCCGATGGCGGTACGGCCAAAGCAATAAACGAATGGCGCGAGATGCCCCACATCGCGGTACCGATCCCGGCGAGCACCCGCATCGCGGTCAACAACCCGACCGACAGCGGCAGAGCGAGCGCGAAGGTTCCAATCACGACAAGCGCTGCGCCAACGATCATCGAACGGCGGAGACCGACCCGATGCAGCAATGCCCCCGCTGGCACATCCATGAACAGCGTCCCCATTGCCGCGGCGGAGGCGATGACACTGATCATGAAATTGGACAGGCTCATCGAGGTCCCGAGGAACGGGATCGTGGTCAGCAGCACGCCTTGCCCGACGGCAAGGAGCGCCGTGGGCAGGTAGACCGCCAGGATGAGTTCCGATCGCTTCATGCTGGACCCCGTGTGGTGCGTCGGGAATCCCCGATGCAGGCGATCCTATCAGAGCCCGCCAATCGTGCAAGATGCCGGACACCCCTCGCGCCCATCGCGGCATCTGCCACGGTCGCGAGATGCCCAGGACGTGCAATGTATACTTGGCACGATGGAATTTCCGTTCGAGAAGATGGTCGGGCCGCACCGGTTTCGCCATCGTGTTCGGCGGCAATCGTGGTTCCGTCCCGGCGCGTGGGACGATACCGAGCCCACATTCTCCCGACCGCGCGCCGAACCATCTGTATCCCAGCCAGAGCCATCCCACCGAGGAGCACGTTCCCTTGGTTCTCCGACGATTGTTCCGCCGTCAAGCGGAACCCGATATCCAGATCGAGAAGGGTCTCGAGAAGACGCGTCGCGGCGTCTTCAGCGAGATCACCAAGCTCTTCGACCGGTCCGAGATCGACGACGAGCTTTATGAAGACCTCGAGATGCTCCTGATCCAGGCCGATGTCGGCTGGGATGTCAGCCAGCAGCTCGTGGAGGAACTACGCGCCAAGGTCGATGAAGAGAAGATCGTCAATCCGGCCGATGCCCGCGAGATCCTGCGCCTGGAGATGATCAAGCTGCTCGAACTCGCGACCCGTAACCGCAAGGTGAAAATCCTCCAGCGCGGCGTGCCGTTCGTCATCCTCGTCGTCGGCGTCAACGGCACCGGCAAGACGACCTCCATCGCCAAGCTCATCCACTACCACCAGCAATTCGGGCGTTCCGTGATGGTCGCCGCCGGCGACACCTTCCGCGCCGCCGCCATCGACCAGCTGTCTGTCTGGGGAGAGCGATTGAACGTCCCGGTGATCGCGCACCAGCAGGGCGCCGATCCGGGCGCAGTGGTTTTCGACGCCATGCAGGCCGCCCACAACCGCAACATCGATGTCCTGATCGTCGATACTGCCGGACGCCTGCACACGAAATACAACCTGATGGCGGAGCTGCACAAGCTGCGCAACATCATGCGCAAGACGGTCGAGAACGCGCCGCAGGAAGTGCTGCTCGTGATCGACGCAACGACCGGGCAGAACGGGCTGGTGCAGGCCGCGGAGTTCGCGAAGTCCGTCGATATCACCGACATCATGATCTCCAAGCTCGACAGCACTGCGAAGGGCGGCATCGCATTCGCCGTCGCCAAGGAGCTCGGCACCCCGATCTCCTACGTCGGCACCGGAGAGAAGGCCATCGACATGGCCGAGTTCCGCCCCGATACCTACGTGGATTCGCTCTTCTTTGGTGAAGGCGAGGGATTCTAGGCTATGTTCGAGACACTATCCGACCGCCTGAACGAGACCTTCGGCCGCCTCGGCAAGAAGGGCCGACTGACCGAGAAGGATGTTGACGAAGCGATGCGTGAGGTCCGCCGGGCATTGCTCGAAGCGGATGTCAACTTCAAGGTCGTCAAGGATTTCGTCGCCGCCGTCCGCGAACGCGCGCTCGGCCAGGATGTGATGCGCTCGCTCAACGCAGCACAGACGGCGATCGCCATCGTCAACGAGGAACTGATCAAGACCCTCGGCGCCGAACAGGTGCCGCTGAACACGCCGAACAAGCCGCCGCAGATCATCCTGATGGTCGGCCTCAATGGCGCCGGCAAGACGACGCACAGCGCCAAGCTGGCGGTCCACCTGCGCAAGGGTGGCCGTAACCCGCTGCTCGTCGCCGCAGATGTCTACCGCCCTGCCGCCATCGCGCAGTTGAAGTCGCTTGCCAAGCAGGTGAACATTCCTGTGTACGACGAGGGAGCGGACGCGAATCCGGTCAACATCGCCCGCAACGCAATCCAGTTCGCGAACGGACGTGGCTTCAATCCGGTCATCATCGACACCGCCGGCCGCCTCCAGATCGACGAGCGCCTCATGCAGGAACTGGTCGACATCAAGCAGGCGGTCAACCCGACCGAGATCCTGCTCGTCGCCGACGCGATGACCGGCCAGGAGGCCGTGGGCGTTGCGGAGACGTTCAACGACCGGCTCGATGTCACCGGACTCGTGCTGACCAAGATGGACGGCGATGCCCGCGGTGGCGCAGCCCTCTCGATCCGCGCCGTCACCGGTGTGCCGATCAAGTTCATCGGCACCGGCGAAAAGCTGGATGCCCTGGAGCCGTTCTATCCGGACCGGCTGGCCGGACGCATTCTCGGCATGGGCGACGTGCTCTCCCTGATCGAACGCGCACAGGAGCAGACGACCGAGGAAGAGGCGACCCGCATGCAGGATCGCATGCTGAAGGGTCAGTTCGATCTCGAGGATTTCCTCGACCAGCTGCAGAAGATCAAGAACATGGGGCCGCTCAGCCAGCTGATGGACCTCATCCCAGGTGTCGGCCAGCAGCTCCGCCAGGCAAAGACGCAGATCTCGGACGACGACTACAAGCAGGTGGAGGCAATCATCCGCAGCATGACGCCGTGGGAGCGCCGCAATCCGGACCGGATCGACCACAGCCGCCGCCGTCGCATCGCCAGGGGCAGCGGCACCAGCCGGCAGGATGTCAACAAGCTGCTCTCCCAGTTCAAGGAGATGCAGCGGATGATGTCCCAGTTCGGGCAGATGGCGAAGAAGGGCAAGATGCCAAAGGGTATGCCCAAGAACATGAACATGCCATTCGACTTCTAGCAGGCAAACCCGTCTCGTTCGCATCGCCACGGGATCTCATGAGCAAGCACGCGCCACCTTCCGAATCCACCACGCCGTCCACCGTCCCGGAGCCCGGGAACGTGGGAGACGTGCGTGTAACGCACGCAATGGAGGACTATCTGAAGGCGACCTACCGTCTTGCGCAGGAGGGTGGAACCGTCACAACCCAGCGTCTTGCGGAAGAGCTCGGTTTCAGCGGGCCGTCCGTCACGAACATGGTGAAGCGGCTCGACGAACTGAAGCTGCTCGTCCACAACCGCTATCACGGTGTGACCCTGACACCGGCCGGGGAGCATGTGGCGCTGGAAGTGATACGCCATCACCGGTTGCTGGAGCTCTATCTCTCGGAGGCGCTGGGGTACGACTGGGACGAGGTCCACGCTGAGGCGGAGCGCCTGGAGCACCACGTTTCGGAGAAGTTCGAGCAGCGGATGGAACAGGCGCTCGGCTATCCCCAGTTCGACCCCCACGGCGATCCCATCCCAAGCCGGACCGGCGAGGTGGCCGACATGCCGGACACAACCCTTGCCGACTCCGAAGCCGGCGCGACGGGTAGCGTGAGCCGGGTCAGCGACCGCGACCCGAACCTTCTGCGCCACCTGACCAGCCTCGGCATCAGACCGGGCGTGCGGATCGAGGTAGTCGAGCACCTGCCGTTCGACGGCCCCCTGCGCGTGCGCGTCGCCGGGGCAGAGCATGTCATCTCGATGACGATCGCCCGCGATGTCCGCATCCTTCAGGATACCGCCGGCGACCGTGGCGCCCCGGAGTTCCTTCCGCCAGAGGCGTGATGCCGCCAATCGCGCATCGTCAGCGGCGAAGCCATTCCCCTTCGAGTCGTTCGCGTTCGTGTTCATCGAGCGCAGGCGTGTCATACAGGCCAGCGACCTGGCGCTGGCGCATCGCCTCGTAGAGGGTGACAGCGCACGCAACCGAAATGTTGAGGCTCTCGACCATTCCCTGCATTGGAATGTACATCGTTCCGTCGGCATGCTCGACGGCCTCGGGACTGACCCCACGCTTCTCGTTCCCGAAAACCAGCGCGGTTGGCTGGGCCAGATCGACCTCGTAGAGCCCCCGGCTTCGATGATCCAGCGCTGTCGCCAGGATCGTGAATCCCTGCTGGTGAAGATATGCGTAGCACGCCTCGATCGAATCCCAGGCGTGAAGGCGAATCCATTTGGCCGCCGACGCCGAGGTCGCGCGTCCGAAACTCTGCCGGGGCGGCTCCTGATGGACGTAGACCAGATGCACGTCGAGGATGCCGACAGCATCGCACGAGCGAAGAACGGCGCTCGCGTTGTGGGGATCGTGAATGTCCTCCAGCACAACGGTCAGCGACACCTGGCGCCGGGCGAGCACCGATCGGATGCGTTGCTCGCGACGGGCCGTCCGTCCGCCCTCGCCATAGGAAAGCCCGGATGCAGGAAGCGAATTGCGATCGACCGCCGCGATGACCAGCTCAGTTCGATCGTCGGACACGCTTGCCTCCTCTCACGCGTGACAGGAAGGTCGGATCGGGATTGACGCCGCGTTCGCGCTCGTCCTGCCGTTCGTCGGTGGGAGAATCGGGATCGATGACCGGCACGCCGAGCCCGTCGAGCACGAAGCGATTCACGATGCAGGCCATCAGCGCCGGGCCAAGCAGCGCCATGGGCAGCACCGTCACGGTCAGCGCCGCCCCGAGCACCAGCATAAAAAGGCTCAGCCCGATGCCGGAGAACGGACGGCTGACGAGGACATACAGGCTTCCACGCAACGCGTTTCGCGGTCCCGACTCCATCAGGGCAGCGACGGAGAACGAGAACAGCATGAGGATGTACATGATGACCAGCATGATCATCCAGAGCGGCACGAGCGCGACAAGGATGTGATCGGTACCCGAGAAAAAGAAGAGGTTCCAGATCAGGGTGATCACGAACGGCACGGTCACGAGGGCGACTTTCCACGACCGGACGAAGGCCGCCTTGAAAATCGCCACCGCGTCGCCGAACTCCGGTTGCGAGATACGGTTGCGCGGATCGCACATGAAGAAGAGTGCGAGGGTGGCAGGCGGTCCCGGAATGATGAGCGCAATACACACCCACCAGAGGATGGAATACAGGGCATACGGGAGCATCTGATCGAACAGATCCCGCGTTCCGCGCCAGACAAGTCGGAAGAAACGCACCGTGCCCCTCTGCTCCCCACAATGGATGAACGCCAAATCCCGGAGGTCGCGGCGGTCGCCGCGACCTCCGGTCATTGTACGGTAGGCGGAAGCACGCACGACACGATCCCGTGCAATCCCTCAGGACACGTCTCGGCTAACCCGGCATTCGCGATGCTGAGACCGGACCGACAACGATCCTTCACAAACAGCCCTGAACCTGGCCAGCGGGGTCAGGCCGCGGCAAACAATCGTCAGTCATGCAGAATCCGCTCGTTCGGAGGATGAATCACAGGTTCGCCGCAGAGCGATACGTGCCCCATTTTCGATGGGATCGCATCCCCTTTTCGGACGCATTCTCTGATACCATGCCGGGAGCCATCCGCCAACAGGTCAGAAAAAGGGGCCTCAATCGTGTTCCAGGATCTCCACATCTTCGACGTGCATGCCCACTTCCAGGTGAAGGGGGACCTTACGGCCACGGGTCGCAATCTCCGAACGCGCGAGACGGGTCCGATCGAGAACGAACGGGCGTTGCGCCGGTACAAGGAACGAGAAGCTCGCCTCGCCGATCAACGGCTGATGTGGCGGCTGGCATTCGACTTCCCGACTCCGGAATCGGAACTGCCCGATCCCGAGACGAATGCGGAGCGTTGGATCGCGGAACTCGACAAGTACGGCATCGAACGCATCGGCTTCGTCACTGGCCGCGACAACGATACCCTTGCCGTCGTCGCGCGAAGGTACCCGGACCGCATCGTCGGGTACGCGCATCACGACATCACGCATCCCGATGCACCGCAGGAGCTGGAGCGGGCGGTCAAGGAACTCGGCCTGAAGGGACTCAAACTCCTTGGCCCGAATACGCCGATGCTACTCAACGAGCGCTCGCTCTATCCCGTCTGGGAAGTCTGCGAGCGGTTGGGAATCCCGGTGTTGATCCACTTCGGCATGCAGGGCGCCGCAGGGGGAATCTCCTACCACCCAAACATGTCGGCGGCGGTGCTGGAGCCGGTCGCACGGGATTTCCCGACGGTCGATTTCATCATCCCGCACTTCGGCATCCAGCACGTCACCGACCTCCTCTTCCTTTGCTGGTCCTGCCCGAATGTGCATATCGACACCTCGGGAAGCAACCAGTGGACGCGCTGGATGCCCTACAAGCTGACGCTCGAGGACCTGTTTCAGCGCTTCTACGAGACCATCGGCCCGGAGCGCATCCTGTTCGGCAGCGATTCCTACTGGTTCCCGCGCGGATTCGCAATCCGCTATCTCCAGGATCAGGTCCGCATCTGCCGGTTCATGGGCATGAGCCACGACGAACTTCAACTCATCTTCGGCGGGAACGCGGCACGCCTTCTGGATGTCCCGCTCGGTGGTCGTGGCTGGACGCTGGCGAACGAGGAGTAAGTGATCCGCCACGGCGAAACCCGATGCCACGCTTCAAATGTTCCCAGAAGAAAGTTGCTTACGGAAGGGAACCTTGACACACGCCAGATCGCCCAAGTACAGTCGTGACGGTTTCGAAAAGACCGCGTGACTCATCCAGAGGAGCAGAGGGATCGGCCCTATGAAGCTCCAGCAACCATCACCGGATTCCGGAAATGGTGCTAATGCCGACAGCGTTCGCGCTGGACGATGAGGGACAACGGACCAGGTTTCACCCGGTAACGCCCCCCATCGTTTCTGACGAGAGGGGGTGTTTTCGTAGGCGCAAGAACCGGTTGCACGGCTGGGCTCGCCAGTCGTCTGCGCGGTCCGCGCCGTCATATCGGACTCGGACACGGAGACACGGACGCTGTTCCGTCTATCGACATCGTGATGGGGTGAGGAGAGAAAACCATGACTCGAACAGATGTACGCAACCGTTGGGCTGCCCGCTCGCTCGATCGTCGTCGCGTTGTCCAGGCCGGGGCCGCTGCGGCGGCGATCGCGGGCGCCGGACGCCTCGGACTCGCTAGCGCCCAAAGTGCGACACCCGGCGCCGCGACTCCAGCTTCCGACCTTCCTACCAGTGGGTTCAACACCACTGATGCGACCGTGAGCGGGCCGGTCGAGATCGAATATTGGCAGTATGAATACGAGACCAAGACCGATCTGGTGAACCAGCTGATCCCGGAGTTCGAGGCCGCCAATCCGGGCATCACGATCAAGCACGTCAACTTCCCGTACGACGACTTCCGGCAGCAGGTCGCCTCGGCGGTGCAGGCCGGCGAGGGACCGGATGTCCTGAACGTCTTCTACGGCTGGATCCCCTCTTATGTCCAGCAGCAGTTCCTCGTCGCCCTGCCGGCGGAATATTTCCCGACCGAAACGATCGAGGCGGATTTCTTCCCAACCGTCCAGACGGGCAAGGTCAAGGACGCCTATTACGCCCTGCCGACCGCAGTCCGGACACTCGCGCTGTTCTACAACAAGGACCTTCTCGACCAGGCCAGCCTGCAGCCGCCGACGAACTGGGAGGAGGTCGTCTCCGTCGCCCAGGCCACGACGGTCAAGGATGGCGAGAACTTCGAGATCGTCGGGATCACCCAGGACATCGACGGCCAGGGACACTCCTGGTGGCGTGAGGGACTGATCCGGCAGAACGGTGCGCTGCCGTTCTCCGACGAGGCGCAAAACCGCACCCTGAACTGGACGTCTCCCGAATCGGTGGAGGCCTTCACCTGGCTCACCGCCTTCCTCACCGAGCACAAGGTGACGCAGACCGGCTTCCAGACGGACGGCCCCACCGCGTTCGGCTCCGGCAAGGCCGCCCTCCACGTCGATGGCTCCTACCGCCTCGGCACGCTCAAGAGCAGCTTCCCGGAACTCAACTACGGCGTGGTGCCGCTGCCCGCCCACAAGGACAAGGCGAGTTTCGCCTCCTACTGGGCGAACACCATCACCCGCAATGCCGCCGAAGGCGACAAGCTGATCGCCGCCTCCAAGTTCATCGACTTCCTTTCCTCCGAGAGCGTGCAGGCGCGCTGGACCCCCGCCATCGGCGAGCTGCCGGCGCGGACCGCCCTCGCCAGCGACCCCGCCCTGCTCCAAGACGAGAAGCTGGCGCCGTTCATCGAGTCGCTCGATTGGTCCTACGCGACGTTCACGGTCAACGAAGCCGATCTCCGCCAGGCCGTGCTCGACGCCTACGACCAGGTCACGCTGAACGGACTGGATGTCGAATCGGCATTGACCGAGGCGCAAGACAAGATTCAGGCGCAGTACGACGAGTACTGGGCGTCGATCGACGGATAGCAGCGATCGAGAATGGGAAACGCCGATCCGTCCAGCAGTGACGGTGCGGGGAATGGGCGCAAATGTCCGTTCCCCTGCACCGCCGTCCCGAAACGCCGCGACGAAAGGACACTCATGGGGCCAAGGACAGGGAGGCCGTCATGCGCTTGACACTCGAGCGGCGGCGCTGGCTATGGGCCTACGCATTCATCGCCATCCCGCTCGTCTTCTTCCTCGCGATCCGGATCGCACCGCTGGTCTATGCCTTCTGGGTCAGCCTCCACCAATGGGATCCCATCGCGATCGACCGGCCCTTCATCGGGACCGAGAACTACCAGCATCTCTGGTCGGACAAGGTGTTCTGGCACGCCTTCCGCAACACCTGGACTTACGTCCTGCTCGGCGTGCCGACCAGCCTCGTCCTGAGTCTCTCGATCGCCCTCGGCCTGCAGCGGCTGATCCGGTTCGTGGGGTTCTACCGAATCCTCTATTTCATTCCCTATGTCACCTCGCTTGTCGCCGTCGGCTGGGTGTGGCGCTGGATGTACATGCCAAACGGACTCTTCAACGGGATCCTCGCCAAGGTAGATCTTGGGCCGATCAAATTCCTCGGAAGCCCGGACACGGCGCTCTTTTCGATCCTCGCGATGACCATCTGGCAAGGCCTCGGCTTTCAGGTCATCATCTTCCTCGCCGGCCTGGAGAGCGTTCCCGCGATGTATCTCGAAGCCGCCGCGGTGGATGGTGCGAGCGGGTGGCAGCGGTTCCGGGACATCACTTTCCCGCTGCTGAATCCGACGCTCGTCTTCCTGCTGGTGACCGGCGTGATCGACTACCTGCAGGTCTTCACGCAGATCCGGACGATGGCGCCGTCGGGCGGCCCGCTGAACAGCACGATCAGCCTGGTGCTCTATGTCTACCAGCAAGCATTCCAGCAACTGCCATCGAAGATGGGCTATGCGTCGGCGATCACCTTCGTACTCTTCGCCATCATCCTGCTCATCACCCTCGCCCAGTTGAAGCTCTTTTCGAGGGAGAACAATGAGTACTGACGGCACAGTCCTGGAACAACAGGAGGTCGCGATCGCCGTGGCGGAGGGAGTCCTGGGCACGGGGGAGCGGCAACCGATGGCTGGCGGGAACCGCCGCGGTTGGAAGCACCGCGTGGCACGGTGGGCGCTGGAGGCGATCCTGCTCATCGGCGGCCTGGGCATGATCTTCCCGTTCATCTGGATGATCGCGTCCTCGCTCAAGCTACCGGGAGACATCTATACACTCTCGCTCATCCCGCCAACCTTCACGTTCGGCAACTACCGCACCGTGCTGGAGGAGACAGAGTACATCCGCTGGTTCCTGAACAGTCTCGGCATCGCCCTGGTCACCACCGCGAGCGTGGCCTTCTTCGATTCCATCGCCGGTTACGCGCTGGCGAAATTCCGCTTCCCCGGACAGACGCTGATCTTCATTTTGATCCTCAGCACCCTGATGGTGCCGACGGAGATGCTGGTGATCCCCTGGTACATGCTGTCGATCCAGATGCACTGGACCGACTCGTATTGGGGCATCATGTTCCCGGGCGTGATCAGCGCGTTCGGTGTGTTCCTCATGCGCCAGTTCTTCACCGGGGTCCCGAACGACCTGATTGACGCAGCCCGGCTGGACGGATTCTCGGAGTTCCGGATCTTCTGGACGATCGCCATTCCGCAGGTGAAGCCTGCCGTCGCGGCGCTCTGCATCTTCACCTTCCTGGGAAACTGGAACGCATACATCTGGCCGCTGATCGTCACGCGGTCCGAAGAGATGCGGACGTTGCCGGTCGGCATCGCATTCTTCTCCACCGAATCGGGAAGCTCGTTCCACCTGATCATGGCCGCCTCGGCACTGGCAACGATTCCCGTCCTGATCGTCTTCCTAATCTTCCAGAGGCAGATCATCAAGGGCATCGTACTCACCGGCCTGAAATAGCGCCGTCATCCAGTCCACGATTCATGCATGAAGGGGCGTCGTTATGAGTGGAACGGGCGGAGCATTCCCGAACCCGGTCTATGCCCGGGAAGTCCTGGAGGTCAATTTCCGGGAAGCCCAGCGGACGATGTTCGGGCACATGCAGGCAGCCAACGAGGCGCACATCCTGATGCTCGTCGAGCAGGGAATCGTCACCCGCGAGACGGGAGCAGCGCTCTTCCAGGCATTTGCAGACGTCGAAGCAGCGGGCGCCGCGTCCTTCGCTTACGACCCGACGGTGGAGGATCTCTTCTTCGCCGTCGAAGGACGCGTGATCGACACGGTTGGTGTCGACATCGGCGGCAACCTGCAGATGGCCCGCTCCCGCAACGATCTCGCGGCAGCGATGAGCCGGCTCCTTATCCGGGAGCATTCGCTGCGCGTCCAGCGCGCATTGACGGCGTTTCGCGCGACACTCGTCGATCTGGCGGCGGAACACATCGAGACCCTAATGCCGGGCATCACCCACACCCAACCGGCACAACCGACGACGCTCGCGCACTACCTGCTCGGGGTGCTCGGCCCGCTCGAACGGGACAGCGAACGCCTGCGGGAAGGCTGGGCGCGACTGAACCGATCGCCACTTGGGGTTGCGGCATTCACGACGACCAGTTTCCCAATCGACCGCGAGCGCACGGCGCGGTATCTCGGCTTTGATGGAATCCTCGTGAATGGATACGACGCCGTCGGCACTGGCGACCACATGATGGAAGCCATGCAATCGCTGGTGACCCTCGTTTCGGGATTGTCTCGCTTCGTCTACGAATTACTCGTCTGGACGCGTCGCGAAGCTGGCATCCTTCGTATCGCCGACGAGTTCATCCAGATCAGCTCGATCATGCCGCAAAAACGCAATCCCGTTGTGCTGGAGCACGTCCGGGCTCGCCTGGCCTACGTCTATGGCAACGCCGCCTCGGTGAGCACCATGATCCACTCGGCAGCATTCGGCGATACCAATGATGTGGAGGACCAGATCCTGGTACCAATCGTCGCAGGGTTCGATGCGACGGTCAGCGTGCTCGACCTCCTGGGAGCCGCCCTGGCAACGGCCCGGTTCGATATCGACCTGATGGCGTTGCGTGCTGGGGTGGGCAACACGACAGCGACAGCGGTTGCAGACGGCCTGGTGCAGGACTTCGGCCTCTCCTTCCGGTCGGCACACCACGTCCTGTCGCGCCTCGTCTCTGAGGGCGGTGACATCACTGGAGAGCGAATCGCCGCTGCCGCGACGGCGGAAACCGGAAGGCCGATCGCGATCGATGCCGATTGGGCGGCGCATATGCTCGATCCGCGGGCATTCGTGCAGGCCCGGACGCTCCCTGGCGGACCGGCGCCATCGGAGACGACGCGGGCGATTGCCGAAGCGCGGGCTCGGCTCGAGTCCGATATCGCCTGGATCGACGCGACCGAGGCGAGGATTGCCGACGCTGTAGCCGACCGCAAGGCCCGCATTGCGAAAATCGCGGCGAAGCCGTAGCGCATGTGTCTGATGACGGGAGTATCCGGCTCGCAATTCAGTCAGCTCGACCGAGACGCCTGAACCATGCGGCATCGTGTGGATGGCAAGCGAAAACGGCAACGGACAGCGTCACCGCTTCCAACAACGCTCCGGGTCCGCACCGGCCGTCTTTGCAATGGCGAGCGCCACGTCCAACTCCCGCAAACCTGGGAAAGGACAATGCGCTCCGCCCCGATCATTGGGCGAATTCTGGTCAGTCTCCACCGGGGACGGCTCCTGAGCGAATCCCGCGCCGAGTCGATGCGTTACCTCAAACGAGAGAGCGCCATGCGACCCGGATACCACAGACCAAGCGGACATCGACGATACTTGGGGCCTTTGGTCCAGATGAACACCGCTCATATCCAGCCCTTCCCAGGATCGAATGGCGGAAGATCGTGGCCAGCGATATCGTGAGTCGTCGCCCCTCGCGGGGACGATGACGACAATGAGTTCATCACCGAGTTTCAACCGGCCTGCTAGATGCAAGAGATTGCCGTCGATGTCGTCCCACCGAGCAACCCAAAGCGCGATGGGGCAGGGAGACGTCAATAACACGAATCGACGTGAGGTCCGAGAACGCCAGGCGGGAGTTCGATCTGCCGACACTGAGCAAAGCGCTGCCGGGGGTTCGAGACGGCCGCCAATGCCAAAAGCCCCGGGGGCCTTCCGCCAAGCCCTTCTCGCACCTGATCTGTCTCACGCGCATCAAACCAGCAGAGGTTCTAGATCGAACGGACAGGTGGCGGTATAATGCCCCTTGGATCCAGGCGGATGTCTGCGAAAGCGGACAGGTAGTCTGGAATGCTGAGCGGACTGGAGAGTCCCTCGAGACCCGCGTACGTACGCCCTCGTAGCTCAACGGATAGAGCGCTTGTCTTCGGAACAAGAGGCTAGGGGTTCGAGTCCCTTCGAGGGTACCAATAAAAGCCCATAACGACGGGTTTTTTCGCCAGATCGGCTGCACGAACAGTCCAGCAGCGCACGTGTCGGTTGCACCACGGTTGCACCAGATTCCCGCGTTGCCCCACGACGGTTCCCTACACGAGACGATGACGGTTCCCAGTTCGGTCGTTCAGACCACGGGAAGCCCAGCGAAGCTATGGCGTCCGAAGCGCCAGGATTGCCGGAGAGCACACGAAACCCCCGTGCGTGACCTGCTTGGTCATGTTCGGGGGTTCGTCTTCGTGGTGATGCCATTTCTGCCCGCTGGCGGACATCAGCGCCAGTGCTGCCCGATGTCAGCGCGGGTCGATTCCCTCGGACTTCAGTTGCTGGTCGACGAAGTCCAGGACGGCGGCCGGGTCGTGTCCATCTCGGATCGCCCAACGCCGGATCAGTTCGGTCGAGTCAATCGCGGCTTCCACACGCGCGGGCATGTCGAGGCCGTCCAGCTTCGCGATCCGGTCGACCAGCCTGACCGGGTTTCGCACGGCGGCCGCGTCGCCCACCAGGACCTGCGGCCAGATTGCATTGATCGCCTGGTCGAGGCGTTCCCGCTGAAGGCTGCGATCGGCCGCGACATCCACGATGGCCCGCTGCCGTAGCCCTGCTTCGATCGCCCGGATGTCACGGCTCACGGTCGAGACGTCGACCTGAAGCTGTGCAGCGATGTCGGTCTGCCGCAGACCACGGCGGACCAGGTCAGCAACGCGACGGCGCCGTTCGGCGATCACGATTCGGTCGGCTGGCTTTCGTGGCTGCGGCATGGTGTTTTTCTCCGAATTGCACGTCCTGACGTGCAGGTTTCGTTGCAGCGTCGGCCCTAATCTTCGGGCAGAACGCCGTCGTCATCGTCCTGGTCGACGCCCTCCCCTGGGAATGGAGTCAACCGCTGCCCCGGCTCGCTGAAGGTTGGCCCCTCGCCGCGCTTCGCCTTCGCCGCGTCAACGTCGGCGATGACATCGGTGGCCTTCCGAGCCAGGTCATCGCAGAACGCGATCGCGTCAGACCCCGTGTCCTTCATGAACGATGACGACAGGTCGGCTAGCTGTCCCCGAAGACCCCCGAGCGTGGCGCTTCCCTGGCGGGTGGCGGCGGCTGGTGGGTCGTTCGTCACCCGTCGGCCGACGGCGTGGGCTACCGCGAACTGCATCGCGACATCGTCGCTCGCCTGCGCGGCGGCCGTCATCGCTGCCAGGTCGTCGAGACTCCGGGCATCAGCGGCCTGGTCGTCGCAGAACGCCTTCATCGCGGCTGCTCGGCTCCATTCGGCGCCAGCCAGGTCGGCATGCATCAGCCCGCTGACCCGCGCTTTCCCGGCCCGCGCAACGTCGCGGGCATTCACGGCGGCAGCGCGTAGTTCGCGCTCGGCTTCCCGAAGCGGCTCGCGGCGTTCAGCCTTCAGGCGTCGCCGGGTATCAGGATCGGCGGTCTGGCCATTCACGCCGCGCAAGGCTTCGGCTGCGGACTTGCGTGCCCTGATGGCTGAATAAAGCCGCTTTCGCGCGTCATCGAGGTCTTCAAGCATGGCGTCGATCGGGTCCATCGTATTCCTCCGGGTCGTGAGTCGCTATCGGTCATTCGCTCGGTCGGCGGCGCGGTCACGGTCCTGCGCGGATCGGCCGATCGTAGATCCGTTCGAGATCATGCAGTAGACCGACCCAGTGACCTTCCAGCCGGTCGCGTTCCGGCCCCGGTGGTGCTTCATCGCAGCGATTCCAGCCGGTTTCGAGGCGGTCGGCCAGCTGCCGTGCTGCGACGATCCCCGGCTTCCCGGCGACGATCGCGGCCCGTAGGCCGTCATCCGGACGATGGCCGCTCAGGCGCAAACCGTCGTCCTCCAGGGCGATGACGACGCCGGTCGCTACGGCCCAGTTCAGCACGTCGGCTACGGTGTCGAGGCGTGGCATCAGATCACCTCGCTGTACGGCACTACACCAACGTCATCGTTTGCCGGGTCGCCCCCGTCCGGAACGGCCGCCTCGCACTCCGAGACCCACGACCAGAATGCATCGTCCAGTTGCGGCCGAACGCCGCCGTTTCGTTCTGCCCAGAGGTCCAAGAACTTCGTCGTCTTCGCGACCCGCCCTTTCCCGTCCAGTCCATCCAGCGGGGGTGGCGTTCCTGATGCCGCGCCATTCCCGGCGCTCCCGTCGATGCGCTCGTTGAGCAACCAGGTCCGAGCGTGCGCCTGCCAGTCGACCGCCAAGCGACCCGTTCCCCGATTGAAGTTTTGGAACTTGGCGATCGCGTCGTCAATCTGGCGGTCGGTCATCCCGCGCCGTCGGCCGACGGTGCGCGTCTCGGCACTCGCCCTGAAGTCAGCCGGAACCAAGGTCGGCCGACGCGGTTCGTCGTCGACTTCGTCGAAACCCTGAGAGAGATTTCCGCCATCACCGGAACCCTCTCTCTCACCGTTACTGAAACCGTAAACCGGCAACCTTGGCGGCGCCTTGGCACTGCCTTCGGCTGGCCCCCGGTCGGCCCAGGGTGATCCTTCGGCACGCCCAGGGTCCGCCATAGGATCGCCTTCGGTCGGCCTAGGGTCCGCCTTGGGCGTGCCTTGGGCATGCCCTGGGTCAACCCTGGGTGGGCCTGGCAGCCGGGAGGGCGCCTCCCTGGCGTGCGGTCGCTGCGTTTCGAGGAACGTTGGGATCGCCAGAACGCGAACGCCGTCGGCCTCATACCTGGCGAGCAGTCCGGCGTCGACCAGAGCGTCAATCTCGCCCGCGACATCGGCATCAGGGTCGGCCGGAAGCAACATCCATCGGATGACATTCTGATCGTCCAGGATTCTGCCTTCCCGGTCGGCTATCTGGTGAAGGTCCTTCCAGAGAGCCCGCGTTGTGCGAGGCAATCGGTTCAGAACCGGGTTCATCGGCCACGCGGCATCGTTGATTCGTGATCGAATGCTCATCGCGCACCGCCGGTCCGGCCAGGTGCCGATATTCGTTCATGGCGAACACCTCGTACGTCGATAGCGTGCGAATCAGGGCGCGATCGCCCCCAAACTGGTATCATCGGCTTGCCCATTTCTCTCAGCGATGCCCGGCCGCCTCCCACCGGTCGGGCATCGCGCTATGCGGCGCCTGCCGCCTGGTCGATCGGTTCGGAAGCTGGTGCGGCGGCGGGTGCCGGGTCGATCCCCAGCCAGCGCCGAACGTCAGCTGTTCGGACGAACACGCGCCGACCCAGCCGCACCGGCTGCACCGGCAGGGCATCCTTTGCAAGCAGGCTGTAGCCCATCGTCCGAGCGATTCCAGCGACCCGCAGGAAGTCGCCGAACCCCATCAGGCCGGGACTCTGGTCGAGGATTTCGCGGGTTAGGTCGGGGGAAGTTGTAGGCATGGCATCCTCCATCAGGTGCGGCGTCCGAGACAATCCCGGTCGTGCCGGCGATAGATTGAAGATGTCGGACCGTGCCGTTGGATTCGATACCAAAAACCTCCGAAAACCTAGGCGACTATCTGGCCTGGTGCTGACGCCGAAACGTGGTCCAGTTCTCGTAGCCGTGATCCTTCAGGATTCGGGTGAGTGTCTTGTGATCAAAGGTCAGTTCCCTCGCCACTTCCGGCAAGTTGAGTCGCCGCGTTGGATCACTTTCCACGGAACGCAATGCGGCTACGATCTCGTCTACCGAAGCATTCTCCGGTGTTCGACCGCCCAGCTTCCCAGTAGCCCACCGAAGCCAACCCAGGTGCTCATCATCACGAGATACCCGGTTCGCGACCTTCAGGAGTGCGTCGACATCGTCGGGATGCGCATGTTCGGCCCCGACCACACGAACGTCGTAGGTGCCATCGAAGATGTTCCAGACTCGCAGGACCTCCATCTCCGAATCCGGGTTCAGGAACACGTCGACCAGCGACACCAGGACGAACGATTCGCCGTCATCCTCAGTGAACGTCAGGGCGCGATTGACCGTCGCCGGGCAGCTGTCGAGGCATATCATCAGACTGCGCACACGCAGCCCGCGTAGGCCATCCTGCTTCACCCTCGGATCGTCTGGCATCTCCATATCGACGACCTGAAACGTCGCGGGATAGTCGAGGGGCAAGCGCGCGTTGACCAAGGCGAAGCGACGGTATCGCTCCAGCATCGCGTACTTCTGTTCCAGGCCCTCCCGATCGACTGCCTGGTCCAACGCACAGGCGCTGCACAGATCGCCCGCGATCGTCCGCATGATGGAATCCCCAGGACGGCGATGTTCGATCGTCCCGGTCAGGATGTCGACCGGGAACGGCCCTGGCTTCACCAGGTCGATCGGCCCGCCACAGCGAAGGCAGGCGACCCGAAGCGCGTCGAAATACACGCCGTCGATCTGCACCTCATCCAACGGCACGTAGTCGTCCGCATCGTCGACCTGGCGCCATACGCCATCGGCGTCCTGGTACCAGGCGTTCGGCCCCGGATCGACCACAACGAAACCGGGCAACCACTCAGTTCCCGGACCGGTCTGCTGCCGTATCTGTTCGTCAGGCGTCATCCGCCACAGTGGCACCGGCGCTTCGTCGTCCCGCTCACGGTCGGTCATGACTGGCCCCCATCGGTGCCGGTCGGCTGGCGCTCCAGGTAGGCGAGCACGGCGGCATTCGCGGCCGCCTGGTCGCTGACGCTGATATGCCCGTAGGTGTCGACCGTCGTCTGAATGCTGGAATGGCCGATCTTCCGGGACACCAGCGCGGGGGATGTCCCCGCTGCGAGCATCAGGGTTGCCGCGACGTGCCGCAGGTCATGAGTTGTCAGCCGTGGCACTCCGGCAGCCTGTATGAGCCGCTGGCGATGCGCCTTCACGTTGGAGGGATTCAGCGGTCCCCCAAGCGGGTTCGTGATAATCAGCCCGTGATCCTGCCACAGGTCTCCCATCTGCTGGCGCTGAAACTTCTGGCGGTCCCGGTGCGCCTTCAGCGCGCGCACGGTGACGGGGTTCAGGTCGACCGCGCGTTCGGATGCCTTCGTCTTCGCGCGCGGCTGCACCATCGCCTTCCCACCGTTGCCCAAGTCGGGAACGACGGTCTGCCGGACGAAGGCGACGGCCGTGGACTCGTCAGCCGACCACTGGAGGTCTGACCAGCGAAGGCCCAACGCTTCACCCCTGCGAAAACCTTCCAGCAATGTGAGCCACCAGAACGGCCCGAGCGGGTCGGCTTCAGCCTTCGCGAGGAACGCCCGCATCTGTTCCGGCGTCCACAGCGTGAGTTCCCGGCGCTTCTTCGGCGACTCCTTCACGATGTCGCTCGCCGGGTTGTACGGCAACACGCCTTGATGCACCTGGCGGGCGAGTGCAGACCGCAGGACTAGGATGCACCGGGCGACCGTCTGCGCTCCCTTGCCTTCGTCCTGCCAGCCGTTGACGATGTTCTGAATCGCGTCGTGCGTGAGGTCGGCAACCGGGCGATCCCCGAGCGCAGGAATCAGGTGCTTGTCGATCGCGGTCTGATACCCGGCCGCGCTGTTCGCCGTAATCTCCCGCTTCTTCAGGGCGAACCAGGTCGCGACTGCATCCGCGACAGTCAGCGGTGCCGCCTTCGGCTGCCGTTCGTGCGGAGGTACGAAGGTCCCGGCGTCGACTTCATCCTGCGCGCGCTGTTCGTTCCGTTCAGCCGCCTTCTGTGTCCGGAAGGTGCCGATCGTATACCGCGTGCCCCTACCCTTCCCGGTCGGGTTCGGCACGTTCACGGTTGCCGTATATCCCGTGACCCGTAGCTTCGGCTTGCCCGTCTTCGGGTCGATGACGGGATTCCCGTCTGCATCGACCACCTTCACCGTTCGTTTCGCGACCGACATTCCTGCCCCTCCCCGCTCAATCTTGGTTGCACCACGGTTGCACCACTCGGCAGCACGTCCCGCCACATGCTGACATTATATCGCACGGGATGGAGAAAACCGTTGATATGGCGGGGATTTTTCGACACGATAAACGACACCGAAACACCAGCCAACACCTACGAATAGAACTTCGGAACAAGAGGCTAGGGGTTCGAGTCCCTTCGAGGGTACCAAAGTATTGCTACTCGAACATACGGCCTTCTGATTCGGGCCACGATCGAGCAACGAGGAACCACCGAGCACGTGCTCGGTGGTTCGTTCGTTTCCTCGTTCGGTCTGTGCCGCTGCCTCGATCTGCGCCACCATGGGCTGGCGCTGGGCGGTGGAACGCACCTGATGCCCGTCGTCGTCGATCCAGATCTGCCGGAAGTAGGCGCGGAGCAGCTTGCGCCGCACCGTATCCTTGGCAGCGGTGTAGAACGCGCCAGGTCGCTCCAGGAGCCGGAGATACGCGAGCAACGTGTCGCTCTCCTGCTGGAGAAAGACGTCTGTGGTCTCCAGCCGCTGGCTCAATCCCTCTCGCTGCACCTGCAGCTTGGCGAGCCGCTCGCGGACCTTATCGGTGTCCAAGGTTCCGTCAGCAACGAGATCGAGCAGCCGCTCCTCCTTCCCGCCGAGGTCGGCCAGTTCACGTTTGATCCGCTTGCGGGCATCGCGCTCGACCGCCAGCCGATCCTCGAGATGCGCCTGCTCCGCTCGGCGCATAGTCTCAACCGTCTCCGGCGTGAGCCGGAGCGCCTGAACCTCCTGGCGCACTGCGGCTTCAACGAGCTGGACCGGCAGGTGGGGAAGGTCGCATGTTCCATCCTGGCGGCCTGCACACAAGTAGTACTCGTACTGATCGCCACGGGCGTTAGTTGCCTGGGAATAGATGAGCTGGCGGGATCGCCCCTCCGCCGCACAACGCCCGCACTGCATCATGCCCCGCAGGAAGTGGTTGTGCACGATGTCGCGCTGGTTGCGCTGCATCCGCGCGTCCATCACCTGCTGCACGCGCTCATAGACGTCTGGGGCGATCAGGGGCTCATGCCGTCCCGGGTAGACGTCGCCCTTATAGCGCACCATGCCGATGTAATAGGGATCGCGGAGGATCTTAGCGAGCTGTTGGCGTGACACCGGCCGTTCTCCCCGCTTGGGGGTGCGCCGGGTGGTCAGCCCCAACTCCGTCAATGCGTCCTGAAGCCGCACCAGGCTGTACTCGCCGGTCGCGTACTCCGCGAATGCCCATGTGATCAGCGGCGCCCTCTTCGGATCGATCGTGATCCCGTTGATGAAGCGCCCGTCCACCTCTTTCGGCACGTTGCGGTAGCCGAGGGGCGCAAGCCCGGTCGTACCCCCGTTCATCGCCTTGTGCCGCATCTTGGCGCTGATGTCCTCTCCGCCTTGACGGACCTGCAAATGGTTCATGAGGTCGACGACCCCCTTCACCACATCGGCCGTCGGTCCCTCGCCAAAGTCCTCCTTGACGGAGATCAGCGTGATGCCCAAGCTCGCCAGAATGCTCTCCGTCAACGTTGCATCGTTGAAGTTGCGGAAGATGCGCGATCGTATGTAGATGATCACGTAGCGAACCTCCGGGTTCGCGTCAAGATAGCGGATCATCCGCATGAACTCCTTCCGCTTCCCGATGGATTGGGCGGAGTGGCCCGGTTCGACGAACTCCTCAGCAATGGGCGCCCCCAGCTTCCTCGCACGCGCAACGGTGGCTTCTCGCTGCGTGGCAATCGAGTTCCCCTCGGGGTCGACATCGCTCGCGGTGTTCATCTGGCGTTGGGTTGACACGCGGAGATAGATCACGGCCGAGCCGGTTCCCGATCGCCGATGGACGTTCGCCGCCTTCGCGCTCTCCAACTGCAGCAAGGCCTCAAACGGCGACATCACCCCTCGCTGCCCGTTCTCGGCGGTCATCGCAGATGATTGATAGTCAAATGGCATGGCTTCCTCCTTTCCGGCGCGATGACGTCGCACCTGACGTGCTTAGGCATGTGGCGTGAGGCCGTCACCCGCCGCATTCCCTCCATCGGCGCTGGTGCGATCACGGTGCGGGATGGCCCTCGCGCGAGCATTTCTGGCGATGGGTTGCTTTGTTGTCGGCGTGGTCGGCCCTCTGAGCCCGGCGACGACCACCGCATGCATGATGTCCATGAAGCAGGGCTCGCGTGGGTTGGCAATCTCGTCTTCACTGACCTCCTCATCCGCAAAGACGAGCGTGGTCTTCAGGTTGGCCAGCAGCCGCGCAATCATGGTGACGTGGATGTGGTCGTGGGAGATGCATGATCGTTCGGGCACGATGAGGTAGCGGACATCCGGATGCGCCTCGGTATAGGCGAGCATGCGACGGAATTCCGGTCCCGCATTGACCGAAAGCGCGACAGGGGTGGCGTCGACGAATTCCATGACGACTGGCACCTGCATCTGCCTCGCCCTCCTGCGGGCGACATCGAACTGGGTTGGGTCGCCCCGCAGATAGAGCACGGCTGCTCCGATCCCCGGTTCGGTGGGGATGCGCGGTGTCGTCGTATCCTCTGCCCGCAGCGGACGCGCGCCGCGCGAGACCGCGCCGCGACGTTCGCCCCCGGGGTTCTTCGCTGAAGGGGTGTGATTTGATGGTTTTGTTGGCATGGATTCCTCCTTTCCGGTGCGGCAATGGCCGCACCCGTCCTTCTATTGACACTCGTTTGGCGGCTGAAGTCGAGCCCGAACCTGATGTGGAATCGTCAACACCACTGTGGATAAGGCGGTGTTCGCCTTACGGCGGGTCGCGCAGCGTCGCGATCAACGCCTCCGGCGTGATGCAGACGAACAGCCGGGACGGTAAGGGCGACTCCGCGCCGATCGCGGTCACGAGTTTGGTCAGGCGCGCTGGCGTCGAAAGGACCCAGAGCACGCGCGGAAAGACGCCATGCTCGTCCTGGGCACGACCGCTACGCCGATACGCCTCATACGCCCGGCACTTCCGCAGCAGCACCGGCAGCGATTCCGTGCCGAAGTCGACCTCGATGTACCAGTGGTCGTCATAGACATCACTGCTGATCGTCACCATCAGATCCGGCTTGAGGATGCTGCGGACGCCGCCAGGACCGACGTAGTCCCGCCACGCCTCAGTCTCGACTTCCATGCGGCTCACTTGAAAGGCCCCCTGTCGGGCGGCTTCATGGAGCTGGACGTGGACATCGGTCACCGCCAGCGTGTGGGCGAGAAACGGCCGCGACGGCTCGGCGACGCGCCGTCGCGTCCCCTCCCCGGGTCGGGTGAGCCGGTCACCGACCGCGTCCAGGCACCACACAAATCCAGCCGACCCGTGACTCACCCCGCCGATCCGTCGCTCCAGCCGGGTGACGATGCGGTTCGTGGCCAACCGGTCCAGGACACGAAGACAAGCTCGGGTGGCAGCTGCTGTGGTGGCATGGGCGGGAAAGAAGACCCGTCGCAGCTGATCGGTGGTGGCGTAGCGGTGCTGGTGGAGCCAGCGGAGGATGCCCCAATCCCGATCGCTGAGCCGGTTCGCCAGAAGATGAATCTCAACGCGTCCGGTGCGGGAACCGCTCATGCGTCCCTCCTTTTCTGTGTTGGTATGGTGTCGCGGGTGTCAGGGAGATACCCCTGACAGTCGGCTCCCTTAACTGGCTCAATTGGCAGAAACGACGTCGATGCGGGCGCGGCGTCACCGTGGTGACCCGATGGGTGATCCGACCGGTGATCGGACGGGCCCGGTTCGCTGACGTGAAGATCATTCCGGCTCCCGTCTGGCAGTGCGTCCAATTGGTTCATCGGGACCTCTTGCCTCTTGAGGAGAGTTGCTCCGGGGAACGGATGAGGACCGACGGGGTCCCTGGCGCGGTGATTCGCTATCCGCGCCATAGCGAAGGAGGCTTTCGCGGATGACGGCCTCGGGATCGGCGATCGCTGGCGACGGGGGCAGGGTGCGGCCCGAGAACCACCCGGTCTGTCGTCCGCCGGCCAGCAGCGAGGCGTAGATCGCGTACGGCGGCAACTGCGTGAAATCCTCCGGCGCGAGATCGCTGCCGCTCGCGACGGTCTTGGCGTCGGCCGCCTCCAGCGTGAAGACAATCTTGTTGCGGGTGTTGGCGTCGATCCCGGCCAGCAGCTCGATCGGCATCTGCCGCCGGTGCTGATGCGCCAGGTGCCAGGCCACCCGCAGCGAGCGGGATTGCTCCAACGCCTCCCCCAGATCGGTGTCGAGGTGGAGGAAGGTCTGTGCCTCGTCGAGGTAGATGCTGACCGGTTGACGTCGTTCCATGGGCACGGCTGCCTGTGCGAGCGCCAGCTGCCAGAGCTGTCCCACCACCAACGAGCCGAGCAGCGTCGCCGACTGCCCGCCGAACAGCCCCTTGTTCAGCGACACGATCACGATCCGGCGTTCGGTGAAGACGTCCGAGAGCGGCGCCTTCGGCTCCGGCTGGTCGAGCACGGTGCGCAGCCCCGGTCGCAGCAGGAACTGACGGAGGCGACTCATCACCGGCCCGATCGCCGCCGCCTGCTGGCCAGGGCTCATCGCCTCCCACTCCGCCCAGAAGCTCCCGAGTCCGACCGGATCGTCGATGCGCGACGTCAGGCGGCGGCGGAACGGCGCATCGGTGAGGAGGGTTGGCAATTGCACGAGGGTGGCGCCGGGAGCAGCCATCAAAGTCAGCAGCGACGCGTGCAGGACGTCCGACGTGCGCGGTCCGAAGGCGTTCGGGAATAGCGCCCGTATCGTGGCCAGCAGCCCATCGGCGACGAGGGCGCTGCGCTCCGGTCGTGTCGCCAGGGGGTTGATCCCCACGGGACGCGGCCGGGTCGGATCAATCACGACGACATCGGCCCACCGGCGCTCGGGAATGCGGGCAAGGACATCCGTGGCGAGATCGCCCTTGGGATCGATCAGGACGACGGAGAGACCGGCGTCGATATCGGCCGCGATCAGGTGCTGCATGAGGGTGCTCTTGCCAACGCCGGTCGGACCCATGATGTGGGTGTGACGGAAGGCATCCTCGTGGCTGATGCCGATCATCCGGATCGGTCCCGGCGCGGTGGTGACGGCAAAGGCGCGCTCCGGCACGTCCTGGAACGTGGCAGGCGGGGCGACCGGGCGAGGGTGCAGCGATGGCACGCCGGGAAGGTCGTCATTCCCAGTCGGCCAGGCGAGGACGCAGAGCGCCTCCTCGGGCGTGAGCCGCAGCGGTAGGCGGAGGGGGATCTTCGCGGCGTCGACCGTGTCGGGGCGATCGGAGATGAGATCGACGTGGGTGCCGCCGCTCTGCAGCTGGCGAAAGGCGGCCAGCACGCGCTGTACCAGGATCATGCGGCGACCGGACGTCTGCGCCGAGACGCCGATCCGCACGACCGCCCGGAAGCGGTACTGCTCCAGCTTCCCGCTCATTCGCGTGCGGAGCTCGCCGCTGGCCGGCCGCGAGCCCCAGAGCAGCTTGTCCCAGAGGGTCAGGGTCGGGTCCTCGATCGTCTTGGGCACCGACTCCGGAGGCACGGCGCCGCCCAGCACGACCTGCACGACCTGCACGACGAGGACATCGTCTCTGCTGGAGGCCGCGGACAGCGCCCCGAGCAGGGCGCGCAGCATCGGCTCCGTCGCCTCCAGATTGAGGGCGAGCGACCGCTGCCGGATGCGGAGACGACCGCTGCGCTCCGCCTCGCGTCGTGGCGTCGAGAGCGGGGTGACGGCGACGCCCGGGACGAACTCGGTCAGGAGGCGCGTCGTCTCACGGAGATCGGATTCGGATGCCCCGAGCAGGGTGCGGATCGTCCCTGCCTCGGCCCGCGCCTCCCAGACCAGTGCACCCCGTGCGTGGTCGCTGGCCAACTGGGTCAGGAGGCCGAGTAGCGGCGCGGACGGCAGCGGTCGCGGCCAGTGGACCTGACGCCAGGCGATCACGACGGGGCTCCTTCCGCGGTGTCCTGGTCATCAACGAGGGCATCCTCGGTGGTCCGATCGGCGGCATCACGACCACCCCAGATGCGGGGTGGGGCGATCGGTCGGTCTTGGTCCCGTCGCTGATCCATCGCCGCCTGCTCGAGCGCGGCCTGGGCCAACGCTGCGTAGTCGATCGGATCGCGGCGTTCGGTGCGGGCACGGATGGAGTACTGGCGCGGTGGACGACCGCGTCGAGATCGATGACTCATGGGCGACCTCCCTTCACCGTGGCCACGGCCACATCCACATCCACTACCACTGATCGCGGCGCAACCGCCGCAGCCAGATCGCGATCCGGATCAGCAGGACCACCACGCCGATGGCGACGATCCAGATCCAGACATCCTGAAGGAGCTTCACCGCCACCCACAGCAGCACCACCACGATCAGGATCGTCCAGGCCGCACCGAGCAGGCGCGACAGGAAGGACTTCGGGACGTACATCGGACGGCTCCTTTCCGTGAGTCTGGGTCTGGAATGTGATGACGGTCCTCATGGCGATTCCTCCCGGATGTGGGCATCACTCGGCACCGGATAGCCAGGGATGATGATGTCGGCGATCAGCTCGTTGCCCCAGGCCGCCCAGCCGGGCTGCCGGCGGCGGGCGAAGAGTTCCAGGTACGGGCCGTCGGAGAGCCGTTCGATCACGGCGTACTGCTCCTCCGGCTTGTGGGAGTGATCCTGGAGCGGGGCGTACATCCACGTCCCCTGCCCCCGGAACTTGACCGGCGCCTTGCCCCGCGTCCCGAGCAGCAGGTGCTCCGTCTGCTGGCGCAGGTACTGGCCGAGCCCGTAGCGGGGCTTGATCCAGGTCAGGGGCGCGCGGTAGGTGAAGCCCCAGGCTTCCATCACCTCAATCCCCTCGCGCAGCGCCCCGTTGATCACCCAGAGATAGAGATGGGCGTTCTCCTCGGCGAGCTCGGCGACCGGGAGTCCCTTGATGCGGTCGAGGGGCATCACGTCGTAGTGACGCTCGGCGCCATAGCGGCCGTCCTTCTGCCCGATATCCCAGGGTGGGTCCGCCAGGATCGTGCGGAACCGCCTTCCTGCGATCCCCGTGGTTGGTTCGTTGATGTCGTTGGTCATCGAAACCTCCTTCCAAGACGCAACACACCTGGTGCCGGTCTTCCCTCTGAGTACACCGGAGCCGACGCCTGCGGCCAAGCGTCCGGTCGGACACGACCCCTGGAATGGATGCGCGGAGGAAACGACTGGACGGTTAGGATGGAGAAACAGAGGATGAGCTTAGGGCCGACGATCGTGGACGGACCGGCGACGGTGGACGTCACGGACGCGCTGCATCTCGGCTTCGGCCTGCCGGCGGATCGCGTCGAGCCGCCACAGCGCCATCCGCTCCTCCGTCTCGATCCGGACGATGTCGGCGGCGTGGTCAAGGATGTCCGCGAAGAGCCACAGCCAGATCGCGATCGCCACCACCGCGAGCAGCAGGATGATCCCGAGGATGACGAGCAGGGCGACCATCACGACCGTCTCAGCTTGCGACCGGCCTCGATCAGGACATTCCCCATCGACATCAGCGTGATCTCGCGGATGTACTGAAGACTGGCGGCCGCCTCGGGCACGCTCTCGGCGAGCAACCGCTCCTGATTGACCAGGAAGGCGGCGTCCTCCTGCGCGCGGGAGCCGATGGTGGAGAGCGCCGAGAGTTTGGCGGCCTCGACCTCGGCGCTGGCCTGAATCCGGGCCTGGGAGAGGCCCGTCTCGACGGTGATCTGCATCAGGTCCTTCTGGACCCGACGCTGAAGACCCGAACTGGGACGGGGAATGGGCAACCGATCGGCCATGGTGACGACCTCCTGATAGTGGTGAGCTCTCCTCCCCTCACGGTTCGAGGGGACACTCTGAGCGTAGGGGGCGGAACCCGGCCCGTCGTGACAAAAAAGTGCACCTTGGGAAGGCGCACCGCATTCATGAGATGATGGGAGGAGAGGGGGTGGGCAGCGTGGACGAGCGGGACGACGACGCGATGGACGAGCTCGTGGCGAGCGTCCACGACGAGCTGCTGGCGCTGCGGAGCGCCCATGGCAAACTCACCGTCCAGAAGTTCAGCGCCTTCCCGACGCTGGTCCGCGTCTGCGGAGGCGGCGACCTGCTCGACGCCTACCTCACCTTCGAGCGCGAACTGCGGCGGTACGAGACCACCGGCAACCGGGATGAGGTCGCGGCGGCGATCTCGATCACGGCGCCACGCGCCACGGTCCTCGAACGGTTCGTCGAGGTGCTGGGTCACTACGAAGATGTGAGCGGGAAGGACCGTGAGCAGCGCACGGCCCGACGTTGGAGCGACCGTGGCATGCCGCGGATCGCGGCGGACCTCGCGCACATGGCGGACATCCGCGGTCACCTTGGTGTCGAGATATTGACGATTGCGATCGCGGGGTCACGGCAAGCGCTCACGCTGACCGTGGACCATTTCATGACCAAACGGTTGGTCGAGCAGGCGCCACTGATCCGGTTCTGGAGGTACGAGGGCGGCGATCCCGTCGAACAGTCCGCGGGACTGACGGTGGATCTGGCGCACGTGATGGCGCCGGAGGCGGCGAACGCGATGTATCGCCTCAAGCGCTACACCATCGTGGCGGAGCTGCCGGACGATCTCGGGGAGGCGGAGGTCGATCCGGGTGATCCGCTCTACAGCATCTCCTTTGAGAACGGGGACGCCCCGATGCACACCGTCGCCTTCACCGATGACAGCGAACTGGGTGCAGGGCTCACGACCAGGTTCACCACCTATCGGACGATCGCGACAGTCGAGGTGGCCAAAACGTATGAACCGATCCTACTCATACACCGGAAATGAAACTGGCGCCATCGTCTGTAGAGTCCACACACGGAAACAATTGCTGATACAAGATCCCCTCATTGCTGTCGTGCTAATTCTTAGCACCACCCGTTGGAATCTCGCTAAAACGACACGTACAAGCTTAACCGTCAGCCAACTCTCGATCGAATGACAGACAAGTAGGCACACGAGCATCTCCGCTCTACCGGAAGGGTGAATAGGTCAGAAGGAGGGACGACCGGCGCCCACATGTGCGTCGTCGGGGTAAGGAATGGGCCTATGCCGTGCCGCCCCATACCGAAGAGATCAGTCTTCGCCTATTTTCTACAGCTGGTAGGCTCAGTCCAACAACTCTCGATAAATGCTGATTTCCGGTCACAATGATACTCAGATGCGCTAGAATGCGCAGTAAGGGAGTTCACGCGAAAGCAGGCGCACGGAATATGACCTTCCGCGTAAGGATCGTAGAAGAGGCGGTATACATGGTCGGATCGGTAGTATACGCGATAGATCACGGCATGATCTCCGCGACCGGGCATCTTCTTGAGGAAGCGGATGTCCGCTGCATCGCCGCCGAAGTGCAAGCGATCCTGAGAGACGAATCGGGTATTCAAGAAGTTCGCGCCGCACTCGCGGACTTGGCCAAGACAGACTTCGCAGTCGATCAGCTTGAATTCGTCCTTGCTGCCGCTGACTCGTTCGCGGAATGGCGCGTAGGAGAGGCGCTTGCGGAACGACATCTCTCACGTGAACTGGGATGCGATTTCCCTTGGCCGGACAGTCGCTCAACACGAAATCCGCATAGCAGCGGTGGCGGTGTGGACCTCATTGGCTTTCACACCAGCGACAAGGTACGTTTCGTATTTGCTGAGGTGAAGACCAGCCATCAGCAAGCCTGGCCCCCAGACTTGCTAACAAGCCGAAGCCATGGACTCCATACTCAACTCTCCGGGTTGAATGCTGGCGACGAACGCAGCGTATGGGCAATCCGCTACTTATCAATGAATGCAATAGGGAAGTTCTGGCTTGAGAAGTTCCGCCAAGCAATGGTCACCTACCTAGCAAGCAAGTTAGATGTCGTCGTTTACGGTGTGCTCATCCACGCAGCTACTCCCGACCAGAGAGACTTGAATGCTCGTGCACGCAGTCTCTCTCAGACCGTAAAGGAACCGACGCAAATGGCACTGCTTGCAATCTACTTGACGGCCGACCTGCTGGTTCAAGTCGTAGACGCATCTGTAATATATGAGACTGCGGCATGACAATTTCCCACGAAGCGCGCCGTCGCCTCAGGGCGCATTGGGTCATCGAAGCGATTGGCATCGACCGCATTGAGGAAGCAAATAATGCCGCTGCAGCGTTGTACGTTAACGCGAATCTTGGTCAGCAGCTTAGGAATGACATTCCGCATGATCCTCGCGCCGAATCTTTGATCCAGGACGTTGCATTTGCCTACGAAATCGTTGCAAGCGAAGGGATCGGTGCACTAGCGACGGCAACATCACCATCCCCTGGATCTGGCGGTGATGTTGCAGAAGCCGCTGCGTATGAAGCCTTCAGTCTACTTCGAGTCCTCCCCTTACGAAGCAAATCCCTGGAAGATCTCGTGCATCAAGTTCTTCAGCTTGGAGCACTCGCTTATTGCTCGGATCGATGGGCAGAGTTCCGTACCTGGATGCATGAACGTGAGGTGAGCCCCGATCGCTTCCAGTCTGATGGTCCTTGGGATGTACGCGTCCTTGGTGATCTCGGACAAGTTTGGACTCGCCTACTCCGCAAGGACGGCTGGGAAGATCTGGAAGGCGTTGCAGAGATTGTGAGGCGGCTTCGCGCCGAGCAGCAGGAAAACGAGGAGTCTCTTTTCGGTACCCAGTCTCGCTCAGAAGACTCCCATGCTGCAGGGTGGCGTTTGGTGGCTCTGTATCACTGGGCTAAACTCTCGGAATTAGTTGCAACATATCTCATGCAGGGCGATCCCGCGGATGTTGCGACACAACTTGACTTTCACTTCGATAGAGCGATTTCCGCGGCGCAGCAATCTGCCGATCCTGCGTTCGTTGTAGTTCTCCAATGGCAACGGGTGATGGCCCAACGCATGGTTGCGGGGGCCTTATGGTCGGTTTCCCGAATTGGTCCCGAGATTCGGAGCGTAGTCGAGACGGCGACCCGCCACCGGTCTATGTTCGAGATGCTGCCTCCACAACGAATGGCGATTCAAGAGCAGGGACTCCTAGACCCAGCAAGTGCGGCAGTCGTCGTTGATCTACCGACGAGTGCTGGAAAAACGATTCTCGCCGAGTTCAAGATCGTTCAGGCTATTAGCCAGTTCAAGCAAGATAGAGGCTGGGTTGCCTATGTGGCTCCCACTCGAGCCCTGGTCTCACAGATCACGCGACGCCTCAGGCGCGACCTAGGCCCCAGCGGCATCCGCGTCGAGGAACTCACCGCGGCAGTAGAAATTGATGAGATCGAAGCCGGAATGCTCAGCGAGTCGCCATTTGACGTGCTGGTCGCGACTCCCGAAAAGCTCCATCTCGCGATTCGGAACACAGCGATCACTCGACCACTTGCGTTGCTGGTCTTGGATGAGGCCCATAACATTGAGGATGCTGATCGTGGTATCCGAATCGAACTCCTCCTCGCAACGATAAAACGCGACTGTCCCCAGGCGAACTTCCTACTGCTCATGCCATTTGTACCAAACGGTGACGATCTTGCGCGATGGCTTGCGCCTCAGACTGGGAAGAGTATTAGTCTTGCTACGACTCCGTGGCAACCCAACGATCGCCTAATCGGGCTCGTTGCTGCGTTACCTCCTGTCAGTGGTCGCGGTCGAAAATGGCGGCTGTCTTTTGAACCGCTGCTAACGAGTGGTTCCTCGATGAACGTCTCCGGTCTCTACCAAATTGGTGACGCCCCTCAACTCGATCAGACCTTTTCGAACATCAAGAGCAACCTCAGCAGGCTCGCTGGGGCGTCGGCCCTAACACTGTCCGAGCGGGGAACTGCAATCGTCGTCTGCCAAAAAATTCGTACCGTTTGGAAAGTCGCCGAGGAACTCGCAGAACAGCTGCCCGCAGCACAAGACGACGACGTTGCGTTAGTGCAGCGATACCTGGCTACAGAGGTCAGCGAGGACTACCTACTCATCAAGTTGCTTTCCCGAAGGGTGGGGGTGCATCATGCGGGCCTCTCGGATGAAACCCGTGCTCTCATGGAATGGCTCGCAGAGCAAGGCAAGCTGCGCATTCTGGTAGCGACGACTGGGCTCTCGCAGGGTCTTAATTTCCCGGTCTCGTCAATCCTACTCGCCAGCCGCAATCTCCCTAACGGCAAGTATAGCCGTCCGATGAGTCCCCGAGAGTTCTGGAACCTCGCAGGCAGGGCCGGTCGAGTCGATCAGGACAGCATTGGAGTTGTCGGAATCTCTTGCAAGGAAGGTGACCGAGAGCCTCTGACACGGTTCGTGTCTGAACAAGCTGGCAATCTAGTGTCAAGGCTCGTCATTCTTCTTGACGAGCTTGAAGTCGCAGGTCGGCTTTTCGATCTCGAACGCTCGCTTTACGGCGATCAATGGGCCGACTTCCGTAGTTATGTAGCGCATCTCTTTGCTCAGAAGAGAACCCTTGATGCAGTGCTTGTCGAGACGGAGCTACTTCTTCGAAGTACGTATGGATACTCATCTTTGGTTGAGGCTAGCCCTACGCAACGACAGAAGGGGGCCAAGCTGCTGGAGGCTACACGTTCGTATGCTGCGGTATTGGCCCAAAACGTGGAAGCCACGACCTTGGCAGAAAGTACGGGATTTACTCCTGAGGGTATTCGTTCTGCCATGAGTGAGATGCGCCGGATGGACAAGCCACTTGACGCCAGTGATTGGCAACCGAGCAGTCTATTCGGAGATGTGACCTCAAGCGCCTTGCCCGAGCTAATGCGCGTGATGTTGCAGGTACCGCAGATCAGAGATAGCATCGATGAACTTAGCGGGGCTGGTTCAGGTATAGGCGACCGCGCAGCAAAGATCGCGGCGGATTGGGTCGCTGGTGTGTCCATCAAGTCGATCGCTGAGCGGTATTTTGCTGACGAAGGAACGCTGACTGAGGCCCTGACGGAAGCAACGAAGGCCATCTATCGCAATCTCGCGATGGCCGGTGCATGGGGCATCGCGGCATTGGCGAAGCTTCCCTCCAGCGGAATTGACTTTGAGACTATTAGTGGCTCTGACCTACGCAACATCAACCTCCTGGGGGCGATGTTGTATCACGGTGTCAATACCGAAGCAGGAGTTGTCATGCGCATGAGCTCCGTACCGAGGACAGCGGCGAATTCGCTCGGTTCGACATTCGCACGGAGTCGTGAGGCCGAGTCAATCCAACCATCGGAGGCACGCGACTTTCTCTCAACGCTCTCCGAGGACGATTGGGGACGACATGTTCCCTCTGGGTCGCAGATTGATGGTTCAGACTTGAGGAAACTCTGGCATGTTCTCTCGGGAAATTCACGCGACCCCGTGGAACAATCTCGTGGCTAGAACGAGAGGCTCTCGGAAGACAATGGCACGATGCGGTCAATTGCCATAGCAAAATATTCACGCCTCATATCCTCTCCTGCTTGAGAGGATTGAGGTATAGAAGGGATCGATTCCCTCTCTCCGCTCTCAGGGACTGGGATTCACTGTATACCGTGCTGTGCATGCAAAGCTATTTGCGCATCCCAGCGCCTACGGCACTTCTGATGGGCAGAAGTTCAACCAACACCCGGCACTTCGCCACGTCCATTGTGGTCGCACTGTGCTCGAAGTATCCATCACAATAGAGCCAGAAATGCAGCGTTACATCAGAGAGAGCGATCGTATGGAATTGGCGGCAGCCTTCTTGAAAACCAGGCCTGTGAATTCGGCACTTCCCGGCCCGGCAGATGTAACCAGCCGCTTCGACGTGGGCTGCGAGTCCTGGGACCAGCGGACGGCTAGGCGGTAGAGCGATCAAGGATGCACGCCATCGCCACGGAACTAAGCAGAACGCCAGAAGTCTTGCAGGCCCGACAGATCCCGATCGAGATCGAATCCTGGTGATTCTCGCCGCTTTGGAGGCTTGGCCCACCGCAAGACTTTTGCGAGTCCGCTTAGAGCGCCTAACAGAACCCTCCCATGGCATGGGCCATGCGGGATGCTGGGGCATGAGCAAGCCCCTGCTTCCGGACGATCTCTGGAATCGCATTGAACCGCTGTTGCCGACGATGCCCGTGAA
>JASGDN010000066.1:0-2644 GCA_049841275.1 Thermomicrobiales bacterium
CCGCGCCGAGAAACAGCTTAGCAACAAGTCGTTCATTGCGCGAGCGCCGGAGAATGTCGTGCTGGTCCAACGCGATCGCCTCACCCGGGCCACCGAGCAGATCGCGCTCCTCGAAGCGCGGATCGCGTCACTCGGGTAGCGGTTCCCGGTGACGAGCAATCGCGACACGACGCGCATCCTCGATCGAACGTGGTTCGAACGCCATCCCGTACGGGTGGCGTTCGATCTCGTGGCCTCGGGCTCCATCCTGCGTTCCGAACGTGATGGCGCGGTGGTTGAAGGCCGGATCGTGGAGGTCGAGGCCTACGCCGGACCGACCGATCTTGCGTCACATGCTGCCCGTATGAAGGCGGCGCGGGTGCTCCTGTCGGGATTGCCGGGCTCGCTCTACGTCTACCGGTCGTACGGCATCCATACGATGCTGAACATCGTCGCGCACGAACCAGCGAAGACCGGCGGCATCCTCATTCGCGGGATCGATCCGCTCGCCGGGCTCGAAGCGATGGCGGAGCGGCGTGGGCCGAAGGCGCGAACGCTCGCGACCGGACCGGGTGTGCTCACCCAGGCGTTCGCCGTCCGGCTGGACGATGTCGGCCGCGACCTGCTGACCGATGAGACGTTCTCGCTCCGTTGCGATGCCGCTGCGGATTGGGTCCAACCACCGCATGAGGTCGCGGTTAGCCCGCGCATCGGCATCAGCCGGGGACTCAGCGCAGACTGGCGGCTCTTCGTGCCTGGCGCGGTCGGGGTTTCTGTCCATTCGCGCGGTCGTGTTGTCACCGCGTCGAGCCTCAATGCCCTCATCCCGCCCGATGGCACCATCGTGGAATAGCCGCCGCCGATCCTCGACCGATGGCCGGTGATCGGCGGCGCGGCGCATGCTACGGTATGACATCTCCCGGCTCGATTCGCTGGGTATTCGGTCCCTTGGCTTACCCGGATAGTGACGTGCCCATGCCAGTACGCCTGTTGTCTTCTGAGACCATCGGCAAGATCGCCGCCGGCGAGGTCGTCGAGCGACCGGTCTCCGTCGTCAAGGAGTTGATCGAGAACGCGATCGACGCCGGCGCAACCGAGATTGCCGTCGAGCTGTCGGAAGGCGGATCCCGTCTTATCCGCGTCTCCGACAACGGCGAGGGCATGGATGCCGAGTCGCTCGCACTTGCGGTGCAGCGCCACGCGACCTCGAAGCTGGTATCGTTCGACGACCTCGACACGCTCCACACCCTGGGGTTCCGGGGTGAGGCGCTGCCGAGCATCGGCGCCGTTTCGCGGCTGGAGATTTCCACCGCCCGGCCGGGCGCGAACGCTGGATCGCGCATCCTGCTCGACTTCGGGTCGGTGCAGCCGGTCCGCCCGATTGCGGCACGAGGCGGGACGACTGTGGTGGTGGAGGATCTTTTCGCGAACGTCCCGGCTCGTCGCAAGTTCCTTCGTCAGCCGGGGACCGAATCGACCTACATTTCGCGGATGATCGGCGCCTACGCCTGCGAGCGCAGCGACATTCGGTGGTCGCTGGTGTCGGATGGTCGCCGCGTCCTCTCGACCGATGGCCAGGGCGATGACATCGCTGCCGCGATCGGCGTCTACGGCACCGAACTGGCTGGTGAGGCACTTCTCCTTGAACCGCTCGACCATGAGGCGGCGGTCGACGGCGTGGAGGTGTCGGGCTGGGTCAGCTCATCACGCGTCACCCGGTCCCACCGGCAGTCGATGTTCTTCTTCGTCAACGGGCGGATGGTCCAACATCGCGCCTTGCACTATGCGTTGGAGGAGGCCTATCACAGCCTGATCATGGTCGGGCGCCACCCGCTGACGATGGTGCGGATCGCGGTCGATCCTTCCGAGGTCGATGTCAATGTCCATCCAACGAAGGCCGAGGTGAAGTTCGCCGACGAGCGCGCCGTTGCCCGCGCCGTCTCCCGCGCGACGCATCAGGCGCTGCTTCAGCAGACGCAGGACATCCTGCCGGAGGTCCGCTTCAGCGATGGTCCCGGTTTCCAGCGTCCGACGCCGCTGAACCAGGTCGCCTTCCCGGATATCCCGACCACGCCCCGCACGCGCGATCCCCTTCCGTTGCCGGAGACGCATCGTTCCCAGTTGCCGCCCGACGAAGCGACGACGGTGGCGCCGGCGCATCCCTCTGGCGTGCCGATGATGCGCGTATTGGGGCAGGTCGGCGGAACGTACATCATCGCCGAGGGGCCAGACGGCATGTTCATGATCGACCAGCATGCCGCCCACGAACGCATCATGTACGAGCGCATCCAGGACCAGATGGCTGCACGGGCGGTCGATCGCCAGCCGATGCTCGATCCGCTGGTCGTGGAGCTGTCGCCGGAGGAACTGACTGCGTTCGAGCGGTCAGCCGAGGAACTGAACCAGATCGGCTTCGAGATCGACCGCTTTGGCGAGCAGTCCGTGGCCATCCGCGCGATTCCGGCCATTGTCCAGCGCGTCGACATCGCCGAGCGCATCCACGATATCCTGCAGGAGCTTGCCGATGGCGGGGCGGGGACATCGTGGCTCGATTCGGTGGCGATCAGCGCGGCGTGCCACACCTCGATCCGGGCCGGACAGGCGCTTTCCTTGCCGGAGATGCGCGAACTCGTCGCCCAGCTGGAGCGGACGCGCCAGCCGCGCG
>JASGDN010000067.1:0-40173 GCA_049841275.1 Thermomicrobiales bacterium
CATCGGCGTGACGTCAACAGAACAGTCCGACTTGCCGTTTCCAGATCAATGCAGCGCCAGTTCCGGACACCCACACTCTGTCCTGACCCCCGCCAATGCCTCCACGGCATGACCGGCGGAGACGGCACGCGATCGAGCGCTGCCATCGGAGAATGGGGAAAAGTACGCATTCTCCTCCAAGCCGATGCTTCCTACACTCGACAGAAGTTGGCGATGTGGGGTCAGCGGAGCCTGTGCCTGTTTGCCGATCATCGAAGCGTGGGTATGGCCAGCGGGGGGACCGGACGATGAGATCGCAAGACGATTCATCCGGGACAGCGGCATCACCACTGGGCTGGTGGTATGCCTGCTCCTTGGAATGCTGAGTTCGCCAACCCAGGTAGGCGCCCAGGCTGACAACGCGAGCCCAGTGGTGGTGGAAACCCCGGTGGAGACCGAACCGGCGCCGGTCGAGACCGTCGAGCCTTCCGAGCCCGCTCCTGTGGAGACGATTGAAGGGACCGAGCCAGCAGCGGCTCCCACCGACACGGCGGCTCCTATCGCGTCGGCAACGCCTCAACCAGGCGATACGACGACAGCGACGACGACTCCCACTCCAGCAAGTGACTTCACTGCGGCAGCCATCCCGGTCACCCTGACGCTCAATCCGGCGAGCGGCACCCTGCCGAACAGTGGATCGACCACCTGGACGGTGAGTTTCACTGGCCAGGCCAGCACCGCAACTCCGTCATCCCTCCGGATCGTGATCCGTTCTCGGTGGTTTGACAGTTACTCGGGGGTTTCCTGCACTATCTCGGCAGGGAGCCTTTGTGGGGAGATTACCTTTTCCTCGCTTTACGGGTTGCAGCAAGACCTCGTGGTATCGGGCACCTTCTCCGGATCACTGACGGTCACCATGCCCAACCCCACCACGAACGGCCGTCAGACCATCGATGTGACGGCCTACGATCAGGACTGGCGTGTTCTTCAAGAGATCACCTCCGAGTTCTCTGTGGGGCCGGATTCGACCGAGTTGACCACCTCCAGTCTGGCTGTCTCCCCAAATCCTGGGACGTTGCCACCGAACGGATCGACCACCTGGACCCTGAGCTTTTCCGGGACGACTGACGCCGCACCGCATTACATCCGCGTCGAGTTCACGTCGTACGCTTGGGATGGCATACCATCGGACATCACCTGCACGGTGTCGGCGGGGAGCAGTTGTGGGAACGTGACGGCCTGGAGCCAGATACTCATCCAGGACCTCACGGTCTCGAACGATTTCACCGGATCGATCACGTTCACCCTACCCAAATCCATCAGTACCTGACTTCTATTTCGTTACTGTCGAGCTCATCGCGCTTGGATCCACAGTACAGTACGTCTCGCCCGGCTTCGACGTTGCCGAGCCGACGCCGACGCCAGCGCCGATCACCCCGACCGCCACCCTGGAACCGACGGCGACCAACACGCCGGTTCCGACCAACACGGCCACGACGATCCCTACCGATATCCCAACGCTAGTTCCCCCAACCGCCACATCCACCATAGAACCCACCACGACTCGTGTGCCAACGCATATCCCGACAGCCACACCGGTCACACCAACCAATACACCGACCGCCACGGCGACCGGGACACCTACCAACGCACCCACCATCCTCCCGACGAATCCGTCACCAACGATCCCGACCAGCACGGCAACAGCAACCGAAACACCGACCAATACCCCGAAGAACACAACCGTGCCCACGCATACGCCGACCAGTACGATCGCGCCCACGGCAACGCGGACTAGCACGACGATTCCCACCAATACCCCGACCAGCACCCCGACGGCAACCAGCACATCCGCGCCAACCACAACGCCAGCGACTGGCACCGTTACCGGAACCGGCGGAGCGGGCGTCAACTGCCGTACGGGGGCGGAACTCACCTATGCCGTCATCACGGTGCTGCGCGAAGGCCAGTCCGTGCCCTATCGGGAACCGGCGCAAAACGGGTGGCAGCCGGTGATCTGCGCCGGACAGAACGGCTGGATCTCCGTCACCTATCTGCATCCCAACACCTCTACACCGACGCCATCGCCAACCAGCACCCCAGGTGATGGCACTGGGTCCGGGACGGTGGTCAACACCGGGGGCTCCGGCCTGAACTGCCGGACCGGAGCGGGAATGACCTTCTCCGTAATCACGGTCCTGCGCGAAGGGCAGGTCGTGCCAGTGCGTGGTGCCGCGCAGAATGGCTGGGTTCCCGTGACCTGTGGCGGCCGTGAGGGCTGGGTCAACGCCGCCTACCTCCGGGTCCCGTCGGCGGGGGTCTCGCTCCCGACCATCATCGCATTCCAGATCCCGACAGCGGCGGAATGGGAGCGTCGAGTAGCGGCTCCAACTCGCCGATTCCTCTCGCGAGGGTCGCCACCATCAAGACCAGCGAACTACCCGGCAAGCATCGCTGCGCGCATAACCTCGACCGGCGGCGCAATACCCGTCCACAATTCGAAAGCCCGCACGCCCTGGTGCAACAGCATGCCGTAGCCGTCGATCGTCGCCAATCCCCGCGCCGACGCCGCACGCAACAATGCCGTCTCGCGATAGGTCAGATCCGCCACCAACGCTCCCGCCGGGAGCGCGACGACCAGGCTCCGGTCGAGGGGTATGGCGTCGTCGCGCCAGCCCACCGAGGTCGCGTTGACAACAATCCCCGTACCCACGACCGCTGACACATCGAGGTCGTCCATTGCAATCGCACTGACCCCCTCGATGCCCTGTTCGGCGAGTGACTCCGCGATCTCCTCAGCGCGGGAGCGCGTACGGTTGGCGATCACGATCGTCCTGACGCCGAGGTCATGCAGGGCAACCACGATCGCCCGCGATGCCCCGCCCGCCCCGAGCACGACGCCGCGCTCCGCCACCAACTCGCCCACCGTCTTCCGCACGGACGTCGCGAACCCGTAGGCATCGGTGTTGTCACCGATCAGGATCCCGTCATGCGGGATGATCGTGTTCACCGCTCCCACACGCGCAGCCGTCTCCGTGATCCGGTCGCAGAACGGCATCACGTCGAGCTTGTATGGCACCGTCACGTTGACACCGAGGATGTCCTCGTCGCGAATCTGGGCAAAGCGCGCTGCTAGCTCATCCGGCTCCGTATGCCACAACTCGTACGTCGCCGGAATCCCGAGCGCCACAAAGGCAGCATTGTGCATGGCCGGAGACCGCGAATGATCGACCGGGTTTCCGATCAACGCCGCACGGCGCCTGCCCGAGTTCAAGGGTTCGGGATCATCCACCACCATCTCCACTGGTATCAGTCGGGGTCTTGGTACTGCTATCGCCACCCTGGGCATCAGAACAGTCGCCCGCATACGTGCAACGATTCTGGTTCTGCTCTTCGTTCGTATTCGCGAACTCATGGGTGCCGCTGCCATCGTCCTTCGCCACGAAGTAGAGATAGGTGACATCGGCCGGTTGCAGCACGGACTGGATCGAGGCCAGGCCGGGGTTCGAGATCGGTCCGGGCGGCAGGCCCGTGTAGATGTTGGTGTTGTAAGGGCTATCCGTCTCCATCATCGCCGTCGTGACCTTCGGCCACCAATCGCCCTCAGCGCCAGCCATGTACTGCAAGGTCGGATCGGCGTTGAGCAGCATGCCTTGATCGAGCCGATTGAGATACACCTTCGCGATGATCGGGCGTTCGTCCGCCACCGCCGCCTCACGCTCGACGATCGAGGCAATGGTGATCGCCTGCAACATCGTCAGGCCCGATGCCTGCAGCTGCTGTCGCATTTCCGGCGTGAATTTGGTGTCGAAGTTGTTCAACATCTTGATCACGAGCTGATCGGCTGTCTCCCCCGCTCCGACCGTGTAGGTGTCCGGAAAGAGGAATCCCTCCAGGCTGGCATCGGACGGCAACCCCTGCAGGAAGTCAAATCCCTGGCGGTTCGCCGGGTTCGCAACGGCGTCGAGGAATGCCTGCCGCCCGTTCGGGAAGCCGGCCTCCTCCAGCTTGTCGGCGAACTCGCCGATCCGCTGGCCTTCGATGAAAGTGATCTGGAACGATTGTGACGGCGTGTCGCCCTGCGCGGTCTGGGTACCAGTTCCGGCCTCGGCATCTGACACCGTGATCTGGTCGATGATCTCGGCGACGCTCTGGCCCTTGCGCAAAGTGTAGGTGCCGGGCTTCAATTCACCGCCGGAGAGCCGCATCCGCGCCTCGAAGTAGACGCCGTAGTTCACGAGCTCGGCATCGGTGAGCTTCTTGGCGACAGAACTGGTATCGTCATCGGAGGTGATCTGGATCGTCACCGGCCGGCCGATGTCATCGGCGCGCGAACGATCCGACCAGTAGTTGAAGAATCCGGCGCTCGCGGCGACCACGGCGACGCTGACGAGGACGATCGTCGCGATCTTGAGCGTCTGCGTTACGACTCGAATCAAGCGAATGTCTCCTGAACCCGGAAGAAGGACGCATGTCGGGAAGGAAGAAGGGATTGCTGGACATGCTCCCGTCGCGGGCGACGCGCGGCCGGGGTGCCGCGAACCTCGCACCGTCGGCTCATTCTAGCCGTTCGGCCCATGCCTCTGCACACTGCCATGCCTGACCGTCCCCAATCCTCCATTCCTTCTCCGGCCGTCGCCATCGTCGGCCCCACCGGCGTCGGCAAGACGAACCTCTCGATCGCGCTCGGTGCTCGCTTCCCGGCGGAAATCGTCAATGCGGATTCCCGCTCCTTCTATCGAGGCATGGATATCGGCACCGCCAAGGTGAGCGGCGAGGATCGCGCGCGCGTCCCGCACCACCTGGTCGACATCCTGGACCCTGGCGATCCGATGTCGCTGGCAACCTTCCAGGACCTTGCCTACACCGCGTTCTCGGACATCCACAACCGTCGCCGCGTGCCGCTCCTGGTTGGCGGAACGCCGCAATATGTCAATGCCGTGATGGAAGGCTGGTCGATTCCCCGCGTTGCTCCAGACGAGCCCTTCCGCCGCGCCTTGGAAGCGGAGGCCGAACGCGACGGCATCGAGCCGCTGGCCGCGCGGCTGAGGGCGGTCGATCCGGAGGCAGCAGCGAAATCCGGGCCGAACCTGCGCCGTATCATCCGCGCGCTGGAGGTCCATGCGGCAACGGGCCAGCCGATTACCGCTCTCCAGCAGAAGAGAGGCGTCCCTTTCGCGACGCTCGAATTCGAACTCTGGGCGCCGCGCGAGGTGCTTCACGAGCGGATCGATCGCCGCGTGGATGCCCAGGTCGAGCGGGGACTCGTCGCGGAAGTCCGCGCGCTGATCGAGGCAGGGGTATCGCCGGATACTCCTGCCTTCAGCAGCATCGGCTATCGGCAGGTTCTGCCGCTTCTGCACGGCGAAGGCACTCTGGAGGAAGCGGTGGAACGCATCAAGGTCGATTCCCACCGCCTGGTGCGGCACCAGCAGACATGGTTCCGAAAGAATCCGCGCCTGATCCGCCTCGACACCACGCAACCCGGCTGGGAAGCGGATGCGATCGCGCGGGTCGAGGCGTTCGTGGCACCGTGGCTGCAGATGCGTCGATCGGAGTGATAGGCCCGCACCGGCGCTTGCGTCGATGACGTATACTTCCACTTATGAAGTATTGGATGAACCGGACGCATCCGCCGAGACTTCGTCGTTTCCGCTCCTCGTTGGAGGCACCAGATGACCGACACGACTGCCACGATCCCGGCCGACGACCCAAAGTTCGCCGGGTATGCTAATCCGAATGTCCTCGTCACGACGCAATGGGTGGCCGACCATCTCGATGATCCGAAGGTCCGAATCGTCGAATCCGATGAGGATATCCTGCTCTACGACATCGGCCACATTCCCGGCGCCGTGAAGCTCGACTGGGAGACCCAGCTGCAGGACCGGGTGGTCCGCGAATTCGTGACGAAGGAGCAGTTCGAGGCCCTCATGTCCGAACGCGGCATTGCCAATGACACCACCGTGGTCATCTACGGCGACAAGAACAACTGGTACGCCACCTACGCGCTCTGGCTGTTCAAGTACTACGGTCACGACGATGTCCGCATCATGGACGGTGGCCGCGTCAAGTGGGAGAAGGAAGGCCGCCCGTACGAGCGTGCCGTCCCAACCTACGAAGCGCCCACCTACACCGCCAGCGAAGCCGATCCCGCCATTCGCGCCCGCCGCGACGATGTGCTGAAGGAAGTCCTCGCCGGCACCTCGGCCCTGGTCGATGTCCGCTCCCCGGCGGAGTACACCGGAGAACTGTTGCACGCCATTGGCTACCCGCAGGAAGGCGCCCAACGGGCCGGGCACATCCAGGGGGCGAAGAACATCCCCTGGGGGACCGCCGCGCAGGAGGACGGTACCTACAAACCGGTCGAGGAGCTGCGCGCGCTGTACGAGGCGAAGGGCATCGACGGCGAGAAACCGGTGATCGCCTACTGCCGCATCGGCGAGCGTTCCAGCCACACCTGGTTCGCACTCACGTATCTGCTCGGCTACGACAACGTTCGCAATTACGATGGATCCTGGACCGAGTGGGGCAGCCTCGTCGGCGTCCCGAACGAGCAGGGCACCGGCGAATAACCGTTACTTGTCGGGGCGATCCTCGTGATCGCCCGCGGTTTCGAGGAAACAGCACCGTGGATCGTCAGGAATACATCGAAATCATCCTCGACCACTTCGAGCATCCGCGGCACCGCCACCGGATGGAAGGCGCGGACATCCAGCTCGGAGGTGGCAACCCGGGCTGCGGCGACCTCATCACCGTCTACCTCAAGATCGACGGCGACCGCGTCACCGACGCGAGTTTCGAGGGCGAAGGCTGCACCATCAGCCAGGCGGGAGGATCGATCATCACGGAGTTGGTGGAGGGCCTGACACTCGACGAGATCAAGGCGCTCGGCACGCACACGATGATCGAGGAAATGGGTGAGGACGTGGTGAAGAGCCGCGTCCGTTGTGCAACCCTCGCCCTCGGCACGGTGCAGGCAGCGGTGGATGCCTATCGCAAAGGTGAACGTGCGGCGCAGGCCGCATCCGCAGAGCCACAGTTCCAGAACTGACCCACCGTCGGACCATCGTCGCATTCCGGGTGTCCCGAATGCAGGAATCCTTCATGTCATTCTGAGCGGAGCGAAGAACCTCCGTGCGAAGCGCAATCGACCGCAGGCCGATACCCCGGAACTGATGTCCTATTCACGGAACCCACTCAAAGCGATCTGAGTGGCGAGCATCGCTCATACCCACACCGGGTTCCGGCTTCGCCGGACGTGCTTCGCACGGGGTCTTTAATAGGCGATCGCTTGCGATCGAGCGGAGCGGCCCATTACTGCGTTCAGCATGACATGCAAAGCGTGTAGCCGTTCCAGTGCTCGCGGATACTCCACATCCAGCGCCTCACCCAAGGCCGGATCCCGCTGAGCCGTGAGATCCGACCTTCGCCGTATCCGCCCCTTGACGGAGCATTCCCCCGCCCCTACCGTTGCGCCATCCAATCGTCGGCGCCGGCAGTTTCGCCGGGCGCGTGGAATCGATTTCGGCCGCAAGGAGCACGTCCGCATGTCGCATGGCAACGCCGCCGCCTCGAACGCCTCTGCCGATGGCCATCGCTGGCCGACGCTCACCTCTTACCGCGATCGCAAGCTCGAACGCGTCGCGCTCCCGCTCGGCGGTATCGGCACTGGAACCGTATCGCTCGGAGGACGCGGCGACCTCCACGACTGGGAGGTCATGAACCGGCCGGCCAAGGGGTACACGCCTCAGAACACCTTCTTCGCCATCCGCACCGAAGGCACAACGAGCGGTATCGTCACGCGTTGCCTCGAAGGCGACCTCTTCCCGCAAACCCACGAGGGACACCTTGGCGAGATCTCGCCTCACGCTGGTCTCCCCCGCTTCCTCGATGCGACATTCGACGCCGCGTATCCCTTCGGGCAGGTCACACTCACCGATCCGGATGTCCCGGTGACCGCCCGCCTGGAAGCCTTCAACCCGCTCATCCCGACGGATGCCGACCGCAGTGGCGCCCCCTTCGCGCTTCTCCGTTATGTCATCACCAATACGTCCGACGAAATACTCGCCGTCTCCGTCGCGGGCGTCCTGGAGAATTTCATCGGCGATGACGGCCACCGTGGCAAGGCAGATCGCAACCTGAACGAATTGCGGGATAGCGATGGCAACCTCCTGACCGGTGTCTTCCTGCGCTCGGAAGGTATCGATGCGGACGCCGAGCAATGGGGAACCATGGCGCTGGCCTTCCTGCCGGACGGCGAGCGGATCACACGACGCACAGCCTGGGCGGATGTCAGCTGGGGTGACGCCATTCTCGACTTCTGGGACGATTTCAGCGCCGACGGAATGCTGGATGATCGCGACCGTGGCAGTCGCGACAATCCCGTCGCCTCCCTCGCTGCCAACGTGGAAATCCCGGCCGGGGGCGCCCACGTCTTCCCGTTCCTCCTCGCCTGGCACTTCCCAAACCGCAAGACCTGGTTCCAGCACCTGCCCGACGCCTCCACCATCGGCAATCACTACGCGACGCGCTTCGCCGACGCCTGGGATGTCCTCGTCCAGACCGTTCCCCAGCTTCCTCAGTTGGAGGCGGAGACCCTTGATTTCGTGAATGCCGTCCTCGCCACCGACATTCCGGACGTAGTGAAGGAGGCCGCGCTCTACAACCTCAGCACCCTCCGCACGCAGACGACCTTCCGCATCGCCGACGGGACGATGATGGGCTGGGAAGGCTGCCACGATCATTGGGGATCGTGTCACGGCAGCTGCACGCACGTCTGGAACTACGAGCAGGCGACGGCGTTCCTGTTCGGCGATCTTGCCCGCTCGATGCGCGACGTGGAGTTCCTGCACGCCAGCCGCCCGAATGGCATGATGAGTTTCCGGGTCGATCTCCCACTTGACCGCGGCACCGAATGGCCGACCGCCGCCGCCGATGGCCAGATGGGCTGCATCATGAAGGCCTATCGCGATTGGCAACTCCACGGGGACAAAGCATGGTTGCAGGAACGCTGGCCCGCGATCCGCCGCGCGCTGGAATTCGCCTGGCTGCCCGGCAGCTGGGACGCCGATCAGGACGGCGTGATGGAAGGCTGCCAGCACAATACGATGGATGTCGAATACTACGGGCCGAACCCGCAGATGGGCTTCTGGTACCTCGGCGCCCTCCGCGCTTGCGAAGAGATGGCGCGCCACCTCGGCGACGATGCCTTTGCCGATCGCTGCCACGATCTCTACACTCGCGGTTCGGCTGTACTCGACGCCACGATCTTCAATGGCGAGTACTACGAGCATCACGTCCGCCCGATCCCGAATGCCGCCGACATCCTGCCAGGCACGCGACATTTCATGGAAGGGAACCCCGATCTCGGCGCGGAGAACCTCGCCGATCCCGACTTCCAGATCGGCGCTGGTTGCCTTGTCGACCAACTCGTGGGGCAATACATGGCCCACATCTGCGATCTGGGCTACCTGGGCGATCGCGAAAAGATCGCGAAGGCGCTGGAATACGACTACCGCTACAACTTCCAGCCATCGATGCGCGGGCACTTCAACCACCTGCGCACCTTCGCTCTCCAGAACGAGGCGGCGATGCTGATGGCGTCATATCCGCACGGAAACAGGCCGAAGCGCCCCTTCCCCTACTTCAACGAGGTCATGACCGGATTCGAATACACGGCCGCCGTCGGCATGCTCTACGAAGGCCAGGTCGAGCAGGGCCTGACCGTCATCTCGGCCATCCGCGAACGCTACGACGGCGAGCGGCGCAGCCCCTTCAACGAGGCCGAATGCGGCCACCATTACGCCCGGGCGATGGCAAGCTGGGCGGCGGTTCTCGCGCTCACCGGTTTCCACTATTCAGCCGTCACGGGCACGATGGCGTTCGGGGGCTCCGCACGCGACCGACGCACCTTCTGGTCCTCCGGAGATGCCTGGGGTGTCCTCGATCTGACCAGCAAGGAGGCCATTGTCGAGATTCACGGCGGTGCGGCGGAAATCCGCACGCTGATGGTCGGCGGGGTGGAGATCCCGTTCTTGGTCACTGCGCAACGCGCGGTCGCGTAGCCCGCCGCAGTCCACCTCATCTGAGCCGCCGGGCAGCGTCCGATATCAAATGGGTCAAGCCTGCCCGTGACACACCGATGCCGATCGGTGTATAAGCAGCATGGCACCCAGGCAGACACTTCCAGTATTCGTCCCGGCATGATGAGGCCCGCAATGAACGGCCCCGAGGAATCCGACCCCGAGAGACGCACTCCAGCCGCCGGCCCCGTTTCTTCCGGACCGGGCAGCGTCCTGCCGCGTCCGCGCGAACTCGCGCTCAGCGCGGCATGGAACGGCGGCCTCACCCGCACCGTGACCACCGTCGATGGCCGGCGAATCGACATCGTCTTTCCGGGTCACTGGTCGCACGGCTTCGGGCCGGATTTCCACGACGCGATGCTGGACGTGCGCGGCGAGGGGCTCCGCACCGGATCGGTCGAAATCCACCTCCGCACGAGCGATTGGACCTCCCACAGGCACCACCTCGACCCACGCTACAACGACGTGATCCTCCACATCGTCAGCCGTCACGATGCCCTGGAAACGCGTCGCGCGGATGGCAAGCTCGTCCCAATCGCCGTGCTCGATGTCGACGACGCCGTCCTCTTCCAGATCGACGCACGACTTCCGGAGATCTGGACGCAACTCGGCAGTGAAACCTGCGCGCCCGACCTTGCACGGGATCATCCCGAACGCCTCGTCCTCGCCATCCAGCGTCTCGGGGACGAACGCCTCACGGAGCGCGTCAGCCGCTTCGAAGGCGACCTGAGCGAGGAGCCGCCCGGCATCGTGCTCGAACGCGCCATCTTCGACGCATTCGGATACACCGAGAACCGGCAGGGCATGGCCGCTCTCCACGATCGCCTCGCAACCAGCGGATTCGGCCCAGGCATTGCCCGCGAATGCGATGCCGATGCCCGCTTCGACCATGCCGCCGCGATCCTGCTTGGACTGGGGGGCTTTCTGCCACTTTCTCCGGCGGACGCGCATATGGCAGGAATCTCGACCGCCCGGCAGGACGCGATCGAGGCGATCTGGGTCACCGTTCCCGCCCGCGATCGCGTGGATACCCTGCCGCCGACGATCTGGCAACGCGCACGGACACGACCCGCAAACCATCCCGCGACCCGGATCGTCGCGCTCGCCGGACTCCTGGCAAATATGCGAAGCGAGCTGCTCGAATGGACGCGCGACTGGACGCGAAGCCCATCCCCGAAGGAGGCCGTGGACGGGGTCCGCGAACTGACGCGCACCGCCCACTCGCCTACCCTGGGAACGGACCGCGCGATTGCCCTCGTCGCCAGCGTGCTGATTCCCTTCGCGATAGCCTACGCCCACGCCATCGACGATCCCGGCATCGTCCCCAATGTCGTTGATCTGTGGGATCGGTTGCCGGGCAGCGAACTCGGCCGCCCGGCCAGGCGTGCGATGACGCAAGTTGCGGGTGACATACGTCTGCGCGGTTTGGGCGAACGCGGCAATCAGGGGTTGCTGCATCTCGACCGCACGCTCTGCACGCCGCGCCGGTGCATGGAATGTCCCATCGCCACCGAAGTCCTCATCGAGGAAAGAGAAGTGAGAAGTGAGAAGTGAGAAGTGAGAAGTGAGAAGTGAGAAGTGAGAAGTGAGGCAATTATCGGTGGGGTACAGAGTGCAATACCATAGGACTCACTCCTCGTTGCTCACTCCTCACTTCTCAGACGGCGGTGGGCGAATCGTCCGCCCACTCGATGCTGCCGACGTAGACAATGCCACCCGTCACCAGGGATGCGTCGCCCGCCGCATCGACGATCGCGGTGGCGAAGTCCTCCGTCGTCGGCAGCCAGCCGCCGGCCTCCTGCCGCCGTGCCTCGATGATGCCCGGCCGCGACCGCTGCAGGAGCTTCGGCGTGATCGTGCCGTCGATCAGGTCGCCGGAAACGACCACCAGCGAAAATCCGCGCTCCGTCAGTTCGGGGATCATGTCGCGCAGCGCGTTCTCGCCCGCCTTCTTGCTCGCCGCCACCGGCTCGTACTCCGGCATCACCGGCTTCTCGCCGTGGAAGTGCGCCAGGTGGCTCGTCACGAACACGATACGGGCGCCGGGATTGAGGACCGGCAACGCGGCCCGTACCAGGTTCACCTGCGAATCGCGATTGAGCACCATCGCATAGTCCGGCGCGGCATCCTTCTCCAGCCCGCCACTCGCATTCAGGATCAGGACATCCAACCCGCCAAGCTCATCCTTCACCTTGGCATACATCGCATCGACCGAGGCGACATCGGTGACATCGGCCTCGACAATGAGCCCCTTGCCGCCCTTTGCCTCGACCTCCTCGGCGACCTGCTCGGCTCGGCGCGCCTTGCTCCGATAGTTGATGACGACCGTCGCGCCTCGCTCGGCCAGGAAGAGCGCCGCCGCGCGACCTACACCGCGCGATGCGCCCGTCACCAGGACGGACTTGCCGGCAAGCGGGGATGCGGCCTGCATCTCGGCCGCAGGGGTGTTGTTCTCGCTCATAAATAGCTCCTTCGTCCGTTCATCCGGGTTCGGCACGCACTCGGCGTGCGGGATGTCTGTGCAGCGCCAAGCCTACCCGATCGGACCGCATTCCCGCATGGCGGCTGCTTCATTTGGCCCCGGAGGACTACTCCTCACGATAGACCAGGTCCTCGTGAAGATCGTGGTAGAAGCTGGCCCGCCGACGCCGGATCAACGATTCCGTCTCGCGTACTGAAACCCCCTGCCTCCGCAGGACGTACCGCACGAACTCCTGGCCCGCCTCAAACTCCGGCTGCACGGTCTCGTTGGCGCCGACATCCATCAGCTCATGCACGTCGGCGTGGAAGTTCGCACGCGTCACGATATCGACATCCGGACTGAGCCGACGAGCCATTCGCGTCGTACCACGTGCCGCGAAGAGATCCGGAAGCGTCACCGCTACCGATCGCGCCGCATCGATGCGCGCCCGCTCCAGTACGCTCTCCGCGCTACTGTCGCCGTAGATCGCCATGATTCCGCGATCGCGCAGGTCCCGCACAATCGCGGGATTCAGATCGATCACCACGAACGAAAACCCCTTGCGCGTCAGGGCGTCGCCCAATGCCTTGCCGACTCGCCCGTAGCCGCAGATCACGACATGGCGGCGCAGCGAGACCGGCTCCGACGCAACCTCGATCTGGTGATCGTGCGCCCGGACGAAGGAAGCGCGCATCGCGATCCGGCTCAGACGCGGCAACAGGCCCGGCAGGAATGGCGAGATCAGGATCGAGACCAGCGCGACGGTCAGGATGATGCCATAGTGGTCCTCATCCAGGATGCCATCCGCCAGTCCCACCCCGGCGAGCACGAAGCTGAACTCGCCGATCTGCGCCAGATAGAGCGCCGCATGAATGGCAGGTTCCGCCTCCACGCCGGCCACCATGAATGCCACCGACGCGATCGCGACCTTGCCGACCACCAGCAGCACGACGAAGAAGACGATCTCAGCCGGGTGATGCACCAGCAACGCCGGTTCCAGCAGCATGCCCAGCGACACGAAGAACAATGTGGAGAACAGGTCCCGCAATGGAATGATCTCTGCCAGCGCCTCCGTCGCGAACTCGGATTCCGAGATCACGAGTCCGGCCAGGAACGCGCCAAGGGCGAAACTCAGGTGGGCCTCGTGGCTCGCGAAGGCCGTCCCCAACGCAAAGACCACGATCGTGATGAGGAAAAGCTCGCGCGATCCTGTCCGCGCAACGCGGTAGAGGACACCCGGCACCACGCGCAGGCCCAGCACCAGCACAAGCGCCAGGGCGATAGTCGCCGTGAGGACGGACCGCAGGAGCGATGGCCAGAGTCCGCCGCTGTTCCCCGCCAGCAACGGTAGCAACGCCAGCAGCGGCACCAGGCTCAGGTCCTGGACGACACTCAATCCGAAAGCGATCCGGGCGTGCCAGCTCGTCGTCTCCCCGCGTCCGGAGAGAAGCTTGATCATCACGATCGAACTGGAGATGACGAAGACACCGCCGAGCAGGATGGCCGCCTTGATGCCCCATCCGAAGAGCAGTCCGCAGACCGTGCCCAACGCAAAGGTCAATGGATACTGGACGCCCGCCGCGACCAGCGCGATCCGACGGACCTCCAAGAGGTGACCGATGGAGAACTCCACGCCCAATGCGAACATCAGGAAGGCCACGCCAAGGTTCGCCAGCAGCGTGACCTGCGTCGAATCGGCGACGACACCGGGGCTGTTGGGTCCGACCACGATTCCGGCAACCACGTAGCCAACGAGAACGGGCAGCCCAAGACGCCGCGCCACCATCCCGCCGAGCACGGCGACACCCAGCGCCACGAACAGCGTGATGATGAGACGGACATCTTCCATGCGGAAACTCGGCCTTCGATGTCGAACGGTCGGCAGAGATGGTCGCTCGCATGGGGTACAGGGGAACGACGAGATCAATTCGAGGATCGACGGAACACGGGTGTGCTGTCAACCCGTCCACGGGTCGAATGTCGGCACATTCCGGAACGACGACGCGGTCAACATGGCCCCGATGCCGGAAATCAGGACTTCGGGTTGGTGGCCGGGGTCTTTTCGAGCCGGCGCTCGGCAGCGATCATCTCCGCCACAGCAAGCACGACATGCCCCAGCAGGGTCGGATCGAGACCGATTTCGCCGGCAATCTCCTCCAGCGTCCTCCCCTCCAGGCTCGCCTGGTATGCCCCCCAGATCCGGTCGCACGCGGCCACGAAGAGATCCCGGTCGCCAGGCGTCGTCTTCTCCGGTCGTTCCTCGTCCGGCAGATGATCCCGCGCACCTTCAGGCCCGCCCCACCACGCCCACGCGGTGTTGAGGAAGATGTTCGTCAGTTGGGGGGTGAGCTTGAATCGCTCGGCGTTGATGCGAATACCCTCGTGGATTTCCGCATCCGGACGCCGCTCGCTGGCGGCCTTCCAATCGGCCAGCATCTCGACCAGGTCCACCAGCGTCATGCCATCGACCCCGTTTGGGAAGTATTCGGGATGGTGGCGGTTGTGCGCGTAATGGTGATCAAGGGCCTTGCGCGCCCGGGCAAGCGCTTCGCGGTATTCGGCGCTGCCGTAGTCGACCTTGCTCAGGTCGGCATAGGCCTGCTCGAACAGGGACCGTTCAGGCTCACGGAGCTTGGAGGCGTCATGCGTGCGCCCCCGCTGCTCGAGTTCGCCCCGAATCTCGAGCAGGAGCGTATGCACTCGCTCGATATGGGCCTTGGTACTGGGAACGAATCCGTCGTCCTGCAAGATCAGCTCCGATGCCACGTACCTGTCCGGCGAGACCAGCGGCAGGCGCCCTGCCGAACCGGGCCGCTGAAGGGATGAATGCCGAGACTATAGCCGATTTCCCGCTTCCGGGCAGCAGCACGGCCACCAAATGGCGAACGGCCTCCGGAGGCTAGGCCGCCCGAATTCGTGAACAGATACACGATTAGCCCCAATGAGTCAAAACCTGCGTCCGCTGGCGTCGCCCGTGCGAAGACCAGGTCACCACCTGCGGTGATGTCGTCTCGACGCTCCCCGGCGCAAGGAGGCCAGCTGCCCATGCAACCCACCACATCCCGACTCACCCCGGACGCCAGCCATCGCGGCATCGATATCGACCACGGCCGAAGCGACTGGCTGCGCGCCAGTGTCATCGCCGGTTTCCTCGCCACCTTCGCCATGACCGTCTGCATCGCCGTCGCGTACGGTCTTGCCAACAGCATCGGCAAGGCGGACGGCAACTCCCTGGAGCGATGGCTCTTCGCGCTTTCCAACAACCGCCTCACCGAACACGTCGGCGATTCGTTCTTCCTGGCCATGTTCGGGAACCTCATCATGGGCGTCGTCTGGGCCGCAGTCTATGCGCGCGTTGTTGAACCGCGGCTCGCCGGACCCGGCTGGTGGAAGGGAGCGCTCTTCTCCCTCGTCCCCTTCGTCCTCACGATCGCCGTCTTCTTCCCGCTCGCCGGCGTTGGGCTTTTCGCACGGGATGTCCATGCCGGTCCGCTTCCGGTCGGCGGCGCCCTCGCACTGCACCTGATCTACGGCGTCCTGCTCGGCACGTTCTACGCCATCGACGTCACGTCCGGCCTCAGCGACGCGCGTGGCGAGCGCGAAGCCGCCGAGTCGGCGGAACGCGGCGCCGCCTATGGCATCGGCATCGGCACCCTCCTTGGGTTCGTGGCGGGTTGGCTGATGGGACCGCAGATGGAATCGCTCGCATCTCGCCCGATCATCGGGATCGCGGGTGCCCTCTCCGGCGCCGCGATGGGTATCCTGCTGGGATCGCTCCTCGGCATGCAGGCCGACGAACACGACCAGGACGGCACCGGCCGCTGACCGGAATCGCCGGACAGAAGCGCAAACCAGCGCCACATGCGACGGGGCCAAGCGCCCTATCGACATGTGGCGCCTTTGTTCAGATGTACTAGAATGCATGATCAAACGATAATCAATGCGTATAGGCGTGCCCTGCGGCCTCTGGTATGATCCCCGGCCAGAAGCGACCGGCAGGCCAATACACGACACCGGCGTCTTTCCCTCACGAACGAGCACTGACGATCGAGCATCGGGTCAAGCGTGATGCCCAGCGGGTCTCTGGGGAATGGGCTTCGACATGTTTCGGGGGAGTGGACGATGGCGCGCTATCTTCTGGGACGAATCCTGGGGCTGATCTTCGTACTGTTCGCGGTCTCCGTCATTGCCTTCTCGCTGATGCAGGCCGTGCCCGGCGGCCCGTTCGGCGTCGATGAGAAGGGCAATGCGTCCGCCCAGACCCGCGAGAACCAGGAGAAGAAGTACGGCCTGGACAAACCCGTCTACGTCCAGTACGTCCGCTACATCTACCACGCGGTCCAGGGCGATTTCGGCGTCCCGTTCCAGAGCCCGACCGAGACCGTGACCGGCGTCATCGCGCGGGCGTGGCCGGTGACGCTGCGGATCGGTGTCCTCACCATCCTGCTTTCGTACAGTCTCGGCACGCTCTTCGGGTTCCTCGCAGCACGCCACCAGAACGGCTGGATCGACTATACCGTCTCCTTCATGGCGACACTGGGCATCGTCGTGCCTTCCTTCGTCGTCGCCATGTGGATGATCCTCTTCTTCAGCATCTATCTCGGGTGGCTCCAGCCGGGCGGTTGGGGCAAACCCCAGAACTACATCATGCCCGTGATCGCCTATTCACTCGCCCCAATGGCGTTGGTGGCCCGCTACACCCGGGGAGCATTGGTGGAAGCCATGCGTGCCGATCACGTCCGCACAGCCCGCGCGAAAGGGCTGGCCGAGCGCCGCGTGATGACGTGGCATGTCTGGCGCAACGCCCTCATCCCCTGCGTCACCATCCTGCTGCCGGAGATCCCGAACATCCTCACCGGCTCGATCTTCATCGAGTCCGCATTCCGCATTCCCGGCCTTGGCCGTTATTTCGTCACCAGCTCGCAGACCCGCGACTATCCCATGATCCTCGCGCTCGTCCTACTCATCGCCGTGCTTTGGGGCATCACCTACATCATCACGGACATCATCTATACGATCCTCGATCCCCGAATCAAGATCGCCGGACGCTGACGGGCGTCGCGCACTCCCGGTCCCAGCCCAGCAGGACGATGCCATGAATACGACCTCCAGCACACCCACAGCCCAACAGCCATCAGCGCTTTCCGAAGCCTCCTCCCGCGATGTGCTGAAGAAATCCCCAAGCGCAACCCGGCTCGCGTTGCGCCGGTTCCGCCGGCAGAGGCTGGCCATGGTCGGGTTGGTCATCGTCACGATCCTCACGATCGCCGGATTCGGCGCACCGATCCTGGCTCCGACCAGCTACCAGAGCGCCAACCTCATGGACGCCAACCAGTTCCCGAGCCGGGAACACTGGATGGGAACGGACACCATCGGCCACGACTTCCTCTCCCGCGTGATGTACGGCACCCGGACATCGCTCATCGTCGGCATCGCCGCTGTCGCCGTCTCCTTTCTCATCGGCATCCCGCTCGGACTGATCGCCGGTCTGCGCGGCGGGATGTGGGATTTCGCCATCATGCGCCTCGTCGAGATCATGACGGCCTTTCCCGGCCTGCTGTTCGCCATCTTCCTGATGACCATCACCGGCCCGGGCCTCGGGAACATCGTGTTCGTCATCGGCGCCACCAGCTGGCTCACGCTCTGCCGGCTCATGCGCGCGCAGCTGCTCTCCCTCCGCGAGCAGGAATTCGTGACCGCCGCGCGCAGCCTGGGCGCCTCCGAAACCTCGATCGCCGTGAAGCATCTCTTGCCAAATGCCATCGCACCGATCATCATCGCGCTTACGTTGTCCATTCCAGCCGCCATCTTCGCGGAAGCGGGTCTCAGCTTTCTTGGCATCGGCATCAACGAGCCGACGCCCTCGCTCGGCAAGATGATTGCCGACAGCGCGCAATACATCCGGGTCTACTGGCACCTTGGCCTGTTCCCGACCATGGCAATTGCGTTGATCATGCTCGGTTTCTCGTTTGTCGGTGACGGGCTGCGGGATGCCCTCGACCCGCGACAGATGTGACGGCATGGCTCTCGTTCCTGCCGCGCCCGGGACCCCATGAAACCATTCGCCTTCGTCGAAAAGGAACACGCGCAATGTCTTCAGACCAGTCGATGAAGAATCTGGACAAATTGACCGAAGGCATGCGCCCCGAGGACGCCGCCTTCATCAAGCGTGGGTTCAGCCGCCGGTCCCTCCTGAAGGGAGCCGCGGCAGCCGGTCTCGGCAGCGCCTTCGCCTGGGGGCCGGGCGGCCTCGTTGAGACGCTTGCCCAGACCCCGGCCGCCGTGGCAACCCCCGTCCCATTCACCCTGCCAGACGATGCTGCGCCAATGGAGCAGCAACTCTATCGTGTCACATCCGACCCGGCATTCGCGAAGTCGCTGGATTTCTATGAGACGGTCTACAACCGTTCGGGGCCGTCGGATCTGAGCAGCGTGCCGCTGGTTCGCTTGAGCCGCAACTTCGAGATCGTGCCCGGTGCCGCCGAGTCGTGGTCTGGCAGCACGGACGGCAAGGAATGGACCTTCAAGCTTCGGCCAGGCATCGTGTGGAGCGACGGCAACCCTGTCACCGCCGCCGACTACATCAAGACATTCCAGTATTCCGCCGATCCAGAGCATGCCTGGGACTTCACCTGGTTCTGGAGCGGCAACATCGTCAACTACACGGAGGCCGTCGCTGGCACCGTGAAGCCCGAAGAGATCGGGGTTACGCAAGGCGCGAATGAACTGGAAGTCGTCTTCAAGACGATCGACCCGGCGCCATACATGCCCGCCAAGCTGCTGTATTCCACCCCGCTTTCGAAGGCTGCGCTGGAAACACACGGCGCGTTCTACAACAACAAGCCGGAGACTGCCGTCTCCTGCGGCCCGTTCATCATCGACGAGTGGGTGCCCGATCAGTACGTCGCCGTCAAGCGCAACGAGTCGTACAGCTATCCGTTCGTGATCCCGATCCAGCGCATCGTCAACAAGCTCGCCGCAGCTAACACCGTCTTCACCATGTACCAGTCCGGCGAGATCGACTACATGGAGGGCATGGCCCCCGCCGACCTCCAGCTGGTCAAGGCCGATCCGGATCTCTCGCAGCAGCTCTATCAGGGTGTGGGCGACTTCGCCTGCTACTACCTCTTCTTCGATGTCACGACGGCTCCCTTCGACAACCTGAAGGTTCGCCAGGCCTTCAGCCACGCGGTCGATCGCGATGCGATGCAGAAGGCGATCTGGGACACGCAAGCGATTGCCGCGCCCTGTTACCTTGCGCCGGGCTTCCCCGCCTCGAACGTCGAGGGCCTGAAAGATATCCAGAAGTACGACCCGGATACGGCCAAGCAGCTTCTCTCCGACGCCGGCTATCCGGACGGCAAGGGCTTCCCGAAGCTGGTCATCTCCCAGCGTGGCGGGGCCGCACCGCTCGAAGTCGCGACCGTGCAAGCGTGGGGGTCGATGATCAAGGACAACCTCGGCATCGATAACGAGATCCAGACTGTCGACCGCCAGGCCTTCTACGACGACATGAAGAAGATCCAGTGCGGCTTCGTGTCCTACGGTATGGACTATTTCGATGCGTCGAACATGCTCGGCGTGTGGCTCTCCGGCGGCCGTCACTCGTGGTCCAATCCCGACTTCGACAAGGCACTGAAGGATGCGACGGTCTTCCTCGGTGATGCCGACGAGCGGACCAAGATGTTCCAGGATGCGGAGAAGATCCTGGTCGAAGACGTACCAGCCGCCTTCACGTTCTTCATCACGCCAAACCAGTTGGCGAAGCCCTATATCAAGGGCAAAGTGTTCGAAGCAGACGACAATGGCATCAAGGCCATGCACTGGCCGGGCTATGCAACAGCAAGCACGGTTCCCGAGGAGATGTATATCGGCAGCGACGCGCCATCCGACCGCAGCTAGCGCAGCACCACGCAACCGAATATGGAACGAAGGAGGCTGGCAGCTGCCAGCCTCCTTCGTTCATGCCTCGGCTCATCCGGATTGCCGGGGGCATTGTGTCGAACGCACGTCGCCCCGACAATGCCGCCAATCGTGTCCAGGGCCACTCATGGCTCCACACGTCCGTACTCCATCGCCCAAGGACCCTATTCCGATGCCCACCGAAGCCACCGCCCCCCAGGAGACCGCAGAGACGGTCGAAGCCCCAGAGGACCTGAAGCGCTACTACCTCCTCGACCCCAACATCACGTTCCTCAATCACGGGTCGTTCGGAGCATGCCCGATCCCGGTCTTCGAGCAATACCAGGCCTGGCAACGCGAGCTGGAACGCCAGCCAGTCCTCTTCATCGGCCGGCGACAGGATGGCCTCCTGAACGCCGCTCGCGCCCGTCTCGCCGAGTTCGTGAACGTCGATCCGGACAACCTCGTCTACGTGACCAATGCAACGGTCGGCGTGAACATCGTAGCCCGTTCCATCCGGCTGGAACCCGGCGACGAGATCCTCGGCACCAGCCTCGAATATGGCGCCTGTGGACTCGCCTGGAAGCATCTCTGTGCGAAGTCCGGCGCCACCTATGTCGAGCAGGACATCCCCGTGCCGTTTACCACGCAGGAGGCCATTGTCGAGGCGCTATGGCAAGGCGTGACACCAAACACCAAGGCGATCTACCTCAGCCACATCACATCGGGAACCGCCGTCATCATGCCCGTGGAGGCCATCTGCGCCCGCGCGAAGGCAGCGGGCATCCTCACGATCGTCGATGGCGCCCATGCGCCCGGCCAGATTCCGCTCGACCTCACCGCGATGGGCGTGGACATCTACACCGGCAACTGTCACAAATGGTTGCAGGCGCCGAAGGGAGCGGCATTCCTCTACGTCCGCCCCGAGCATCAGGCATGGATCGAGTCCGAGCCGATCAGTTGGGGATGGGCGCGCGAGGATCACACGTTCGTGACCCGCAATCAGGGCCAGGCGACGCGCGACGTCTCCGCCTATCTCTCCGTTCCAGCGGCCATCGACTTCCAACAGGAACATCACTGGCCAGCCGTCCGCGCCCGATCCCATGCGATGCTCGCAGCGTTCCGCGACCGGATGCATGCCCGGCTCGGCACGGAGCCGCTCTACCCCTCCACGCCAGCATGGTTCAGCCAGATGGCGCTCGTCACCCTTCCGTCCACCATCGACCGGGCAACGCTGCAAACCCGGCTGTATGAGGAGTTCGGGATCGAAATCCCCGTCTCGGGCTATCGGGACACCATCGCCGTACGGGTCTCGGTGCAGGGATATGTCGGCGAGCGGGATCTCGCCACCCTCGAAGCGGCGCTGGTCGCCATCTACGGCGAGGCGGCGCCCGCAACGTAGCCATGCACAGCCGGACCCGGGAGCGCCGATCCCGAAGTTCGCGCTATCCAGGCCCGATTGCCGAATGTGCTGTCGGAGATTACTGAGTGGGCGAAACGCTTGGGAATGCGTAATCGTTCCACAAGACAATGACCACGCTCAGGTGTCAGAATGCCTGGGACGAGTCTGGGCCCGGACAAGGGACGCACTATGGCATTGATGTGCGCATCCCGTAAGGTCCCGGCCCGGCTCGTGCGTACCATGTGCAGATGCCGGAACTGGTCCGGCACGGACGTTTGTTGACGTGTGGGAGAACGATCGATGGCAAAGCGATTTCTCGTCATTGCCGGATTCTTCATGAGCCTGCTCCTGGCCTCCACGCCGCTGGCAGCGGCGCGTTCGTCAGAACCGGATGTGAAGGCGATTGGTGATTCCGTCCTCGCGGCCGACCCCACGGACCTGATCGCGGCACTCGAAACGCCGATGCGGGCCCGTGAGCTGCCGGACGGCTTCACCAAGGCCACCTACGTCGATATCAGCACCGCGGAGGGAGCAGCGTCCGAGGACTGCATGTACGACGCCAGCACCGTGAGCGTCGAAGGTGCGGCCGGCTATGTCGTGACCGCCGATCCGGAGGTCGTTCCGTATACGTATTCGTGCGCCTCGGTCAACTACCTGGCGTTCAACGAGAAGGACCTGGGCGACGATCCGCTCGGCGACTTCAAGAAGGGCGTGGAGTCTGGACTCGAGGATTCGTCGTCGGAAGGCGGCACCGGCGAGGTGACCGATACGACGGTCGCGGGTGAGGACGCCATCCTTATCACGTACAACCTGGAGCAGAACGGGGCGTATGTCGTCGTGCAGACGCTCGCCATCCCGGTTGGCAACGTCTTTGTCGTAACCCTCGTCTCGGTCGGTGATTCGGCCCAGGTCGATGCGGACGACGTCGAGACGCTCGCCAATGACCTGACCATCGCGGCAATCGAGCACCTCGGCACCGTTGCCGAAGACGCCCAGTAGACAAGGGCAAACGGGACCGCACGGATGCGGCCCCCAACACACGGAAAGGGAGCGGGCCGCATGCCCGCTCCCTTTCCGTGTGTTGGGGGTTTGCGCCGCCCAGGAAAATCCTGGTTCAGGCGCGCGCCGCCATCGCCTGTTGCAACAACGCTGGTACCTTCGACGGGCTGTCCGCCACGCGCACACCGGCATCTTCCAGTGCCGCGATCTTGTCCGCCGCCGTGCCAGCGCCGCCGGAGATGATTGCCCCGGCATGCCCCATGCGCTTGCCCTCGGGCGCCGTCCGTCCGGCGATGAAGCCCGCCATTGGTTTGGTGACGCGCTCCCTGATGAAGGCGGCGGCGGTCTCCTCGTCGTTGCCGCCGATCTCGCCGATCATCACGATCGCCTCGGTCTCCGGGTCGTCCTGGAAGAGGCCGAGCACGTCGACGAAGGACGTGCCGATGATCGGGTCTCCACCGATCCCGACCGCCGTCGATTGGCCCAAACCGGCTTTCGTCAACGCATCCACTACTTCGTAGGTCAACGTCCCCGACCGGGAAACCAGCCCGACCTTGCCCGGCTTGTGGATGAAGCCCGGCATGATCCCGACCTTCGCCTGCCCCGGCGTGATGAGCCCAGGGCAGTTCGGGCCGATCAGGCGCGCGCCCTTAGCCTTCACGTAGGCGTAGACCGGCACCATGTCGGTGATGGCCATGCCCTCGGAGATGCAGATCACCAGCTCGATCCCGGCATCGACGGCCTCGTAGATGGCGTCGGCGGCGAACCGGGCCGGAATATAGCTGATCGCCGTATTCGCCTGGGTCTCCCTCACCGCGTCGGCCACGGTGTTGAAGACCGGAACCCCGGCGACCTCCGCCCCGGCCTTGCCCGGCGTCACCCCGGCCACCACGTTCGTCCCGTATTCCACCATCTGCGTAGCGTGAAACGATCCCTCGCGTCCCGTGATGCCCTGCACCAGGAGACGGGTATTGCGATCGACGAGAATGCTCACGGGAATCTCCCTCATCCTGCACGAGCGAACCACACTGGCCCGCCGTGTGTGGATCGTGTCAGGCGGCTGCGGCAACCACAGCGGCGGCGGCCTCATCCATCGTATCGACGGCGGTCAGGCCGGATTCGGCGAGGATCGCCTTGCCTTCCTCCGCATTCGTGCCGGAGAGACGCACCACGATCGGCACGGTGACGCCAACACGCTCCATCGCCTCATGGATGCCCTCTGCCACCACGTCGCCCCGCGTGATGCCACCGAAGATGTTGATCAGGATCGCCTTCACGTTGGGATCGGCGGTCACGAGGGTAAACGCCTTCGCCACCTGGTCCACCGACGCACCACCGCCGACATCGAGGAAGTTGGCGGGATCGCCGCCATGCAGCTTCACGGCATCCATGGTCGCCATCGCGAGACCGGCGCCGTTGACGATGCACCCGATCGTGCCATCCAGCTTCACAAAGGAGATACCGCTCCGCCGCGCATCCAGTTCGGTCGCGTTCTCCTCGGCCATATCGCGCATCGCCTCGACATCCGGATGCCGGGCCAGGGCGTTGTCGTCGAAGCTCATCTTGGAGTCGAGCGCCAGGAATGCACCATCGTTCGTGAGGATCAACGGGTTGATCTCCACCAGCGTAGCGTCTTCCTTCACATAGACGTCGTAGAGGGTCTGCGCGATCGCCGCGAACGCACCCACCTTGTCTGCCGGCAAGCCGAGATCGAAGGCGAGCTGCCGCGCCTGGTACGGGTGAAGCCCGAGATATGGATCGCCGAGCGCGCGGACGATCTTCTCCGGCGCGACGCGCGCCACTTCCTCGATCTCGACCCCGCCCTCGGCACTCGCCATCACGAGGATCTGGCGGTTCGGGCGGTCGAGCACGACACCGAGGTAGAACTCCTTGGCGATCTGCGCACCCTTCGCGACCAGCACCTTGTTGACGACATGGCCGCGGATATCCATTCCCAGAATCTGGCGCGCCGCATCGGCCGCCTCCTCCGGAGAATGCGCCAGCTTGACGCCGCCAGCCTTGCCGCGCCCGCCAGTATGAACCTGCGCCTTCACGACCACCGTGCCGCCGAACTCCCGCGCCGCAGCCTCTGCCTCCTCCGGGGTGGTCGCAACCGTGCCCGGATTCACCGGAACGCCGTAGCGTGCGAGAACATCCGCCGCCTGATACTCATGGACATTCATGGTCCGTCATGCTCCTTTGCCGGGCATCCAACGGAGCGGCAACTCCCGTGTTGCACATCCAGTCTCCGCGGACGTGGCCGCGTCCTCAATCACCCGCGATCCTAGCACAGCGTGAGCCATCATCCCGGAAATCGTGCCGTCGCGTGGTGTATTTGTGCGATCCGCATCGCTGCGTCCACACATATGAAGGCGACCGGCCTTGGCCCTGCGCGCGCATCCGGTTCCCCGAGCGTGCCGATATCCGCAAGAATTCGGGAAAACATCGCCGTTTCGCGGCACGTCGTGGTACACTCGCACTACACGGGACGTCTCCATAGGCAGCGCTCGTCGAGCCGTCGGTCCAGAACCACGACTCGGGCGGGGATTCGTTTCGCGCATGATGGTTGCGGTTGGTTCATAGTAAGGTGGCACGGGCACCCCGTCCGGCCAGAGAGGTTCAGTCTGAATGAGCGAACGAACGCTGACCTGCCGCGACTGCGGCCAGGAGTTCGTCTTTACCCTTGGTGAGCAGGAGTTCTACACCCAGCGGGGGTTCTCGGAGCCTCAACGGTGTCCGGCATGCCGCCAGGCGCGCAAGTCCCAGCGCAATCAGTGCGGCGGGAGCTACGACAGCTACGGATCCGGCGGCGGCTACTCGTCGAACGGTGGCGGTTATGGTGGAGGCCGCGAGCGCAGCTACGACAACGGCCCGCGCCAGCTCTATCCGGCCACCTGCTCCGAGTGCGGCAAGCCGACCGAGGTTCCATTCAACCCCTCGCCCGGCAAGCCGGTCTACTGCCGCGAATGCTACCAGGCGAAGCGCCAGAGCACGTCCTACAACCGCTGGTAGCCGAAGCAGGGGTTACAACCCAAGACACGACGAAACGAGGGGGCGTATGCCCCTTCGTTTTTCGCGCCCGGCTCCATTCTGGTACCCTTCAGCGAACGTGGACCTCGATCGTCGTGGTTCGGTCAATCATCCAGCACGTCACCATCGAGCGAGGCGAACGGCCAGCCGCCTGGTCCAGAAGGGCCGGCATCGAGCGTGATAGGCCATCCGTCGCTCGGCGTGCCGACACTATACGAACCTCCGGAAAAGGCATGCCAATTCTCCGGATAGCACGGCAACCGAGCCCTGTGTTAAGCCGGTGCCGTCACGCTCATCGTTCACTCGCCCCCGTCGCCAGGCGATTCCGTTCCCCATCGCGGAGCACCACGAACCCATCCATGACCGCCAACCCCGCAACGCCCGGACAACACGATCCCGCCAGCCTTCCGCGCCTCGTGCGCACCGGCGAACGCGTCGACCTGCGCGAGCATCAGGGTGCGAACCGCGAGGCATTCATCCGCTGGTATGGCGATGCCGAGATCGCAGAGATGCTCCGGCACGACCTGCTGCCCTTGTCGCCGGCCCGTGCGAGGAGCTACTTCGACTCCATCATCCTGCCCCAATCATCGCGTGGCACCTGCTGGGCGATCCACGAGCACGGAACAGGCCGTCTGATCGGCATGACAGCCGTCACCGACATCCATGCGGACGGCTCCTGCCTCTTTCGAATCGTGATTGGCGAGAAGGACATGTGGGGACGCGGCTATGGCACGGAGGCAACCGCGCTCGCCTCCGATGTCGTGCGGGAGGATCTGGGACTCCAGCGCATCCGCCTTGAAGTCTTCAGCCACAACGAGCGGGCCCAGCGTGCCTATCAACGCGTCGGATTTCGCCGGACCGGCCATCACAGCGAATGGGTGATGCCGCTCCAGCGCCGGCTCGACGTGATCGAGATGACACTCGACCTCCATCCTTCCGGTCCGGACAGCCACGAAACGCACTGACCGCCCGCCGTCGGCCAGCATTCCGATGCGCGGAAGACCGGTCAAGCAGACAAGCGCTGGAGGGCGCTTGCCAGTGCCTGGCGCGTTTCGTGGCTGAGTTGCATGAGTTCCAGCCGTGCGTCGTCGTCGAGGCCGATCTCCGCGAAGATGGCATCGAGATCCCCGTCGACCAGTCGCGCGTGTTCTTCTTCGGTGCGCAGCGCACTCAGGTCCGAGCCGAGCGCATCCGCGATGCGGTCGAGCACGTCGTAAGACGGAACGGTCAGTCCTCGCTCGATCCGGCTGAGATGCGACGGCGAGATGCCAGCCTCATCCGCGAGCGTATTGAGCGACTTCGACAGCTGATGGCGGCGGTTCTTGATCGTCGGGCCAATTCGCTGGCGAACCTGGCCTCCAGTTCTCCCCATGTGTGTCACCAAAGCCATGAACCTCCGTGCGTAGACTCCACTCCAGCGGCTTCCGCGATTCCGGAAACGACGCTGTCGTTCGCGCGATCAGGGGGATATTCGGCCCCACCGAAACGAGAACGGACGTACCCTGGTGAGCCGGCCTCGAACGTTCCAGACGACATGCCCACCCAAGTAAAACTAATAGTACTAGGACCTCGATGAAAATGGAAGCCCCCCGAGCCAACTTTCCTCCACGAGACTCTGGACCACATGAGATTTTTGGCTAGTACCGGTCATAGGACTACCCCCAACTCCGGTCATCGGGCTACATCGGCCGCATCGTATCCACGCCAAAGGACGCCCAGCTCAGCCGGCCTCACCGGGCATCGATCGTATCCATGTAGTACAGTCGAACCCGTCGCGGGGATCCCCCCCCGCCCTCCCGCCGCTCTGCGCCGGGACGCACCATCCAGGAGTTTTCACACATCACATGGGCATAGAAGCTGTCATCGTCCTGTTGCTGATCGTCGCGAACGGCCTGCTCTCGATGTCGGAACTGGCCATCGTCTCCGCCAGGACCGTTCGCCTGCAGCAGATGGCCGACCAGGGCAACGACGGCGCGACGGTCGCCCTGAAACTCGCCGCCGAACCGAACCGCTTCCTCTCGACCGTCCAGATCGGCATCACCCTCATCGGCATCCTCAACGGTGCCTTCGGTGGCGCGACGCTCTCCGAACCCATCGCAAACGCGCTCCGGAAAGTCCCGTTCCTCGATGCATGGGCCTCGAGCATCGCCCCGATCCTGGTTGTGCTCGTCATCACCTATCTCTCGCTGGTGATCGGCGAGCTCGTGCCGAAACGTCTCGCCCTCCGCAATCCGGAACGCATGGCCTCCCTCATGGCGCCGGTGCTCGCCCTCCTCTCGAAGCTGATGGCCCCGGTAGCGACGTTCCTCGCCGCCTCGACCGAAGTCGTGTTGCGCACCTTCGGCCCGGAAACCGGTGACGAGAACCAGGTCACTGAGGAGGAGATCGAACTCCTCCTCCAGCAGGGCACCGAAGCGGGAATCTTCCAGGAGGCCGAGCGGCGGTTGGTGGAAGGGGTCTTCGATGTCAGCGAACGCAGCGTCGGTGAACTGATGACCCCACGTCACGCCGTCGACCTGCTCGACCTGACCCGTACCGACGACGAGAACCGCGAGACCATGCGCGAGCATCCGCACAACCTCTACCCGGTCTGCGACGGAACGCCGGATAATATCGTCGGGTACGTCTCGACCCGCGAACTCTGGCGGCGCGAGATCAGCGGCGAATCGACGGCCATCCCCGATGCCATTCAGCAAGCGCTCTTCGTGCCGGAAATCTCGTCGGTCTTCACCGTGATCGACCAGATGCGCATATCGCGGCAACCGATGGCGATCCTGATCGACGAATACGGCGGGTTCGACGGCATCATCACCTTCAACGATATCCTGTCGGACATTGTCGGCGAAATCGACGACCCGGCCAGAACGAACCTCCGCGGCGCGGTCGTCCGGCCGGATGGGTCCTGGCTGATCGACGGTGTCTTCCCGGCCCACGAGCTGCGCGAGCTCCTCGCCATCGACGAGCTTCCCGGTGAGGATGCCGGACGGTTCGAGTCCGTCGGAGGCTTCCTGATGGACCAGCTCGGTCACGTCCCGAAGGAGGGAGAAACCGTCATCTGGGACCGCTTCACGTTCGAGATCGTGGACATGGATGGCAACCGGATCGACAAGATCCTGGTCACTCCAGCGCAAGAACCACCCCCGGCGGTCGACTGACCGCAGCCAGTCCCACCGCCCAGGCCGGAACCGCGACTCAGCCGACGCGCCGGCCCTTGGCGCGCTCGTCCACCGGAGGCATCGAAACGGCCCGGCGGATCGCCCATATCCCGCTCCACGCGCTCGCAGCCTGCTTCCTGAACCCGCCCCCCGGTTCATCGGACCGTTCGCCATAGCGGACCGGCTGATACGTCGCGAGCAAGTCCCCGAGCGAACCGCCGGTGCCGGCCCATTCGGCCCGCAGGCGGGCGATGAAGTCCACCGACGTCTCGTCCTCGCGCCGCCCGATCCCTTCGCGGTTCGCCAGTACTTCGAGATAGACCATCGCCTCCCGCGCCGTGCCAGGGGGCCGGTCCAGGTCGAGGCGCACAGGCGGTGGCGGGGCAGACCGGCGACGGAAGAGATCGCGCAGCTGGCGCTTCGCCAGATCGCTCGAGAAGACGCTCTCGCGCTCCTCGTCCACGATCCCCTCATCGTCCGCGGCGGATTGCCGCCGCGTCAGGCGCAGGATGATGATGCCCACCACGACCACCGCGACACCGATCGCGACCCAGCGCAAGAGGTCTGCATAGGGCGAAGCGCCAGGCTGCTGATCCGGTGGCGCGGGCTGTTGCTGGTCGTCCTGATGCGGCATCTCTGGCGGCAGGATCGGTTTGAAGGTGAACCCGAATAGCCATTCCAGCAGCATCGCCACAGTACGAAAGACAACGTAGACGACATACACGATCGCGTACAGCACGTAGCCGAGAACCCAGCCAACACCGCGCAATCCAGCCTGGATCATCTCGAGGATCGCCCGGATCGCGCCAGGACTCAGGATGCCGAGGACGATCGCCGACAGGACAAGGATCGCCAAGGCAAACCCGCCAGACAGGCGATACCAACGTCCCCACCCCGGCACATCGCCGCCGCGCCGCCGCGACAGGCGGCGGGTTGAATCGACCTCCGCGCCCGCGATGAGGGCAACGCTCGCCATCATGCACACGGGTACCGCCAGCCGTGCCGCGTCGATCGCGGACTGGCCGGCCGCTCCCCGCACCATGGCCGCCAGGATGATCGACGCTACCAGCACCAGCCAGCAGCGCTGCACGAGCCCACGAAGCTCCTCCGGCATGAAACGGTCGACATCGAACCCGTAGCGCGCGCCGATCCACCACGCCCCGAAGCTCAGGAACAACGGCACCACCAGGTACCCGTGCTCGTTCACCAGCGTCGCCGGATCGCGCAGGAACGCCAGGAAGTCGTAGTGCGGCTGTACGAGCAACCAGATGGACACGCTGGCCGCCCAGAGCAGCACGGAGACGATCGCCCAGGTGCTCCGGCCCCTGACACGCGGCTCAAGGAACCGCGTCGACCAGAACCCGACGAGTCCGACGAACGCGAAGCCCAGCATCGACGGCGTGGGCCGATCGGCGGTCAGGCCGAAATCCGGATTCAGGAACAGGTGGATCAGCGGCGCTGCCGCCGACCCCACCAACATCGCCAGCAGGATCGGGAACGCGATGGCCGTCTGCCAGGCACGAAACGGCGTCCCGCGAGCGCCGCCCCCAGGACCGGGCCTAGGAGACGCGGTCGAGGGTGATGTGGTCGATGACATCCCACGCCTCCTTGCTACTCACCCGATAGATCGCAACGCGTTTCCGCACCTCCGCCACCAGTTCCAGTTCGTCGTCTCCAACGACCACCAGCACACATCGCTGGGATCCGCTCGATCGTGCGATCCGAAGCAGCGACCGCTGGAGGGACTCCGTGACGCGGCAGGTGACGATCACGATGGCTGCACCCCACGGCAGCCGTGGCAATTCCTCGACGATCACATGCTCGATACGATCCCCGAATGCCGGTGTCAGCATCGCCAGCGATTCCAGGATGCGCGTCAGCTGGCCGGGACGACGCCCCGGCGGCACACGCACCACCCGCGTCCTCCCCGGAATCGGCGCGTTGACGTAGATCCCGACCTGGTTCCGCTCCGCCAGCATCTGGCTGGACAACGATGCCGCCACCGTGATCGCCAGCTCGAGCAGACCGGAGTCCTGCCCTTCCCACAGATAGGAGAACGTGATCGTGTCGAGGAAGATCGCCGCCACCGGCGACGCCGTCGGTTCGAAGGTCCGCGTCTGCAACTCGCCCACGCGCGCAGACGCGCGCCAATGGATACGGCGAGGGCTATCGCCGGGAACGTATGGCCGCACACCGGCGAAACGCATCGGATCCTCGATCACTTGCTGCTGCGGCCGGTGATCGCCATACGGCTGCCGGGCCGGCACCACAAGCGTCGAGACAGGCAGCGTCCGGGGATAGGCAAGAAAGCCGTGCGTTTCCTCCAGCATCTGCCGCCGCGTGACGATGCCGAACGGATCGACCGCCGTCATCTGGACCGGCCCGAAGCGATACCAGCCACGACGGTGCGCGGGGATGCGATAACGATGGGAGACCCGCTCGTACATGCCGAGACTGAAGATCGACCGCAACACCCGCCGATCCGGGCGCTCCGACCGGGCCAGATCGTGCCCGACCAGCTGGACGTTCGTCGTCACCTCCTCGGCGACATCGAAGCGCGTAATCGGCAGCGGTTTCTCGTTCTTCACCGTGATGGTGAGTGTCACTTCATCGCCGTAAAAGGCCCGATCCGTCGAGAAGGCGTGGGCGACCGTGAGATTCGTGAACGAATGATCCCACCACACCCGGGCGATGAGTCCGGCAAGGAAGATCATCAGCGCAAGCAGCAGCAGGATCGGCTCCCGCAGCAACGCACCGAGGACGCCAATCACCAGCGCGATTCCGGCCCAGCGCCGGATGTCGACATCGGCCGCCGGATTGTTCCACCACGCGACGAACCGCGCCCACCGTGTCGGCGATCCATCCGCGTGGGACCGTGCGGTCAGTCGCTTACCCACGGTGACCATTGTGCTATCGCCTCCTGTCACCGCCAGCCTAGACCGCCGTCACCGCCTCGACGGGAACGGGTGTCTGCTCCACGACTTCCGCGACCAGCTCGGCGGCCGTGGTCCCGTGCAAGTCGGCCTGCGCGGTCGGCACGATCCGGTGCGCAAGGACCGGAACCGCGAGGTCGCGGACATCATCCGGGATCACATAGGCCCGTCCGTGGATCGCCGCATTCGCCTGGGCCACGCGCGCCAGCGAGAGTGCCGCCCGCGGACTGGCCCCAACTTCGATCTGGCTCGTTCCGCGCGTTCCCCGCACCAGGGCGAGCAGGTAGTCCTCCACGGCGACCCCAATGTGAATGGTGCGAACCTGCGCGATCAGGTCGCGCATCTCCTCGGGACTGGTCACCGGCTGGACAGCCGCCAGTGGGGTATGTGCCCGGAACCGACGAAGCATCATGCGCTCCTCGTCCAGGTTCGGATAGCCAATGGAGGTGCGAATCATGAAGCGGTCCAACTGCGCCTCCGGCAGCGGGAAGGTGCCCTCCAGCTCGACCGGGTTCTGCGTCGCCAGCACCACGAACGGGCGCGGCATGGCGATGCGTTCGCGCTCGACGGAGACCTGCCGCTCCTCCATGGCCTCCAGCAAGGCGCTCTGCGTGCGCGGTCCTGCACGGTTGATTTCGTCCGCCAGCAGGACGTTCACCAGGACTGGCCCCTCGCGATAGGCGAACTCGGCCGTACGCGGATCGAACACCATCGCGCCGGTGATGTCCGACGGCAGCAGGTCCGGCGTGAACTGAACCCGGCCAAACGAGCCGCCGAGCGCTGCCGCGACCGAACGCGCCATCATCGTCTTTCCGATGCCCGGCACGTCTTCCAGCAGGACGTGGCCCTCGCACAGAATCGCGACGATCACCTGATCGATCACGGACCGCTTGCCGACGATGACGCGCTCGACCTCGTCTGCAATACGTGTGGCCACCTGCTGCACGCGCGATGGGCCGTCCGTTGCGTCGATCTGTTGGTTCATTGCTGCCAAGGAGTCCCTCGTTTGCAGTGCTTCCGCAACGACCAGTCCGGACGGATCCAAAGCCACAGCGGGACCGGAGGTTGCGGGTTCGAGAATGCCCGGAGTGTGCGCGCAGTGTACGACATGGAATGTCTCGCGTCGTCATGACGCCCGAAATATCACAAGGCGAGGGCTGGCACAATCCAGCCCTCGCCTTGTGATCATCGATTGGGTCTCGGCCATTCGTTACGCCGGCCATCTCCCGGCGCGGAGCGGCCCCCGGTTCCTAGTGCTGCATTGCCGTTCCGACCGGGGACGAAACCGACGCATCCTTCGCGACCTTGACCGGCTTCTCGGTAGACGGCGCGAAGAACCAGGCAACGAGCATCAGCGCAAACAGGACGAAAGCAATGGCGAGCAGCATGGGAACGATCCTTTCTGTATCGACTGCCTGACGAACGACCATGCCCCCGGCCGGAAGCGAGCGCCGTGCTCGCTTCCGGACCGAAGCCGGGGCAAGACTACAGTTGGTAAGCCGCCTCGCCGTGGAGGGAGGCATCAAGGCCGAGGACTTCCGCATCCTCCTGGACGCGGAGCGGGAAGATTGCATTGACGATCTTGAGCAGGATGAAGGTCCCGACCGCCGAGAAGAGGATTGCGGCCACCGTCGCGACGAGCTGGTTCCAGAGCTGCTCCGGATTGCCGAAGAACAGTCCGTCAAGCGCCGTCACGCCATCGACACCCTTGGTACCGCTCACCGCCGCATCGGCGAAAAGACCGGTCGCCAGCGCGCCCCAGATGCCACCAATCCCGTGAACGGCGAAGACATCAAGCGCATCGTCGATCCCGAATCGTTCCTTCACCAGGTCGAGCGCGAGCGGGCAGAGGACCCCGGCGCCAGCACCGATGATGATCGCGGCCGCAGGCCCCACAAATCCTGCCGCCGGCGTGATGCCAACCAGGCCGGCCACGGCACCAGCCGCCGCACCGAGCACGCTCGGATGCCCATGCCGAACCCAGGAAACCGACATCCAGGCGAGCGCACCGGCAGCCGCCGCGATGTGCGTCACCACAAAGGCGTTCGCCGCCTGTCCCGTGGCGCCGAGGGCGCTTCCGGCATTGAATCCGAACCAGCCGAACCAGAGCAGACCAGCGCCGAGCACCGTGAGCGTCAGGTTGTGCGGATCGGCGTCGGGCGTGCCGAAGCTCTTTCGCTTGCCGAGCACGATCGCGCAGACCAGTGCCGCGACCCCCGAGGAAATGTGAATGACCGTGCCACCCGCGAAATCGAGCGCGCCGAGCTTGAACAGCCAGCCGCCGCCCCACACCCAATGCGCGAGCGGCGCATAGATCAGCGTGGACCAGAGCAAGCTGAAGAGGACAAACGCCTTGAAGTTCTTGCGCTCGGCAAATGCGCCGGAGATCAGCGCTGGCGTGATCGCCGCGAACATCATCTGGAACGCCACGAAGGCCAGGGTCGGGATGCCATACGGCTCCCAGACATCATCAATGGAAATACCCTTCAGGCCAATGAAGTCCAGACCACCGATGATGCCGCCCTTGTCCGGACCGAACGCCAGAGTGTAGCCCCACAACACCCAGACCACACTGATGAGCGCCAGGATGAAGAAGCTGTGCATCAGCGTGGACAGCACATTCTTCCGATTGACGAGACCGCCGTAGAAGAACCCGAGCGCCGGCGTCATCAGCATGACCAGCGCCGCACAGATGAGAACGAATGCGGTATTGCCTGAATCCATCGACCGACCTCACTCCCGCACGATACCGAACCGGCGACGGTCCACCAGCTCCCCCGGAACATCGCCCCAGTGCGCACATTGCACAAAACCACACGACATCGTGCTGCATGCCTGTAGTCTAGAAAGCTGGTATCGCAGGGCAAAGATGCAGGGCGACCGAATGTCGCCATGTTTTTTGGTCATGTTGACCATGAATCAAGTTGAACGAAGGCAAACCTGCCGGTTGATGGCCCGAAAGGGTTATGCTGAGCGCAGCAACGACCACGTTCCCTGTCAGGAATCCCCAAAGGAGATGGTATGTGCGCACAGACGGCACCCGCCCCGGACGGGCGCGGCCTCACACCGCTGACCGGGGTGTTTCCCATCGCTCCGACCCCGTTCCACGATGACGAGTCGATCGACTTCGACGGCCAGGACCGCATCATCGACTACCTCATCGACGCCGGCGTGGATGGCATCTGCATCCTCGCGAACTATTCGGAGCAGTAGTTTCGATAAACCTGCTTTTGGCGGGGTCATTCTGCGCAGGGCCTATCAAGACGAGGGCATGAGGCACGAACGACGAAACGACAGTGCCAATTATTAGCGTAATGGGTTATAATATTAGTGTTCCGAGAAGCAGTGCCAATGAGCGCATACCTCGGTGCATTGATTCGCTAACTCCAGAGACCTCCAGTGGCTGTGATGCTGAGAGGCTCCTGTCGCTGACACGACGAGGCGGAATTGTGGCGACCACGAGGTGGTCGTTGGAAGCGGGCAAGAGCCTGTCAGAACGCCAGAATGTCGTCCGGTAGGAGGAGTTGAATACACTAGGTCTTCCTTGGTGAAATGCCGGCCACGTTCTTCCAGTGGTTCTCGGCAGAGTAAGAAAAGGCCTTAAGCCCAGGGATCGCTCGGGCGGTGTAGGCGACATGAAGTGGACTCAGGTCCACTGATTGTCGTTTGCATCGCCCGAGCTTTTGCGTTCGGAAACATGCGACGACGGTGGGAGCACTCCGAGATGGAGCTTCGTGTACCGGTGTCGGAGGCGACGCAACGCGTCGCATGGGAAAAGCTCTGGAAGAGACTTTTGCGTGGAACACCGCCGGGAGTTGAAAGAGAACACCCATCCCAATTGGACGAGCAGAAGGAGGGCGGCGATGACTGACTCCCTTTTCCATAAGCACACCCTGTGGGATCTCCGAGTAGAGCGGGGACTGTCGCGACAAGAAGTAGCTGACGCACTGGGAGTCAGCCACATGTCCGTCCGGAACTGGGAACTGCACATCTCGAGACCGGGAGGAAACAACCTCGAACGGCTCTGTTCCTTCTTCGGCATTTGCGAAAACGATCTGGATCTCGTGCCATACAGGAAGCCTGGACCGCCGGTGGGGTATCAGGCTCGACCGCGAAAGGGTGCCGTTGGCCATGATGTATAAGCAAAACGAGAGGCCCGGGGAGGAGGTCAACCACCCGGGCCGTCGCCAAGAACACTCTGGCAGCCACAACAGCCACCCGCTTTTGTCTCAACTAATTATCCCAGATTCAGCTGAGATTGGCACCCGCAATCTAGCTGTGCCGCAGTTCCTCTTTCCTTATAGAAACGCGCGAACCTGGCTCATTTGGATTTACGACACCCCAACGACGGGCGGGAAGTCACAAAAACGACCGATCAATCCCAAGACCGGACGCTTTTCGCAATGGAGTGATCCGACCAACTGGCTCACACTTGACGAAGCACTCGTCTTCCTTGCCAGCCGCAGGAGCAATGACTGGCACCTCGGGATCGTGCTCCCCGAAGGCTCCAGCCTAACATGTGGAGATCTTGACAGCTGCCGGAACCCTGAGACGGGAGAACTGACTAGCATTGCCCAGGATTTCGTGACGCGCATGCTGGCTCCCGTTGAAGTCAGCGCTAGCGGAACGGGTATTCATGTCTGGTTCACCGCCTGCATTCCTGATCCCTACGCCTCAGTTCCCCCATACGAGATCTACCAGCGACGACCTGGCCAGAAGCTGCGTTTCATAGGTCTTACCGGCGACTTCCTTCCGGATTTCCCCGCTACCGATCTTCTCCCTGATCGGACGGTGGAAGTCCAGGACTACATCCACCAGAAGCCGCCGCTCTCGATCACCGGACCAACGGTCGAGCGGTACGTCAGCGACCTCACTGATGAACAAGTTTTGGCCCAGATCGAAGATGACGCGTTAGCCAGTCGACGGTTTCATGACTTGGCAGATCAGACAGGAGCCGACGAAGACAAGAGTGCCCTCGATATGAGCCTGCTTTACCTTCTAGGCGATTACTCAATCGACTGGCGACAGTGCGAACGGATCATGGACTCCACAATGCTCGGGCAAAACGGAAGGTGGGTGGAAAAGCCAACGTACCGAGAGACCACACTTGAAAGCCTCAGGCAATACAAGGCCAATGATTGGGACATCCTGTATCGCCAGCGCAAACAGAAAGCATCCGGAGACGAACGACGCTTTCGCTTCCTAACCTTACGCGAGGCTCTCGAAGTCAAGCCGCCTGAGTACATTATCGGAGAGTACGTCCCCGAAGACGCCATCGGCATGCTGTACGGCGAGAGCGGAAAGGGCAAGTCCTTCCTCTGTCTCGACATGGCGATGCATGTCGCACTCGGAAGAGATTGGCACGGCCACAAGGTTAAGCAGGGCACCGTCGTCTATCTGGCAGCCGAGGGCGGAGGTGGATTCAGTAAGCGCTTAGCCGCGTGGGTCAGCCACCACGGTCTCTCGGACGAGGTGATCGACAGCGCTCCGATCCGACCCATCTACGACGTGGCGAGCTTCATCGAGCCGAAAGAGTCTGCCCTCTTCATCGATGCTCTGGGAACCCTCGCGGAGCCTCCGACACTCATGTTCCTCGATACCCTCTCCTGGCTCATGGCAGGTGGAGATGAGAATAGTGCGCGCGACACCTCACGAGCCCTTGAGACTGCCAAACAAATCAAGGAGCGGTATGGGACAACGTGCATCTTCATTCACCACACCGGTCATGACGGCAAGGGACCACGCGGCTCGTCCGTGTTGAAGGGCAATCTCGACGTGCGCTTCAAAATCGTTCCGATGAAGCCTGACGGACGGTTCAAGTTCGTGGTGGAGAAACAGAAGGACGACGCCGAGGCAGCCCCGAAGGTCTTTGAGCGCGTGACGGTTTCCCTACCAGGTCTCTTAGCCACAGGGGGTGATGGCATCAAGAGACGCGTCACGAGCTGCATCGTCGAACTCCTCGACACGGTCCCCAGCACCTTCGAGGACTCGGTCATTCAACACGACGAAAAGGAAACCGCCATTCTGGAAGCACTCAAGTCATTTGGTGCCGATGGCGCTACAGACAGTCAAATCAAGAAGGCGGCTGAAGGCTGCTCGACAGGGGGGCCAGCATACATCGGTGCCCGTGAAGTTCTGGTCGACATGGGCAAGGTGATTCCCGAGCCGTGGCCCGAAGACAAGAAAACCACACGGGGCAGAAGATACTGGCATGCAGATTTTGCTCCAAACGACCTCACGCACTTCAGTGAACTCAGTGAAAGTGATTTCATCGATGAATCTTGATTTTCATCGATATCAGTGATCGATGAATGATGACGATTCTAAAGAATCGTCATCATCGTCATCGTTCACTGATCAAATATCGCAGTTCGTATAGATTCTCCGCCATGGAGCGACACACTGTAACTCACTCCCCGCCTGTGGGTAAGTGAGACAAGTCCAAGGGACCAAAACGTGAACAATAGCAAACGACGACGCGATGCACGGGACCAGCAAAAGTCAGGTCGTATTCCGCACATCACGATCCCCAGACGCTTTGCAGACATTGTCGACCGCGTATGTGACCGAGACCGTGAGTTCTTCGACAAATACCCAAACGCCAACCTCTACCTCAGGCGATATGTCGCTGGTGAGTTTGGAAACCACCCAGCTCTGACCCAAGATCACGTCGTTCTGGCACAGTGGAAACCGCCGTTCCGAATCCGTAGGCCGTTTGGAACGCTAGCCGGTGACTTCGTCTGGCTCCGAAACAGTAAAGGGAAAATCGTCGATCAAGAAGGTCAGCTTTTCCTAGCGAACGCAAAGATAACTGAGTGGGTCATTGTCATATAAACCACCATTTAGCCGTATGGAATATCGGCTCTTGACCAAGTTCAATAGCCCATGCCCATCAAGGACCTCACCGATGTTCGACCAAGCACAGCGCCGGGTGGCGTCATCGAATAGGTGAGCACTCCGACTCAATCACTGGCTCATAAGTACGGACTCGACCCAATTTGTAAGCCAGACAACCATGCCAACCCGAACGTGTATATCCGCACATACAGCCCAGGATTGTGATCGATGCCCTATTCCTGGATCACAAACCCGACTTCTCGTAATTCATCTTTTAGTTTCTGAGGCATGGAAGATGCAATAGGGAGCGTCATGAAGCCATCCAAGGATTGCTGGCACTCATCAAACGTTTGTGCATCATTACGACGCTGTAGCACAGGAAGGAATGAGAAAATGTCCGTAGGCAACGTCCAAGTTTGGCGAAGCCAATCGGCCAGACTCAAATCAGCATCAGGACTCCAATCTTCAGAATTATCAATCCGTTGGTATGGCATCACTTATCTCCTTCAGCCAGTCAGTCAATAACTCCGCGATCCTAACAGAAGCATCTTGTCCGCACGGAGATTGGACGTCTAGACGACAAACTCAGTCCACGATCGCAGCCAAGGGCATGGCTACCCCACAGCCAGACAGTTTCCAACAGTCAAATAGGAATCGGCTCATGAAGGCGGTTTTCATTGTTACCACCACTGTGGGAGAATGGTCGCTGCCAGGCCGGGTCCAATCGTTCTGGCAGCGACGCAGTTGGAGTGGGCATGGGACTCTGTCTCGTGCCCACTTGCGTTACGCGGCAGGAGCCAAGACTACCTGCATGGCCAAGAGATTGTTGGAGACCAGAGAATCGGCCGGTGTCCGGAGATACCAACCGCCAGGCCCCAGTTGAGTCGTGACCTCGGCTTCATTGCCCCAGATGTCACGGGTGAAGAACTGAACGCCTTCGAAATGGATCGCGTTTACTGCAGCCTGCCGTGACCACCATAGGTATCCGGACCACACATGGGTAATACCCTCGTAGCCGCAACCTGCGTATGCAATGGAAATCGCCGTGACCTGGTACCGCATTCTTGTTTGACTCCGGCAAGCGTGACGCTCACCAAGTTGTGGACACCGGCGATGAGGTAGACAGGAGCGCGGTGTCGTCTCCGCCTCGACAAATATCGACCACGAACCTCGCCGTCCTCTCCAACGGCACAACGGTACTTCCGGGCTATTACTCACGCTCAACTCTGGGCTTACCTTGCCCAGGTGGAAACTCTAGACTCCGCTGGACACCAGATAGAGTGTTCGTACACCCTCTATCGCTGATGATACTCCTCCATCGTGAATATGTCGAGCGCGCGGTGTTTTTAAAGCTGTGAAAAAAAGCCCGCCCAAACACCAAAACGCCCGCATA
>JASGDN010000068.1:0-6575 GCA_049841275.1 Thermomicrobiales bacterium
GGCATCGCCTGCGCAGGCGATGCCCGTCGGCTCCTTCATGGTGGTCGCTGAGAGGGAGGAGATGCAATGCTCCGGTATATCCTGCGGCGTCTGCTGCTGGCGATCCCGACGCTGTTGGCGGTGGTCACGATCATCTTCGTCCTCGTGCGGGTGATCCCCGGCGATCCCGTCACGGCCGCGCTCGGCGATCAGGCATCCCAGCAGGCGGTCGACAAGGCCCGGGCCGACCTGGGACTCGACAAGTCGCTGGTTGCCCAATACATCGACTACATGAGGCAACTGCTGACGCTCGATCTCGGCAAGTCGATGATTTCGCGCGCGCCAGCCTGGGACCAGATCCGCTTCGTCCTGCCCTATACGCTGGAACTCAGCCTCGCTGCGATCATCATTGCCCAGGGGTTCGGCATCCCGATCGGCATCGTCACGGCGATCAAGCGCAACACCTGGATCGACTATCTCGGCCGGGTGGTGTCGTTGGCCGGGCTTTCGGCGCCGGCATTCTATATCGGTATCCTGCTCATCTATGTTTTCGCAGCCAAGCTCGGCTGGCTTCCGGCGATCGGCGCCGGTACGTTCTCGCATCCCGTCGCCAACCTGAAATCGCTGATCCTGCCGGCGTTCACCCTGGGACTCGTGGAGACGGCCTTCGTGGCCCGCATGACCCGCTCGGTGATGCTCTCGGTGCTCTCGGAGGACTACGTGCGAACCGCGCGGGCAAAGGGACTGACCGAACGCGCGGTGATGGTGAAGCACGCCTTGCGGGCGGCGCTCGTGCCCATCGTGGCGATGATCGGGCTGTTCGCGATCAGCCTCATCGGCAGTTCCGTGCTGACAGAGGAGGTCTTCGCGCGGCCAGGGCTTGGCAAACTCATGATCGGCGCCACGAAGCAACGTGACTACACCCTGCTTCAGGCCATCATGGTGGTCTACGCCTTCATCATCGTGTTGATCAATATCCTGGTCGACATCGTCTACACCATGGTCGATCCGCGAGTCAGGAGGCACTAATGGCCCAGTCAACCGCGAGTCTCGCGCCCTCCGTTGCTGCGGCGGCTCCCGGCAACGATCCACGCCTGATCTCGCAGCGCAAACGCGCCTGGCGTACCTTCGCTCGCAACCGTTCTGCCCTGGTCGGGCTCGTGCTGATCGTGCTGATCGTGCTGGTGGCGATCTTCGCGCCGTTGCTGGCGCCCCACAATCCGATCGAGCAAAGCACGATCAACCGGCTGAAGGCGCCTTATGGCACCTACTATCTCGGCCGCGACGACTACGGGCGCGATATCCTCTCCCGCATCATCTACGGGACGCGCGTCGCACTGACCGTCGGTGTGCTTTCGGTGCTCCTCGGCGGCGCCATCGGCACGACCATCGGGACCGTTGCCGCCTTCTTCGGCGGAAAGGTCGAAGCGATCCTGATGCGGCTCGTCGATATCCTGCTTTCCTTTCCCGATCTCATCACGGGCCTGCTGGTGGCGGCCGTGCTGGGGGCCGGACAGCGCAACCTGATCCTGGCCATCGGGCTGACCATCGCGCCCCGGTTTGCCCGGATCGCGTACGGACCGACCCTGGCGTTGAAGGAGAAGGAGTTCGTCGAGGCGGCCCGCGCGTTGGGGCAGCGCGACATCAAGATCCTCTCGAAGCACATCCTGCCGAACATCGGCGGCGAACTGCTGGTGCTTGGGAGCCTGTGGACGGCGTCTGCGATCCGGCTCGAAGCGAGCCTCAGTTTCGTCGGATTGGGCATCCAGCCGCCGACCGCGACCTGGGGGCAGATGATCCGCGATGGCACCCGCTACCTGGCCGACTTTCCGCTCTTCAGCATCGCACCGGGCATCGCCCTGCTGATCACGGTCTTCGCCTTCAACCTCGTTGGCGACGGCCTCCGCGACGTGCTCGACCCCCGTTCCCGCTCGTAGGTGTTGTTGGACTCGACAGGGAAGGCATTCCTCCGGACAATGCCGTCCATGCTGGTGCATCCGGCGGTCGCACGAAGGACAAGGGGCTGACGATGGCGGAGAAGACGACGGCGGATGTGATTATTGTGGGCGGCGGTATCAGCGGCACCTCGACCGCGTGGCAGCTCGCCCAGATGGGCGTGAAGACCCTGCTGCTGGAACGCGGCGACCTTGCCAGCATGGCGAGCGGCTGGACGCTGGCCGGCGTCCGGCAGTCGGGCCGGCATCCGGCGGAATTGCCGCTCGCACAGGCCGCGATTCGTCGGTGGGAGCACCTGAACGAAGAGCTTGGCGCCGACGTCGAATACCGGCAGGAAGGCAATCTTCGCCTGGCGCTCACGGAGGATGACCTGCCAAACATCCGCCACGTCGTTGCGGAAGGCAATGCCGCCGGTATCGCGATGACGCTGCTCGAAGGCGCCGACGCCGTTCGCGAGATCGCGCCCGCGTTGACGCCGGATCTGTGTGGCGCGTCCTACTGCCCGACCGATGGCCATGCGAATCCCGCCCTGGTCACGAAGGCGTTCGCCGATGCCGCCAAACGCGCGGGTGCGGAGATCCGCACGGGCGTCCAGGTCCTCCGGCTTGTTACGGACGGCGACCGGGTGACCGGCGTCGAGACGGACGACGGCACGCTCTCGGCGGGAACCGTCGTCCTTGCGGCCGGTATCTACACGCCGACGCTGCTCGCGCCGCTCGGGCTGGAGATGCCGATTTCCGTCACGAATGTCGCGGCAGTGCAGTCCGTGCCCATACCGCCGACGCTGAAGCAGGTGCTCGGCGTGGCGTCCGGCGGCGTAGCGGGGCGGCAGCAGGTCGATGGCCGGTACCGGTTCACCGGATCGGGCGTGCCGTGGGGCGAGACTGGTCCGCACACGGCCGACTCCGCCAACCCGACCGTTTCCCAGGTGCGGGATGCCATCACACGGACCATTCGCATCCTGCCGTCCTTCGCCGATGTCCGCGTTGCCAACGTCTGGGGCGGGCTGATCGACCAGTCCCCGGATGCGCTCCCCGTATTCGACACCCCGCGCGAGGGAATCGTCTTCGCGGCGGGGTTCAGCGGTCACGGGTTCTGTCTCGGACCGATCACCGGCGAGATTTTGGCCGACCTCGCGACCGAAGGGGAAACGGCGCATCCTATCGCGCCGTTTGCGCTGTCCCGCTTTGCCCAGGGCGCCGAGGATGCCGGGGTTACGCTCCACGGCTGATTCCCGGATGCGATCCGGAACGTATTACCGGCGCCGTCCCCTACGAGGGGCGAGCGCTGGCGGTCGTTTCCGGAGCGGAAGCCAGGTCGAGCGTGTCGTAGCCACGCAGCCGGTAGACTGCCGTCGAGACAAGCCAGCTCAGCAGGAACACCGCGATCATCAGGTAGCCGATGCGCTCGAAGTCGAGCGATTCCGCTGCCTGCCACACGACGCCTTGCAGGCCGAATCGCTCGGCGAGGATCTGCATCACCTCGATCGTGCCGACGACCAGCGCCACCAGTACCGAGATCATGGTGATGTTCATGTTGTAGTAGAGCTTCCGGACCGGCTTCACCCGCGCCCAGCCGTAGGCGCCGAGCATGAGGATCGAGTCGGTGGTGTCCACGAGGGTCATGCCCGCGGCGAACAGCAGCGGGAAGAGCAGCACCATTGCGGGCGGCATGCTGTGTTGCATGGTCGTTGCCGAGATGCCGAGCAGGGCGATCTCGGTCGCCGTGTCGAACCCGAGACCGAAGAGCACGCCCAGCGGATACATCTTCCAGCTCGCGTCGATGCCGCGTACCGCCGGGCCGAAGAAGCGGTTCAGCATGCCGCGTTCGCCCAGCATGCGGTCGACAGATTCCTCTTCGTACGGTTCCCCCCGCGTCACTCGGCGGAATACGCGCACGATGTCCAGCAGCACGAGCAGGTTAATGATGCCGATTGCGTAGAGGAACAGGGCCGAGACGCTGGTGCCGATCAGGCCGCCCACGTTCTGCATCTCCGGCAAGGTGCGCCGCACGAACGAGGCGGTGACCGCCACGACGACGCTGAGGACGAGCACGATCGTCGAATGCCCAAGCGAGAAGAAGAGGCCGACCCCGATCGGGCGTTTGCCATCCTGGACGAGCTTGCGGGTCACATTGTCGATTGCGGCGATGTGATCGGCGTCCACGCCGTGTCGCAGGCCAAAGGAATAGGCCAGCAGCGCGATACCGAGGACATAGGAAAAGGAGGTGGACACCAGCAGGGTAAGTCCCCAGAGCAGGAGGTTGACGGCGATCAGCCCGCCGTAGAGGCGGACGATGCGCCACCGCAGCCGGTGGGTATCGTGGTCCGACGTGGGATGGTTCATGGGGATGTCTCCGGTCGTGCGGTCATCGGTCGGGCAGAGTGGCGTCCCCGGCTCACTTCCAGGCCCAGCGCAGGGCCGGAAGTGGCCAGGCGGGACGGGAAGTGGGTGTGGCCTGCGCGGCGGCATGCTCACTCCAGTAGTGCCAGGTCTTCGCGGCGGCGGTCACGACATTCTTGATCTCTGTCTCCGTCCGGAACGACGGGTCGGCGGGCAGCAGGACGATTGCACCATCCTGCCGGGCGCGGACGTTCTCCGCATCGATCGCCTGCGCAAGCCACGCCGCTGCTTCCGTGTCCGGGCAGGTGAGGCCGATCCAGCCCGGCTCCACGGTTCGCGTCACCGGCAAGCCGGTCACCATTCGCAAGCCGCGTTCGATCTCGGTCCGTACGGCGTCGAGATCCTTCACCCGTGCGTTGGCGACGGATTCGGGGTCCGGTTCCAGCATGGTGCCGCGATGGGGTGGGCCGCCCGCCAGTGCGAGGTCGCAGAATGGCTGGTCCGGATCGTCGTGTCCCCAGATCCGATTCCACGCGACCGCTCCCGTCTCGTCGAATACCAACGGGGCCGCGCCCATCGGCGCGGAACTGACGGCATGACCATCCTGATAGCGCGGCGGCAGCATCGACAGCGGCACGAGCGCGGTGCTCCCTGCAGCGGCCGTATGCGACCGTTCCCGGAACCTGAACGCCAGGCCAGCTGCGGCAACCAGCACGATCATGCCGAGGACGGCGAGCATCGCCGGTTCCGTCATCGCGCCGCCTAGCCCGTTGACGCTGGCGAGGCCCTTTGCCGTAATGCCGATCCCGAGCAGGAGGACGACGGTTGCGCTCGTCAGCGGCAACCACTGCTGGAACGCAGTTCCGCGCTTGCCGATCCGGTCGAGCAGGCGTCGCGAGCGGACGAGCAGGATGCCGAGCCCGATCAGGACGGTGGCGAGGCCGATGCTGAACGCGACGATCAGGCCGAGTCCAAGCGCGATGTGGTTCAGCCCGACGGCGAGGATCATGATTCCCAGCGCCTCCGGACAGGGCACGAGGCCACCGGAGACGCCCATCGCCACGAGTCCACGCCCGGTGAGCGGTCCGTCCGGCACCGTGTGGCTGTGCATCCGTCCGTCGCCGTGATCGTGAACCTGCGCGCCCATCGCACCGGCGTGGGTATGGGCGGCAGTCGCGATGCCGGTTCGTCCGAGGCGTGCGGCGCGCCATCGCTGCCCGACGAGCCGGACGCCGAGTACGACCACCAGCAGGCCCGAGAGGACCTGCAGCGCCGGGACGAGGATGCCAGGCACCAGCAATTGGCTGGCGAAGAGTGCGATCAGGCCGATGCCGATCACGGAGAGCGTGTGCGTGAGGGTGACGGTCGCGCCGAGTGCCGCCGCGTGGCGGACGGTTCCCTTGTTTCCGACGAGATATGCCGCGACGAGCGTCTTCCCGTGTCCCGGCGTGAGGGCATGGATGCCGCCGAGTACGATGGCCAGCCCGATTGCGACCGTGAGCGCCGACGGTGAGAAGTCCGGTTGCTGGAGGTAGGCGAGCAGGTCGCCGAGCCAGCCCGTCGCGCTGGTGGCTGTGGAGGTCGTTGCCTCGCTGGAGGATTCGCTGCTGGACACCGTGCCGCCGATGGAGAAGCCGACCGTCAGGCTCTGCTGGTCGTCGGAACGTTGTTGCGTGCCGAGCGCGATGGGCGTGGCGCCCGAGGTGAACGTGTTGACCTGGTAGCGCGACTTCGGTGGGGCGAACCCGTTGGTGTAGGTGATCTCATGTGTGGCGGTGGAGGCCGCGATGCTCTCTGGAAGCGTCGCTGTGACGAACACCTTGATCTCGCCGTATCCGGCCTGGATGTTCAGGTATGCCGGCATCTCATAGGACGCGAGCGTCAATGGCAACGACGTTCCGTCGACCGCCAGGCTGAGCTGGTTGACGATCGTGTTGACATAGGCTTGCGCCTCGGTGTCGGAGATCGTCTGGTCGCCATTCGTGTCGATCTCCGCCAGGGTGTCCGCCGCGAGCAGGACGCCAGGCGTGGCATCCACCTCGACCTCGATCGTCGTTGGCGTCACGGTGACGTAGGACAACTGCGGATACTCGTCGAGCGGGTGTGCCAGTGTCGCGCTGGGAAGCACCGCTATGGCGATCAGCATGACCAGCGCCACGAGCGCGGTCGAGCGCAGCAGGCGTCCCCGGCGTATGACCGATGGGATGTGGGGGAACGGGATCATCGTGACGAGCCTTTGACGCGGCGGGCGTCGGCAAGCCGGGCGTTCCCGGAAGATCAGGTCTTCCGGGAACGCCC
>JASGDN010000069.1:0-170868 GCA_049841275.1 Thermomicrobiales bacterium
CAACCGGGCCGGGAGCCGGATGCGGCGCTGACCCAACGGTACGACGCGCTGTATCCGCGCTACCGGGACCTGTATGCCCGCTCGGCAGACCTCATGCATGCCCTCGCCCGCTTCGCCGACGCCTGACCACCTGGCGCGGGCAGGCGTTCGCGCAATAGACCCAACAGCCTCAAGGAACGCCCCGTCCAGCGCACCAACAGGCCCTTTGGAGCCAGTCCGAGGGCCCGGCGGCACCGCCCCTGCAGCGGGTCGCCTTACGATGCTCCCATCCTTCGCGCGCACGATCCAGATCGGGCATCGCCATATCGCGCGGTCCGCCACGCCAGCGACGCGCGCAGGAGAAGGGTCCCATGGCCTCATCGCACGCATCCGCCCGAACGCTTCCCCGACGCACCGTCCTCGGCAGCCTCGCCCTGTCACCGCTCCTCGCGGGCGTCTCGGCTATCGTCCGCGGCCAGACCCCATCACCGCAGGCCTCGCCAGCAGCCTCCCCCGCCGCTACCATTCCGGGAATCGCACAATCCGCCTTCGGCACCCCCAAAGGAGCAGATTCATCCGTGGAATGGGAGCAGTACACCCTCTCGAACGACAACGGGATGGCCGTCACCATCCTCACCTATGGTGCGGTCATCCAGTCGCTGACCGTCCCGGACAAGAGCGGCGAGACCGCGAACGTGGTGCTCGGGTTCGACAACGCCGACGACTACGCCATGAAGAGCCCCTATTTCGGCGCACTCGTCGGCCGCTATGCCAACCGCATCGCCCTCGGGCATTTCACACTCGATGGCAAGACGTACACCCTGCCCATCAACAACGACCCGAACAGCCTCCACGGCGGCGACAAGGGCTTCGACAAGCAGATCTATGCAGCCCGTCCGTTCACGGCCGACGACGGCCCGGCCCTGGAACTCTCCCGTACGAGTCCGGACGGCGAAGAAGGCTATCCCGGTGCGTTGACGTATTCCGTCACCTACACACTGACGGCAGACAACACGCTCCGGATCGACTATCGCGCCACGACGGACAAGACGACCGTGGTCAATCTCTCCAACCACAGCTATTTCAACCTGGCCGGAGAAGGCAGCGGCGCGATTACCGATCATGTCCTGCAGTTGAACGCCTCGCACTACACGCCGGTCGACAAGACGCTGATCCCGACCGGCGATATCGACCCGGTCGCCGGAACGCCGTTCGACTTCACGACGGCCAAGGCGATCGGGCAAGACCTGCGCGACGGCAGCGATACACAGATCCTGATCGGGCACGGATACGACCACAACTTCGTCATCGACCGCCCGGACGGCGACGCTTCGCTCCAGCTCGTCGCGCGGGTGCAGGAGCCGACCTCGGGACGCGTGCTGGAGGTGCACTCGACCGAACCGGGCGTGCAGTTCTATTCCGGGAACTTCCTCGACGGGACCTTCGCAGGCACGAGCGGCAAGGTCTACCGGCAGACGGACGCCTTCGCGCTGGAGACGCAGCATTTCCCGGACTCGCCGAATCAGCCGAACTTCCCGTCTACCGTGCTGAAGCCAGGCGAGGAGTTCGCATCCACGACCGAGTGGCGCTTCTCGACCGCTGGATAGACGAGGATCATCCCCCTCACCCGATCCGGGCTCAGGCCGCCCGGACCGGGTGAGGTGCGTCCACACCTGAAACTGACAGCGGTCAAGGGCAACACCGCGACATCGGGAGGCCGGGTACAATCGATACCCTGAATGTCAGCATCCCGGAAGGAGTGCCCGTGCCCGACCAGCCCGCCCGCAGTAAACCGTTCATCATCGACAGCCACCATCACCTCTGGGACACGGCCTCCGATCACGACTACACCTGGCTGCGCGGTCTTGCCCCGATCGACAAACCGTTCCTCGCAGCCGACCTGGAGAAGGTCCTCGCCGAGTCCGGTGTTGATGCCGCCGTGCTCGTGCAGACGATCCATTCCATCGACGAGACGCTCGACTTCCTGCGCTTCGCCGCCGAGACGCCGGAAATCGTCGGCGTCGTCGGCTGGGTCGATCTCGCAAGCCCGCAGGTCGCGTCCCAGATCGCCGACCTGAAAGCCAGTCCGCACGGCGAGTATCTCGTCGGCATCCGCCACCTTGTGCATGACGAGGAACGGCCAGACTGGCTGTTGCAGGACTCCGTGCAGCAAGGGTTGCAGACGCTCGCCGATGCCGGCCTGACGTACGACCTGCTCCTGCGGCCGCGCGAGATGGAAAGCGCGATCACGGTCGCCCGCGATTTCCCGCACCTGAAGATGGTGGTCGATCACATCGCGAAGCCGCCCATCGCCAGCGGCGAGCTGGAGCCGTGGGCGAGCCTGATGCGTGAATTTGCGCCGTTGGAGCACGTCGCCTGCAAGCTCTCCGGGATGGTGACGGAGGCCGATCATGCGTCATGGACACCGGATGACCTGAAGCCCTACATCGCGACAGCGTGGGAGATCTTCGGGCCGGACCGCCTGATGTACGGGTCCGACTGGCCGGTCTGCCTGCTGGCCGCCGAGTATCGCGAGGTGATCGGGGCGCTGCGAACGGTGCTGGACGACCTCGGTGTCCTCGACGAGGCGGCAGAGGCGTCCGCCTTCGCCGGTACCGCTGCTCGCTGGTACGGCCTCGACCTGGACGCCCTCGGCAACCTCGCGTAAGGGTCACGCCCGCCATCGCACCACTGAATTGCCCGATCCATCCATCGTTCACGACCGAAACGAGCACGCATCCATGACCGATTCCGACCTGTCCGCCGCGATCGAGACCGTGACCGTCGATCCGGCCATCTTCGCGCAATGGCCGGACTATCGCGTGCTGACGATCCTCGCCAGCGGACTCGACCTGACGTCGGAGTCCGCTCGGGCAATCGCCGAAGACCGCCTCACCGCCGCCGAGGAAGCGGTCCGCGCGAAACATGTGTCGGACTGGACGACCGAGCCACACGTCGCGGCGTGGATGGAGGCGTACAAGGGGTTCGGCGCAAAGCCGAAGCGCACGATGCCGAGCGTGCTCGCCCTCCTGAAGCGGGTGGAGGGCGGACTGCCGCGCATCGATCCGGCAACGGATGCCTACAACGCGATCTCGATCGCCCACGCGCTGCCGATCGGCGGCGAGGATTTCTCCGCATACACCGGCGCACCGAGACTGACGATCGCAACGGGCAACGAACCATTCGACACGACCGACCGGGGCGAGCCGGTGATCGACCATCCTGCCGCTGGCGAGGTGATCTGGCGCGACGACACCCACGTCACCTGCCGGCGCTGGAACTGGCGACAGGGCATCCGCACCCGGATCGTGCCGAAGACGGCCACCGCGATCTTCCTGCTGGAAGCGCTGGGCGCGATGCCGTACGATGACCTGAACGCCGCCGGGGAGGAACTGACCGCGAGCCTGCGGGCGATGTTCCCGGACGTCGTCATCGCCACCCGAACGATCCGCTCCGGCTCCTGATCGGCCCACCGCTTCCCGCATCGCACGCACCGGCAGGAGGTCGCTTTCCAAATGGTCGAACCGATTGTGCTGGCGACGTTCGCGGTCGCCCTCCTGCTGAACGCGGGCAGTCCCGGCCCGAGCGTTGCCGCGCTCGTCTCGCGCGTCATCACGAACGGCTGGCGCGATGTGCTGCCCTTCGTCCTCGCGATGTGGATCGGCGAGGTCGGCTGGCTGACGGTCTCGATGGCCGGCCTGACGACCCTCGCCGAGACGTTCCACACCGGATTCGTGATCCTGAAATGGCTGGGTGTGGGTTACCTCGCCTATCTCGCGATCAGGATGTGGCGAGCGCCGGTCGACGAGAAGGCCGACGTCCTCCCGACGCGCCAGAGTCCGGTCTCGATGTTCGCGGCGGGGATGGCGCTGACGATCGGGAACCCGAAGATCATGGTCTTCTACTTGGCGGTGCTGCCCTCGCTGGTAACGCTGGGGACGTTTCACGTCTCGACCTGGGCGCCCTTCGCCATCACCTGCTTCCTTGTGCTGATGGCGGTCGATTGCTCGTGGATTGCCTTCGCGAGCTACGCGCGACGTCTGTTGCGGACGCCCCGCGCAATGCGGCTGGCGAACCGGATCGGGGCGACGGCGATGGGCGGCGCGGCGGTGCTGATCGCGACGCGGAAGTAAGCCCGGAACGCAGGGAGACCGGGGGCAGGACATCCGCCCCCGGTCTCCCTGCGTTCGGCGAGGTCCGTCAGATGCCGAACTCGGCCGGAAGCGCGATCGGCCCGCACGGCTTGGCTGGCGTCTCCAGGCAGGCGGTCTGCGCGTCCAGCAGGGCATTCATCCCGGATTCCGGCACGCCCCCGATCCGGTCGGCGGAGATCCCGATCACCATGTTCCCCACCGGCACCCAGACGTTCATCCCGGAGGAGACGGTGCCGTCGTCCTGATCGAAACTGAAATCGACCGCCGATCCGCCCTCAGGCGCATCCGCTCGCTTCTCCATCGACGCGTAGGAGGAGCCCAGCAGGGCGATATACCCATCAGCGGAGGCACTGGCAAAGGCTGCTGCCTCCGCTGGCGTGGCGAACGCGAAGATCGACGTGCTTACGGTCAGGCTGGTGTTGTAGTCGGTCTCGCCATCGGGCAGCAGGTAGACAGTCGCGGTATAGAGCGATTCCACTCCGGACTTGAGGAGGCTCTCCTGCCGGGCCTTCCACGTTTCCGCGGTGTCGCCCAGCTCGATTGGCGCCACGCCATCCAGCAGGGAACACCCTTCGAGCGCCGTACCGCTGGCATAGCCGCTTCGTCCTTCGACGCGAAGCGTGGTGAAGAACGGTCCGGCGGGCTTTGCCGCAAGGACGTGCTCGACCCGCTGGTGCATCACCTTCGCGAGGTTCATGGCGCGATCCGCATCCGGCTCGGCGCCGTCGTAGGAGAAGAGCGAGACGCCAGCCGTCACGTTCCCGATGCGGAACGAGTAGTCGACGATCGCGTACGACTCACCCGTTTCGGGGTCATCCACCGTGGTGCGGGTCAGCCGCGCCTCATCGCCAATCACCGGAGCGCTGGCCACCGGCGTGGCATTGGGGTCGAGTGAGCCATCGAAGAGGATCGACAGGCCTTTCGACGCACCCTCGGCATCCCCGAACAGTTCCGCATGGCTCCAACCCGCCGAGATATAGGTGTTCTCGGGGGTGAACGTGCCGCCGTACTGGCTGTACTGCACGACCAGGCCAGCATCCTCCAGCCGCGCACGGAGCGCATCGGATGGCATCAGCTGTTGCTGCGCCACGATCCCGTCCACATCGAGCAGGTAACCGCCGACATTCTGGAAGGCCGGGTCCATCTCCTGGGCAAACAACGTCATCGCCGCCAGGTCGAGCGGCACCCCGCTCGGTACCGTCAGCCGGACCGGAGCCGCGACCGGGGATGTGGCAGGGGTGGCATCCTGCGCGAACGCCATGACCGGCCCGCCCAGGAGCCCGCTGACCACGATCGCCATCAGGGCGAGCATCGTACGGTGGACGCGTTGGAATCGCGGGATCTGCATCGACACACTCCTCATCACACGGCGGGGCCAGCGCCCACGGCACCATGCCGTGACGTCGCCCCCAGGCTGATCGCTTCAGGACCCCCTATGATACAGACTAACATGTCTATCGAGAAAACGATAGTCCCTAACACAAATGGCCGGGATCGCACTGTGCGGTGCGATCCCGGCCATTCCGATGCTCATGTGTTTTCAGGCGAACCGCGACGTCCGGATCACCGTCCGCCCCATGTCCGGGCCTAGTAGAGGACCTCCCGGTAGGCTTCCCGGCGCTTGCCAGCCGATTCGTCCGGCGGCGGTAGATTCTTCTGCTCGTTCCAGATCTGGGCCAGCGTCGGGATCGTGTCGTCGTCCGGCCAGGTATCCGGCTTCCAGAGCCGGGCCCGCAGCATTGCCCGAGCACAGTGGACGAAGACCTCGTCGATCTCCACCACGATGCCAAGGTTCGGCGCCTTTCCCTGGAGCGCCATCGACGCCAGGATTTCCGGATCGGTGGTGATGGTGGCACGGCCGTTGATGCGCAATGCCTCTTCCACACCGGGGATGAAGAAGAGCAGGCCGACGTGCGGGTTCTCCAGGATGTTGCGGAACGTGTCCACGCGCCTGTTGCCGAGGCGGTCCGGAATCACGATCGTCTCATCGTCGATGATCTGGACCATGCTCTTCACGTCGCCGCGCGGGGTGACATCACAATTCCCGCGTGCATCGGACGACGCCATGGCAAAGAAGGGCGAGGCCGCGATGTACTCGCGAATGGAGGGGGTCAGCCAGGCGGTATGCTTGTTGAGGATCTCCGAGGACGCCTCACCGACAGCTGCGCGCAGCTGCTCCAGCGACGTCACGCGATTGGCGAGTATGCGCTGTTTCACGGCCTTCGTATCGGCTGGCGAAACGGGATCAGCGGCATCGGGGGCGATGGGAGGAACGATTGCCATCGGACGCGCTCCGGACGGATGGGTGAGGAGAAAACCGCGGGACCAGGCCCGTATCTGACCGTGTATTCCGACCAGCGTACCGTGGATTCCCGATTCCGGCAATCGCCATCCTGCCCTGAATGCCATGCCTGATCCCGGCATCCGCCCCCAGCAATCGGGCGAGACGGGTACGATTCGCGCATGACCGACCTCGTCCGCCTGCTTACCCTGGCGGTGCTCGCCACCACCCTCATCCTGATGCTGATCCGGCCGGGCAACCGCTCGGAGGCGTGGTATGCCGCCGCGGGGGCGTTCGGGATGGTCGCCATCGGGGCGGTGCCACTTGATGCCGTGCCAGGACTGGCCGGGCAGACGAAACGCGTATTGCTCTTTCTCGCCGGGATGATGCTGCTCACCAGGGTGACGGAACGGGCAGGCGTCTTCACGGCGCTGGCCGATGGCTGCGTGTGGCTGGCACGTGGCCGGGGACGCCGTCTCTACGTCCTCCTCTTCGTCCTGGGCGCGCTGGTGACGGCGACCCTTTCACTCGACGTAACCGTCATCATGCTGACGCCAATCGTCGCGACGGTCGCCGCCCGCCGGAAACTCGATCCAATCCCGTTCCTTTTCGCCTGCGTCTTCGTGGCGAACACGGCCTCGCTGGTGTTGCCGGTGAGCAACCTCACGAACCTGCTCGTCTTCGCGCGGCTGGAACCGGGATTCGCCGGATTCGTCCGCACGATGTGGTTGCCGAACCTCGTGGCAGCAACGGTGAACCTCGGCCTCTTCCTCTGGATCTTCCGCAACCGCATCCCGCAACGGTTTGCCACCGACGACCTCGCGTCCTTCACCCCCGATCCCTGGCTGCTGACGGCGGGCGGCGTCACCGGGGCGACCCTGGCCGCGATCTTCGCACTGGGACTGGCCGACCTGCCACTCTGGTGGGCGGCCATCGGCGGAGGAGGGATGCTGGCTACCCTCGCCGCAGGGCAAAGGCACCTGAAGACCCGGCACCTGAAGCACGACCTCTCGCCGGGGATCTTCGTCTTCGTGATCGCGATGACGGTCGTGGTGGAAGGCTTCCGGCGGGAGTTCCTGGCAGGAAAAAGCATCCCGATCCCGCACGATCCAGCCCTGGCGGCGGTCGCGGGAATCGCAGGCGGTACGATCGGCAGCAACATCGTCAACAACATCCCGATGACCGTGCTGGCGCTCTCGATCATCGACGGGGTGAAGCCGGAATTACAACAAGCCCTTGCCTACGGAACGCTGGTGGGCGTGAACATCGGACCAGCCCTGACGACGTACGGCTCGCTGGCGACGATGCTCTGGCTGACGCTGGTACGCCGGCGGGAGATCGTCATCTCGACGGGCGACTATCTCCGGGTCAGCCTGTTGACAGTGCCGGCCGCGCTGCTGGCAACGGGCATCAGCCTGATCGCGGTGCTGCTGGTCTGAGCCACACGGGTGCATGCAGCTTCTCGTATCGTGGCGGTGGATGATCGCCGAGACCGCGACATAACCGCTACGGCTCGCTCAGGTCGAGGTTCCAGGTCTCGGCGATGTTTCCGAGCACGACATCGCTGGGAGCCGTGGCGACGATGTGGAATCCGGCCCGCATGTAGAGCCGCCGCGCCGCCACCAGCGAATCCTCCGTCCACAGTTCGATCCTGCTGTATCCCGCTTCCCGCGCGAAGGCGACCACGGCGGCAACCAGCGCCGATCCGACGCCGTATCCGCGCGCACCTTCCGTCACCACCAGCATGCGCAGTTTCGCCGCAGTGGGATCGTGGTCGTGCGCGACGAGGAAGATCGCGCCTGCACGCTCACCACCGACCTCGGCGATCCAGGCGCGCTCCCGGCGCGCGGGGTCGCCCTTCCCCGCAAGCAGACGCGGCGCGATAGCGGCCATGAGCCCCTCGACAACCGGGACGAACGCCTCCGGCCAACCGAGGCCGTCCACGTAGATCGCCCGATGCGCATCGACGACCCAGGCAAGGTCGTCGGTATCGGCGTCGCGAAGCAGGAGCGACCGTTCCTGCTGGCTATCCTGATGCACGCCCATCCCGCCACCTCCCGATACCGCGCTCATGCCGAATCCTGGCCAGCATAAGCCGATGGCACGGGTCATGAACAGGAATCCGGTGGGCGCCTGGTCCGCACAGGAGGTATTTCCATCATGATCCAGCTTGGCTATACGCTTTCGAGCGAAGAATTCCGCCCCAGGAGCTCGTCGCGCAGGCCCGCCGCGCCGAGGAGGCCGGCTTTCCCTTCGCCCTCATCTCCGACCACTTCCACCCCTGGATGGACCGTCAGGGCGAGAGTCCGTTCGTCTGGAGCACCCTCGGCGGCATCGCCCAGGTCACCGACCGCATGGCGATCGGCACCGGCGTCACCGCCCCGATCATCCGCTACCACCCCGCCATCGTGGCGCAGGCCACCACCACCGTCGCTGACATGCTGCCCGGACGCTTCTTCCTCGGCGTCGGCACGGGCGAATACCTGAACGAGCACATCACCGGCAAGCACTGGCCGCCGATCTCCCGACGCCAGGCGATGCTGGAAGAGGCGGTGGGGATCATCCGCTCCCTGTGGGATGGCAACTACACCACGCGATACGGCGACTTCTACACGGTCGAGAACGCCCGGCTCTACACCCTGCCCGAGACGTTGCCGCCGATCCACGTCGCCGCCTCCGGCCCCGATTCGGGTGACCTGGCCGGCCGCATCGGCGACGGGCTGATCAGCACCGCACCCGATGCCGAAACGATCCAGGCATTCACCGGGGCTGGCGGCAAGGGGAAGCCGCGGTATGGGCAGATGACGGTCTGCTGGGCGGAGGACCGGCAGGAAGCGATGCAGACGGCGCGCGACATCTGGGGCTATGCCGCGTTGCCCGGCCAGATGAGCCAGGAACTCGCGTTGCCCGCCTATTACGACGCGGCCACCGAGCTGGTGACCCCGGAGACGATCTGCTTCGCGATCGTCTCCGGGCCGGACGTGGAACAGTACCTGGAGCAGATCCAGCAGTATGCCGATGCGGGCTTCACCCACGTCTACCTCCACCAGATCGGCCCCGATCAGGCAGGGCACCTCCGCTTCGCCCAAACCCAGCCGCTGCCACACTTTGCCTGACCGGCACAAACAGGTGCGTCGTCGGGGCGGCTCGGCAGGGTGACTCTTTCGGAGGTGTGCGTTCACACTGATTTATCGTACGGACAGGTAGAACATGTGTTCATCTTATGGTAGACTCGTTGTCACAGACCCGCGTATGTACGCACCCTTTCGGGTGAGGAAAGGCGAGCGAGCTTGGCAACCGTCTCCATCAGCGATCCGGTTCTCACGGTCACCGATGACCATATCGCGGCAATCGAACGCGTCATCGCCGCCATGCGCGCCGAACCGAACAGCGCTCTCACACTCGACCACTTCGCGGAGATCGCCTCGTTCAGCGCCTTCCATTTCGCCCGCCTCTTCCGGCAGGTGATCGGCATCCCGCCGGGCGAGTTCCACACGGCGCTGCGCTACGAACGCGCGAAGGAGCTGCTGGTCACCACCAGTCTCTCGATCACCGATATCTGCTTCGAGGTGGGGTACGACAGCCTCGGGACGTTCTCCACACGCTTCAAGCAGCTGGTCGGCATCGGCCCCGCCACCTTTCGCGCGCTGCCGGATGTGCTGGAAACCCTCGACGCCGCCGACCGCGTGCCATTGAAACACGCCAACTCCGGCTATTGGGCATCGTCCGACGTCGAAGGGTTCTTCATGAACGCCCACGAACTGCCCGGACGCTGGCGCGCCTATGTCGGACTCTTCCCGGCGTCCATCGCCCGCAGCCGTCCGGTAGCAGGCGTCCGCATCGATCCGCACGAGCCGTTCACGATCGCCGGGGCGCCTCCAGGAACCTATCGCGTACTCTCTGCCATCGTGCCGGCGCGCGGTAACGCCATCGACCGCCTGCTGCCAGCCAACACCATGCGCGTCGCTGCCTCAGACGGGCCAATCGACGTTGTGGCCGGGCAGCCAACCGTCCCGGTGGCCCTGTCGATCCGTGCCGCCACGCCGCACGATGCGCCCGTGCTCATCGCGCTGCCAGCGCTGGACTTCCCGACGGTCAATGCCGCCTCCACGATCGTGCGCGATGCCTTCGCCCACCTCGCTCCAGCAATGGGTCACGACCGGAACGCCGAACTGGTCGCCCGCTAGCGTAGCGCCCAGGTGCGCCGGCGCGCCTGGGCGGAATCCCGCAAACGAGAAGAAGTTCCGGCTCCCAGGGCGAACGTACAATCCTGTCACTGTCCGGTGCATGATTGACGCCGGGCAGGCAATCCAGGCGTTCAACGAGGGACAAGCAGGATGATCACAAAAATCCATTCGGCAAGCATCGTCGTGGCCGACCAGGCCGCGGCGGTCCGGTTCTACACCGAGGTCCTCGATTGGTCCATCTCCATCGACCAGATGATGGGCGATGGCTACCGGTTCGTCACCGTGGTGCCGCCAGGGGGTGGTGCAGAGCTCGCGCTGGCAACAGCCGGCGGCCTGGGTGAACGGCAGCCGGGATCGGAGAGCGGGATCTCGTTGCTCTGCGATGATGTCGACGCGACGTATCGCGATCTCGCCGAGAAGGGCGTGAACTTCACGATGCCGCCGGACGATATGCCGTGGGGCGCTCGCGGCGCGCATTTCGCGGACCCGGACGGCAATGGGTTCTTCCTCACGTCGGAGTCATAGCAGGCGAATGGGGGACGGCCGATGCCGGCCGTCCCCAACAGTGTTCCCCGAACGGGACGAACGCGTTCGTCCTACGAGCCGAGCTTGAGCGCCACGATCTGCGGATTACTGTCCCGCTTGGCGACGGGTGTGCCGTTCTCGGGCGTCGCCACGAAGATCGGCGCGCCGGCCGCGAAGACGATCATGTCACCTGCGACAGCCAATGGTGCGTTCAGGCCACCCGGCGCTTCCCACTCCCAGACGACCTTGCCGGTCTTGATGTCGTGGGCACGCAGGTAGCCATCGATCGCCCCGGAGAAGACGAGGTCGTTTACCACCGTCGCTCCCGCAACGACCATCGCGTTCTGCTTCACGTCCCAAACGATGTCACCGGTGATAGCATCGATGGCGGCCAGACCGCCAGTCGCCTGGGTGATGTCGGCTCCAGCCGAGCTATCGACATTGTCCGGCTTCACGAAGATCGGGAAGTCGATATACGGCGCGAAGATCTTGCCGTCACCGAAGGCAATCGGCGACTCCACACCGCCGAGGCCGCCCGGATAGACGCGTGTCGTGCCCTCCGGCAGCCATTCGAGATCGTCGTTCTCGTGCTTGCCCACCTTGGTCTTCCAGAGCATACCGCCGGTCTTCGCCTCGCAAGCGATGACCGTGCCCGTCTTGCCGGCGCCGACTGCAATCAGCGTCGGTTCCGTGTTGTTCGGGAAGGTCACCTCCGCAAGCACCGGCGATTGCTGGAAGTCGTGGTCGAAGAGGTCGTGCGGCTTCGCATTGATGAACCAGGTGACGCCGCCGGTATCGAGGCTCAGCGAGACCATCGAGTCGGCGTAGTCGTTCGGCTTCGGCCGGCTGGACCCACTGGGATACTCCTTGTTGCCGGGGTAGGGCGCGGCGTTGCCGGTGCCGAAGTACATGCTGCCGTTTTCATCGAAGGAGGGAGGATACCAGAGACCGGCGCCGGAATTCGTGCGGGGGTTGCCCCACAGGTTATCCGCGGCGGTATCGAAGCTCCAGAGCGTCTTGCCCGTCTTCGCATCGAGCGCGTAGAGGATGCCGCGTGCGCCACCACGGTAGTTGCCGTAGGTGGTGTTGTTCGGATTCGTACTGATGTAGACGGTGTTGTCGTACACCGCCGGGGCCATGTCGATGCACTCGAAATCGCTGTTGGAGAGCGTGGCCTGCCACAGTAGCTTTCCGGACTGCTGATCGACGGCAAAGGCGATGCTGTTGTCGCCGGTGGCGGCGAAGACCATGCCGTAGGCGACGGCAACGCCGTTCGGCCCGTTGTTCGGCACATTCGTGTCGTAGCGCCAGAGCTCCTTGCCGGTCGCGCGGTCGAGCGCGAAGACGTTGCTCTGCATGTCCTGATAATAGATCACGTCACCGATGATCACGGCGTTGGCCGTGATACCACTGAAGTTTCCCGACACCGTGATCGGCACCGTCCAGAGCGGCGCCAGCTTGCTGACCGTCTCGGACGTGATGGGCGAATTCACCGCTGCACGGGTCGCCTGGAGGTTCCCCTGCGCGACCGGCCAATCATTGGCATTGGCCGTCACCTCCTCCGGCACTGGCGTCGAACTGAGGACGTTCGGCGTCGCCGGGCTCGTGCCCGACTGCTCTTGCGCGAAACTGCCGTGCGCCACCATCGAGGCAAGGGCGGCCGCCCCAACGGTTGCGGTGGCGCCGGTCACCAGCTTCCGGCGGGAAACCATTCGCGTCCCGCTCCGAATCGCATCGAACGGCTTCTCGTTCGTATCCCGCTCCATGGCCTGTTTCTCCGTGAGTCCTGAACCCAGCCGGCCAAAGCCGGCGCCTCCATGGCCTCGTTGCCATCAGGCATGCTCGTTCATGCCCGCATCGGTCCCCACGCGCGCCCGAACCCGTCCGATACGATCCCGGACGCCGATGCCTCCTTGCGCCAGGCCCAAGCCGATCCAGCATCGGGCAGGCCCATTGCGCGTGTGCTTTAAACTGGATACGACCGGTTCGCAATGCCGCTCCGCCCCATTTCCCCGATCGAAAGCGAGTTCGTTCCTGAACCCGCCACCCTTCTCCCACCAGTCCCACACCCTGCATCACGCGGCGGAGGTCTCCGTCGCGACGGACCCGCATGCCCATGACGACACGCTCGTCGGCAGGGAGACGGAGCTGGCAGAAATTCAGGCGTTGATCGACGATCCGGATTCCCCGCTGGTCGTGCTCACCGGGCCAGGAGGAATTGGCAAGAGCCGTCTTGCCGCAACGGCGGTCGCCCGCGAACGCGATCGCAGAATGCGTACCGCTGTCCTGATCGATCTCGGGCTGCTCCCGGCCGATCGGACCGACCTGGTGCTGGTGACGATCGCAGCCGCGCTGGGCCTCGATCTCCCCGGTAACACGCCGAATGCGACCGTGCTGGGCGAGGCGATCGGCGACAGGCCGCTCCTGCTGACGCTGGACGGAATGGAGCACCTCGTCGCGGCCGGCCCGGACCTCACGGCGCTGCTGCGAGTCGCACCGCAGCTCACCATCCTCGTCACCAGCCAGACGGTGCTGGATGTCTACGGCGAGCGGGTCTACCCCGTCGCACCGATCTCCTTCCCTGCCAGCGACGACGTTTCGCGCCGGTCGCTGACGCTGGATGAAGCCCTGACGTTCGATGCCGTACGCCTCTTCGTACAGCGCGCATTCGGCTCCCACCCGCTTCCCGCATTCACGCCCACCGATATCGCCGGGTTGCTCGCCATCGCGGCCCGGCTGGAAGGGCATCCGCTCGCGATCGAGCTTGCCGCCTCCCACTACCGGACCAGCGGCGACAGCCTTTCCGTCCTGGCGGAGGCACTTTCACGCGAGCTGCTGCCCGTTCCCGAATCCGGAGCCACAGGCCAGCCCGCGCCAGACATGAGTCCGCTGCAACGCACGCTCGCCCGCAGCTACGCGCGGCTCGAACCTGCCGAGCAGGCAGCATTCCGGCGGGCATCCGTGCTCGGCGGGGCGTGGACTGTGGCCGACACCGTGCCGGTGCTCGCCCTCGGTGACGAGGGAACCACCGCCGACAGCATCGCCCTGTTGCTGGACGCAAGCCTCATCCGCATGCTGCCATCGAGCGAGGGGGCGCCCCGCATGCACATGCTGGCGCCCCTCCGCGAGTTCGGCGCCCGCCTGCTGGACGAATCCGGAGAGACCGCAAGCACCGACGCCCGCCACGCCACCTCGGTGCTCGCCTTCGCGGAGGCCGCGGCGCCGGAACTGACGGGAGCTGCACAACGGGAGTGGCTCGACCGCATCGACGATCGCCTGCCGGATGTGCGCCGGGCCTTCGCATGGTTCGCCCGGTTCCCGGACAGTCCGGCCGATGCCCAGCTGCGGCTGGCGGCCGCGCTCTGGTGGTTCGGCTACAGCCGGGGATCGCTCCGGGAATCAATCGGCTGGCTGGAGACCGCCCTCGCGAATACCCCGGAATCCCACAATCGCCGGCTCCGGGGACGCGCACTGAATGCGCTCGGCCTGCTGGTCGGCATGGGCGGCGATCGCGACCGCGCCCAGATGCACTATGGCGAAGCCCTGGCCATCGGACGGGAACTGGGCAACGATGACCTCATTGGCTGGGCATATCTCGGACTCGGCGAACAGGCCGTTGCCCGGCAGGACCTGACCACCGCACACCACCTCATCCAGCGCGCCAGCAGCCACCTCGCCCGCAGCAATGACCTGCGCGCGCAAGCGGTGGTTCTCACCAATCTCGCGAACGTCCTCTGGTCGATGGGCAGGCTGGCGGAGGCGGACGCCCTCCACCACGATGCCCGGGCACGCTACGAACGCATTGGCGATGAGCGCGGCGTGGCGTGGTCCGTCACGAATCTCGGCCGGATCGCCCTGCAGCAAGACAAGATCGCCGCGGCGATTCCGCTCCTCCACGATGCCCTCCACCGCTACGTGGCCGGCGATGACCGTGTCGGGATCGTGGAGACGCTCGATGCCCTTGCCCGCTGCGCGTTCGCAACCGGTGATATCGCGAGCGCCCGGAAGATCGTGGCAACGACCGACCGCACGCGCGAGGAATTGCACTACCCGGTACCCGAGATCGACCGCGCCGAGGACGCCATCTTCCGCGCTCGCCTGCAAGGCGAGCCGGCGGCCCCGGACGAGACCAGCATCCTGTCGCTGGAAGACGCGATCGCCCTCGGGCACGGTATCGATGCTGGCGCCCTGCCACCCGCGCCAGCCATGCCGGAAGCGCCTTCGACCCTGTCGCCACGGGAGATGGAGGTGCTGGCGTTGCTGAAGCAGGGCAAGAGCAACCAGGAGATCTCCGACGAGCTCTTCATCGGGGTGCGCACGGTGCAATCGCATGTGCTGCACATCATGCGCAAGCTCGATGCATCGTCGCGGGTGGCCGCCGTCGCCATCGCGATGCAGCAGGGAATCCTGCCGCCAGACGCCTGAGCGCATCGACGATACGCCGTGGTATCGTCGATGCGCTACTCGTCCCGGCCCGAACCGGACTGCCGGACCCGCGCACCGTTGCGGTGCGTCGTCAACGAACCGCGAGCACCATGACCGCATCGACAACACCGTCCACCGCCAACGTGGACGCTCCACCGGATGCCGAACCCGCATCCGCCAACACCAGCGGCACGCACCATATGCCCGTGCAATCGCCGTTCAAGGTGCGCGACCTGAACAGTTCGATCCTGACCGAGATCTGGCTCGTTTCCGCAGTCGTCGCCATCCTTGGCATCCGCATCTACCTGGCGGCGACCGGCTATCCGCAGGTTGGCGGCGCCAAGCTCCACGTCGCGCACATGCTCTGGGGCGGCCTGGGGATGGTGATCGCGATCGGCATCCTTCTCATCTTCGCCAGCGATGTCTGGAAGGTGCCCGCGGCCATCGTCGGCGGGGCGGGATTCGGCTGCTTCATCGACGAACTCGGAAAATTCATCACCAAGGACAACGATTACTTCTACCGCCCTGCCATCGCCCTGATCTACGCGGTGCTGGTGCTGCTCTTCCTGATCGCGCGCAGCATCGACCGCATCGACACGATCACGCCGAGCGACCATCTCTTCTACGCCGTACAGGGTGTGGAGGCGCTGGCGATCGGCCACCTCGACCGCGAACGCCTGCAGGCGACGCTGAAGCACCTTGAGGATTCGGGATCGCACGGCCCGCTGGCCGACTCCCTCCGGGATGCGCTGGAACATGCCGACCTGATCGAGACACACGGCCCATCACGCGCCTTGCGCATCCGCCATGCACTCGTCTCCTGCTACTGGAGACTCGTGAGCGGCCGGTGGCTCTTCCGGATCGTGATCGGCATCATTGTCATCCAGACGATCAACGGCCTGGCATCGCTGGCGCTCGCCTGGCACGATGGCAGCTTCACGGTCAGCAACGGCCTCAGCTTCACGGAATGAGGAACCCTGCTTTCCGGCTTCGCGGCCGGGTTGGCGGCAGGATTCGGGCTGGTGCTGCTTTGGCGGGACAAGCGCCGGCACGGCCTGAATGCCCTGGTGCTCTCCACCCTGATCTCGCTGCTCTTCGGGCAGTTCTTCGCGTTCGCCTCGAACCAGTTCGCAGCGCTCGAAAGCCTCGTGCTCCAGTTGGTAATCCTCGGCGCCCTGCGCTTCTCGATCGCAGCGGACACCCACACGCAGCCGGACGATCCCTCCGGTCTCGTTGCCGGAACGGAGGGGGTCTCCAGCGAGGAACGGACGCGTGACGAACGGGCCGAAGACGCCGGGGTGTGATGGCCTCCGGAGATCCTCCGTCGGGAGCACCCGCATACTTCACCCCCGGTGCGGGGAGAGCACCTGCGGCAGGATGACGGACCATCGCTTGAGGTGGTTCTCGCCCTTCACCTCGGTCACCGGCACGTAGCCGTGCCGCAGGTAGGTACGGATCGCGGGGAGGCGAAAATCGTCCGTTTCGAGCACCGCATCACGGTAGCCCCGATTCCGGAAGTCGATCAGCAGGCAGTCCATCAGCGCCGGGCCGAGGCGACGCCCACCATGCTCCGACGATGCCGCGACCCAGTGGACGTATCCCGATCCCGGAAAGCGTTCGTAGTCGTGACGGCTGGAGGCCGTGGCGACCGGCCTCCCGTCGAACACGATCACGTAGATGGCGTCGACATCGGCGGCCTGAGTCAACCGTTCGCGCACGGTCTCCACGCTCCACGGTTCGGCGAATGCGGCCGTCAGGAGCGTCGCCAACCCCTCCTCATCGTCCGGCGTGGCGAGGCGAACCGTGTACCCGGCGGGCAGGACAGGCACCAGCGGCTCGCCATCGAGATCAGGACGGCGCATCAGGAGCGAGGACGGTGCGGCCACAGATCATCCTTTCCGGTGAAACGAGACGATGAACGCTGGCGACATCCTACGCCGGAATCCGGAAAAACGGTCAGCCGGGTGGCCGTCACCACCGAGGCCGCATCAGCGAGAATGGGCGCACGACCGACGACACGACTGCCATTCCACACGGACCAGGAGCACCACGACACGATGACCGCACCGGACACGACCATCACCCCGCAGCGCATCGGCATCATCGGCGGCACTGGCGTCGAGATGCCGGGCGAGGGCGACCACGACCACTTCGCCGAATCGCTCGTACAGACACCGTTCGGCGAGGCGCGCGTCTTCCTCGGCGTGCCAGGCGGCCCGTATGCCGATGTCGTCTTCCTTTCCCGCCACGGCGCGAACCACGACATCCCCCCGCACAAGGTGAACTACCGCGCGAACATCTTCGCGCTGCACGCGCTGGGCGTGCGCGACGTGCTGGCGTCGTTCGCGGTCGGATCGATTGCGGAGCACATCCCGCCCGGCGGCGCGGTCGCGATCGACCAGATCCTCGACTTCACGCACGGACGGGAGCAGACCTTCTTCGATGGCGGCGAACGCGGCCTCTTCCACGTCCCCTTCACGGAACCGTTCAGCCGGGCCCTGCGCGGGCAGTTGATCGGCCTCGCGCCGGGATTCGGCCTGGACCTGATCCCGTCCGGAACCTACGTCTGCTTCAACGGCCCGCGGTTCGAGACCGCCGCCGAGATTCGCATGTTCGGCATGCTCGGCGCGGATGTGGTCGGGATGACGGCGATGCCGGAAGCAGCGCTGGCCCGGGAGATCGGCCTGCGCTACGCCGGGGTGGCCGTCTCGGTGAACTGGGCGGCAGGGGTGCGCGGCACCCTGGTGCTGGACATGGAGGCGCTGGACGGCATTCGTGGACGCCTCTTCCCGCTCTTCCTGGAGACGCTGCGAACGGTGAACGCCAGCGTCCACGCCGGCAGCGACCTCGTGGAACGGCACGATGCGTTCAGCACGCGCCCCGAGATCTGATCGGATCCGGCAGGGACCGACACGCGTTCGGTCCCTGCGTACATATGGAGAATTTGTGCGAGCCTAGTCCAGAGTGGCGTCGAATTTTGCCACTACGCCGCCGGATTTCGCTATGGATTAGCGTCACAGTTCCCTATTCAGATTTTGCTAGAATGAACTGATCAAATTCTTCCTCAGTAATCGGAATAGTTAGTCTTGAGGTCTTTCCCTCTGCCACTTTGTTAAGTTGCTGCATGAATTCGGGTGTCGCGAGAGCATCGATAGAAAACCTATCCCCCTTATTCTTCATTGGAAGCATCCCGATGCGGCCAAGCAATTCCATGCGGGATACGTCGCGACGAAGCATCTGGAGCGGCAATTCAACCTCTCGTCGCTCCGAGGTCTCCATGCGGAGGATAACAGTAATGATCTCGTTGCCGCGAGCCTGAGTTCGCAAGAGGCGAATAACTCCAATGAGAGCTGCGATACCACTCACAGCACCTGCAATGTTCGAGAAGTTCCCGACCACTTCCAAAGGGGTCATTTTGCTAATTGGCTCGTTCTACGAAAAAGGTCCGCATGCCAGCGGGACAAGTGCCGTGATGATGACCAACCCAGCTACGCAAGATAAGATCAGAAAAACGTGCCGGCGACTGATCCCATCACCTAGGCTGTAAAGCTCCATATTGCACTACACAGGTACCGCCCGCGATGTCTCTGTCCCGTGGGCGAATGATACTGCATGCAGCAAGGTCGTAAACCACGCCGCTTTTTGTAAGGCCCACAGAGTTCACTCCACTGCGCGTGTCCAGACGACGTTTCGGCAACAATCATGCCGTCATGAGGTGAGCGATGCGGCCGCGCAGCCAACGATAGGCATCCAGCTGGTTCGCATGGACGAAGAAGCGCAGTGCGTCCACCGCGATCATCGCCTGGTAGCAGAGAATCCGCTCCCTGGCGTGGGGCAGCATCCGACCGAGCGACTCCTGCCACGCGACGTACGTATCCGCGATCCCCAAAGGAGGATCCGGCCAGAAGTCCAGCCAAGCGACATCGTAGAGACCGTCGCCGAAGCGGGCGTTCTGCCAGTCGAGCACGCCGGTAATGCGTCCGTCCTTCACCAGCACGTTGTCAAACCCGTAGTCGCCATGGACGAGCTGGCGATCCTCCGGGCAGAACGGAAGCAGCGATTCGATCGTGTGCATCAACCCATCGATCACGTCACGGTCGAGCTCCGTGGTCGCAAAGAGGGTCTCCCACGAAGGGAAGTAGCCGCCCTCCGGGCCGTCTTCCCGCACGGAGAGGATGTGATCGCGCCAGCTTGGATCGCGTCCATGTCCCGCCTCGTCGAACCCGCCGTAGCCGCTCGTGCCAGCGAGATTCGCGGCGTGGATCGCATCGAGCGTGGCAAAGAGCTCCATCGCCAGGGAAGGCAGCGCCGGATCGTCGATCTCGCAGCCGTGGCCGGGCATGCGCACGGAGATCGCCCAGTCAAACGCCTGCAGATGCCCGGTCTTCACGAGGCGGGGGAACGGGACATCGGTGCCTGCAAGCACGCGTCCGACAGTCACCTCGCCACCAAAACCACCCATCGAACGCCAGTTGAAGCGCACCACGAACGACGCGCCATTGGCCATGAACCCGAAGACGCGACCGACGTTGCCTCCGGTCAATTCCTCGATGCCCTGGATCGGACCGGGCATCTCCGCCGCGAGCAGGGTTTCCACCATTTCGCGTGGGACATCGGGCTTGGCCATCGGCGTCTCCTTTGGTGCGGGTTACTGCGGGATTTCGACCAGGTCGTCACGGTACTTGCCGGTGTCCACGAGCGTGACCGGCGCTCCCGTGACCCGTTCGACCTGGGCGATCACATCCTTCACCGGCTGCGTGATGCCGTCGCGATGGGTGACGGCCTTCATCGCCGGATCGAGGTGATCGCAGAACGTCAGCACGATCTGGGTCGGACCGTTCAGCATCGCGGAGTAGGCGAGCAGGTCCCAATCGATCTGCGAGGCCTTGCGCCGCACCCGCCCGGTGACGACACCGCGCTCGGCGATCCCGCGGGAGACGATCTCCTCCTCCGTCATCTCGTAGGGGAGCGGCCCCTGCCCAACGCGCGTGGGCATGACCTTCACGATCATCACGGCGTCCTTCACCAGCCGCCAGTTGAGGCCAACATCGTCGATCGCAGCGGCGACGGTGCAATTGTCGGAGGTGGTGAACGGATAGTCCGGGCTGAGGGCGAGCGAGAGGAACGTCCCCTGCGAGCCCTGCACGATGATCTCTTCCGTCGCGGCGCGCTGGTTGACCTCCAGCGCTACATCGGTTACGTACGGCGCGAGTTCCGGGATGTCCTTTGCCTGCGGCCCGCGCCGCAGGACAAAGTCGGCGCGAGCGTGCCCGTTGCCGGTCTTCGTGGAGCCGACCGTCTCGGCGAGGTTGACGTCGGCCTGCTCGGCGGCAATGTGCTCCGGCAGGATGACCGGGCAGCGGCCATCGACGAACGCGCGGCCTTCCAGCCCGAACTCGGCGACCTCCGCGAGGAAGACCTCCGGATTGACGAGCACGCCGGACCCGACGGCCACGCGGGCGAATCCGTTCATCCAGGCGGTGGGGAGCTGCCGCTGCTTGACGACAGTATCGTCCGGCAAGATGACGCTGGCGCCGGCGTTGGTGCCGATGCCGGCGCGAACGGCGAGGGTGGCCCCAAGCGAGCGAGCGAGCCAGGCACTGACCTTGCCCTTGCCCGAATCGCCCCAGAAGGCATCGACGATGACGGTTGCGCCCATGACAGATCTTCCTCGGGTGAGCTTCGATGTCGACCGGCCGGACGCCTCAACGCGAAATCGTCACACACGGCAGGAGACGGCGTGCATCGCGTGGCGAACGGCATCGGTGCGGTGGCTGCGGATGCACCCCATTCTACCGCGTTTCGGAGCCTCCGGCGCCGATAGCGGTCGCATGATGCGTCACCCTGGGGCTTTCGCCTGCCAGAAGCAGCACACCAGCGAGAATGAGCCCGGGATAGACGACGGCGATGACGAGGTCGCGAGGGCTCTCCGGCGATAGCAGGCTGGTGAGGTCGCTCACGGCATGAAGGGCGATCAGCGGCCAGAGCCAGCGAAAGCGATGCTGCCAGGCCCCGAGCGCAAAGCCGTAGACCGCCGTCAGGAGCACATTCCAGAGAATGTCCCCGGCAGGAGCATCGCCGGTCGTGAACGCGGAGAGGTGCTGCAATCCGAAGGCGAGCGCTGCCAACGACACCGCGGTCCCGGCGCCGAACGCCCGCTCCAGGCATGGCAGGATCACCCCGCGGCAGATCAGTTCCTCGTTGAACCCGACGAGGAGCAGGTTCACCACCCACCAGGGCCACGCAACCCCTTCGAGACTGGACGCCATGCCATGCGGCACCAGCCAGGCGAGCGCCTCGAACGCGAGCGGCACCAGCCAGAAGACAGCGATCCAACCACCCCACCGCCGGACGATCCCGGAATCCCGCCAGGCGCCGGACCAGGTTGCGATCCCTGCCGCGTAGACGCAGCACAGGACGTTCACGAAGAGCCCACGATCCCAACCGTCGATACCGAGGACGGGCGCGATCCAGAGACCGAGATGGATAACGCCATACCGGGCAAACTGGATCGCGGTCACCGCCACGACCGCCCTGACGTGTGCCGCACGTATCTGCCTCGCACGCATGGATCCCCGCCCCTTCTGCCTCCTGTCTGCCGCTTCCGCCCGGAGCGCGACGACTCCAGCGTAGACGACGAGTTCCCACTCGCGTTGGCGCATCGGCCCCAGGACGAATGCACCACGCCGCCGGCAGGGACGTCCCGTACAATGGCCGGGGGCCCTTTCAGCGATCCCCCACGACACCGGCATGCAAGGCGAGTGCGAGCATCCGAGCAACCATCCCAGGAACGCAGAGACGACCGAATGGCGCACGCAGTCGACCCCGGCCTGATCCATCCTACCGATGTCCCGGACGATGCGCCTCCCAAGGGCATCGTCGGCCAGCTGCGGATGATGAACGATCCTGGCATCCAGGAACTCCTCATCGCCCGCGTGGCCTCCAAGCTGGGAATGGCGACGCTGAGCTACGGCGGCATGGTCTACCTGGCGCGGGAGGGGGCCAGCGAGTTCCAGGTCGTGCTGGTGGGATCGGCAGGCTACATCGCCGCGCTCATTTTCGGGCTGCAAGGCGGCGTGCTCGCCGACGTGATGTCGAAACGGTCGGCGCTGGCGCTGGGCCTCTTCGTCCAGGCCGGCGCGTGCTTCCTCATCCCGTGGATCTGGGGGACATCGCTGGCGTCCCTCATCACGCTGGTGTTCGTCATCTCGGCGGTGTCCCAGCTCACCAGTCCAGCCATGAAATCGGCCGTCCGTCTCGTCACGAGCGCGGCGAAGGTCGCGAGTGTGGCAGCACTCATCTCGCTCGCAGGCTCGACCGGATCGGCGTTGGGGTCTTCGGTGCTGGCGCCGCTCATCATCCGGGAGTCGACGATCACCGTTTTGATGTGGATCACCGGATTCCTGCTCCTGATCGCCGCGGTGAAGGCGATCAGCCTGCCGAAGGACCCGAAGCAAACACACAAGCGGGAACGGCGGTCGTTCCGCGACATGATCGTCTCCCCGACCCGGATGGGACGCTGGGCGACCGCGCATTCCGCCGTCGCCTCGATGATCCTGGTCGGCGCGCTGGTGGTCGCCCTCTTCGAAACGCTCACCTCCCTGCTGCCGGTCTACGTGCGCGAAGTGCTGCACGCCGATCCGACCCTGAGCATCTACATCTTCGCGCCGGCAAGCATCGGCTTCCTGATCGGGACGATCCTCGCGCCGCTGCTGATCCGGCTGATCGGGGAACGCATGCTGGCTGTGCTCGCGATGGTCTTCATCGTCGTCAGCGCGATTCTCTTCGGCTTCATCACCGAGGTAGCCCCCTCCATCGCGTACATCAACCCGCTGGGATGGTTCAACCGTTTCGAGCGCATCAATCTCTCCGATCTCGTGCTGGCGGCCGGGGTGCTGGCAGTGCCATTGAACTTCGGCTCGACAGCAGCCGGGGCAGCGGTGCAGGCCTACATCAACCGCACCACCCCGATGGAAGAGCAGGGCAGCACCTTCGGCATCCAGGAGGTGACCGAGCAGGCATTGACGGTCGTCACCCTGCTCTCCGCCGGTCTCGTCGGCAATGTGACCGGAACGCGAACCGTCTTCGCGATCGCGCCATTGATCGTGACCGTGCTGGGCACCATCATGGTGCGCCACGCCTACCGTGTCTCGGGTACGGTCATTCCCGAACGGATGATCGCGGCTCGCTCGCTGCTCACCGGCCAGGGCATCGGCGCCACGACCAGGGCGGGCGAACGGGCGGACGGTAACGCCAGGGCGACGGGCAACGCCACGTCCACCGACACGGATGCCAGCACACCATGATCGATGGTTCCCCGCTGACGCCCCGCCATCGGATCACCTTCGCCACGAACGAGGCCTACGGCGCGTCGCTGTCCGACGCCCGGTTCTGGATGCCGTGGGTGCATGACGCCTTGCGCGAACTCGGAATGCCGCAGCGGCGTCCGGTCGTGGCCGGTGCGGCGGGCACCTTCCCGACGATGCTGGTGGGAGAGGGCGATGAGCGGATCGTGGTGAAGTTCTTCGGACCGCTCTTCCACGGACCGGCGTGCGCAGCGATCGAACGGGAACTCTACGCGCTGCTCAGCCGCGACCCCGCGATCCCCACTCCACGCCTGCTGGCGACGACCACGCTGGACGCCGGTTCGGCCTGGCCGTGGGAGGTGATCGTCTCGACGGTGATGCCGGGGGAGTCGCTGACGCAGGCACGTACTCGCGGCGTGGTATCCGCGACGGACGGCAAGCGCATCGCCCGCTTCCTCGCCACGGTGACGGATCGCCTGGCCGCGCTGACGCCGGGGCCGCACGCCATCGGGGTGAACGCCCTGCTTGCGGATGATTGGGAAATCTTCTTGCGCAACCAGGCGCGGTCCTGCGCGACGCGGCACCGGTCGTGGGGCGACCTGTCGCCGCACCTGATCGCCCAGATGGACGACTGGATCGACGTGAACGCCTTGCTGGCGGAGGGAATGCCGTTGCGAGCGCTGATCCACGGCGACCTGACGGCGGATCACGTCTTCGGCATCGCCGGACGCGATGGTTGGGAGCCGGCCGGCGTGATCGACTTCGGGGACGCACGCATCGCGGACCGGCGCTACGACCTGATTCCGCTCTTCGTGGACGGTTTCGCCGGAGATCGGACGATGCTACGGACGTATCTGGACGCGATCGGCACGGACCTCATAGGCGGGAACTTCCCGCGCTCGATGCTGGCACTCACGCTGCTCCACGAGTTCCGCGTGCTGGGCAAATGGTTCGGCACGCATCCGGAGGCGATGGAACTCCCGACACTCGATGCGCTGGCGCTCGCCATGTGGGATTCCTGAAATGGGGCTTCACAGTAATTGTCATTCCGTAGTGGGGCGACTTGTCGGGCCGGTATCAATCGGAGTAGCCGGATGCCCCAACATCGTCCGGGGCTTTTGCTGCCAACGACTGGAACCGCAGGAAGAGAAGGCGAGGGATATCGTCATTGGGCGTCTCCCCCAGCAATCCTGGCCACTCCTCAAACGTCTGAAGGGTCCATTCGGAGGCGATTGCCGTGTTGAGATAGGTACCAAGTGTCCGGTGCCATGCCCCGACCTGGCCGCGCACGCCGTCTGCGTTGGATAATCTCCATTCGCCTTCGTCCAAATAGCGCGTCATGGCCCGGCCAGCGGGAGCGACATCGTCAAGCCAGTGCGCGCCTGGCCCGTCGAACGCCGGGTGCATGACCACGCAAGAGAACACCCCACCAGAATGCACGACTCGCCGCACTGCCCGGAAGACCGCGTCCAGGCCGGGAATGTCCATCAGCGCCAGGACGCAGATCACCCCGTCAAACGCGCCGGAAGGCTGCGAGTCGAGTGTCTGCGCATCGTCGACGACAAACGCGATTGTCTCCGGGCTGCGCGACGTGGCGCGGGAAATCAGGAGCTCGGAGCAATCGACGCCGACGACCCGGTAGCCTGCCGCATCAAGGACGCGTGAGAAGATACCTTCCCCGCAACCCAGATCGAGCACCCGGCTCCTGGTTGGAATCCCCACGACGAGATCGGCGAGATGATCCAAGATGACGCGGTGGACCCACGGTGCCGAATCGACCCACGTCACATACCAGTCGGCGACAGAATCGTAGCGCGCGGCGTCCACGACCTTCATCCCTCCGAGGCGAACGAGTGACTCAACACGTCTCAGGTAATCCGCGAAACGTAGACCGCGAACTGATCGAGCAACCCGTTGGATCCCTGCAGGCGGGATTCGGCGTCGTAGTCGCCCTTCAGGAAGAAGCCATGTTCGGTGTAGGTGAGCGTGGTCAGGCCCGACGCCTCCGTAAACTCGACCCCCGCAAGCGAGACGGAGAAGGGCTTGCCCGCGACCTGCATATCGAAGGCATAGATCAGCCGGACGTTCGGTTCGATCAGGTGGAACCGCGCCGTGTAAATCGTCTCGGTACCATCCGGGAACCGGCCATGTGCCAGTTCCGTCCCCCCAACCCGAAGGTCGAGATGACGTTCGATCTCCGTCCAGCCCGGACCTGCGAACCAGTTCCGGCGATGCTCAAGCGCCGTCCACGCCTCGTAAACGAGGTCACGGCTGGCGTGGAGTTGGCGCGTCGTGGTCAGGGTCCCGTGCTTCATCGTCGCCGTTACGGGCATCCTTGATCTCCTCATGACAGTTCAGCGATTCGACATGATCAGCAAACCGGTCTAGTTGGGCCTCCAGAACCGTGCGCCGTTCCGCAAGCCAGCGTTCGGCCTCGGCAAGGCGTTCGCGTTCGAGGGAACACGTGCGCACCCGTCCGGATTTCGTGGAGACAATCAGGCCGCTCACTTCCAGCACGCGGAGATGCTTGAGGAAAGCTGGCAGGCCCATGGAAAATGGCGCCGCCAATTCGGTGACCGTCGCGCTCCGGCAATTGGCCAGCCGGGCGATCACTGCCCGCCTCGTCGGATCGGCAAGAGCCTGAAACGCTCGGTCAAGCTCGGTCGAAAGGTTTTTCATATGGTAAACCATATCATAAGGTTCACCACTTGGCAAGGTTTTCCTCGCGTCGGGAGAATCGGAGGTATTGCCTGCGCGGTGAAACATCCCCCGGGCATATGCCAGGGATGTGCGCAACTCAGTTAGTTGGGAGACCTCCCCGATGACCGCGGGATCAGGCTGCCGAGAAGGGATCGCCGCTCGGCGGCTCGTCTTCTTTCGCGAGACCGGATATCAGTTCGCGGTCAGCTTCCAGTGTTGTTCTCCACGCTGCACCGCGCATGCAGCACCACCAACGTTTTCGATCTCCAATACAATCAATCGGATTCGTGACAACGATTTCTCGAAAGGTATTTCCTGATGACTCTCCCTGCGCCCGTCCTCACGACGACACCTCCCGCCCCACAGTTCGTGGAGGCCATCGATCGCATCGACGCCCTGGCCAAACGCCTGCTCGAAAAGGGCATCGCACCGGGTTATGCGCTCGCCGTCACCGACCGCGACGGCCTGCTCGTCGAGCGGCGGTACGGATTCGCGAACCAGGATGCGGAGACGCCTATCGCGACGGAGATGCTTTTCGAAATCGGTTCGATCGGCAAATCCTTCACCGCCATCGTCCTCATGCAGCTTGCGGCGGAAGGGAAGGTCGACCTGCACGCGCCGGTAAGCACCTATCTCCCGTGGTTCGCCGTCCAGAGCGCATACGACCAGCCGATCACAATCCACCACCTGCTGACGCACACCGGCGGCATCACCGGGGGCAGCGATCACCCGGCCTTCGACCGTCTTCCGATCGAGTTCATGCGTGCGAACGCCGGGACAGCCCAGGGCGACGACGCGGAAGCACCGAAGCCGGTGACGGAGGTCTTCCATGGCGGCGAGTGGTTCGTCGGGGAGGACTACGACGGCCCGACGACATTCGACTATCCGGCCGAATGGGATGCCTTCACCGGTCACTACGCCTCGCATAACCCGTGGCCGCACGGGTTCCGGGTCGTCCTGCGCAAGGGGACGCTCTGGCAAATCTACGGGATGGGCGGCGGCGCGACCGAACTGGTGCCGGACAACGGTGGCTTCCGGATCGGCAGGGAGAAGCCGAATCCGGACTGGCTAGCCTTCGATGTGGTGGTGAACGGGCAGGCCTTCGTCTGCCGCTCCGAGAACGGCGAGGAATACGCCCGCTTCTTCACGCCGTGAAGCGTGCCCGCGCGAACGTGGACAGGTGCTCCGGATTCGGGCACGATGCGCGGCGAAGGAGGAGCCCAGTGCCCACGATTCCGACCGACGACATCATCCCGGCGCTCGCCGCGATCGCCGACGAGGTGATCCTGCCACGCCACCAGGCGCTCCACGACGGCGAGGTGGAAGAGAAATCGCCCGGCGAACTGGTGACAATCGCCGACCGCGAGGCGGAGGTGCGCATCGCCGAGGTCCTGCACGCGCTGCACCCCGATGCGGTGGTGATCGGCGAGGAGGCGGTGGAGACGAATCCGGGCCTGCTCGCCGCACTGAAAACGGATGCCATCTGCTGGCTGATCGATCCGCTGGACGGCACGAGCAATTTCGTGAACGGACGTCGCGAGTTCGCCGTGATGGTCGCGCTGGTGAAGGCGAGGGAGACCGTTGCCTCGTGGGTATGGTGCCCGCTCGACCGGATCGCCTACGTTGCGGAGCGGGGAGCCGGGGCGTTCCGCAATGGCACGCGGCAACAGGTCCCGCCCGCCCCGCATGCATTGAGCGAGATTCGCGGCGCGGTGCTCGGCAAGTTCCTGAATCCGGAGCAACGGGCAGCGGGCGCGGAGGCAGCAACCCGCTTCCGGGAAATCGGGAACGGGCAGTACTGCGCGGGCATCGAATATCCGCTGATCGCGGCGGGCTTGCAGGAGTTCGTGCGCTTCCAGCGCCTGCGGCCATGGGACCACGCACCGGGGACGCTCTATCTGGAAGAGGCGGGCGGATACATCCGGCGGTGGGACGGCACGCCGTACTCACCGGGGACAGACGGGACCGGCCTGCTGGCGGCAGCGGACGAGACGTGCTGGACGCTCGTGCGGGAGGCGCTCGGCCCGGCGCTGGATTGACGCAAGAAGGCCGTACGCAATTCCGATCCTCCATAATGACAAATGTATCGCACGGAGAATACGGTATTCTCCGTGCGATACATTTGGACGATATTACGGATTTTCCGCAGTCCTACCCCTGAACGACGGCAGGATCCATCCAGACGAACTCGAGTATGTGTCCATCCGGGTCCTGCACGCTCTTGCCGTACATGAATCCGAGATCCTGCAGGGGATTCCCCTCGGAGCCGCCAGCGGCAAGGCCCTTCGTATAGAACCCGTCCACCTCATCCTTCGACTCGGCGGAGAGGGCGATCATCACCTCGCTGGACGTCTTCCCATCGGGAATCGCCTTGGTCGTGAACTCCTTCCAGCGCGATTCCTCCAGCAGCATGATGACGATATGCTCATCGACCACCATCGACGCCGTGCGGTCGTCGGAGAACTGCGCGTTCTTCGTGAACCCGAGCGCCTCGTAGAAGGCGGTGGAAGCGGCGACGTCCTTGACGGGGAGGTTCGGGAAGATCATGCGAGCCATGAATGAGACGCCTTTCTGCGTGTCATTCGTATCCCAACGAGCTGTCGGCCGCACCGGTGTTCCATTGTGCCCATCTTGGGCCGGGATGGCTTCTTCCACCTTGCGGGATCGAGGACAGCCCCGTTACGCTGCCTCGCATCGATATGCAGTATTTCGTCGCCAAAGGATGTCCGATCCGTGTGCTCCATCCAGCCCGTGCCGATCGTGGGGACCGCCGCCCGATGAATGCGCTCCAGGCGACCGGCCTGCTCGGGTACGGGATGAGTGTCGGTATCGTGCTGGCGGCGCCGGTCGGGCCGATCAACGTGGAAATCCTGCGACGCGGCCTGCTGATCGGTCCGCGGGCCGGATGGCTGGTGGGCATCGGCGCGATGACGGCGGACACGATCTTCGCGGCGATCATCGTCAGCGGCGTCTCCGGCATCGCGGACCGTCCGTCGTTACGGGCGCCGCTCTTCCTCGCGGGCGCAGCGATGCTCGGCTGGATCGGAAACGCCAGCATCCGGGAGGCGCGGCGCGGCGCGATCGACCTGGACGCCCGGGCACGGGGCGCTTCCCGATCGTACGTGACGGGCTTTTTGATGGCGGCCCTGAACCCGATGGGAATCGTCTACTGGCTGTCGGTCGGGTCGGCGTTGGTGGCGGAAGCCGTCTCGAAGGTCGGCCGGGGCGGATCCCCGGTGCTGGTCGGCGGCGTCTTTTTCGGGATCTTCTGCTGGGTGACCGGTCTTTCGCTGGCGATCCGCGCAGGCCGGCGGTGGGTAAGCGCGCAGGCGCTACGGTGGATCACCGGCGCGAGCGGCATCATCCTGCTCGGATTCGCGCTCTGGTTCGCGGTGCAGGGGATCCGCAGCCTACAGGCGCTCTGATACGGAATCCCACTAAACAAGATGCATCTACCGGGCCAATCCCGGCCGGCACCAGTCTGCCTACGACCAACGGGACCGGACATGGATCACAACATCAAGGCAGGCTGTACCAACTCCCACGCCCCGATCCATGCAGAACGAGCTGGCCATCCGCGACGAGCGCCCGCAGGTGCCCCTTGAGCGTATTGCGATTGATACCCGTCAGCACGACGAGATCGCGCACGGTGATGCGTCCCTGCTCTGCGGTGTAGCGCAGGATTACTTCCCGCTCGGGAGCCAGGGCCGCGAGCACATGCTCGCGGTCGAGACGTCCGGCAAGATCGCGGGTCTGTTCGTGCAGGACATCGAGGAAGAACGTGAGCCACGGAGTCCAGTCAGGCACGTCGGTACCGAGCGTGCCCTGCGTCTGCCGGAGCGCGCGATAGTACGCCTCGCGGCGACGTTCGACCACCCGTTCAAGCGAAGCGTAGGGGGTGAAGGAGTAGCCATCCTTGAGCAGCATCAGCGTCGTCAGGAGGCGGCTGAGACGTCCGTTTCCGTCCTGGAACGGATGGACCTGAAGGAAGACAACGACGAAGACCCCGATTCGCATCAGGGGATGAATATCGTCGGCATCCCCCCCACGAGCGAACCACGCGACCAGTTCCTCCATCCTCATCGGAGTCTCGAACGGGGAGGCCGTTTGCAGGATGATACCGACCGGATCCCCTGCGGAATCGACCGCCGCGACATTATTCGCGACGACCTTGAAATTGCCCCGATGCCAATCGTCCCGCGCGCTATAGGCCATCATCAGCCGATGCAGCTGACGAATGCCATTCGTCGTGACCGGGATATCCTCCCACTGCGCCATGATGAGCTCGACGGCATCCGCATATCCGGCAACCTCCTGCTCGTCACGACGCGCGATGGCAGCGGGATCGAACCCGCGTAGCAGGGCATCCACCTCGCTGTCGGTGAGCACCGCCCCCTCGATCCGGGTGGATGCCCCAATGCTCTGGATGGTCGCGATGCGGCGAAGGGCGAGCAGGCGCTCCTCCGGCAGGGGTGCACTTGCTCGCCAACCGGCGCGGAAGGCATCGATCTCCGCGATCAGGCGGAGCATCCGGGGCGTGATGGCGATGTCGGATGCGCTGGGGAGCGATCGTGGATGCATAGGGCAACCTCCTCACCCATTATCGCATCCATTTCTCACCCATTTCGGCGAGACACGCCCGACCTTGATGCGGACGGCTACAAAACGCGGATCACCGCCTTGGCGATCTCGTTGGCAACCATCTTCCCGTCCGGTGCGCTCTGGAGCGTGGCGAGGACGATGAGCGTATTGCCCGTCGCTGGGTCGTGGCCCATGAACGAGGTGTAGCCCGGCAACGAGCCGTCGTGCCCCATCATCGGGCCGAACTGGGCGAGCGCATAGCCATACTTCGCCGCATTCGGATCGGTGGAGCCGGGCGGCACCTTCAGGCTCGCCAGCCGATCGGCTTGCAGGTCCGCATCGAGCAGGCCGCCGCCGATCAGGGCCTCAACGTACGTCGCGAGGTCACCCGCCGTCGAGATAGCCGCACCGGCCGCCCATGCCCAGGAAGGATTCAGGTCCGTCACATCGCTGGGCAGGAGCGTTCCAGCGGTCGCCTCCTCCTGCTGGTAGCGCGGTAACGCGGTCGTGCGGATCGTGGAGACGTTGTTGCCGTAGAGATAGCCGTGAGGATGCGGTTCGGGCAACGAGGCGTCGTCGACGGCAGGGAAGCGTGTATTCGCCAGCTTCAGCGAATCGAAGATGCGCTCCTGCATGAGATCGGACAGCTGCCCGCCGCCAAGGTCTTCCGCGATCAGCCCGAGCAAGACGGTGTTCGTGTTCGAGTAGAAGAAGCCTTCCCCCAGCGCGAAAACGGGCGGCTTTGCAAGGCCGATCGCGACAAGCTCCTCCGGATCCCAGGTGCGGCCGGGGTCGTCGTCCAGGACGCGGTTGAACGCCGGATCGACGCTGTAGCTTGCCAGGCCGCTGGTCATATCCAGCAGTTGGGCAATGGTGATGTGTTCGCCATTCGGCACGTCCGGGCGATAGGTTGCGACCGGATCCGTGAGGGCAAGCCTGCCTTCCTGCACGAGCTGGAGGATGATCGTGCCAGTCATCGTCTTCGTATTGGAGCCGACGCGGACGTGATCGTCCGTGGTGATCGGCTCCTGCGCACCCAGTTCGCGAGTGCCGAATGCCTCGAAGAACTCATCCCCGCCAGAGCGGACCAGCACCACGACACCCGGTGCGAAGAGATCCGCCATGAGCGGCTCGATCAACGGCCGGATGCGGTCTTCCAACGACCCCGCCGCCGGAGTTGCAGCGGGCGCGGCGCTCCCCTGGGCAGCCGCGCCAGGGATCGGGAAAACCAATCCGGCAAGCAGCGGGACGGCGCCCGCATGGACGAGCTGGCGGCGGTTGACGTGTGCAATCATCGCAGGACTCCCGGTTCAGTGCATCGAACGGCCAGGGAGATCGTCCATCCGACATGCTCGCGGCCCCATCATCCGGCTGCCAGATGCGATCTACGGATATCCGGATTGTCACACAAAGAGGTCGGTATCCGGCCAGGCGGCAATCTCGGCAATCGCATCCTTCATCGGCGGAATCACGTCCGTGAAGAAGGTTCCGTAATCCGTCGGTATGGCATTGACGACCCACGCGATGACGACTCCTTGCGGCGAGCGGTACGTCCACGCCACGCTGGAGCCTTCCAGCGCGCCCGCATGCACCCATTCGTGACCGCCTTCGACGGCGGGGGCATCCCAGGCCAGCCCGAACGATGTGCTGGCATTCCCGGCGCCGTGCCCGATCTGTTCCGGGCGTGGCGTGCTCTCCATCGCCGTCACCATCTCCGGGGACAGCAGAGCTGGCCCGCGCGTCCCGTCGATTGCGAACATGAAGCGAACGAGATCGTCGCAGGTCGCGATATAGCCGCCGTGGGCATCCATCGCGCGGATGTAGTAGGAGCCGTAGGCCTGCGGTACGAAGCCGTCATTCGGGTATACGCTGGCGCGATTCCCCTGATCGGGCATGGCGTAATAGCGAACCTCGTCCGGCATGCGTTCGGCCAGGGTCGTGCCGCCGATGGCCATGCTCGTGATCCCGGCTGGCGCAAGGATGTTCTGCTCCGTCCAGACCTCGAACGGCTGTCCGGAAACGTGCTCGATGACGCGGCCAAGGACGTTGAAACCGAAGTTGGAATAGGAGCTCTTCGTGCCCGGATCGAAATCGAGCGGCTGGCTGAGCATGTAGCGGACGATTGTCTCCGCGCTGGCAGGATCGGCCTCGCCCAGCACATGCGAAGCAAGGGCCGGCCACGGCAGATACTGCGGATCCATGCCCGTGCCGGCGCTGTCCCACCCTCCCGCATGCACGAGCAGGTCCTGCACGGTGATCGCGTCGAGGCGGGGGTCGTACGGCGCATTGGCCGGTCCCTGCAAGGCGAGCAGGGGGAAGACCGGCGTATCGAGCGCCAGGGAGCCTTCGTCGACGAGTTTGAGGATGCCGACACCGGTGAACGGCTTGGAGCAACTGGCGATCCGGAAACGGCTCGTGCGCTCGACCGGCTGGTTGTCCTCGACGCTGGCAAGGCCGAAGCCGCGGCTATAGACGAGCTTGCCGGCCTTCGCGATCGCCAGTTGCCCACCGGCGATGTCCCAGTTCGCCATCGCGGCGGCGAGCACATCCTCGCATGCCTGCAGGGCAGGGACGGCATCACCCGACCGTATGATGGCGGCATGGTCCTGAACAGCCGGAGACGCATCCGGTGAGGCCTTCGGAGACGCATCCGGTGCTGCGGAAGCAATCACCAGCGGCGCTCCGCCCATCGCGACGGCGACGCTCGCACCGGCCTGCAGCACGCGACGGCGGGGAAGGCGGGATTGGGATGAGGCTGGTTCGGGGGACATGACCGGTCCTTCCACAGGGATTCGGCAACCGGGCGACGCGCATCGTTGCCCACGCAAAGACGGCGACTTGCTGATCGACCCGCCGCTCGCCTGCCCCTACGGTAGCGAGCCGCCGCCGTCGTGTCGTTGTCCACGCGTCCCAGTGGGGCGTCCATTCGGCCTACGTCGGGAGCGATCGTTCAGAGGTCGCCGAACGTGGAAAAGATCGTATCGAGCCACGGCGTCCGCTTCGCCTGGTCCAGCACGCGGGTTTCGCCGAAATGACGCAGCTCTCCGGGCGGATACCCGAAGACGGAGCGGAACTCCCGGCTGAAGTGCGCTGCCGTGCGGAACCCGTAGTCGGCCGCGATCTCCGCAAGCGTCCGCCGGTCGTGACCGGCAAGGATGACGGCGCGAATGCGCGCCAGGCGGCGGCGCTTGATGAGGCGGGCGATCCCCTCGTCGCCCGGCGCGGAGAAGAGCCGGTACAGGGCCGAACGCGAGAGCGTGAAGGCGGCGCAGAGCGTCGGGATGTCGAGGGCCGGGTCGGTGAGGTGCGCGTCGATATGGCGCACGACCGCAGCGCGCAATGCATCGTCCCGCGCGGAGAGAGCACCAGCCGCGTTGGCATCGCGGGCCGCCGCATCCGGCAGGTTCGCGAAGGCATCGAGCAGGCAGGCCAGCGCCAGATCGCGCGTGGTGTGGACGAGGCGGCGATCGACCGCGCTGGCGCCCGGTATATCCGGCTCCGCCGGCATCCCGGACTCAGCCTCGTGCATCAGGCGCTTGCCGACGGCATGGATGTGCCCGGCGACGAGTCGGGGTAGGGCCCCGCGCAGAACCGTCCCATGCTGCCGGCTGGCCGCGGGGAGCATTGCTTCCACCCAATCACGCGACAGGTAGATGGTGCCGCTGCCGCCATCGGTTGCCAGCGAATCGCCCGGCTGGTGCATGTCGAAGAAGACGAGGTCGCCCGGATACGCGACGGACTCTTTGCCTTCCGGCCCGAAGGCCAGCGTGCGGGTTCCTTGCCCCTGGGCGAAGAGCCCGAAGTGGTCGAGATGATCGCGCCGGATGTGCTCGGGTGAGCGTGCAAAAACCTGCTGCGAGAACTGTCCGTGACTGAGGCCGATATCCCCGAAGGCACAGACGATGACATCCATGAAGAAAGCCGATAGATCGGAGGCGTGGCGCGTGATGGTGTGGGTGGACGCCGAAATCTCCGCCCAGGCCGGAAATCGCCGGTCTGCGGGCAAGTCGCTGGTGCGAAAGGAGAGGACCACGGGCAGGGGGTCGGTCATCTGACACTCCGGAAACGACGCGGCCGGAAATCGGCGTGATAGCAGGGTGTCCCACTCCACCGTACCCGAAGGTTCCCCAACCGCCAATCCCCTGCCCCACCCCTCACCGCCAATCCGTGCGGATAATCGATGCCCAGATGCGATTATCCGCACGGATTACGATCAGAGTCTCCTGGAATGGTGGTCCCTTCACATGCGGGACAGGCCCAATCCGGAGAGGAAAGGGCGGGGCAATCAAGCCGACTCCCGCGCGTGCCACTCACGCAGGAGGGTCACGTCGATCCCGACATCGAGCGCCTCGTCACCGAGGAGCGTCGCCAGCGCCCCCGCGATGGCCGAACGGAACCGGGCCTCCACCCGGCGCTGGGCGAGGACGTGCGGCACGCCGAGCAGGAAGGTCACCATACCATCGCTGTCGTCGGCCGCAAGGAGCGCTGCATCGCGCAGCCAGGCATCGATGTCGGCGGCGGGAATCGCGCCACGTTCGCGCAGGTCATGGAGCACCATCGACCAGAGCTGGCGATTGGTCAGCCCGCAACGGTCGATCATGAAGACCGGAATTACACCGAGTGTCACTGGCTCGGGGCGGGACGGGCCGTCCCGCCGTACGCGCGACTCCGGCGAGCATCCCGCCGGCGCGGAGGACATCGCATCATCCGCCGTTCCGGCAAGCACCGTCGCGAGCCGGACGGGGCGGCGCAGCTGGGACCGCAACGCCCGCTCGAGCAGGGGTGCGTGCTCGCCGAGCAAGGCCGCTCCCTGCTCCTCGTCGCGGACACGAATCGTCACTGCGCCGGTATCGTAGGCCGCGATGGCCGTCCCGGCCAGGAGACCTTCCGCCGCCGCCTCGCCGAGCGCCCCGGCAATCTCCCGGCAGGCATTTGTCCAGACAGCCCGCGCCTTGCGCCCGTTCGGAAGGACCGGCCCACCATCCACGGACTCCGCCGCCGAACCAACCAACAACCCTCTGTGACCGCCCCCGGACACCCCTGCCACACCCCGGGATCGCCGCATTGACTCACCGTCGACGACACTCGCCTCGGGTACGGCCCCGGCGTATTCAACGGGCACGCCATCGCGCGACCACCGAGCCAGAATCTCGCGGATTCGCTTCGGCGCCACGAACGAAGACCCGGCCGAAACCGCCTCCTCTATAGCGGATACCACCAGATACCATGCAGCACCATCGTCCTGTTCCACGATAGGGGACGCGAATTCCGCGAGTTGGCGGAGATGTCGTCGCTCGGCCATCGTTGGTTGCCGATCGTTGGCTTCGGCGAAACGCTGGATGGCGATCGACTCATCACGGGAGGTATCTGGGGCCTGGCGGGTTCCGAACCGATCGGTTATTTCCGGACGTTCCCGTCGTCCAACCATCATTTCATCACGCGCATCGATCCCAGTCGTTGTTGTTTTGGATTGGTGATACGTCGTGTTGGAAGGAGCAACGGTGGTTTGTCGACCTGTGTTGCCATCGCCAACCGTGCTTGCGTAATTTTGCGGCCAACCATTGTTGCCAGGTTCATCAACGGTGTCCGATTGGGTGTGCGAACCTTTGTTGGCGGATGCAACAATGGTTGCGGCGGGGCGATCCGCGACGATGTCCTCGTCAGTACCGCTGTCGTTATTCGTGCTGGTGTTACTGGCGACACCTGTCGCCTTGGATGTCGCGTTGTCACCGTTGTTGGGCAAAGAAAAAACGCCCTTGCCGGCCTCGGAAACCGCGCTCCCGGTTACGTCATCCTGCGCCGGGTCGACGTTCCCCTTGCGGGCGGCGTGACCGGCCTTCGTGCGTTCGGAGGCCTTGCGGTCCTCCTTCTCGGCGCGAGCGGCGAGACGCTGCCAGACCGGGGTTGGCCGGACTTCCTCCAGGATCTGGTGCCAGACGTTTGCGTGGTCGATCGGGCTGAAGCGTGTGGAGAAGACACGCCGCAGGTACCGGTAGACGGCGCGGTCGCGGTCTGCCAGCTCGATCACACGCATCACGTCCTGCGTGGTGAGGGTCACATCGTCGCCGTGGTCCTTCACCCGGTAGAGGTTGTGCGGCACCTTCCAGCGGCGGCCCTGGGCATCGACGCGGAGCACCATCTCCTTGCGGATCTCGATCAGGTCCAGCGCCACCAGGATCTTGTTGATCGTGATCAGTTCGGCGCGGTCCTCACCGTAGAAGTCGGCCTCGCTCTGCTGGGAGGGGAAGGCGTAGCCTCGGTGCGGCGATTCCTCCCGCCGGTCGGTCCAGACCGTATAGGAATTGAGCAGGCCGACGCCCTTCATCCCGAGCAGGGGAGCGTACTGGGTGACGATGCTGTTCCAGTGCCAGTACCAGCCGCGCTTGCGGACATCCTCGCCGGAGCGGCTGACGCTTGCCGAGGCGTCGCCGACGATTCCGGTGACCTCCTGTGCTGCCTCGCTCGCTGCGGTGCGACGGCGTTTCGTCGTGGCCGTTGCTCGCGTACGACGAGGCTTCCCAGAACCGCTTGGCTCGGGCGCGGGCGTGGCGAGATCGTCACGATGGTCGTCGCTGGTGGTGGATCGGCGGGCGGCGCTCATGCCGAACCGATCCCAGACAGCAACGACATGGACGCTTGCGACTTCTTGACACACCACTGGGGGGTGTCTAGAATGCAGGCAACGCGTGGGTACACAAAACCCTCCCTTGGCGGGGATAGCAGCGCGTATTGCAGGTTCCGGGCGGCGATCAGGCGGTTTGGCGACGGTCCAATCGCGTTTCGGAAAGCATCCAATCCAGAGACCTTCGAAGAAGTCCGGTGTTGGCGCACCGGGCTTTTTCTGTGTCCGGGTTCAGGAATGGGTGCATGGCGGGTCCTGCATCCTCCTCGAGAGACTGCGAGATGACGAGCGATACCCGGCGAATCCGCGCCGGCCATTCATTGGCGTGAATGGCGGTGGCGTCGAATCCCGGATGGGAAGGCTCGGCGGCAGGTCCGGCCAGCCTTCCCATCCACGATTCCATTGTGCCGTTGTCCATGCGCGCCCCGTCCGTTCGGGTTCCAGCATACCCGCTGGCTGATCCGGCATACCGGGTGTCCGGACGGGTAATTCGCGACATTCGTTTCGATGACATCACGATCGATCCCCCATCATCCGGTGTGCGTGTGTTGTCGCTGGCAACGATTCCGACGGCGTTGATCCATCGGGGATCGCTTCCTCCGCAAGGGAGAGTGCGAGCCGGGCCTGGACTGCCGGGACGATGAAGGGTGACGCCGCCTGGTGGCGGGCAACCTCCCGCGCGCGGTCCGTGAACTCCCGTGCGACATCGTAGGCGAGTGTCCGGTCGATCAGGTGTGTGCCGCGTGCGATCGCCTCCAGCACGCATTCCCCGGCCAGCTCGATTGCCGGGCCGATGACCCCGGCCGACCAACCGGTGACGACCGACACCGCCTCGGGGGTGAATGTCGCCAGCAGCCGATGCTCGCTTGTTTCGTCCAGGCTGACGGCCGCGAGCCGTTGACGGATGCATGCGCTCAGCGTCTGTTCGGTGAACGGGGCGATCCGGATGTTGAGCGCCAGCCGGTCGCGAAGCGATGGACGGCGAAGGATGCGGTCGCGGAAGTCCGGTGTGCCGGTGACGGCGATGCGCAACGGGCTTCCATTAGGCGTCCTGGTTGCATCGCCAAGCAGCGAGCGCAGGATGTCGAGACGCGATCCAGCGAGGTCCGCGCCATCGAGCACGAGCACCGGTGTGCGGCCATTGGCGGCGGTGGCCTTCGCCAGGGCGTGTATCTGGGACACGAGGACGATGCCGGTGCGCCCGATCGGGTCCGCGCCGAACGCAGTGACGATGGCCCGGAGCACGCGGCCATCCGTCACCGTTCCGTCGAAAGACGCCAGATCGACCGGTACGACGACAGTCTGGCCACTGGACGAGGCCTGGCTGCTGCGGCGCTCGACCGCATGCATCAGTGTCGAGCGGCCGGACCGGGCCGGGCCGGTGACGATCGCGAGGGAGCCGTCTCGATCCGTCTCCGTCATCCAGGCGGCGAGCGTCGCGGCCTGATCCGCGATCGCAGGGACGAGCAGCGTGCCGTCGATTTCATTGGCCGGCAGGTGCGGGAAGGGATCGTCGCGCAGGCCCAGCGTGCGATAGATCGCAGCGGGGCGGACGACGGCCGCCGATGCCGCAACCGGAATGGGATCGACGGCGTGCTGGTGGCGACTCGTCCTGCCCTCCGGCCGCACGACGACCGGGGCGAAGGGGGAACCCCATTCGGCGGTCGGTCGCTGGTGGTGGAGCGGGAAGGGGCGGTGTTGCACGCGAGAAGCCTGTTCATGAAGAAGCGGTGAGACGGTTGGCCTTCTGGACGGTCCTGGGATCAGGCGGCGTGCCGGGCGAGGCGTTCGCGGATCTCGCGGATGCCGACGCCCTCACCACGCCAGGCGATCACCTGGCGGAGGGTGGCCAGCTCGGTATCGTCGAAGAGCAGATAGCCGCTTTCAGTGCGCGCCGTGGGCACGATCACCCCCTCGCGCAAGTAGAAGTCGAGATGCGTGCGCGTCAGGCCGGTGGCCGCGCGCAGGTCGCTGGTCATGTAGAAGCGCACCAGGGGCTGGGGCGCGAGGCTGGACGATGGCGACTGGATCACGGTGCGCGACTCCTGGGCATCCACAACGGGCAGCGTGGCGGTTCCGGCCACTCTGCAATTGCATACCAATGATGATAGTGTCCGTTCGCCATGGCGTAAACGCTTTCCAGATTGTCACATGGTCACGGCGACACCAGGAAGCATGCGTACGTACGCCAAATTCGGGCCGGTCGCAAGAGCCTGGGGATTCCAACATGGCAATCGAACGCCCGCAGGAATCGCGCCGGAGGATGCTCGCCAGCGGCTCCATTCCCGATAGCGGTGGTTCCGGGACGAAGGTGGCGTGTTGCCCGATTGCCGGACTGGGCCGAAACGGCGCGGCGATGCCAGTCGTTTTGGAAGTGGGCGTGTCCGGACAGGTTTCACGGCCTTCGCGCGGGATCGGTATACTTCCTCGCGGACACGCCGACGCATCGTTCGGACGTTTCTGCAGGTTGGTGATGGCGCCTCGCGGGGAATTGGGTGTCCCGACCGGTCTTCGGGCCTGCGTCGCCACTGACGGCGCGTTGGGCCGTGACTGGCCGACTGGAGCGCCCGCGTTGCCGGCAGCACGCCGCCTTCCACGATGACGACGCTCCCGGCTGACCGTTGCGGTGGCTGTTGCGTTCTCCTCTCCGTTCCAGAAAGGACCTGGACCTACCATCCATGGAGCCACGACCACAACGACCGCGATCCACACCGGGCGTTCCCCAGGGTATGCCGCCATCCGCCCAAGGCTATCCGCAGGGCGGGCCCGTTCCCCAGCAGGGGTATGCCGATACGCCGGAATCGCGCGGATTCATCGCGCCGCCGCGTACCGAATACGATTACAGTCCGCTCGATCTCGCGCCGCCCGCCCAGCGCCGGAAGCGCCAGCTGGTAGGGGGGATCATCGCCGCGCTGGCCGTGATCGTGATCGGGGCATTGGCGGTGTTCGGTTACCTGCTCTTCTGGGACGACAAGTCGTCCGATGCCGAGTTGCTGGCCCCGACCCAGACTGCCGAGGTCGCGCAGATGCAGCAGACCTCCACCGCGGCGGCCCAGAATGTGTCGGGCACGCCATCTACGACCGAAACCCAGCCGACAGCCGCGCCGACCGAGACCCAGGTATCCGGCGCGCCGACGACGGCGTCCACGGCGCAGCCGACCCAGCAGAGCGCATCGTCCGGCCCGACCCAGGACCAGCTGGCTGCGTTGCTGCCCGAGGCATCCACGCTGCCGGTGACGGGCCTCGACGTGGTCGAGGATTCCAACCTGACCGAAGCGGAAGTTGTCGGGCAATTGGGGGACAATCGCACGGCCGAGCAGAACCTGGACAAGTGGGGCTGGAGCGGGAATGCCAGCCGCTCGTTCAGCGCGTCCGATCCCACAGTGCTCGATCCGGGCGCGACCACGAATGTGGTGGTGAGCGTTCACGGGTTCAACTCGCCGGAGTCGGCGCAGTCGGCGTTGACCTTCTTCTCGGACATTCTGGTCAACAATGGGTATGAGGAGGCCGATGCGCCGGCGCTCGGTGACAAGAGCCGCCTGCTGACGACCACCAATGAGGACGGGACGGTGAACGTCGCGCTCTACGTGACGAAAGACAACGTGATGTATCGCATCGGCGGGGCTTCCGGGGCGGGCGGCGATCCGACGGATGTCGTGCTTCAGGTGGCGGACAGCATGTTCGGTGCGGACGCCGGGCAGTAGGACGATTCGACTGGCAGGGAGGGAGACGCCGTGTTCGGCAGGGAGAATATCGTCGGCACTCTCCTGCTCCTGCTGTGTGCGGTGGTTGCAGGCATCCTCGTCTACAGCATCGTGACGGGCGAGCAGATCGAATTCGACTTACCGCCGCTGGCGAGGACTGTGCTGGGGATTGCCTTTATCGGCTTGCTGATCCTCGGGTTCGTGCGGTCCGGATTCTTCCGCCGCCTTCGTGGCGGGCAGGGCGGGCCGCAATGGCCGAACCCATCGACGGGCCAGCGCAGCCTGTGGGATCGCCTGCGCGGCCGGTAAGCCGTCGAAACGATCCGAGACGAATCGAACGCGGCGGAGTCATCGACCGGCTCCGCCGCGTTGTCCTTATGGGAGGTTCGGAATGCACGCAACTTCTGCTCGCGGGGACGGTCCGGGTTCCGTCCGGCTCGCGGTCATCACCGACGTTCATGCCAATCTCCCGGCCCTGAACGTGGCGCTGGAGGCGATCGAGCCGCTCGGCTGCGACCGGATCGTGCATGTCGGCGATGCGATCGGCATCGGCCCGTTCCCGGCCGAGACGCTTTCCCGGCTCCTGTCCGAACCGCGCATGCAGTTCGTGATGGGCAATCACGATGCCTATTTCGCCAATGGTCTGCCGACGCCGTGCCCGGTATGGATGTCGGCGGACGAGTGGGCGCACCAGATGTGGACGCATGCCGCCGTGAACGATGCCGATCCGTCGTTTCGCGAGGTGGTGCAGGACTGGCCGCGGCGGCTGGACGACGAGGTTTCCGGCGTGCGCGTCCGGTGGCAGCACTACGGACTTGCTGCTGACGGGGAGACGTTCGTGTCGGTCGTGGACGATCCGGACGCCGCGACGCTGGACGGCATCTTCGGGATTTCCGGGAGCATCGGGGCGCCGGACACTCCGGACGTGCTTTTCTTCGGGCATCATCACCCGGCGATGGATTTGATGGGGGAGTCCGGTGTGCGCTACGTCAATCCCGGCGCACTGGGGACCGGCGGGGAAGGAATTGCCCGGTTCGCGGTGCTCGACATTGCGGGAGATGGGCGTTGGACGGTGACGCACCATGCGGCGGCGTACGATCCGGAGCCGGTGATGCGCGCCTTCGACGAGCGGGAGGTTCCGGCGCGGGAAGAGATCCGGGAATTCTTCTTCGGGCGTTGATCGCGTGTTTGTTACTCGCCCGTCACTCCGTCGAGGATAGGGGGTGTTTGGCAGGCTGGTTGTATCCTCACCGACGCGGGACCGGCCAGGTCAGGTATCAAGCTCCTCGACGCCGGGGTGCGCCAGCGTTTGTCCCAAAGCATCCACGACTTCGTCAGGGATCGTGCCGCGCATCGACTCGACATCGGGAATACCTGCAGGGACCGGTCTGTGGTCGACCACCAGTCTGAATTCCAGGTGCGCGAGTCGTTCCATACCGGGCTGTTCTCATCCGGGGATGACCGTTTGTTCCAGTCCGGATCGTTTATACCGCGATTTGGTTATGGGCGGTCAGGTAGATGTGATACGTGGTGACCCGGAGGCCATCCCGGATCTCATATCGCAGGCGGCGTCCGCGAAACCTCTGGGTCGTCACGATGGCACCATGCTGGACTTCGACTTTGATGCTGTGCATGGTTGCCATTTCCTTCGCCTTCTCCTGTTCGGCCACATAGAGCCGCAGCCCGGCGATGACGGCAGCGGATGCGCTCCCTGCGAACGTCGTTGCCTGGTCGAAGAGGGAAAGGTCATTGTCTGAGACGTAGATATTCTTCGTTGCCATAAGCTGACCATAGCACGCGCGATTTCGCCGCGATGCGGGCATGACATCGCGGCGGCATCGTGACAGCTACGCAAGACGCGCGCCGGTTTCAGGAAACACCCCTCGCCAAGTACGCCCCGGTTGCGGACAATGGCGGCACCGATCCGTCGTCCGCCCGTTCGGAGGTTCCCGTCATGATTCTGTCGTCTTCGCGATCCGTCGAGCTACCCGCGAACGAGATCGATCTCTGCTACCTGCCGGCGGTGGACCAATGGCGTCTGCTGGTGGAGCGGCGCCTCTCTGCGCGCGACCTGCTGGAGGCGTATCTCACCCGTCTCGAGCGCATCAACCCGCACATCAACGCGATCGTGACGATGCATGCGGATGAAGCGCGCGAGCAGGCACAGGCGGCCGATGACGCGCTGGCGCGTGGGGAAGAACCGGGGCCGTTGCACGGACTCGTGATCGCGCACAAGGACCTGATGGCGACGAAGGGCATGCGCACGACCTGGGGCAGCAAGCTCTACGAGCATGTCGTGCCGGCAGAGGATGCGGAACCGGCGGTGAAGATGCGGCAGGCGGGGGCGATCCGGCTCGGGAAGACGAACGTGCCGGAGATGGGTGCGGGGTCCCACACCTTCAACCCGATCTTCGGCGCGACGCGAAATCCCTACGATCGCACGAAGAGCGCGGGCGGTTCGTCCGGCGGGGCGGGCGCCGCGCTGGCGAGTGGGTTGCTCAGCCTCGCGGACGGCAGCGACATGGGTGGTTCGCTACGGAATCCGGGCTCGTTCAACAACGTCGTCGGATTGCGGCCAGCACCGGGTCGCGTCTCCCGCGTGCCGGTCCTGAACGGCTGGTCGAACCTCTCGGTCGTTGGTGGGATGGGGCGGACGGTGGCCGATTGCGCCCTGCTCACCGGGGTGCTGTCCGGGTTCGATCCGCGCGATCCGGTCTCCCTGCCCGGTGATGGCAGCGAGTTCATCGCCATCGCGCACGAGGAACCGGCGCGCTCCCTGAAGGGGCTGCGTGTGGGGTGGTCGCGCGATCTGGGCGGATTGCCCGTCGATCCCACCGTGACGGATGTGTTGGAGGCGCAGGGACGCCCGGCGCTGGAGGGCCTTGGCGCGGCGGTCCAGGACCTGGAACCGGACCTCGACGGCGCGGAGGAATCGTTCCGCATCCTGCGGGCGTGGGAGATGGCGCAGTCCTATGGCGACATCTATCGCAAGGACCCGTCGCTGCTGAGCGAGAACGTGCGAAATAACGTGTCGTGGGGAATTGACCTGACCGCGACGGATATTCACCGCGCATTGCTGGCGCGGACGCAGCTGCACGTGCGGACGGCGGCGCTCTTCGAGCAGATCGACATCCTGGCGACCCCGGCGGTGCTGATCCCGCCCTTCCCGGTGGACTGGACCTGGCCGCGCGAGGTAGCGGGCGTGCCGCAGCCGGACTATCTCGGCTGGATGCGCGCGAGTTGGCATATCTCGGCGACGGTGCTGCCGGCGATCTCGGTACCATGCGGATTCACGGCAGATGGGTTGCCGGTGGGCATCCAGTTCGTCGGGCGGGCATTGGCGGAGGCGGAGGTGCTGCGCGTCTCGATGGCGTTCGAGGCGGCGAATCCGGTCTGGCGCACGCGGCCATCCTTCCCGGAGGATGCCGTATAGGTCGGGGATGCCTTCGGGGGCCTCCGGGCTCCATATGGTGCGTGTGGTAGGGTCGCCTCGTGATGTGTCGCTACCCTGCAGACGCCTCGATGGCTGGATGCAGGGGCGGACGAGGAAGGATCTTTTTCAATGGCGCCAGTTCGCGAGATGGATCGTGCGGGAGAGCCGTCGCCGGAGACACTGGAGCAATGGCTCGTCGGTCTGGCGTCGGACACGCTTGCATCCGAAGGGGGCGCCGACGCCGCACATGATCTGGATCACGTCGTGCGAACGATGGCAATCGCCCGCCGCATCCAGGCGCACGAGGGTGGGGAGCTTGCTGTCGTCCTTGCCGCGACGGCGCTCCACGACATCGGGCAGGAACGCGAGCGGCGGGATGGGGGCGACCACGCGGCGATCGGCGCCGGGATGGCGGGAGACCTGCTGGCGGGGACGCGATTTCCCCGGCACCTGATTCCCGCGGTGCAGCAGGCGATCCGCGAGCACCGGACGACTGGGGGAACCTCACCGCGGACCCTGGAGGGAAAGATCCTGTTCGATGCCGACAAGATCGACAGTCTCGGTGCGGTGGGGATCGCGCGCCTCTATTGCATCGCCGGCATGCACGGCCAGAAGGTCTACGCGCCGGTGCCCGCATCGATCGGTCGTCCGGTGTCGACGGAGACGCTGCTTGCTCTGCGCAGACGTCCCGACTATTCGTCGAGCATCGAGTTCGCGCTCCTGCTCGCGGACCTTCCGGACCGGTTCCTGACTGCGACGGGCCGAGCGATGGCGGAGGAGCGTCATGCCTACATGCGAGGGTTCTTCCAGCGGCTGCAGCAGGAAGTCGAGGGAGACCGGTAAGCGTTACGTCGGCCTGGCTATGGACGTGACAGCGCCGCGGTATCGCTGGCTTTGGCTTCGTACCGTTGCTTCTCCTCGTCCAGATCGTCCTCGGTCTGGTCCTCCGCGTCCAGCACGCGATCGTTCGTCTCCTTGAGCGCCGAGATGATCTCGTCGAGCTTGATGTGCATGGCCTCGGAATCGCGGTTCTGGGTGCTCTGGACGAGGAAGACCATCAGGAAGGTGATGATGGTGGTGCTGGTATTGATGACCAGCTGCCACGTCTCGGAGAACCCGAAGAATGGTCCGGAAACGGCCCACACCGCAACGAAGGCAACCGCTACGACGAAAGCCAGGTAGTGCCCCGCGAACGCCGATGCTTTTCGCGAGAATGCCGCGAACCATTTCGCCATGTCGGGACCCCCTTTTGTCGGTCGATGCACCGTATCGCTGATCGTCGTGTTGGCGCGCGAACCGTTCGTGCGTCTGTCGATGACTGGACGCAGGATTCGCACCGTCTTTCGTCCGCCACAGCACATGCCCCGATCGGATCACGGTGTCGAAGATCGGGCATTCGTCTCGCGTTCGGGGTTGGAATAACGTCGTTTTGTGATTATGTATGGTATACATATAAGATAATTTTGCGTATAGCGTGGTGGACGGCAAGCGGATCGAGACTACAGGACATGCGATCGACGTGACGGCCTTCGACGAGTTCACTCTGCAGCGATACGCAGCCGGGGCCGTCCCGCTGACGCTGGCGGCGGCTGTGGGGAGCTTGCCAGTGTTCGGGGTGATCCGGCGGGCCGATGTCCTCCTGTGGTGGCAGACGGCGCTGGCGTTGGGCGGCGTGGCGATGCTCTTCGTGCTTGCCTGGCTGAGCCGGGTGTGCGCGCGGCGTCTGCGGCTGGTGCCGGTCGCGGTATGCCTGGTCGGGTTCGCCGGGATCGCCACCGCCCTGGCATCGTGGGAGGTATGGCTGACGCATCGCGGGGGCCGGCCGTGCTGCCGACCGCGATGATCATCGCCCTGTTCGTGGCCAGTTTCAGCCTTCGCTACTGGCAGGTGATCGTGTCGTGGGCGGTGGTGATGGTGCCGATCCTGATGTTCGCCAGCCTGGAACCGGCATCGGTGCCCCAGCAGACGAGCCTGTTCATCCGGTTCACGGCCCTGATGCTCGTGACCACCACAATTCTCTACGGCGCGTTGATCCGGATGAAGCGGAGCTATTTCGACCTGATCGACCGGCTGCAGGTGCAGAGCCGGACGGATGCGTTGACCGGCCTGCTCAACCGCCGCGCCTGGCTGGATGATGCGGGGCATGCGCTCGCGGCATAGCGATTCCGCGATCCAATCGTGCTCTATCTCGATGTGGACTACTTCAAGCGCACCAATGACATGCATGGGCATGCCGAAGGGGATCGCGTGCTGGTGGAGCTTGCCAGGGCATTGCGCGAGATGTTCGGCCCGGATGCCTGCATCGGCCGGTTCGGGGGCGACGAGTTCACGATCTTCCTGTCCGAAACGCCCAATGCCCCGATCGTGGAGCGCGTGGAGTCGTTGCGGAAGTGCGCAGCCACGATCCCGGTGACGATCAGCGTCGGGTCGGCGAGCGTGCGTGATACTGGCATGCTCGCCGAGGCGATGGCGCGGGCGGATGCGGCGTTGTTGGCGGCCAAGGCCGCCGGGCGCAACCGGCACGTCGGTGAAGCGGAGTTTGCGGCATTGTCCGCAGTTGCCTGATGCGTGCCTACATGAATGATCGTCCCGGAACGTTCCTGACGAAGCGTTCCGGGACGATCGATACCTCAGGACGGTCTAGATGCTAGATGCCGCTGGAGGGTGGGTGTTGCTCGGCGCGGATTTCGCGGAGGCGGTGCCAGACGAACCAGGCGATCACCAGCAGGATCAGTCCGGCGATCGGATAGTCCAGGATGCGAATGCGCTCCCGGAAATCCTCCCAGTTCGGTCCCCACTTGTAGCCCACCGCCGCCAACGGCACCGACCACAGGAACGACCCGACGAAGGTCAACACCGAGAACCGCACCAGGTTCATCTCGGCGATGCCCGCCGGGATCGAGATGAACGTGCGCACCACCGGCAACAACCGCGAGAGGAAGACCGCCCACTCCCCCCAACGCTGGAAGAACCCTTCCGCCCGGTCGATGTCCTTCTTCGTGAGCAACACCCACTTGCCGTAACGCTCGATCAGCGGGCGTCCGGCGACCATGCCGAGGTAATAGGCGATCAGGGAGCCCACGAGGTTGCCGACCGCCCCCCAGAACCCGGCGAGGACAACGCCCTGCCAGCCGAGGTGGTGCTCGGCGACGAGCAGCCAGCCGGCGAGGGGCATGGTGATCTCGGAGGGGAGGGGGATGCAGGCGCTTTCGATCGTCATCGCCAGGACGACTCCCCACCAGCCCACGGCATCAAACCATGAGCGGATGAGATCGATCATCGCCGTTTCCAGTCCGTGCATGGAATCAGACTCCGAAGTGAGCCTGTCTGCGGGCAGACCGTGGTCGGTGGGTGAACGCAGGCAGGACCGATGCTGTGACGATGGCAAGAACCCGGCGCAACGCATCCAGAACCGGATGCGCGAACCGCAGAATCATACGCTGAAGTCTCGATTCCATGCGGAGTTGAATCATCCTCCGATGGTCGTGCCGAGCAGCTTTCCGATTCCCCAGGTCACCAGCATCGTCAGCACGCCCATCCCGACGTTCCTCAGTACCGCCGGACGCGCCGGGGCGCCGCCGAGCTTCGCACTGACGTAGCCGGTGAGGAAGAGTCCGATCGCCACGGCGATCACGCTGAAGAGCACGCGCTCGTCGTCCAGGGGAATTGCCATCGCCAGCAGGGGCAGCGCCGCGCCGACCGTGAAGGCGACGAACGAACTGAGCGCCGCCGCCCACGGATTCGTCAACTCCTCCGAGTCGATGCCCAGCTCCATCTCCGCGTGGGCCTTCAGGGCGTCCTCCTGGGTCAGTTCTCGCGCGACCTGCGCCGCCAGGTGCGGCGAGAGACCTCGCTCCTCGTAGAGGCGTGCGAGTTCGCGCTCTTCCTCCTCCGGAATGGTCGCCAGTTCCCAGCACTCCTTCGCCAGCGCGGCGGTTTCCGTGTCGCGCTGGGTGCTGACCGAGACATACTCGCCGCCCGCCATCGAGAAGGCCCCGGCAACGGTCGCCGCGACGCCGGCGGTGAAGATCTCCCGCAGCGACGATGTTGCCCCGGCGACGCCGACCACCACGCCCGCGACCGAGACGATGCCGTCGTTCGCGCCAAGCACTCCCGCGCGAAGCCAGTTCAGGCGCGCGCCCAGCGTGCGATCGTGGGGTTCCGGGCCGTGCTCTGGTGCAGTGAACGGGGGGTCGTTCGGATGCGGGACGAGGGGTAAAGGCGTGACGGCAGGGGTCGGGGAACTCATCGGCATCTTTCCGTAGCAGGAGGGTGCGAACCTGGGGGCACATGCGTGACCGTATCCTCACCATATTTTACATGAGAATTATTCTCAAATAAAGACGAATCCCGGAAGGTCGACATCGCCGGGAGATTTCGGGCATCATCCGGACATGGACCAGTCCGCGATCCCAGCACCATCGTTCCTGTCACCCATCGGATGGACCGCATGCCGCCCGTGATTCCCATCATTCCCCACGACGCGCCGGGACCGTATGCCGTCGCGCCTACCGATGTCGCCCAGTTCATTCGCCTCGGGCAGTGCCAGCGCTACCTCCGCCTGCATCTGGCCGAGCGGACCGGGCATTCCCGTTTCATGCGCGATGCCGGAGTGGCCGTGCAGACGATCCCGCCGCTGCTGACGCAGTCGGGACGGGCGTTCGAGTTGGCGACCGAACGCGATATCAAGATGTGCTTTCCCTTGCACCGCTGCTCCCCGGAGGACCGGCAGGTATCGGGTCTGGCCAACGACAACGAGACGGTGGTGGAGCTTGCCCGGGTGTTGCCGCCGGGCGAGGTGGTTGTGGTGTTGCAGCCGCGCGTGGAGGCGGTAGTCGGGCGATGGAGCCTGCGTGGCGATCTCGACCTGCTGCGGCTGGAGCGGGACCTGGAAGGTCGCCTCCACATCCTGATCGCGGACATGAAGTCGTCCACGGCGGCCAAGGTCGAGCACCGGCTGCAGGTGGCCTTCTACCACCGGATGCTGTCGGCCGTGCTGCACGACGCCGGGATCCGGCACGCGCCGATCGACCTGGCGATCCTCTACCGCGGTCCTGCGCCGGCAGGGGAAGACGATCCGGAAGCAGCCCTGACCGAGCAGCAGCAGGCCCAGCGCGAGGATGCCGGGCGGATGTTCGGGGCGACGAGCGGCCTGCTGGAGCGCATCGCGGATGTCGATGCGTACCTCGGGGCGGCGAACGAGCTCGTCCTGGGCGAGCAGTCGACCGCGAGCCGGGTGCTGGCGACGCCGTTCGACGACCTGCCCTTCCATCTCGGAACGATCTGCGACGGGTGCGCCTACAACGCCTTCTGCATGAAGCAGTGCGCGGAGGCCGACGATCTCTCGTTGATCCCCCACATCAGTGCGGGAGAGAAGAGCGCCCTTCGCGCGGCCGATGTCACGACGGTCCGGGAGCTGGCGCGGCTGAAGGACCTGGAGCACAAGGGCACGATCCAGGTCGATGGCGAGACCGTTCCGCACACGGTATTGCGACCACGTCCGGAGACGGCGGTGCTGACCCGGCGGCTGGCGGCGACCTGGCCGGTGGGACCGAATCTCGACGAACTGATCTTCCGCGCCCGGCGTTATCGTGCCTGGGTCGGGGACGACATCGACGCGGTTTCGGACATCCCGAATACCGGCTACAGCTCGCTGCCCTGCGTCGATGCCGAGCACAATCCGAACCTCGTCCGCGTCTATCTCGATGCCCAGCACGATTACCTGAACGACCGTGTCGCCATGCTTGGGGCATTGGTGGTGGGGGCGAAGGACGGCGCGACGATGCCCGACCGTCGCCGGAGCATCGTCCGTCTCGCCGAACGGCAGCCGCACGATGCCGGGGTGGAGCAAGACTTGCTGCTGGACTGGATCGATGCGATCCTCCGCGCGGTAGTCGAGGTCGCCGATCCATTGCCGAACGTCCAGGGTGTTCCCTCCGCGCCGGTCCATCTGATCTTCTTCAACGCCTTTGCGCAGAACGTGTTGCTGGAGGCATTGGGACGCCATGCGACCGACGTGCTGGGAGCGACGGCGCTCTACGACTTCGTGACGCAGACGGCGGCTTTCGATTCGCCGCTGGTGAGCTACCTCGACCGCGAGATCAAGGCGCAGAAGAACTACCCGATGGTCTGCCAGTCGTTGCAGTCCGTCGCGGCGTTGCTGGGGTTCGACTGGGACGAGCCGGACCCATACCGGACGATTTTCCGCGAGCGCCTCTTCGATTATCGCGCGCAACTGGACGGGGACGCGCTGGCCAGGGACGACGTGCGCGGCCACACCTGGTACACGAGCAAGGCACGGTTCGACAGCCAGATCCCGCTGGAATACGTTCATGCCGCCTGGGGCGAGCTGCCGGACGACGAATCCCTGAAGCCGTACCGCGCGGCAACCCGCGAATCCCTACTCGGGTTCGCGGCGCGGCGGCTGGAGGCGATGGAGTGGATTGCCGGGGACATCCGTGGGAACCGGCAGACGACGCAGACGCCCTTCGCGTTGCCCGACCTGGCGGCGTTCACGGCGAAGGCGTCCACGCTGGCCGAGGCGCTGGACGAGTTCCTCACGATCGAGCGGCATGTCGAACTGGCGGCGTGGAAGGGCGCGCGCAACAAGTCGCCTGAGGAGCGCGTGCTGGATGGCGAGGCTCTGGTCGTCTCCTTTCGCGACGAGGATCAGGACCCGGAGATGCTGGCCCGGTACCGGGAGTTCGCGCGCCGGGAACGGTTGGACGAGCAGTATCGGGATGCCTTCCGTGCCGCACATCCCGGCGAGCCGGTGAAACTGACGGACGCGCAGAAGGCGGAGACGAAGCGCGATCCCGAGGGGATCGTTCTCCGGATGCGGGTGGAGGTGCGGGATGTCGCCTGCGACCTCGACGAGGCGCTAACGCTCTCCTCGATCAAGCCGGGGGAGCGGCTGGTCCTTGCGTCGCGCTGGGAGGTCGATTCGCGGCCCGACAAGGACAAGACCCCCTACACGCCCACGCCGAAAAGCCTGCTCTACCGGATGCGGGTCGAGCTCCAGCGGCTGGAGGTGGCGCGGGACGAGGACGGCCAGGCGACCGCCGCCATCGCGGAGATCGGCCTGCTCAAGCAATTTGGCGGCAAATCGGAGCGCGGCTACAGCTTTGGCGGACATGCTGTCGCGATCGATGATGGAGAGACCTTCTCGCTCGATCCCGACCCGAACAATTTCTACGGGGCCTGGCTGGCGAAGGTGACGGAGGGATTGGTCGCGGGTGGCGAGAACGCGATCTACGCTCATCTTGCCGGAGAGGCGCTGCCGCCGGTGATCTGGCCCGAAGCGGCAGCAGCGGGGCAGGCACGCTTCCTGGCCGGACTGGACGCCCTGTACGCGGCGGGTGCGCTCCACGATTTCGAGCCGGGCAAGCGCGACTACATCGGTGGGCACGGCGGCGATCCGCTGCTGATGGTGCAGGGGCCGCCCGGCACTGGCAAGAGCTATTCGACGGCCTTCGCCATCTTCGCCCGCATCCAGGGGGCAATGGCGGCGGGGATCGATTGCCGGGTGGCGGTGTCGTGCAAGACGCACGCGGCGACGAACGTGCTGCTGGAGAACGTCTTGGGCGTGCAGGAGAAATTGCGGCAGCTCGCGGCAGAACAGCCGGAGATCTGGCGCACCTTCTTCGACGATCGCCTGCTGGAGGTGCCGCTCTTCCGGCACGGGCCGCGTCCGGACGAGGGGTTGCCCGAGGCGATTTCGCCGTTGCCGAAGAAGGGCGTGGCGGCGTGGAACCGGATCGCGTCGCCGGCCTCGCGCTGGTGCGCGGTGGGCGCGACGCCGGGTGGGCTCTATCGCATCGTGGAGCAGAAGTTCAAGAAGGGTGGCCTCTTCGGGCATGGGCTCTTCGATCTCGTGGTGCTGGACGAGGCGTCGCAGATGAACATCCCGGAGGCGGTGATGGCGACGCTGCCTCTGCACCTGCACGGGCGGCTGATCGTGGTGGGCGATCACCGGCAGATGCCCCCAATTGTGAAGAACGACTGGGATCGCGAGGTGCGGCGGTCGTTCCGGCAGTTCCGGGCCTTCGATTCGCTCTTCCTCGCGTTGCTGGCGCTGGAACCGCCGATCGTGCGCTTTGCCGAGAGTTTCCGGCTGCATGCGGTGATGGCCGAGTTCCTCCGTGACCAGATCTACCGGCACGATGGCATCCCGTATTTCTCCCGGCGCGACAAGCAGTTGCCAGCACCGAAGCATCCGGCGCCGGAGGAGTTCGTGCGGGCGGCGCTCGATCCGGAACAGCCGCTGACGGTGATCGTCCACGGCGAGGACCGGAGCCAGCGGCGGAACCCGTTCGAACAGGCGTTGATTGCGCCGATTCTCGAAGCGCTCGCGGACCGCGACGGCTACAATCTCGACGCGGTGAGCGGGATGGGCGTGGTGGTGCCGCACCGGGCGCAGCGCGCGGCGTTGCAGGAGGCGGTCCCGGCGCTGACCGTGCGCGACGAGGAGACGGGAGCGATCCGCTTTTCCGCCGTCGACACCGTGGAGCGGTTCCAGGGCGACGAGCGGCGCGTGATCGTGATCGGGGCGACGGAGAGCGATCGCGGGTACCTGCTGGCGAACGGCGATTTCCTGCTCGATCCGCGCCGGTTGACGGTGGCGTTGAGCCGGGCGAAGGAGAAGCTGATCCTGGTGGCGGCGCGTTCGGTCTTCGAGATCTTCAGCGCCGACGAGGAGACATTCACGAACGCCCAGCTCTGGAAGAACCTGCTCTACCGAGCCTGCGAGATGCCGGTCTGGCGTGGCGAGCGCGATGGGATCCCGGTCGAGGTGTGGGGGAACCTCCCGGAGGGGTGAATGCGGCATCCTTCGCGTTGCTCGGGACAGGCGCTAGCTGTTCCCTGGGACGTCCGGCGTGTGTAGCGCGTTATCCTCCCCGGAAGCATGGAGCCGACCGGGTGGCCTATCTGCTGGAGTGTTGGATGTCGAGGCAGTTCGAAACGTCGATCCTTTCCCAACGCCTTGCCACGCACCGCGTGCTCTTCGACGGGCCGATGGGAACGGCGCTCGAGCACGCGGGAACCTTGCCGGACTCGTTGTTCGAAGCGGTCAACACGACCAACCCGTCATTGGTCAAGGCGATCCACGTGGAGAACGTGCGGGCTGGGTGCGCTATCCTGACCGCGAACACCTTTGCGGCAAACGGCCCTGCCCTGCGGCGTCACGGGATCGATGTTCCCCTGCGGGACCTGATCGCTGCCGGGGTTTCGCTTGCCCGTGAGGCGTCTGACGAACGGGTGCTGGTGGCGGGGTCGATCGGTCCGGTCGCGGTGTCCGGGGCCGACGGGGACGATATCGGTCCGGAAGCGTATCGCGAGCAGATCGCGTTCCTGCGTGACGAACGGGTTGATCTCCTGACCTTCGAGTCGTTCGAATCGCACGAGGCGATGCGGTCCGCCCTGACCGCTGCCCGGCTGGAAGCGCCGGACATTCCGATCGTCGCGCAGTATCGCGTCACGACCCCGCATGACGGCGAGGTGGCCGAATGGCTTGATCGGGCGGCGGCGGAAGCGTTCGAATTGGGCGCGGGTGTCTTCGGCCTGAACTGCGGGCTGGCTCCGGGCGGGATGTATCCGTTCATGCGTCATCTCCGCGAGAAATTCCCGCGCAAGCGGCTCGTTGCCCAGCCTGCGATCGGTCCGTGGCGGCAAACCGATGGCCGGTACATTCAGACGTCGAGCCCCGATGCCTTCGCCACGTACGGCCGGCGGTTCCTGAAGCTCGGTATCGACATCCTGGGAAGCTGCTGCGGCACGACGATCGAGCATACCCGCGCGCTCTCAGGCGCCATCCGGATGAGCGACGCGCAGACATCATCCATCACCTTCCCCGCACGGTCCGGTCCGGCCGAGGGCAACGCATCCAGTGCCGAAGGAGGCCGACATTCGTCAGCGGCGGAATCGCCACGCGGCGGGGCATTCGCGTCCCAGTTGGGGCGAACGTTCGTGACGAGCGTGGAAATCAATCCGCCCAGCTCGATCGACTACCGGAAGGCGATTATCGCCGCGCGGCGCGTGCTCGATGGTGGGGCGACCGTCATCAATACGACGGACGGCGCGCGCGCCAGCCTGCGGATGGACAACCTGGCCTTCGCCTCCATCCTGCAACAGGAGCTCGGTTGCGAGGCGTTGCTGCATGTCTGCGGCCGCGATCGCAGCCTGCTGGGGACGGTATCCCATCTCATGGCGGCGCACGCACTCGGTGTCCGCAACCTGGTCCTGATCACCGGCGATCCGCCGAAGATGGGCACCTTCCCGAGTTCGAGCCCGGTCTTCGATGTCGACAGCCTGGCGTTGCTCCGGATTGTCGATGGGCTGAATCACGGGATCGATCCTTCGGGGAAGGAAATGGACCAGCCGACGGCGTTCCTGTGCGGGACGGGGGTCGAACCTGCGGCGGCCGATCTTCCCCACGAGGTCGATCGATTGTTCCGCAAGAAGGAGGCGGGCGCGGACTTCATCATGACCCAGCCCGTATACGACGACGAGACGCTCCTGCGGTTCCTCGACGCCGCGAAGGGGATCGATCTGCCGATCCTGATGGGGGTCGTCCCGCTGGCGTCATCGCGGAATGCCGAGTTCGTCAATGCCAACGTGCCGGGCATGAGGATTCCGGCGTCCATCCTTCGTCGCATGGAACTGGCCGGGAATGGTCCGGAGGCCCGGCGCGAAGGTGTGGCCATCGCGATCGAGTCCCTGCAGCACGCCCGCGCGGCTGGTGCGATCCAGGGTGCTTACATCGTTCCGCCGCTAGGCCTCTACTCCTCGGCGGTGAGCATCATCGAGGCCCTCTCGGCCTGACGCATTCGATCCGGAGTCATCCCGCGAGCCAGGAGGCTGTGCCACCCGTCGGTGCGAATGCGGACCGACATGTTCGCCCCTACATGACACAATCGCTAGCTCGTAGCAACAGTTACGGATTTTGCGGTAATCGGGTGGCAGCCCATCCAGAAGATCAGGCAGCATCCATCAGTCGATGATTCACGTATGGATATGAGTACAAACGAATATTTGTGCTATAGTGGGGCTGTGCGGAAAGGAGGATTTGGGATGGGTGCCGAGCCTGTTGCTGATCTCGACCTGGCGTTGCGCGCGCTTGCCGACGGGAACCGGCGCGCGATCCTGCGCGTGATTCGTTCGGACCCGCTCCCGGTCGGCTTCATCGCCGAGAAGGTCGGACTCTCGCAGCAGACGACGTCTCACCATCTCGGGGTCCTGCAGAAGGCGGGTCTGGCCAGCGGCACGCGGGAGGGTACGCGCCACCTGTTCGCGGTGAATATCGATGGCTTGGCGGCGGTGCGCTCATATCTGGACGACTTCTGGTCGGCCAGGCTGTCGGCGCTCAAGGCCGTCATCGAGGCGCAGGAGGAGGATCGTGGCTGAGTTCCGGGATTCCATCGAGATCGCCGCACCGCCGGAGACGGTGTTCGCCTATCTCACCACGAATGCCGGGATGACGGCGTGGATGGGTCAGCATGCCGATCTCGATCCGCAGCCCGGTGGCCGGTTCGCGGTCGATATCGCCGGCTATCCGGTTCGTGGGCACTACCTCCAGGTCGACTACCCGCATCGCGTGATCGTCTCCTGGGGATTCGCGGGAAGCGAGGATCTGCCTGCCGGGGCATCGACGGTCGAATTCCGGCTCACCGCGACGGGCGATGGCACGAGGGTGGAACTCATTCACTCCGGCCTGCCCGAGCCCGAAGTGCGTGGGCACGCTCACGGGTGGGCGCATTTCCTGCCCAGACTGGCCGTCGCGGGAGGCGGCGAAGATGCCGGACCCGATGACTGGCGTCCGCTTGGAGGCTGAACGACCCTGGGCGTACCCGATGACAGAATGAGGGAGCGTCTCGTGACCCAACCATCTGCCTATGACATTGTGAAGACCTATCATCGTGCTTGGACGGGTGGCGATGTCGAGCTCGCCATGACCCTGGTTGCCGACGACATCACCTGTCGTGCGCCTGGCATCGACCTGACCGGTAAGGATGCCTACCGTACGTTCATCGCCGGATTCGCACCCGCCCTCATCGGGGTGGCCGATATCGCCGAGTTCGCCGGCGGTGATCGTGTCGCACTCTTCTACTACCCGCAAACTGCGGCGACCTCGACCGCACCGGCCGCCGAATGCTTTACCATCCGGGACGGCAAGATCAGCGAGAGTGTCCTGATCTTCGATCGGCTTTCCTACGGCCCTCCCCGCCAGGACTGAGGCAGGAGGCTGTGATGACACCGATGCAGGATGCCTTGACCGGACGCCTGCGCAGTGCCCTTGCCGATGAGCCGGCGGTGCGCGAGATGTCGATGTTCGGTGGCCGGGCGTTCATGGTCAACGAGAAGATGGTCGTCAGCGCGCAGAAGGACGGCGGTCTGCTGGTTCGCGTCGATCCCAACCGCCATGCGGATCTGCTTTGCCAGGCCGGAGCAGCCCAGGCTGAAATGGGGGCGGGGCGGGACATGGGACCCGGCTGGATCGCGGTCTCTTCGGCGGTGCTTGGCGATGATGAAGCCCTCTCCTCCTGGGTCGGGATCGCACTGGAACACAATCGGATCGTGACTGGCGAGGGGCGTGCCCGTCGCTCGTGATACCCGGCGAGCATCGGCTCCGACCCCGATTCCGCATGTGTGGGGCTCGGTCAGGTCGATGCGATGCCGAGCTGGGCGGCGCATCGGTCGCACAACACGATCAGGTCGCAGGGAAGTTCGTTTCCACGGCGCTCGTCCGTGCGACGGCGGACATCCTCAAGAAGCATCAGGTCTGCGCCGCAGAGCTGGCACCGGTTGCCGGTCACGATCAGGATTGCCTCCGCTCGCTGCGTCCACTCCGGGGTGATCCGGTAGTCCGCGTCCGACATCGCGGCGAGTTCTCGCGCGCGATCCGGCGTTACCGTCGGCCAGCCGGGAGGGGGCGGATCGCAGGGGATGTCGTCGGGAACATCCGGCAAGGCCGGGAGCATTGGTGCGATAGGGCGAATCGGTGCGGCGGTCGTTGCGGATTGCGAGGCCTTCCGCGACAGGAGGTAGACGCCCGCGCCGCCGGCACCTGCCGCGACAATGCTGATGGCAACGATCGCGATCCTGGGCCACGGAGTCCCCGAATCGTCGGGGCTTGTGCCGGACGTGCCCGAAAGGTGCTCGCAGGCGGTGCCGTCGCGATCGGCGTCGAGGGAGTCGACGTTGTTGGTCTTCGAGCCGCCGTGGGCATCGAAGTACGCCTGGGCCTCGGCCTGCGTCGCGAAGGCCGCGCAGTTCCGCTCCTCGTCGCCGGCGAGCGTACCTGTGGGGACGAGCATCGTGGCCGCGAACGTGAGGATGAGAACGGCGATTCGGCGCATGGAGTCTCCTGATGATCGGACTGGCCGTGGGTCGCCGCCGCGGTCTCTGGGGCAGCGCGGACATCCAACGATACATGATGCATGCATTGTACGGACACTCCTCAAGGCGTGCAGGGATGGGCGTTCGGGGGCGTTCTTGCATAGCGATTGCACGCGCGACGGGCTGGACCGGCACGCGCCTCGCCATCGCAGAGGCTGCCTTGCCGCAGCAGGGACGACGCAACCATGAGCGACCAGAACCGTGATCGCGATCAGGATGACCAGGGTCGGGGGCATCCTGGCACGGAGGAGACGAGTGAGCTCGCCGACGAAGTCGCTCGCGCGCCGGCATCCGACGCCGACGACGAGGAACTGCCCGTTGTCACGCCCATCGTCGGCCGACCGGGTCCTACCCCGGCCTCCCAGAAGGTCGTCACCCGGTTGGAGATCCCGTGGCGGACGATCCTGCGTGTGGTGCTGGCGATCTTCGCGATCTGGGTGCTGCTTCAGGTCTGGGAGATCTTCCTGCTCGTTTTCGTCGCGCTCTTCCTGGCGATGGCTTTGCTACCCGCTGTGCTGAAGCTCACCCAGCGCGGCGTGCCCTACGTTGCCTCGGTCGCGACCGTCATGTTGCTCGTGGTCGCGGCGATCGTCGGCGTCTTCGCGCTGATCGTGCCGCCCCTGATCGACCAAGTGCAGAACCTGATCGATAACTTCGGGGACTACGCTGATCGCTTCCAGCGCGTCCTCGATCGCTACCCAGCCATCGACCAGCGCGTGCAGGAATTGCGCGACAACCCGCCGCAGATCAGCGGGGCCTCCCTTCCCTGGCACAGTTTCCTCCCGGTCAGCACCAGTGTCGCTGGCGGTATCACGAACACACTCTTCGTGCTGATCCTGACGATCTACCTGTTGCTGGAGGGCGAGCGCAGCTGGCACTACCTCTCGCGCTATATCGCGCCGACCCTGCACTATCGCATGCGCCGCGCGTTCCCGGACATCCTGCAGGTGGTGAGCGGCTACCTGCGCGGCCAGATCATCACCTCGGCGCTCTTCGGGATCTTCGTCTTCGCGCTGATGACGGTGCTCGGCGTGCCCCAGCCGATCCTGCTGGCGGTGCTGGCCGCCATGCTCGATGCGGTGCCGATCGTCGGGGTGCCGGTAGCAACCGTGCCTGCCCTGATCCTGGCGGCGACCATCTCATGGGAGACGGCGATCATCATGCTGGCCGCCTACATCATTTACCAGCAAGTCGAGAACTACGTGCTGGTGCCGCGTGTCTTCGGCAATTCGTTGCAGGTCTCCTCGATCAGCATCCTGCTCGGCATTCTTGTCGGTGGTCCGTTGCTCGGAATCCTCGGGACGTTGCTCGCGTTGCCGATCACGGCCGCGATCCCCGTGATCGAGCGGGTGCGGGTTTGGAGCGAGCCGCTGCCGCCGGAACTGGTCGCGATGGACGAGGCGATCGCGCAGGAGGCCGCCGATTCCTGATCGTTCGCCCGTGTTCGCTTCCGGCTGTCTGCCGTATCGTGGAGCGGACAGGATCGATGCACGGGTGCGATGCAGGAGGAGCGAGCGAGTGGCGCAGGCCGATGGGACCACGCAGGATGAACGACCGGCGACGGGGACGATCTATCTCGATGCCGATGCATGCCCGGTGAAGGAGTATGTCTTCCGGGTGGCGGCGCGGTATCGCGTGCCGCTGAAGGTGGTCGCGAACGGGCCGATCGCCATCCCGGCGCTGCCCGGCCTTGATGCGCGGCTGCAGGTGGTGCCGGGCACGCCGGATGCCGCCGATGACTGGATCGCCGAGCAGGCCGAACCCGGCGATCTCGTGTTGACGGCGGATATCCCGCTCGCGGCGCGGGCGATCGACAAGGGCGTGGACGCCCTGGACTTCCGGGGCAAGGCCTACAGTCCGACGCGGATCGGCGATGCGCTGGCGGCGCGGGACCTGAACGCGCACCTGCGGAGCGTGGGGATTGCGACGGGCGGCCCGTCCGCGTTCGGCCAGAAGGAACGCAGCGCGTTCGCCTCGACGCTCGACGCGGCGGTGGGGAAGATGCGGCGGCGTGCGGATCGCGCCCTGCGCTGAGGTCTCCGTTCGGGTCTCCGGCCTGGACTGCCGACGTTCTCCCGCGTGGACAAGAGCGACGAGGCGCTGGTCGCTGGGTGGGTGTAACTGGTGACGGCGAAGGCATCCTGATCACGCGACGAGGCGCGCTCGGGACGGCCTTTGCCCGCCCGTGTGTTATCCGGCGGGGCCCATTTCCACCGCACAGGTGATGCTCGATCCCGGCGTTCGCTCGATCCGGGAGAACGTCCCCTCCCGTTCGTCCAGCCATTGGGCGGAGATCGCCGCGCCGCTCGCATCGTCAACGCAGGTCAGGTCCGGCTTTCCATCGATGCTGAGCATCAGGTCGATTGCTCCCGGCATCTGGCCGATATCGATGGTGACGAGCCCGGAGTCATCCGGCGCGAACCAGGCCGCATCGCGAGCGCTGATGTCTGCCGGGGATGCTTGCACCAGCACATCCCGATCGGTACAGGCAGCGCCGCCGCACCCGGTCAGGTTCACCGTCAGCGTCTGGCGTGTGGACGGTGTCGCCGCCTCGTCGTCCGGCAGGACCACGATCGTAGCGCCCCGGAACTCAGTGTAGTTGCGAGAGGAGACGATCGGCTCGCGGGGTGCTTCCCCGGGCGGAAGCATCGCCGTGTGAACGGCGAGCTCGATATCGACCTTGGGACCGCTGGGTGCGGTGAGGACGCATCGCCCCTTCGCATCGGTGTCGCACCGCTCCTGATAGCTCAGATCGCGATTGAAAGCCGTCACGCCCACGTTGGCGGCTGGATGACATCCGTAGTCGCGCTCCAGGCTCCCGGGTTCGCGCGCTTGCGGGCCTTCTATGTTGCCGGGATCGCGTTCGCAGGAGAGAACGGTCACTGGCATCTCGGCATCTCCGTCGACGGTCGGAGCGAGATGGAATGGAAGCACCAGCGCGACCGCGAGCAGTGGGAGGAGATGGTGCGGGACCGGTAGATGCACGAAACGCCTTTCGCTGATGATGGATTCCTGCACTCCCGGTAGCATGTTCCGTTCCAGCGCGGCCCCTTTCCGCTCGGCGCGATTGCGGGTAGGATCATGAGGTTGTGAACCCCGATCGACCGGACGCCGAGGTCGTGTGCGTCGGGATGCCGCGCTCGTCTGCCGTTCTCCTGTCCGCGATCGAGAGTTCTCGTGTCACATAGTGGTTCCGCTCATCCTGGCGACGAGCGTCACGATGCGTACGCTGCGCTTCGCCACCTCGACTTCCGGCTCTTCGTGTCCGGCAACTTCCTCGGGTCGCTCTCGCGCTCGATCCTGAGCGTGATCGTGGGCTACGAGCTCTACCTGCGCACCGATTCGGCGCTCGCGCTGGGGCTGGTCGGACTGGTTCAGATCATCCCGAATGTCGTCCTTGCGCTGCCGGCCGGGCAGTACGTCGACCGGCACGACCACCAGCGGATCGCGGTCAGCGCGACAAGCCTGAATGCCGCGGCGGCGGCGATCCTCGCCTTGCTGTCCTGGCTGCATGGGCCGCTCTGGATCATCTATGCTTGCCTCTTCCTAATCGGGATCGGCCGCGTCTTCAACAGCCCGACGCAGGGAACGCTGCTGGCGGTGGTCGTGCCTGCCGGTGAATATGGCAATGCCTCGGCCTGGGGAACCAGTGTCAGCCAGTTCGCGTCCGTGCTGGGGCCGGTCCTCGGCGGGTTCGCGGTAGCGGCGTTGGGGGATGAAGCCCCCGTCTACGCGGCGACGGCGGCGATGCTCTTCACTGCGGCATTCCTCTACGGACGATTGCACCCACGGCCGATCCACAAGTCGAAGGAGCCGGTCACGCGCGATTCGCTGCTGGCCGGGTTCCGCTTCATCGCGGACTCGAAGGTGTTGCTGGCGGCGATCACGCTCGATATGGTGGCGGTCCTGCTGGGTGGCGCGACGGCGCTGTTGCCGATCTTTGCAGAGGACATTCTGCACGTCGGGGCGACCGGGCTGGGTGTGATGCGGGCCTCGGTGGCGATCGGGGCGATCCTGATGTCGTTCGTGGTGGCGCACAAGGGGGAGTTCCGGCGGGCCGGCGTCACGTTGCTGGCGACGGTGGCGGGATTCGGCCTGGCGACGATCCTCTTCGGGCTTTCGTCGTGGATGCCGCTGTCGTTGCTGGCGCTCTTCCTGATCGGCGCCTTCGACTCGATCAGCGTGGTGATTCGGACGACGCTGGAACTGCGCTTCACGCCGGACGAGATGCGCGGGCGTGTCGGCTCGATCCACTATCTCTTCATCGGCATGTCCAACGAGTTCGGCGAGTTCGAGTCCGGTGTGGCGGCAGCGATCTTCGGGGCGACCGGCGCGGTGGTGCTGGGCGGGATCGGGACGTTGCTGGTGGTGCCGGCGATCGCGTTGATCTGGCCGCAGGTGCCGCGCTTGCGGGAGATCGTGGCGTTGCAGGCGTCGACCGTTGCCGCTGCTGAGGGTGTGGGGGATGAGGCCGGAAGCGGCTCCGCGCGGGAGCCGAAGGCGACGCCGGCCAGGTGAACCTTCGTGCGTCCCTAGACCGAACGCCTATCCGATCATCCCCGCAGGTGTAGATGACGAGTTTTTTTCTCCCGCGAGGACGATGGACGCTGGCCGAGGTAGACGAATTCTCGCCTCTACGTCCATTTCGCGCTCTTGGGGCCGAAGGTCATGCGGGAAACGCGAGTCCCGCCGGTCAGCAAATATCCCCTCGCAAAATGCTGGGATGTTCACGTGCTCGCTTTGCAGGCAGCCATCGGCGGTCTCCGAAATAGGTGAGAGCTGACATATCTCCCACCAGAAGTCTTGGCGATGGATGTGGTGCCCTCGCTCGGCCAGCCTGACTGGGGTCTCCTGACAAGGCGTGGAAGGCCTGGCTCCACCACGAGCGCACCAGTGACGATCTCCCGGTGAGGATTCCGGAATCGAGATATCGACCTGCGGCCGATTGCGCTTCGCGCGGGGGTGCTTCACTTCGTTCAGCATGACAGGGAAGGCTGGACGTGTGGAGACATCCGCTGCGGCGTTCGGCGGGCGCGATCAATCGCCGCGATGGTCGTGTGGCTGGTAGCGGATGATGGTGATCGTTTCCACCGTGATCATGCCTCCCTGCAGGAGGGCCTCGATCTTCGGCAGGAGTGCGGTGACGGTCTCCTCGGTGTCGATCCACTCGCAGACCAGCGGCAGGTCGGACGAGAGATCCACGAGCGAGGCCGCGTGAATCTTGCTGTGCGCCCCGAACCCGGCCACGCCGCGGACGACCGTCGCTCCCATCGCGCCGCCCCGCCGGAGTTCGTCGAGGATGGCGCTCCAGAGCGTGCCCATTCCGTGATGGTCGCGCTCGCCGAAGTAGATGCGTACCCGGATAGCCGGGCTTCCTAGCGATTCGACGTCCATGGCGTCAGCCTCCGATGCTTGCCCGCACCGCCACGATCCCCAGTGCGCAGGCTCCCAGGCTGAGCAGCGTGCTGCCGAGGACGTAGGTGAGTGCAGTCAGCCAGCGATCCGACTGGATCAACGAGATCGTCTCCAGGGCATAGGAACTGAAGGTGGTGTACCCGCCGATCAATCCGACGACCAGCAACAGCCGCCAATGACTGTCCACCAGCAGGCGCTCGGTGAAAATGGTGGCGATCACGCCGATCAGGAACGAGCCCGAGAGATTGACGAGCAGCGTCCCGTAGGGGAAGCCCACCCCGAGCCAGGCGGCGACCCACTGGCCCACGTAGTAGCGGAGATTGGCCCCGACGACGGCTCCGGCGGCAATCCACAACGCGTCCATGCTCGATCTTCCTTACAACCACATTCGAAACGGCTGCCATATCGCTTGTCGGAGCGATCCTCAACGCAGCGGACGATGATCGCCCAAGGGGTTGCATGCGACGCCAGGCAATTCCCTACCCATGAACCTGGGTTCCGGCCTGACAGCCAGCGCGACCTCGGCTCCAATCAGGCTTCTCGCATGGCCGAAGACGAGATGCACACCCGATCGTGAGAGTGCCTGAGTGTGGTTGCATCACATCCTGCCCACGGGCGGAATCGTTCCATATGTGGGCGAGATAGGGGATGTAGTAGCAACATCCCCGCCAGTGATACACGGTGGCTCACGAGCTCCTTCCGGCTCGGCTGGATGGCATGCGGTATGTGCACACGAAAACCACTCCCGGCAAGCCGGAGTGGGTATGCAGAAACTCCGGCGCAATGAGCGCAGGGAGTCATCAGCACCGGAGGGTGCGGTTTGTGGCGAACTCCATCGCCATCTGGATTATGGTTGGATGATCGCTCTCCACCTGGCCGGTGTCAACTGCCTGGTTTCCCGATGATGCAGCCAGGCGTCCCGGACACCCTATTCCCGGTTCGCGAGGACCGGTTTTGTCGCAATCCACTCGACGGCGCTGGCAAGGTCACGAAGCTGGGCGGTCACGTGCTCGACGTTGACCGTCGGCGCGCTTTCCTCCAATTGCTTTGCGAGGTCCCGCAGGGAGCGGAGAGCGGCATTCGCCTTCTCCCACTCGTTCGTGGCGACCACACGAACGCCGCAGATGACGTCGCGGTTGATGGCGTTCAGCAGCGTGTGGACGTTCTCGGTCACGCCGTCGATGTGCGTCCAGATCAGCTTGCCCAAGGCGCGGCGCTGTTCGTCCGAAAGCGTCGGGATGGTCATGTGCGATTCCTCGTGGTGGCGATGATGTGGGTCGGTCGTGCCGCTGGCGTGTGGCCGCGGCGGCATCCGGGACGTGCGATGCTTGCCGTTCACCATAGCACCATCTTGCATCGTGCGTCGGTGGCTTCTGCATGCCTGGCTATAGGGAGGCGTCCGCTGTTGCGTGGGTGAGCGCACCGGGTCACAATGCCGCCTCGTACCACGTGGCCGTCCTGCGTCTCCCGATGAGAGGTTTCCGTGTCCGCACCCACCACCGCGACCCCACTCGCCCCGCGTGTATTCGATCCCCTGCCGCTTGGCCAGGTGAAACCCACCGGCTGGTTGCGTCGCCAGCTCGCGATGCAGGCGGACGGCCTGCACGGGCACCTCGACGAGTTCTGGCGCGATGTCGCCGAGAGCCGCTGGATCGGCGGCGATGCCGAGGGGTGGGAGCGCGGGCCCTACTGGCTCGATGGCGTGGTGCCGCTTGCGTTCCTGCTGGACGATCCGCACCTTGTCGCCAAGGCCGAACGCTGGGTGAACGAGATCCTGGCCCGCCAGCACGAGGATGGCTGGTTCGGGCCGCTCGACATGAATATCCACGACGAATATCGCTACGATCCCTGGCCGAACTTCATCACCCTGAAGGCGCTCATCCAGTATCACGAGGCGACGGGCGATGTTCGGATTCCCGATGCGATCGGGCGTTTCTTCCGCAAGCTGGCGAGCGTGCTGGAGACGATGCCGTTGCGCTCGTGGGGACGCTTCCGTTGGGCGGACCTCGTGCTGAGCATTCACTGGCTCTACGACCGTACGGGCGACGGATGGCTGTTCGACCTGGCGCGGACGGTCGAGCGGCAGGGGTTCGACTGGCGCGGGCATGTCGACCGTTTTCCGTTTCCGGACAAGTGCCTGCCGATCGAGTGCGATCTCTCCTCGCATGGGCCGAACAACGCGATGGGAATCAAGGCTGGGGCGGTGCGCTGGCGGCAATCGGGCGATCCCGCCGACCGTGAGGCTCCGGCGCGGATGATCGCCGTGCTGGACCGCTTCCACGGCCAGGCGACGGGCATGTTCTCCTGCGACGAGCATCTTGGCGGGCGCAGTCCGGTGCAGGGGAGTGAGCTCTGCGCGGTGGTGGAGTATCAGTTCAGCCTGGAAGTGGCGCTGGCGATCCTCGGCGATCCCGCGTTTGGCGACCGGTTGGAGGCGCTGACCTTCAACGCGCTGCCAGCGACGTTGACGCCGGACATGTGGGCGCGGCAATACGACCAGCAGGTGAACCAGGCGATCTGCCAGATCGTACCGCGCGAGCAGAAGGTCTACACGTCCAATGGCGGTGACGCGAACATCTACGGACTGGAACCGCATTTCGGGTGCTGCACGCCGAACCACGGGCAGGGCTGGCCGAAATACGTGTCCAACAGCTGGATGCGTACCGCCGATGGTGGCCTGGCGGTGGTGGCGTGGGGGCCGGCGTCGGTTGCTACGGAGGTGAACGGTGTGCCGGTGCGGATCGAGACGGTCACGAACTACCCGTTCTCCGAGACGATCTCCTTGCGTGTGGAGACGGATGCCCCGGTGACATCCCCGCTCGACCTGCGCATTCCGGCCTGGGCGGATGGAGCGACGGTGCGGGTCGATGGCGAGACGGTTCCGGCCACGCCGGGCACGTTCCACCGCGTTGAACGGACGTGGGAGGGCGTCACCGGTCTGGCGCTCACGTTCCCGATGCGCCTGCGTGTGGATCGGCGCTTCCACGACAGCGCGTCGGTCTATATCGGGGCGAACCTGCTGGCGTTGCCGATTGCGGCGGAATGGACGCAGATCGCCGGGGAGCTGCCGCACGCCGACTGGGAGGTGCAACCGACCTCGCCGTGGAACTACGCGCTCGACCTCGCCTCGCTCGATGGCGCGACCGTGGAGATCGATGCCGACCTGGCCGACGTGCCATTCTCGCCTGAAGGCGCGCCGCTCCGCGTCCGGGTGCGCGGGAAGCGCCTTCCGGACTGGGGGATGGAACGCGGTGCTGCCGCACCGCCGCCGGTCTCACCGGTGACGTCCACCGAGCCGGGGGAAGACCTCGTGTTGATCCCATACGGAAGTACGAATATCCGGATCGCCGAGTTTCCGGTGCTGGGATAGGGATGGCGCTCACGCTGTAGGTGCGACCAGGCCGCCTACCCCGGCTCGGGATGCAGGACGCGTTCAGGACAAGCTTCTTCCTGACCCGCTACGGGATTCGCCGCCGAATCGGATTCCGCGCTCGCGTCCCTGATTCCATTCGGCCAGCTGGTGGAACGCTTCCTTTGGTTCCCAATACCCCGTCGTCTCATACGGCCGGTCGTGAGATTCGTCCCAGGTCGACACGATGCCGTATCCGTTCAGGTCGTAGTCGTAGCGCGGGTCGGTGTTCCGGGTGGAACCGGTGGTGATGAATTCGTAGAGATACGCGCGCTCGGCCTTCGACTGGCCGATGAGCTCCAGCGTCTCGATGATGGCGCGGGCCTGGCTTGCCTCGTCGCGGACGATGCCCTCGGCGATCCGGGGTGGATCGGCCGTGTAATCAAGGATGTCCCACGCCATGCCGCCCGCCTCAGCCGCCCCCTTCCACGGCGGGCAGCCGAATTCCTTGATCCAGACGGGTTTGCCCGTCGCGGCGAGCGTGTCGATGGTCTGGACGTACGTGCTCTTGCTCTCGGCGCTCAGGTAGTGATCGAGGCCGATGACGTCGAAGGCATCCCACGCGCCGGTCATGTCCGGAGTATCGGAGTAGGTGATGGGTCCCCCGAAGTGGGCGCGTGCGGTGTCGGCCAGCACTTGCAGCAGTCCGGCGAACCGGTTCATGGTAGCGTCCCAATCCACATCGCCGGCGGTGATGGCCTCCATTTTTTCGTAGAAATCGTTTCCGTCGATCAGGCCGTCGGCGAAGAGCAGGTATTCGCACCCCACATCCAGCACGATCGGGATGCCTGCTTGCCGAACGCGTTCCGCCTCGGTGGCGACGGCGGTCAGACGTTCGCGCATCTCTGGTTCCGGCAGGAAATTGAGACGCGTCTGGAGATGGATGTCGAAGCCGAGATCGGCGGCGATATCCAGCCCGGCGTGGAGTTGCGCAGGATCGGAGCCGTAGAGATCCACCGTATCGCAGTGCAGTTGATGGCGAATAGCGGTGAGTTCGTCCCGATAGAACCGCTCGTGGCTGGCGGGGCGGGTGAGCTCGTTCCGGGCCAGTTCGGCGCCAAGGTCGTATTTGACGCCGCACGGCATCCGGTCGACCGGGGTGGCGACTGGCGTCGCCGCTTCGGGGGTGGATGCACCGGCCATGCGGGCGGTGGCCAGCCAGGTAGTTGCGGTGGCCGCGGTTCCGGCGAGCAGGGAGCGACGGGTCGCGACGGGCATGATCGGCTCCTCGTTCTCGAAGGCTCTCGCCCGCGGGCATCCGGGCAATCGCCTGGGGAAATTGGCTCCAATCATGCCGGTTGAATGTCACAGGTTCGTCACATGGCTGCGTCATATCTCTCACCGCTGGTGAGGGGCGAGGCGAGGCGTTCTTGCGGGTCCCGCCGCGCGACGCGCAGCGCCGAAACGCACCGTCAGGGGTGCAGTTCGTCCTCGATGAAGGCGATCAGGCGTGCGGCGATGTCCGGTGGGAAGGCGCTCACACCGGGAAGTGCGTCGTGGAGCGCCAGATTGTGCCGCAGGAGTTCTGGTACGGCGGCGTCCATCCGTTCCGGGGTCGAGAAGTCGAGCAGGCTGAGCAGATCGTGGCGCTGGTTGGCGGGAAGATGCCGGTCGAGCGCGAGGAAGCTGCTGGTGGAAGGCTTTCGCCACAGGCTGCCGATGTCGCCCGTGCGTTCTGCCTCCAGTGTGGCGAAGATTGTGGTGGCGAGGGCGGATACGAAGCGATAGGCGGTGAGGATCTGGCCGCGTTTTCTCGCCTTGACATAGCGTGTGGCGCTAAGCAGTTGTTCGAGCATTGCATGTTCTGGTGTTCCGGCCGCTGGTGCGTAGACCGGGGAGGGACCGAACTTCGGGATGGGCGGTGCTGGCTCCTGCGTCCAGAGGACGGTCTGTGCGTTGAGTGCATCGATCGATGCCGCGGAACCGATGGGTGTGATGCCGAGGTCGAGACGGCGATACGGGCTGAGGTCCGTGAAGAGGATGGTCGCCGCCCAGCCGGAGTGGCTGGGATGGATGCGCCATTCGATCCAGATCGGTGCGGCCCGTTCGATGATGGCATGTCGCGCTGCTATCGACGTTTCGCTGTCCGCCGTGATGAGTTCGAGATCGACATCCGAGTACTCATCGTGGATGCCGTACGCGAGTGAGCCGAAGGCGCGCAGCTCGATCGCGCTGGGCAGGTCCCGGAGGGCGTTTGCCAGCGTCTCTTGCAGGCGGAATGGCTCATCGTGATGTGACGTCATTGCTGCGTATTGCTCCGGGAACAGATGGATGGAGTGGCCGTCCTTTCAGACCGATTGATGGCCAATGCTTGCCGGGCAGTATGCCGACAGGTCCAACTCATGGAGTCAAGGGATAGTCGGTGTTTGCTTCTTGCGGGTTCGTCTTGCTGCAACGCGCCGTGCTGCCTCCAGGGCTTCGCGTGCCCATTCGGTCAGTTCATCAGGTTCATCGAGGAGCCGTTCAGGAACTGGCCAGAAGGAGAGGTCGATCGTCTGCCCCTGCTTCACGTAGCTGAGTGGAGGGAGCGACGCGGCCTCGGCAAACGTCGACGTGGTTTCTTCATCGACCCTGAAGTACAAGATGCCTTCCGACACCATGCCGAACATCAAGCCCTCGCAGAAGACGCCGGTTTTCCCGAACATGCGGCGCAACGTTATATGACCGAGCGAATCGAGTTGTTCGCGAACGAATTCGCCAAAGGCATCACTGGCAACCACGATCACTCCCAGGGGGCAGTCAAAAAGGAGGTGCCATGAGAACTGATGTACTATTCTTGAGCGTGATGCGTGACATGTCAATCCCGACGCACCCCTGCCATGCGGGGAAAGGAGCAATCGCATGGACGCCCCGGCTCTCCGTCTGACCTCAGTGACGATCGGCACGTCTCAGCCGCATGTGTTGGTGCGGTTTTACGCCCGCTTGCTTGGGTACACCATCACGGCGCTGGACCCGCCAGGACCGGGCGAACCGGAGCATGGCGGCTGGGCGCAGGCGAAACCCGGCCCGGATGGCAGTGGGCCGACGCTCAACTTCGAGTTCGAGCGGCAGTTCCGGCGCCCGGTCTGGCCAGCCGAGCCGGGCGGGCAGAACGCGACCGAACATCTCGATATCCATGTGGACGACCTTGCGTCCGCGGTGGCTTGGGCAAAGCAATGTGGTGCCGAGGAGATGGCGTTCCAGCCGCAGGAGACCGTCCGCGTGATGCGCGACCCGGACGGCCATCCCTTCTGCCTTTTCACCAGCTAACGCGATCGGATTCCTGGGATTGGTCGCTCCGGGGTAACCTTCGTCGCGCCAACCCGAGGCTCAACATCCCATGTCATCCTGAGCGGAGCGAAGGACCCCCGCGCGAAGCGCAATCCGGCACAGCCGGATATCCTAGCTTGCTTGATGCCAATCTTGCCGAGTTGGTGGGAAGCGAATAGTGAACATCTATTACGTCTACATCATGGCAAGCGCTTCGCGAACAATCTACATCGGCGTGACCAATAATCTAGGGCGGCGAATCCGGCAGCACAAGACCGGCCAGTTCGAAGGATTCTCGAAGCGATACAAGACCAGCCGCCTCGTCTTCTTCGAAGACTATGGCGATATCAACGAGGTGATTGCCCGGGAGAAGCAATTCAAGGGATGGTTGAGAGCGAAAAAGATCGCGTTGATCGAGGCGCACAACCCACGCTGGAACGATCTTGCCTGGAATTGGTATGGTGAGGACGGGTTGACGTGATGGTCGTGTAGGGGATTTCGGCCTGCGGCCGAAGCGCTTCGCGTGGGGGTTCTTCGCTCCGCTCAGAATGACATGGGAGGTAGCGCGGGTGTGGACGTGGTGAATGCCATCCTGAACTGCATATCACCCTCGCGCCAGGGGACTATCAATTATCCCGCCTCAGAAGATGCACCCCTTATGGCGGGATGTTGGATGTTACCTGCATTGGAATATCCTGCCTGCCTATGACTGGCTCAGGCGTCGAGGTCCTCCTGGTTCTCGGCGAAGGCGGTGCCTTCCGCGACCGGGGCGACGGTCTGCAGGGACGGATCGTCCTGGCCTTCCCGCGTCGCCTGCACGCCCTCGTCCGGCGGGGTCGGAATCTCCGCCGGTGTCCAGACGTGATTGGGATCGATCCGGCTCGCCAGAACCTCCGCGATGTGCTTTGTCGGGCGCTCCGTGAAGTGCTCGATCTGCTGGCGGCAGCTCACGCCGGCCACCGAGACCTGGACGTCCATCGGGGTCGCCTCGATCGCCGGGAAGAGCCGTTCCTCGCCGATCTTCTTCGAGATCTCGTAGTGCTCGGCCTCGTAGCCGAACGATCCCGCCATGCCGCAGCAGCCCGCGCCGCTTTCGGTCGGACGGCATCCTGACGCCTTCAGGATCGCCATCGAGGGCGCCATGCCGATCAGCGACTTCTGGTGGCAATGCCCGTGGAAGAACACTTCCTCGCCAGTATTGCCCTTCCAGCCGATGCCGAGCTCACCCGCGTTGTCCAGCTTCGCCAGCCACTCGTCGATCATGTAGCTGTGTTCCGCGACCACGGCCACGTCGGGATCGTTCGGCAGCAGGTCGCGGTATTCGTCGCGCAACGTGAGGATGCAGCTCGGCTCCGTTCCGATGATGGGAATACCCTGCTTCGCATAGGCAGCCAGCAGGCTCACGTTCTTCTTCGCCGATTTCCGCGCGGCATCGACCAGTCCCTTGGAGAGCATCGGGCGGCCACAGCAGGCGCGCCGTTCTTCGATCACCACTTCGAAGCCGGCGGCCTCCATCAGCTGCACGGCGGCGATCCCGATGTTCGGGTAGTTGTAGGTCGCGAACGTATCGTGGAAATAGACGGCCTTGCCGCGCGTGGCCTGCGGCACCGGATGCTGCTTGCGGTGTGCGCGGAACCGATGGACGAAGGTGCGGTTCACGAACGGCGACAGCTTCCGGTTGCGATGCACGCCGACCAGCGCCATACCCGGCCGGCCGAGTGGCGTGGTGAGCGGGAGATTGGCGATCGGAGCGATCGGAGCGGCGAGCTTCGAGAGCGTGTGGATGTGTCCCATCAACCGCGCGCGGAGCGGGACACCGTGCTTGTCGTAGTACTGGCTGAGGAACTCCGTCTTGATCTTCGCCATGTCGACACTGGACGGGCACTCTGTCTTGCAGGCCTTGCAGGAGAGACAGAGGTCCAGTGTCTCGTAGGTCGCCTTGTCCGCGAAGTCTTTCGGGGAGAGGATGTTGCCCGCCAGCGCGTTGCGCAGGGCATTCGCGCGGCCGCGGGTCGTGTCGTTCTCGTCCTTGGTCGCCATGTACGAGGGGCACATCGTGCCCGCCTTGGTCTGGCGGCAGACGGCCGCGCCGTTGCACATCTCCAGCGCGCCGAGGAAGCCGTTCTCGCGGCTGAAATCGAGGTTGGTCCTGATCTGCACGGGGTTGTACTTCGGGCCGTAGCGCAGGTTGTCGACCAAGGGTGGCGCGTCGACAACCTTGCCGGGATTCATCAGGTCCTCGGGATCGAACAGGTGCTTGAAATCGCGCATCACCTGGTAGAGCTCGGTTCCGAAGATGATCTCGTTCAGTTCGGAACGCTGCAAGCCATCGCCATGCTCGCCGCTCATCACGCCGCCGAAATCGTGGGCGATCTCCGCGGCCTCGTAGGCGAATTCGCGCATGGCCTCCACTCCCTGGACCGACTTCAGGTTGATCAGTGGGCGGATGTGGAGGCAGCCCGCCGAGGCGTGGGCGTAGTAGGCGGCGGTGGTGTTATGTCGGGCGACCATCTTCTCGACGGCGGCCACGAAGGCGGCGAGGTGCTCGACCGGCACCGAGACGTCCTCGATCACCGGGATCGGCTTGGCGTCGCCGCGCACGCTCATCAGCAGGCCGAGGCCGGCCTTGCGGACCTGCCAGACATCCTTCTGCTTCTTGGGGTCGGTGACGATCAGGGGATCGGTCATGAGGCGGATATTGCGCTCGCGCAGGTGCGCGACGAGGCGATCCGCCTTCTGCTGGAGTTCGCGGTCGTTCTGGCCGTAGAACTCGACGACGAGGACGGCGGCGGGATCGCCTTCGATCAAGGCGATCTGGTTCGCGTACCCCGGTTGCTGGCGGGTGAGGTCGATCAGCATGCGGTCCATCAGCTCGATCGCGCTCGGTTCGACCTCCAGGATCTGCGGTGTCGCCTCCATGGCGCGGATGAGGTCGTCGAACTGGAGCATGACGAGCCCGGTCTTCGGTGGAATCGGCACCAGGTCGAGCGTGACCTGCAGCAATGTGCCCAGCGTGCCCTCGGATGAGGCGAGCAGGCGGGCGGGGTTGAAGACATCGTCCGGCTTGATGAACTCGTTGAGCGAGTAGCCGGTGGCGCGCCGCCAGTGGGGCGGAAAGTCGCGCTCGATGAGATCGTGATGCCGTTCGCGGAAGGCGAGGATCTTCGTCAGGAGCTTGCCGGTGGCGTCGTCGCTCTGGGCGCGCTTCTTCAGGTCGGCCATCGTGCCCGGGCCAAGCTCAACCGTGGTGTTGTCGGCGAGCTGGATGCGGGCGCTGCGCATGTTGTCCTGCGTCATGCCGTAGAGGATGGAGTGGGCGCCGGCGGAGTTATTGGAGACCACGCCGCCGACCGTCGCACGGTTCGATGACGAGGGGTCCGGGCCGAACATGAGGCTCTGGGCCTTGATCTGGCGGTTGAGCTGGTCGAGGTTGATGCCTGGCTCGACGGTGACGGTGCGGTTCTCGGGCTCGAAGGAGAGGACGCGGGTGAGGTATTTCGAGGTGTCGATCACGAGCGCGGCGCCGACCGCCTGCCCGGCGAGCGAGGAGCCGCCGCCGCGTGCGAGGATGGGCACGCTGTGGCTGGTGGCCAGTTCGATGGCGGCGATCACATCGTCGGTCGATTTCGGGATGACGACGCCGACCGGCTCGATCTGGTAGTTGGACGCGTCGGTGGAGTAGAGCATCCGGGAGACGGCGTCGAAGCGGACTTCCCCTTTGAGGCGGGCGGCGAGCTCGGCTTCCAGCACCTGCGCGGTTTCGAAGGCGGCCCACTGGGATGCGGATCGGCGCGGTTTCGCGGGGATGGTGGCCGGAGCGGGCGGGATGCTGGAACCACTGGGGGCCGGGGTGGCGGGTCGGTCGAGCGCCATGACGCGCGTCTCCTTCGGGCGAGTGCGTGGTGAAGCGTGGAAGCACCGGTGTCCCGGAAGGGGCTGGCCGCGATGGTCGCTGGGGCACCGAACGTCTGGGCGTGAGTGTAGCACCGGGCTGCCGCGTTGCGACTCGTTCTCATTGGGGTGACGCTGAATGGGGACGCGCTTCGAGGGGCGTACTTAGTACAGTATACTAAGTACGGTCCGAACTGCGGGCCAGGATTCGACGATCTGGAGGGCGGGCGATGGCTACTCGGCAACAGGCACTGGCTACGGGACGTGGAAAGCAGGCGGAGGGGCCCACATTGCACCCGCCCTCCTCGCGCAGGGCGGGTGCAATTGCGGGGATCTCCCTGCTCCTGATGGCCGTGATCTCCATGTTCTCGATCATCGTGACCGAAATGGACTCCCCATCCCCGGCGTTACTGCGGGTCGCGGTGGTGGGATGGATGATCGTGGTGTTCATGGACATCGTGGTGGCGTGGGCGCTCGGCATCATCTTCCGACCCGTGGACGCACCCGTGTCCCAGCTGGCAGCGTGGTTGCGCCTGGCGTATTCCGCCGTGTTCCTGGTCGGAATTTCGTTCCTTTCCGCCGGGGATCGGGAAGCGTTCCATCACCTTTGGGATAGGGGGCTCTTCCTCTTCGGGATGCACCTGCTCCTGATCGGATGGCTTGCGTGGAGGTCGCAATGGCTCCCGCGATGGCTTGGGGTGTTGGTGTCCGTGGCGGGCTTGGGGTATACGCTCGATACGGTCATCGCCACCCTGGCAACAGATCCGGCGTTCGAGCTGGCGATCGTCACATTCATGGGCGAGCCATTGCTCGCGATCTGGTTGCTGATGCGTGCGTGGCGGGGAGGGGCGGCTGTCCGGAGTGACCTCCGCTAGGGGGTGGTGCGTTCCGGCTTCATGGACGCAATCGCGTCGAGCGTTGCAGCCAGCCCGATCGCGAACTCGTCGCGGAAGTCGTAGCCGGGTTGCATCGCGTAGTCGCGGGCAAAGACCAGGAAATGGGGGTAGGCGTCGGGGGGAAGAGCCGCGAGCATGGCCTCCGCTGTGGCCTCGCTGGTTTCGGCAGTGAAGGGGAGCGATGCCTCCTGCACCGCGTAGCCATACAGGAAGCTGTCGAGCAGGGCGTAGGCGTGGGCGGTGCTGGCGAGGGAAAACCCGTCCTTCATGAATGTGCCGAGCACGGCGTCGTGGTGGCGGAGGGTGGCTGGGCCAGGCGTGGAGCGGGATTCGAGCAGGGCGATCACCCATGAGTGCCGCACCAGCACGGTGCGGGCGGAGTGCGCCATGCGGGTGATTTCCGCGCGCCAGGGGTTGCCGGGGATCGGGTGCTCGATCTGGTTGAAGACGCTATCCACAATGCCATCAAGGATCTCGTCTTTCCCGGAAACGTGGTGGTAGACGGCCATGGGCTTGACCGACAGGGCCTCGGCGAGGGAGCGCATGGTGAGCGCCGCCAGACCATCGCGATCGGCGAGGGCGATGGCGGCCTGAAGTACGCGGTCTCGGGTGAGTGGTTGGCGCGATGGCGGTGCGGTCACAGACGTCCTTCCCGGGATGGAATGTCCACGGCACCCTACCACGATGCAGGATGCGCGCGTGGTGCCGGGCGCGGGAATATACTATCCGGATTGCTTCTTGCTGATTCCTTGGGGACCGTGGGGGTTCTCGTCCATCAGCGTGGAGAGGATCGCGTTCGCAACCTCACCCAGTGCATCCACCTGCTTGGGGGTGAGCGCGGCGAAGACGTACTGCCGTACCAGGTGGGCGTAGACGGTCTTCGCCGTGGACACCTTCTCCCGTCCGGCATCCGTGATCGCCACCTCGAACGACCGGTTGTCCGCCGGGCAGGCCAGGCGCTGGATCAGCCCGCGTTCCTCCATCCGCCGCAGCTGGTGGCTCAGCCGGCTCTTCTCCCACTGCAAGCCGCACCGGAGCGCGATGGCCCGCACCGGCGTGTGCGGCCGGTCGGCGAGGAAGGCCAGGATCTCGTAGTCCGCTTCCGAGAGGCCGGTCCGCTGCGCCAGGTCGCGGTTCAGGCGCTCCGCCAGCCGGAGGCGCATCCGCTGGTACCCGTTCCAGGTAGCGTCCTGCTCCGGGGAGAGCGATGCGGTGGGGATGGGAGGGGAGTCGGACATCTGCATGGGATCGAGTATAGCGCCAGAGGTTGACATGTCAACGTCGGTGGTTACACTGGTTGATGTGTCAACGATCTGGAGGAATCCCTGTGAGACTCGAATTCGGAACCTTCATCACCCCGGCCAGCGACGATCCCGCGCGCGTCGTCGATCTCGCCGTGCTCAGCGAGGCGTTCGGCTACGACCTCGTCACGGTGCAGGACCATCCCTACAATCCCGGCCTGCTCGACGCCTGGACGTTGCTCGGCTGGATCGCCGGGAAGATCGAGCGCATCCGGCTCTCCGCCAACGTCATCAACCTTCCGTTGCGTCCGCCCGCCGTACTTGCCCGGTCTGCCGCCAGCCTCGACCTGCTGAGTGACGGCCGCGTCGAGGTGGGCCTCGGGGCAGGAGCCTTCTGGCCCGCGATCGCGGCGATGGGAGGTCCGGTGTGGACACCTGCCGAGGCCGTGCAGGCGACCTCCGAGGCGATCGACATCATGCGCGAGTTGTGGGATGCCGGCACGCGGCGCAACCTGCGTTTCCACGGTGAGGTCTACACCGTCGATGGCGCCTCTCGCGGGCCGTTGCCGCGTCACGACATCCCCATCTGGCTCGGTGCCCACAAGCCGCGGATGCTCCGGCTGATCGGCCGGAAGGCCGACGGCTGGTCGGTGACGTTCGGCTATCTCCCAACGGGTGATGAGCGCGGTGAGTTCCGGCGCGGCAACGCGATCATCGACGAGGCGGCGCGGGCAGTCGGACGCGATCCGCGCGAGATCCGGCGCATCGTCAACATCGCCGGGACGTTCCAGGCCCAGAGCGGTGAATTCCTTCAGGGACCGCCCGCGCAATGGGTGGATGACCTTGCACCGCTGGCGATCGAGGACGGCGTCAGCACGTTCGTCCTGATGACGGATGACGACACCACGATGCAGACCTTCGCACAGGAGGTGATCCCGGCGTTGCGGGAGCGCGTCGGCGCGGCACTGCCGGCGGACTTGGGCATCCTGCGCCCGGCTCGTGCGCGGGCGAAGCGGCGCGAAGGTATCGCCTACGACGAGGTGCCTGCATCCCTTCGTGAAGGCGCGATCGAGCCGGGCGACCTTGCCTACGCGCGGGTGCGGAACACGTATATGCGCGGCGGCGCGCCGGGCATCGTGCTGAAGGTCTCCACCGTCACGGAGGTGCGGGAGGCGCTGGCCTTCGCGCGGCGGCATCCGGACCTGCCGTTCGGCGTGCGCAGCGGCGGTCACGGTATCAGCGGGCGCTCCACGAACGACGGCGGCATCATCATCGACCTTTCCGGCATGAACCGGATCGAGGTGATCGGCGAGCAGAAGCGTCTGGTGCGGATCGAACCGGGTGCGCGCTGGATGGACGTTGCTGTTGCACTGGAGCCGCATGGGTGGGCGCTCACGTCCGGTGACTACGGCGGAGTGGGTGTCGGTGGCCTGGCGACGGCGGGCGGGGTCGGGTTCCTCGCGCGAGAGCAGGGGCTGACGATCGACCACACGCGGGCGGCGGAGATCGTGCTGGCGGATGGCACATTGCTTCGCGCAAGCGACACCGAGAACCCGGACCTGTTCTGGGCGATCCGGGGCGCCGGGGCGAACTTCGGAATCGTCACGGCATTCGAGTTCCTGGCCGATCCGGTCAGCCCGCAGATGGGCTGGGCGCAGTTCGTGATGGATGCGTCCGATACAGCCGGGTTCCTCGAACGCTGGGGCGCGGCAGTGGAGGGGGCTCCGCGTGCGCTGACGAGCGAACTCATCATCGGGGCGCCGCGCCGGGGACAGCCACTGGCAGCGATGGTGCTGGCGCTGGTCGATTCCGACGATCCGCAGGTGATCGTGAATGCGCTGCAACCGCTCGCCGACATCGCGCCGCTCTACCAGCAACAGGTCTACCTGACGACCTATGCCAACGTGATGGCGAACGCCTCCCGCGAGGATCACAACGGCCAGGGCGAACCGGTCGCGCGCTCGGGAATCGTGCGGCACATCACGCCGCGCATCGCCCAGCAGGTCGAACAGCTCATCCTGAACCGCGGAACCTACTTCTTCCAGATCCGTTCGCTCGGGGGCGCAGTCAACGATGCCGATCCGGAGGCGATGGCCTTCTCCCACCGTACCGGCAACTTCGTGCTCAGCGCGATGGGGTCCAGCCGGGCGCGGCTCGACTCCTTCTGGACGCCCATGCAAGCGCAGTTCGCCGGGCTCTACCTCAACTTCGAGACGGATGTGACGCCGGATCGCATCGACATCGCCTTCCCGCCGCGTGTATTGGATCGCCTGCGCCTGCTGAAGGCGAAATACGACCCGTACAACGTCTTCCGCGACAACTTCAACATCGCCCCGGCGCGGACCATCGCGTTGGGTGGCGGGAACGGCGATCCTGTCCCGATGGCTGCATCGGTAGCACCGGGTGCGGTGGAATCGGCCGGGGGACACGGACATGCCTGATTACGGACACGACCTGCGTTTCGGCATCTTCACGACGCCAACCGCACAACCGGCCCAGCACGCCGTCGAACTGGCGGTACTGGCGGACCGGCTCGGCCTGGAGCTGGCGACCTTCCAGGACCATCCCTACCAGTCGTCCTTCCTCGATACGTGGACGCTGCTGGCCTACGTCGCCTCGAAGACGGAGCGTATTCACGTCGGGGGCAACGTGCTGAATTTGCCGTTGCGCGATCCGGCGGTGCTGGCGCGGGCGGTGGCGAGTCTCGACCGGCTGAGCGGTGGGCGGGCCGAACTCGGTATCGGTGCGGGCGCATTCTGGGACGGCATCGCGGCGATGGGCGGGCGCAGGCTCTCCCCTGGCGAGGCCGTCCGTGCGCTGGACGAGGGGATCGACGTCATCCGCCAGATCTGGGACACCTCGGTACGCGGCGGCGTGAAGGTGGAGGGCGACTTCTATCACGTCGTCGGGGCGAAGCGGGGACCGGCACCGGTCCACGACATCGGCATCTGGGTTGGTGCGTACAAGCCGAAGATGCTCGACCTCGTCGGGCGGAAGGCGACCGGCTGGCTTCCCTCGCTCGGCTACCTGTCGGGCGGTGTTGCCGATCTGGAGGCGATGAACACCCGGATCGATGCGGCGGCGGTCGCGGCAGGCCGGCAGCCGGGCGACATCCGGCGGATGCTGAACCTGAACGGGCAGTTCGCGCAGGCGCATACGGGCTACCTGCAAGGTCCGCCGGAAGGGTGGGCGGAGGACCTTGCAGAGACGGCACTGACGTATGGCATCTCCGACTTCATCCTGGCGGCGGACGACCCGGCCCTGGTGGAGCTCTTCGCGACGGCGATTGTTCCTACGACGCGGGAGCTGGTCGCCGCTGCCCGACGGGAATGAGCGGCCCATACTAGGACGCCCTATGACCGGCTGATGTTCGCACTCGCACAGCGTCGCGTTCGTGGTGGTCCGGCGCACTCAATGCAGGCACCGCCTCGCGGGTATGGCCGGATTCCTGGGGAACTCGTTCAGGGTGCCGATGGCGCGGGAGCAACCACGGAGCGGCGTCGCCAGAGGCGCCCATCGATCAGCGACATCCCGGCGATGATGAGGACCATGCCCACTAGCTGGATCGGCACCAGCGCCTCGTGCAGGAAGACCGCGCCGAGGACGATCGAGGCGATCGGGATCAGGAAGCCGATCTGCGAGGTATTTGTCGCGCCAACGGTGCCCAGCAACCGGAAGTAGATCAGGTAGGCCAGCACGGTCGAGAGCAGGGTCATCCCCAGCATGGCCGCCCACGCCTTCAGACTCCAGTGCGTGGTCGCCCACGGGCGGTCGAGCAGCGCCAGCGGGATCATCCAGAGGGTCGCCCCGACCATCTGGCCCCAGGCGAGTTCAAGCGGTGGACGTTGCTTCACACGGCGGGCAAAGACATTCGAGAAGCCATAGAGCGCGGTCGCCCCGATCACCGCCAGCTTGCCGAGGATGCTGCCGTCGCCGATCGTGCCGATGCCATCGCTCATGATGACAACCACGCCCACCATCCCCAGGGCGATCCCGCCGAGTTTGAGGCCGGTGATCCGTTCGTCTGACCCCATGAAATGGGCCGCGAGCACGGTCCAGACCGGGACCATCGCCGAGAGGATCCCGGCGAGCCCGGAGGAGATGCGCGTTTCGCCCCAGAAGATCAGGCTGTAGGGGAGGGCGCTGTTCGTCAGGCCGAGGACGAGGTAGGCGATCCAGGTCTGTCGGTCGCGCGGGATGCCCATGCCGCGGACGCGCATGATCCCGAAAATGATGATCCCGGCCAGCAGGACGCGGACAAATGCGATCGTTGTCGGGCCGATATCCTCCACGGCCACCTTTGCGAAGAAATAGGACGCTCCCCAGACGGTCGCGAGCGCGATCAGGAGCAGCCAATCCCGCCCGTTCATCGTGGTGGAAGCCGGCATCGGTGCTTTGGATGGGCGTGGCGAGGACATGCGTCAGGCTCCGGTGACTCGCGCTGCGTACGAGAATAGGGGGCGGTCCGCGATCTTCTCGGGGGAGATCGCGGATCGTGAAGGCTGGATCAGGAGCCGGACTCCATGAGCGGTCGTGGGTCGAATGTGACCCGGATCGCGGTAATCAGGCCATTCTCGACGTGACTCCAGTTCGCCGTGGGGATCGGGTCCGTGGTGGCAGTGTGCAGATCGAACCAGGTGATCGCATCATCGCCTTCGACAACACGGGCGTGCAAGGTCAGGTCGACCATGATGTGTTTTGCCATGCCTTTCAGGCCGGCAATGCATTCCTCCGCATTGTTCGCCGTTCCGAGGACGCCCACGAACGTCACCTCATCGGCGAGGACGGTGCGCAGGCGGTTGAAATCGCGGGCCAGCCAGGCGTCGTAATAGGTGGTGACGGCGGTGCGGGTCTGGTCGCTGCTTATGGGAAGTCTCCTTTTGCCAAAGATGAAGCCTTGTGAACGGGCAATTACCGGTCGATGCTCCACGTGCGCGTGGTCACGCCAACGAGGTTCCAGGCGTTGATCGTGACGATCAGCGAGACAAGGGCGGCGAGTTCGGTATCCGTGAAGTGCTCGGCAGCGGCATTCCAGGTAGCGGAAGGTACGTGCGTCTCACTGGCGCGGGTGACGGCTTCGGTGAGGGCGAGTGCGGCCCGTTCGTGGTCGGTGAAGAAAGGGGATTCGCGCCAGACCGGGACCGCCGCAATGGTGCGGAGGTCGTATCCGGCTTTCTCGGCATCCTGGGAGTGCATATCGACGCAATAGGCGCAACCGTTGAGCTGCGATGCTCGCAGGCGTACCAGTTCACGCAGGCCGCGATCGATCCCGGCGCGATCCAGTTCCGCCGTGGTCGCCCGATCGAGTGATGCCAGCGCCCGATTGAATCCAGGCGCCAGGCCTTCGAAGTCGATCCGTGGGGTCAATGGCTCAGCGATCATGGACCATCTCCTTTGTGTACTACAGTATAATTATAAACCATGGTATAATGACCATATGGAGACGTCAACCCCCCTGAGACGGGCTCGAAACAAGCAACGCACCCATGCGCGCATCCTGGATGCGGCGATTGCCCTCTTCGTCAAGCAGGGTTACGACAGCACGACGATCGACCAGATCGTCGTGGCGGCTGATGTGGCGCGTGGCACCTTCTTCAACTATTTCCCGGCCAAGAGCGATCTCCTGCTGGCCTGGGGCGAGACGCATCGCAGGGAAATCGAGGAACGACTGACGGGGTTGGCGTCCGGGGCCGTGCTTGGGCGGCTTCAGGAGGCTTTTGCTCATGCTGCCGAAAGCTACGATGCGGATGCTGCCATGAATCGGGCGATGGTGCGCAGCTGGCTTGGTGCTGGGGGGCCACTGTTGCCAGGGGCAGGGGCGACCCTGGCTGTGTTGATCCCGATCGTCGAGGCTGGTCAGCGTGACGGGGAGATACGGGCCGATATCCCGCCCGATATTGCTGCACAATGCATCCTCGATTGCTACCTCGGTCAAGTCTATCGGTGGGCGCAGGGCGATGCATCCCTTGGCGATCTCCTGCCAGCGTCTCTCGATGTGGTGCTGGCAGGCCTGGCGGCGGATCGTCCGGGTCAGCATGCGCCGGCACACCTCGCGGGAAGAGATGGTGGTTGATGTACCGCAGGTTTACTTGGTCTGAGCCTCGGGTGCGGTTGGTTGCTCCCACCCGAAAGTCTGGAACCATTCGCCCTGCGTGATGCGTTCGATGGCGTGCCGGATGTAGGGAACCGTGTTTGATGGAAGGGTGTTGATCGGGAACCAGGCGAGCTCGTCACACTTGTCGGGTTCCCGGTTCTCGATCGTGCCCGTCCACTCCCACGTTTCGAGGAAGAAGTCGATTCGCTCGGTGTCGCTCTGGCGGTGCATCACCGCCGCGACCTTCATTGCCGAAGGCGCGACCACGATACCCGCTTCCTCGGACGTTTCCCGGATCGCGGCCTGCACGACCTCCTCGTTGCCATCGAGGTGTCCGGCCACGAGGCTGTAGTTGCCATCCTCGTATCCGGTATTGAAGCGCCTGAGCAGGAGGACGCGGTCATCCTGGCGGATCAGGATGTGGACGGCGACGATCAGGCGAAATCGTTCTCTGGATTGGGACATGGGGCGACAGATCCTTGTATGGCAACGTTTTGCCCGTGCCGGCCGTTGATTCCGATAAGAGCGTTTTGCCGCATGCAGCGTACATGGGGGCGATTGTCATGATTGTCACGCGTCGTTCGCTCGTGCAGGGAGCGATCCTTGCGCCAGCCCTGAGCGCCGGGTCTTCAGCCTCCGCACAGGAGGATGCCACGCCGGCCGGCGAAGAAGCCCTTTCCGTGGATGAGGTCGTGTGGCGGTTGCGGACGCGGCCGATCCTCTCGCCGCTCTTCCCCAGCGATACCGGGGAGCTTGCGGTGCTGGACTGGGTGGATGATGGTGACGAGGATCTTGATGGGACGGCCGGTGCGTTCCTCATTCAGGATACGGCCAAGGGTGACGATGACAATGCGCTGATTGGCGCCTACATCGTTCATCCGACGGTCCGGTCTGCGGAGGAGCGCATGCAACAGCAGGCGACCGATGGCCGGGACGAGCATCCGATGACGTTGCTTGGCCGTTCCGGGGCGTCGGCCCAGTATCCGGATGGCTATTCGCTGGTGGCAGTGGTGGATGGATTCGTGATCGTGAGCGCGACCGGCGGAACCCTGGCGACCGGCCCGGATGCCCCCGATGTTACCGACTTCCGGGAAGCCGATGCGCGGGCGCTCACGCACTTGGCCGGGTTGCTGGATCATCTGCGCACAGTGATGGCGAAGAACGAATAACCCTGTAGGGGCCAGGGCAGGGCATCCGGGATATCCGGTCTCGTCGGGTTGTGCGTCGTGGCTGACATTCATTTCGGTTCTCGTCATCCCGCGCCAGCCTGATTCAGGTGTTGTCCCGGATCGAGATCGCGGCTGCAACCAGCGAGGCATTTCCGGTCACCGCATTCCCGCTCGGGTCGCGATCGGTGTCCTCCAGCCCGATGCGTGTGTCGAATCCACGGGCCAGGGCATCGCGCAGCAGGGGCCAGGCGGCTGGGCCTTCGGAATGCTGGAGCCGGGGCGCGGTGATCCCGTGGCGGTCGAGCGTGGCGTGAATCTCATGGGCAGTGGTGAGGACGGCGGGGACATCGTTGTCGTGGTCGGCGGCGTATGGTTCCACGAGGATGCGGGTGACGCGGTCTGCGAATCCGGACCCGGCGAGGAGTTCCGCATCGGCGACAGTCGCGAGGCCCGCCTCGATGCCGACCCCGGCGGCGAGCAGGGCCTCCATCGCCTGCATCGCGCCATCCTCCGAGAGATTGACGGAGGCGTAGTCGGGGGTCGTCCATCCGCGAATATGGGCGAGCCGCCGTTCGCGGTCTGGCTCGATCCACTCACCGGTCGTGATGCCGACAGGCACGCCGGCCTCGTTCTTCACGCGTGCGACGAGGTCGTTCACGATGGTGGGATCAACGGTTTCCGCGCCCGCGAGATCGCGGGGGTGAAGGTGAATCGCTCCGGCGCCCGCCGCGACAACGGCGATGGCGTCGCGCACGAAATCGTCCGCCGTCATCGGTGCGGCGGGGTGATCGATGCGCGTGATGCGGCCATTCAGGGCGGCCTGCACGAGCGGGGAACGACGCGTACGGTGAAGCTGGGACATGGATATCATCCTGCGAGCATCGGCATGCCAATGACGGTATCGTCGGTGATGCAGGGGACGGAAGCGGTCCGCTTTGGTTGGGTGGAGGAATGTTCGTGAATGGCCGTGGCGCACGAGCCGGATGTGCCGCCGACTACGCTAGGAACCGCGATCGGCTGCTCGCGGATCTCGTCGCCGGGCTGGAACGCGATCCCGATGTCGTGTCGGTCTGGCTCGAAGGATCGCTGGGGCGGGGCGGGGCCGACGACCTGAGCGATCTGGACATCGGGATCGTGGTGAAGGACGGGCGGATCGCCGAGATCGTGGCCGATCCCGGCCGGTTCGTTCGCAACCTGGCCGTGACGTGTCTCGAAATCCCCGCACCGTCGAATGCGCCGCCGGGAGGGGCGTTCCTCCTGACCTGGGCTTCATGGGGCGATACTGGTCTGCCATTCCAGGTGGACTGGTATTGGTACCCGGCATCGACGGCGATCCGGCCGGCAGCCTCGCGGATCGTGATGGAACGGCCAGGATACGGTATCCCGGTGGCGGCTTCGGCGCCGCTTGTGGCTATCGACAGGGACGCGGCGATCAGCGACGCAATCCGGTCCGCGTTGCTGAGAACGATGATCGCGGCCAAGTCTCTTGCCCGTGGCAACCCGTGGAACGTCGTGCACCACCTTCGTTCGGTTGATCGCTTGCGGGCGACGCTGGCCTGGTTGGTCGTGCATGGCGAATCGCCTACTTACGATCAGGTGAAGTACACGCGGCCATCGCACACGCTTCCCGCCACGCGTGAGGAGCAGGCGGGCCTTTTTTGATGCTGACCGTCAGGTCACACCGTCGCGTCGAGGTGGTGGAAGACGGGACATCGTCCGGGTGCGCAAATTCCCCATCTTCGATGCAGGCAGCATGTTCGTTCGCGTCTGCCGCTATGATTAGGATGCGTCCAGCTTTGGGAGACTTGGCACCATGTGGGTGCGGCTCCGGGGCATCGAACCGTCGTGGGGCGAAGTGGCATGGATACGGTGTTGGTGGTGTTGGTGCTGATCGTCGTGCTCGCATTGTTGGTGGGCATCGGCTATTTCTTCGTGCGGGAGGCGGGACAGGAGAACGTGCAGGCGTGGTTGACGACGCCGCGGCAACTGAAGCAGTCGGTCTCCGCGTTCGTTGCGCGTCCGGCGCCGTCCACCATCAGCGGGCACGATCCGGGGGTGAAGGTCGATCCGGCGCTTGCCCGGCCGGGGGGCGCCAGTGGACGGGTAGTGTCCGGTCCGAAGCAGGAACCGGTGCTGCCGTACGCCCTCGATGGTGCGGCGCTTCGCGACCTGCGCGACGAGTTTCGGGATGAGTTGCGGCAGACGGCGACCATTGCCCGGGACTTTGATATCCGCCTGACGCGGATGGAATCGGCGATCTCCGATGTGCGGCGCATGCCGGATGAGGTCGGGCGTTCCTTGCGCGAGCAGGAGAGCCAGCGGCAGCGGGAGTTCGACCGCCTGCAGCAGGAGATCGGCACGATGCGGCTGACGCTTGGCCGCTGGGGCGAACGCCGGGGCGAGGCGCTGGCCGATGTCTACGGCAACCTGGCGAAGGTGGAGGTCGCCCTCGCGGCGGTCGTAAACCCGATGCTGTTGCCCGGTGAGACGCTGGTACTGCCATCGGAGTTTACGGCGGAGGTGCTGCAGTGGAGCGCCTGGGGCGAGGTGGGCGAGCGCGCGTTTGCGTTCGGAAACGCCTTCAACCAGAGCCGTTACGTGCTCGACGAGGGGTTGGCGGTCCAGATCGAGACGTTCATCATGACGCTCCGGCAGGGCCTGACACGGGATGTCTTCCCGGCGGTGCGCGACGGCAATCCGACGGATGCCCAGGTGGCGCAGATGCGGGCCGGTCTCGCGGAGGTCATTGCGGAACTCCCGGCCGTGCGCCGGACGATCGAGGTCTCCTATCGGGAGATCGGGATGCCTTCCGGTGCGAAGGACGCGCCGCACGAGGACGCGATCGAGGCGAGCGTGCCGGTGGATGCGGAGCCGATGCCCGAGTCCGATCCGGAGGCGACGGGACCACTGCTTCGCCCGCTCGACCCCGAGGCCTGAGCGATCTTCTCCCCGTTTTGACAAGCCGATTGTGAGTGTTTCATAGCGCTTACGATCGGCGTTTTGGGTTGGGGATTGATGAACAGCACTGCAGAATGGGTCCGTGGTACGCTCATCAAGGTACCAGCATCATGCATACGGAGCGTTTGCTTCTTCGAGATCATCTCAGGCCATCAAAAGGGGACACATGGAGATCGGAAGCCTGATTGCCTTTGCATGCTTCTGGCTGGTAACGGCCCCGGTCCTCGTCTTGCTGCATGAGATGGGCCATGCGATTCCGACGTTGGCGTTCGGGACCGGGCTGGTAACCATTGATCTCGGAAGTCCCGCAAAGCCATGTTGGACCGTTGCCATGGGGCGTCTACGGCTTCGGTGTCGACTGTTCTCGACAACATTCGGGTCCGTCAGCGGATCGCTGGAAGACGCATCTCCCGGGCAGCGTATGGCGGTCCTTGCTGGTGGACCATGCGTTTCTTTGGCCGTCACCGTGGTGTTGGGCGTGGCGATCCGATTTGGTGCAGTCCCCGAATATCTGGAATTCTCTCTGTCGTGGGCGTTTTGGGGTGCATTGACGCAGACGCTCTTTACCGCACTGCCGATCAGATATCCGGAGTGGCTGGGATCATACGCCGGGCTGCCGAGTGACGGCATGCGAATCCTCACTATCTTCCGCGAGCGACGTGCTGAGCGGGGATCGTCCTGAGATGCGCAATGCAGTGCTGCTGAATACGGGTATTGTCGTATTCACCGGTTATACGGTATTCTCTGTGCATACATTGGTGCAGGCGATGAGGAGGCATGACATGATCGAGACGAAGATTCGCAAGCAGGGAAACAGTTTCGTCGTGACCATTCCGCGAGAGCAGATGGAACACTATTCCCTTGCTGATGGGGACGAAATCGCTTTCGCCCCAACGAAGATCGAAACGCGGAAGGACTACTTGCTCGACCCGGAAATGCAGAAGATCCTGGATGGGATTCTTGACGAGTATAAGGACGTGCTCGTCTATCTTGCGGAACGGTAGGGCACTGAAATGACGCCGGACCGCGACACGTCCATCCGGTACCTGACCGTGCCGGAGGTCATAGCCATTCATCAACAGGCGATGAGGGCCATGGGCTGGGCTGCGGCCCCCCTTCGATCCGAGGATCTGCTGTTCTCTGCCGTGATGCGAGCCCAGGCCGCGGCACATTATGGTGGTGCGGATTTCGCAATGCAGGCAAGTGTGCTCGCAATCGGCATTTCTCAGAACCAGCCATTTCTCGACGGCAACAAGCGTACGGCGTTGGTGTCGCTCCTTCAGTTCGCCACGATCAACGGATTTGCGTACGTGGGAGACCGGTTCGATATTGCCGACCAGCTGATTGCGGTGGCGGAACGCGAGGGATCGCTGGGAGAGGCGACGGAGGCGTTCGCCGCGTGGCTTCGAGAGCGGATCGTCGCGCGGACCTGACGCGTGATCTGGCAGGAACCGGTACACAGGAGGGACATCCCACGAACGGGATGTCCCTCCTGTGTGTTTGCGTCAGGAACTGTGTCGGTCGGCATCGGCGAGGAGGGCGGCGATGGTTGGGCGATGGAGCGCCCGCGCCCAGTCGGCGGCGGTGCCGTGGCACTGCGTGTCGCGGATCGTGCGGTTTGCTCCGGTGGCGATCAACGCGCGGGCGAGGTCCGGGTCGTCGCGATCGATCGCGTCGTGCAGCGGCGTCGTCATGTGCGGCCCGGCCCGGCGATCCCGGAAGCGAGGATCGTGCATCAGCGCGGCCGCCTCGTCCCGCAGGCCGACGGTCCAGAGCGCGACGATATCTGGCATGGCGTCGCGCCGGAGCAGCCAGCGGACCGCTTCTGCGGCACGCGTGCTTTCGGTGAACCGCGCCGCGAAGACGACCGGCGATTCCCCGTTCGGCAGCATCGGGATATCCGCGAGCCCCGGATCGAGCGCCGTGATGTCCCCATGAGCAAGCGCCTCCGCGAAGGCGATCGTGGCGTCGTCCGGGAGATGCCGTAAGCGGGCTCCCGGCATGAACCACGTCTGTCCATTGCCGACCGAGCGGAACCCGAGCTTGCGGTAGACACGCTCGCCGTCCGGGGTTGCGTTGAGGCCGAGACCGATGGCGCCGTCCTGCCGGGCGATGGCCAGGGCGGCGAGCGTAAGCCCCGTCCCGATACCGCGTCCTCGCATGCTCGGATCGACGCCGAGGTTGAAGAGGTTGGCGGTGACGGCATCGTTCCTGGTATCGAGATTGATCACGCCCAGGCCCACGATGCGGGATCGGCGAAGGATTCCCCCTTCGCGGGCGATGACGACGCGGACGGCGGGGCCGATCCCATTCGGTGTGGTCTGGCCGAGTGCGAGCATCGTGCCAAGCTGGTCGGCGTCGAGGTACGGAATAGCGGGGTTGGCGAGGATGTCGTCCCGGTCGGCGGGTGTCGCGAGGCGGACCTCCACATGGGCGGGTGGCGTAAAGGCCGGGACTGGCCGGACGAGCGGTTTCCACATCCAGTGCGGGGAGAACGAATCCCGCGCACCGCGTGCGAGGAGCAGGATCCCGAGATCGGGCAGCGGCGTTGGCGCCCAGACGAGCACATCCCCGGCGCCGCGCGTGCGGAGCCAGGCGAGGACGCGATCGACGGCTCGGGCGGTGATCGGCGTGTCTGGAGCATTGGTCGCCATGACGACTCCAGAGCGTCCGATGCGTGCGACGGCGAGCGGCCCCTCGTGCCAGAGGCGCTCCGTGATGACTGGGGTTGGCGGCGTGATGGCTGGAAGCCGGGGATAGGGCAGCCCGGTGGCGAGGCGGTCGAGCCAGAGTTGCTGGTTCGCGAAGACAGCGTCCCGCTGCTGGATGGCTGCCGGGGAGAAGGCGGTATCGGGATCGCCGTCGTGGGCGCGAGATGCGGGGGAGGCGGGAGGGACTGGCATGCTCGCGATCCGGCGGACGATGGGCGCGAAAAAACCAGTCTGCGGCCGCAGAGGGATGGAGCTCCACGACCGCCACTGGCCGCCTCAGAAGGGAAGGCTGAGGTGTACGTACTCTAGCAGGGGTTCGGTTCTGTGTCAATATGGCACAGGTGCCGCGCGGTGGATGAGGCCGTGTGGCAGGGACGGAGAGGGGCACGCGATTGAGAACGGGTCCTACCTGCCCATTCTGCCGTTCTCGCCGCGTCATTGGCGTGCTACGATTCCGTTGCAAGGCATGCCAAGTCTGGAGAGGATACCAGCGCGATCGGACGATCGATGGCATGATGGGAAATCGTCTCTTGCGGCTGGTGGAGGATCCCGCACCGGCTGGGATGGCGGTTCCCGTTCGGTCCCCGCTATCCGCCGGCCGCATATCGCGTCATCGCTGACGATCCCGTACGATGTGTCCGTCACGGCCCGCCGTATCCACATCCACCACGACGCTGAGGAGGATTCCGTTTCATGGCGAACGCAAGCAGTACTGCCCCGACCATCGAATTTCCCAAGCCCAATGGCCTGGAAGGGGTTGTCGCGGCGTCGACCGCCCTGAGCCACGTCTTCGGGGAAGAGGGGCGGCTGGTTTACCGTGGCTACGACATCCATGAGCTGGCCGGACACGCCTCCTTCGAGGAGGTCGCGTTCCTGCTCTGGATCGGTCACCTGCCGAACGAGCATGAGCTGGCCGAATTCAACGAGAAGATGGCGACGCATCGTTATCTTCCGCAGGCGGTGATCGATGGCCTACGCGTGATTCCCGCCAATGCGGCCCCGATGGATGCGCTGCGCACGGGCGTCTCCCTGCTTGGGGCAGTCTTGCCAGAGGTCTACGACGAGACGCCGGACCAGGACGAGGCGATCGCCCTCGCGGCGAGCATCCCCGGCATTCTGGCCGCCTTCTTCCGGCTGCGGCAAGGCCTGGAGCCGATCAAGGGCCGGCCCGACCTGAACACGGCGCAGAATTACCTGTGGCAGCTCTTTGGCGTGGAACCGGATGAAAAGCACTGGAAGCCGCTGGAGACCTATCTCATCCTGCTGGCCGATCATGGCCTGAACGCATCCACCTTCACGGCCCGCGTGATCGCCTCCACGCAGTCCGATCTCTGCTCCTGCATCACCGGCGCGATCGGCGCCCTGAAGGGGCCGCTGCATGGCGGCGCGCCCTCGTTGGTGCTGGATATGCTGAACGAGATCGGCACCGCGGAGAATGTGAAGCCGTGGGTGACGGCAGCAATGGATCGCGGCGACCGCATCATGGGCTTCGGCCATCGCGTCTACAAGGCGGAGGACCCGCGCGCCGAGGTGTTGCGCGGCTTGGCAGAGACGGCGAGCACGCCGGAGTTCTTCGCGCTTTCCAAGACGACCGAGGATGTCGTCCTCGCGACTCTGGAGGAGCGGAAGCCGGGCCGGCGACTCTACACGAATGTCGAGTTCTACTCGGCGGCAGTGCTGGCGGCGGTCGGGCTGCCGGGTGACATGTTCACGCCAACCTTCGCGGTGGCGCGCTCGGTGGGCTGGACGGCGCATGTGCTGGAGCAGGTGGAGCACAACCGCCTCATCCGGCCGCAGTCGGAGTTCGTCGGCTCGACGGACCTGCACTGGGAGCCGATCGACGCGCGGCACTGATCGAACGACATCGGACATGGAAACACCGCCGAGGATTCGCCATCGGCGGTGTTTCGCGTACGGGCGATCCGGCGGAAAGCTTTCCCACGTTCAGGTATCATCAGGTCGTGACCCACGCGCGATGTATGCGGAGAGCCAGGCCGACTTCGGACAGGGATGCGATGATAGCCCTCGGGACGACAGGTATCTGGGATCAATGGTCGATCCGGATTGACGAGGTCGTAACGGCGGATGCTGCCACCGCCCTGGTCGCGGGCTGGAATGCGGGGAACGCTACGCCGCCCGATGGGCTGACCTTCGTTGCGGTGCGGATGCACGCCGAGAATCACGCATCCGTGCGCCGTCTCGTCGGGAGCTTCCGGTTTCTGGTTTCCGGCAGCGATGGTGTCTTCCGGGGAAGTCCCGATCTCGCGATCCCTCAGGCCGCCGAAGGCATGGTGGAATCGGGACAGGCCATCGACGGGTGGATCGTTTTTCTGAGCGATGGCGATCCTCGCTCTGTCCTCTGGTACGCCGATGCTCTCTCGCGACCGGACTGGCGGGATGCCGCATTCGCCCTGCATGTCGAGTCGACCGTACCCGATGTCCAGCTGGCGGCCGTGTCGGCCCTCGCGGCGGGATTGACGCCCGATGCTCCGGCGACGGCCGGCGAACCCGTGTTGGCGGGTGACTGGATCGTGTCGCTCGTCGAGGTGATCGAAGGGCAGGCCGTCGCGGATCTCGGTGGCGCGGGATTGCAGGCCCTGGTGCGAAGCCGACCCCAGGACGTGCTGGGCTTCCTGGCTGTCCGCCTGACGATCGAGAATGCCAGCGATCGCCCTGCCCTCTTCTCGCCATCCGCCGTGCAGATCGCGGATGCCACGGGTGATCCGTGGTTCCACATCATCGCGCTGACACCGCCTGCGCCGGATGCGAGCGTCGTCCTCCTGCCGGGTGTGCCGTTCGAGGGGTGGGTGGCTTTTCAGCGGGCAGCGTACAACGACAACGGGATTGTTGATGCGCCCGCCGAGCTCCTTCGGGTGCTGCCGTGGTTGCAGGTGGATGAAGCTCGGTGGATCGCGGTGCATGGGAGGACCACTACCGCAAGCGTCCCGGATGACGATCGCCAGGAATGGGTCGTGGGCGACATCGCCATGATTGCGGACGATCGTGTCAACCTCCGTGCGGACGCGTCCCGGACCGGCGCGGTGTTGGCCGAGCTCGCGAAGGGCACGCGCGTCCGGATCGTTGGGGATGTGGTTGATGCGGATGGCGTTGGCTGGGTGCCGGTGTCGGTGGAGGCATCGGGTCAACGAGGGTTCGTGGCGGCATCGTATCTCACGCCAGTGGCCTGAGTCGTACGAAAAGGGCCGCCGGGGATTCGACCCCGGCGGCGTTCCGTGTGCGGCGAGCGGTCAGGCGATGAGCGTCCGCCGTGGCTCGTGCGATGTCGTATCTCGTCCGGCAACCGCTACAATCGAGGCAAGGAGGTGTTTTTCGTGGCACTTACCATTACCGATCCCGACCTCATTGCATTGATTCGCCGCCGCACGCGGGAAACAGGCCTCTCCATCGAAGAGACGCTCGAACAGGCTCTCACTCAGCCTCTTCCTGAGCGTCATCATGCAGAAGAGTCCAGGCCTCTCACGCCGCTTACCCATGAAGAAGCCCAAGCGCGCCACGACCGGATTCTTGCCCTTCTCGATCGGATCGGTGCGCAGATGGACCCCGACCTTTCGCGCGAGCGGATCGACGACCTCCTCTACGATGAGCACGGGTTACCACGATGATTGTCGACACGTCGGCGATCATCGCGGTCCTGAAACGCGAAGCCGAGAGAGATGCGATCTTGACGCTTCTTGAGAGCACGGTGGATTTGCGCATGTCCGCTGTGAATCGGTTGGAGACATGCCAGATTGTCGATGGCGGGCGTATCGGTGTCGCATCATCGGCGTTGGATGCGCTCTTCGCGGAGCTCGGGATCACGATCGAGGCGTTCACTAGCAATCATGCTGCAATCGCCCGCGCGGCGTTCAATACCTATGGGAAGGGTATGGGTGCTTGGGCAGGACTCAATATCTGCGATTGTTGTGCCTACGCCCTCGCGAAGGCGACCGGCGAACCGCTGCTCTTCGTCGGTGACGACTTCTCCCACACCGATCTGGTGCCCGCACTGATGTCCTGAGTGTGCATGGCGGGAACAGTCCTCGGTTCGATATCGAGCCGCGGACTGTTCCCTGTCTGTCAGAACGTGGATGTGGTGAAGCGGCGTTGGTCGATTGCGACGACCGGTGTCGCCGTGGTCGTGCCGGGTGTTGCGGGCATCGCTGGCGGGTCGATGATGTGGAAGCTGTCCCAGTACGACTGGCAATCGCCAAGGCAGACCGACACCTGCTCGTCCAGCTGCCAGATATCCCCGGAGCGTACATAGATGGAAATCGGGAACGCGAGGTAGCCGTTCGCGGTCAGGGTTCCGGTGCCATCGGCGCTATTGCCTTCGGTGATGGTGACGGGGATTGCGGCGTAGCGTCCATCCGGAAGCTGGTAGACGTTCTCTGGGAGGACGGCGAGGCGGCTTGTTGCGCCGCGTCCCCCAGCCGCCTGGCCTTGCTGAATCCATGCCGCCGGATCCTGAACCGGAATGGCGGCGGAGACATCCTGCATCAGGGCAAGCATGTCGATATCGACGGCGCTGCCGGCTGTCGGTGGCAACTGGTAGCGGTGGGTGAAGAGGCCGGACATGGGGATGTTGTCATTGCCCTGGCGGCACGCCAGCAGGTTCCGGTCGGCGAGCGCCACCTGCTCGCCGACCGTCGTCTCGGCCTGCGCCCACGGAAGGTATTCGCGGGTGGATTGTGCTGGGCTGGTGCCAGCTGTGGTGGGAACGTTGCACCCGCTTGGCTGCGACATCCAGAACGCCTGGTCGTGAACGTCACCTGCCGGAGTCGCCATTCCGGAGCTTTGGAGCGGGACGGCGACTCGCTGCCAGTATTCGTCACAATCGCCGATACAGAGGGGAAGTCGTTCATCGATGAGCCAGGTGTCGCCGACTTTGGCCCAGATTGTGAGCGTGGTCCATTGGTATGGCTGTTGCTGGGCGAAGTCCCAGCTTGCATTATCGGAGACCAGATAGGTGGTCGGGATCGCTACCCGACCATCGCTGAGCGCCATCGACTCATCTGGCCGAAAGATTGTGATATAGACGAAGGTGCGGTCATCGAAACTTATGCTCGACGCGGAAGGGCTGTTGAAGACATCGACATCGTCTGGTGCGTGCTGCACGACCTGGTATCCGTCGGTTGCGTATCTGGCGGAGAACTGTTGGGCGACAGCGATCTGCTCAGGCGAAGGGATCCAGCTGCTCGCTGCCTCTTGTTGCGCACGTGATGTTTCGAACTGGGTTTCGATATTGGTGTGCTGGCCTGGCGGACCCTTGGGTTCACATGCCGTCAGTGCCCGACTCTGTCGTGCAATGGCATCACCATCCGTTGCGGGTGTGTGGGCGACGACATAGCTCCGTGGCTGCGTCGCGTCATGGTCCGTGGATGTTGGCACGGGGACGCATTCACTGCCGCTGATCGGTTGAAGCCAGGCGTCCGCAGACATAGGCCACGAGGTGGGCGAGGCGGCGAATTGCAGTGTGGCTGGCCCGTCCCCCCCGGTGATGCGATCGCGTGCGATCCAGGCGGTGCTGGCACCCGCGATCAGCAACGCGACGACGGCGGCGATCGAGACGATCCGGTTGATGGACTCCAGCTGGGTGGAGCGCATGCGTCGGGGGTGGACGGACGGGAACGGGATCGGGGCCGGAACGGGTGCGGTCGGTGTGACGTGAGTCATCAGCAGATCTTCCCATGATGGTGCGGCGGTGGTTGACGGGGCGACGGTCGTTTCCGCGAGATCGGCGGAGCGGGCCAGTTCATGAACCTGGTGGGCTGCCGATTCTGCGGCGTCGAGCGTCGGGTCGGTCGATGCGCTGGAGGACGCTTCCGGGGCGGGTGTCGACGGTCCCGCGACGTAGGCATCGAGCCAGGCATCGAACTGGTTTGCGAACTGGTCTTCGGAAGGAAGGGTTGGGGGCTGCTTGCCACGGTCAGGATGCATGGGAGGCCTCCTCCGGGGAGGATGATGACGGGCTCTGGCGATCGAGGAGGGTCCGCATGGTGGCGTAGGCCCGAAACTGGGCGGACTTGACGGCGGAGAGCGACATGCCCAGGCTCTCGGCGATTTCGGCGCCGGTCAGTCCCGCGAGCCGGAGCTCGACGATCTGGCGCTGGCGTTCGGGCAGATGTGCGAGGGCATCGCGCAGCTGGCGACCGAGGTCGTTGGCGAGCGCGATATCCTCTGGCGAGGCGGACGGATCGATGGCGGTGGCCGACTCCCCCAGCGGGACGCCGTCGCGGCCGGGCTGGTCGAGCGACGGATGCTTGCGATTGCGCCGGTGGACATCGACCACGACGTTGTGGGCGATGGTGAAGAGCCACGAACGAAAAGTGTTCCCCGGTCGTGACGGATCGGGCCGGAAATCGGGAAGTGCTCCCAGCGCGCGGATGAAGATGCGCGAGGTGGCGTCGGCGGCGACCTCCGGATTGCCGAGGCGTCGCTGGCAGTAACCGCGCACGATCGGCTCGTAGTACTCGTAGAGCGGCGCGAATGCTTTCGGATCCTGCTGGGCGCGGGTCATGATAACGAGGTCGTCCGGCGTGTCCTGCCTGGACGGCGTGTCAGCCACGAGGCCATGCATACCGGGATCGGTCCCGGCGGTTCCGCTGGCTGTGGCCCGTGTCCCGGACAGGGGAAGAGCGATCCGGGCGTTGGCGTCTACTCCCACCATTGCGCATCCTCATGCCCCGTATGTGTCGGTCGAACCCGGATGTCGGTGTCCGGTCATGATCGTAAACGCCGCTTGCCGGGTCGAGTTGCGGTGCGTTGGACGATGAATCCGTGGGAACCGCAGGAATGGGGGCGTGCATCGCGAGTATGGTAGGAGAGCACGTCCCATTCAGGAGGATCAGCAGGCATGATCGAGCAGACATCGGCCAGACCCTTCACCGACCGGCATGATGCCGCTTGCGCGTCCGCCGTCGACGGCCGGCACCGGCGCGTCGTTTCCGAGGACGAACGTGCGTCCCTCGTCCGGGCGTTCACGGCCTGGTGCGGCGATCCGCTGACCGCCGAGGATCTGGCGCAGGAGACCGTCTTCGAGGCCTGGCGCAGCACGCGCGTTCCCGACGATCCGGAGGGCTGGCGGCCATGGCTCTTCGGCGTTGCGCGGAACGTCCTCCTGCGCTGGCGGCGAGCGGAAGCGAAGCACCGGTCGCGCGTCGTGGCGGCGCCGGAGACGGACGCTCACCTGATGCTGGCGGCCGATTCGTGGAATCTGGACGATCTGCTGGCGCGGTCCGACATCGTGGAGCTGCTGGATGCCGCCCTCGCGCGTATCCCGGCGGCGAGCCGGCAGGCGTTGATCCTGCGCTATGTGGACGAATTGCCGCAGAAGGAGATCGCGGCCCGGCTCGGGATCGGGGAGAAGGCGCTGGAGGGCAAGCTGCACCGGGGCAAGACCGCGATCAAGCGGACCATGATGACGGAGCAGCCGGACCTGATGGCGCTGCTCGATCTCATGCCTACAGGCGGCGAATGGGTACAGACGCGCATCTGGTGCGGAGCCTGTGGCAAGCAGCGGCTGGAAGGGCGTTGGGGTGAGGATGGCTCGCTCTGGCTCGACTGCCCGAGCTGCGACATGCCCCCGGTCAATGGCTGGCGATCGACCGTCATCCGATCGTTCATGGCCGGTCCGGACGGTGTGGGGCTCCGGGATCGCTTCCGCGCTCGCTCGTTCCGGGCGGCGATGCATGCGACCGACGAATCCAGCCACGCGTTTGCGCGAGACGGTATCTACACAATCGGCATCTGCCCTTGGTGTGGCGGTGAGACAAGGATCTTCCACAAGGAAGTGCCGATGATCTCACCCGCACACGAGGTTGGATCCCGCTGCACCCAGTGTGGGGCGATAGCCGGGTACGGGTGGCTGCCTGGTCCGACCGGATCCCATCCGCAGGCCCAGGCGTGGTTCCGGCGGCACGAACGACACCGCATGCTGCCGCCTACGCTCGTGGAACGGCTGGGACGTCCGACCATCGTCCTGCAATGGGAGAGCCTGACGGATTCGGAACGGCTGGTCGCCTTCCGCGATCAGGAGACGCTCGTCTATCAGGGCGATTTCCTGGTCGAACGGCCCACCGGTGTCGGGCGATAAGCCAGTGACGGCATCCACGACGTTGCTCCCCAATGGGGGCCATGTCTCGCTGCGTCCGGCCCGCGCGGGCGACCTGTTCTGGCTGATCCGGACGGCGTTTCGCGCCGCGCCCGGCATGATGACCGTCTGGATGCTGGTCGCGGCGGTGACCGGCATTGCGATCCCGCTCCAGGTCTGGGCGGGCGCCCGCGCCATCGACGCCGTGACCGACGACGGCGCATCCCCCGCGACGCCGTGGTGGTGGCTGGTCTTGCTGCTCGTCTCGCTGGCGGTCGCGTTGCTGCTGGAGGCGTTCCTCGGCTGGGTCGATGCGGCGTTCCGGGAACGGATTGCGCCGCACCTGCAAGCGGATCTCTACGCGCACGTCGCCGGAGTCGAGCTCGTCGCCTTCGAGGATCAGGGGTTTCACGATCTCTGGTCGCGCGTGGTCGGCGAGGCCGAACAATCCGTGCTCAAGCTGAACTACGTCTCGACGGCGGTCTCCGCGCTGCCGCGCTTCCTCGGCTACGCAATCCTGCTCGTGCAGATCGACATCCGGCTCTTCCTCATCGCGATGCTGCCGTTCCTGCCCAATGTCTGGATCTGGTTTCGCACCGGGGTCCGGACCTGGGCGATCGTCGCCGAGCAGGCGCGGCAGCGGCGGCTTGCGACGACTTATGCGGACTACCTCGTGGACCGGACCGCCGCGAAGGAGGTCCGGCTCTTCGGGCTGGCGCCGTACCTGATGGAGCGCTGGCGGGACCACTTCTGGACTACGCGGGACGACTACCGGCGGCGTGCATTCCTGGTCGCATTGCAGCAGCGCGGCGCGAACGTGGTCTCGGCGGTCGTCCTCGTGGCGGCGATCGTCTGGCTCGTGGCGCGGTTGCCGGCGCGGATCACGCCGGGTGATGTCACGATCATCGTGCAGGCGATGGTCTCGGTGCCGGGACTCATGCTGACGTTGGGCGATGCGGTCCAGCGGTTCGGCGAGGTGGCCGGGTTCGGGCGGGATGTGCGGACCTTCCTCGCGATGCCCGCGTCCCAGGCTGCATCGGTCCGGACGGAGGCGGTTCCGGCGGCGGTGGGGACACCTACGGCGCTCCCGATTGTGGCCCACGATGTGGCGTTCGCCTATCCAGGTGCGGCGTCGCCGGTGCTGGGTGGTGTCGAGCTGACGGTGGGGGCCGGGGAATGCCTGGCGATTGTCGGGGAGAACGGCGCGGGCAAGTCGACGCTGCTGAAGGTGTTGCTGGGCCTCTACGCGCCGGATCGGGGTGAGGTTTCGATCGGTGGGACACCCGTGCGCGCGATGTCGCCGGAGGAGCGGCAGCGGACGATCGCCGCCGTCTTCCAGAGTCCGGTGCGGTACCCGTTCTCGCTGGAGGAGAACGTCACGCTTGGCTTGGGATCGGACGGTGCGAATGCGGAGCGGCGATTTGCCCGGATCGCGACGACGGCCGGCATCGATGCGCTGCTGGCGGTGCTGCCGGAGGGGAAGGCGACAGTGCTCGCACCCGATCTTGGCGGGGTCGATCTCTCCGGCGGGCAGTGGCAACGGGTCGCGATCGCGCGGGCGATGTGGCGGGATGCGCGCGTGCTGGCGCTCGACGAGCCGACCTCCGCGCTCGATCCGCTGGCGGAGGTGGATCTCTTCCGCCGGTTCGCCGAACTGGCGGCAGGCCGGACGACGCTGCTCGTCTCGCACCGGCTGGGAATGGCCCGGCTCGCCGACCGGATCGTGGTGGTGGCGGACGGCTGCATCGCGGAATCCGGCACCCACGACGATCTGCTCGCGCGCGGCGGGCAGTACGCCGCGATGTGGACCGCGCAGGCGAGGTGGTACGCATGAGCGCGGACGCGATCCCGGCGGGTTCGGACGGTGCAGGCCGCGTTCCCCGCTGGCGGGATGTCCTGCGGCTGTGCCGCGAGATGTTGCGAGCGCGTCCCTGGCCGTTCCTGTTGCTCGTCATTGTGACCGTCGTGGGGAATGCCCGGACTGGAGCATACATCCTGGCGATGGGCGGCCTTACGCAGGCGCTCATCACGCGGGACGAGCGGGCGGGCTATCTCTGGGCCGCCGTGTTCGCGGTCACGACGTTGATCGAGGAGAGTTACTGGGCGGTCAAGGGGTACCTAGCCTCCATTGTGACCGACCACGCGACGTTCGTATTGCAGCGGCGCGTGTTGGCGAAGGCGTCCTCGGCGCCGTTGGTGGCGTTCGAGCATGGGCCTTTCCACGCGCGGCTGCAACGGGCCGCGGACAACCTCGGGCAACGCCTCTCGGGGGCGTTCACGGTCGTGCTGGACCTGACGCAGGTCGCGATCATGCTCGGATCAGTACTGGCGGCGCTCTGGTTCGTGCGCCCGGTCATCGTGCTCCTCGTCTGCCTGGGGGCTGTTCCGGCCCTGTTGCTGCAAGGCTGGGTCGCGACGCGCGTCCACGATGCGCTCGAACGACATGCGCGGACGGATCGGCTCGTGAGGCGGCTTGGTGACATCCTCGCGTCGCGGTCGGCGGCGGCTGAGGTGCGGATCTTCGGCAACGCGCCCGATCTTGTCGGGCGGTGGCGTGGCGCCCGTGCGAATCGCGCTGACGACGTGTTGCAGGCCGAGCGGTCGGTGGCAGCGGCGACCGCGTGGGGTCAGGTCGGCGTGATCGCGGCGATCTCGATCGCGCTCGCGGTGACGCTCGGGGGCATCCAGGCGGGGAATCTCGATGTCGGGGCGTGGGTGGTCGTGCTGCAGGGCGTGCAGTGGGCGATGAGCATCCTCTTCATCGTTCCGGCAGCTGTGCGGTCCGCGCGGGAGCAGACGGCGTTCCTGGGCGATCTCTTCCGGTTCGAGGACGAGGCGGATGCATTGCTTGGCGTGTTGCCGGCCCCGGTGAGCGATCCCGACGAGGTGGCGCAACGCGAATCCAGCGACATCGACCTGGCCTCAGGCATGGATGTGGCGGCGGACGCGGTCTCGTTCCGGTATCCGGGGCAGGATCGGGCGGTGATCGATGGCGTCACGCTCCGGCTGGCGCCGGGCGAGCGGGTGGCGCTGGTGGGGGAGAACGGCGCGGGCAAGAGCACGCTCGTGCGGGTATTGACCGGACTCTATCTGCCGACCGCCGGGGTGGTGCGGCTCGATGGCATCGACACCGCCGAGCCGCGTGCGGCGGCACTGCGCGCGGGGATCGGCGCGGTGTTCCAGGAAGTGGTCGCCTATCAGGTGACGGCGCGAGAGGCAATCGGGTTCGGCGATCTCGGCCGGCTGCAGGACGATGCCGCAATCCTGCGGGCGACGGTGCAAGCGGGGATCGAAGAGGTCGTGCGGGCGCTTCCAGATGGGCTCGACAGTGCCCTCGGGCGGGAGTTCGGGGAGCGCGATCTGTCGGGTGGGGAGTGGCAGCGAATCGCGCTGGCGCGGGCGTTCCTGCGCGATGCCCGGCTCCTGATCCTCGATGAACCGACGGCGGCGCTCGATCCGAAGGCGGAGCAGGCGGTCTTCGCCCGGTTTGCCGAACTCGCTGCCGGGCGGACGGCGCTGATGATCTCACACCGGCTGGGACCGGCGCGGTTCGCGGATCGGATCCTGGTCATGCACGCCGGGAGGATCGTGGAGGCCGGGACGCACGACGACCTGGTGGCGGCGAACGGGCACTATGCGGCGATGTGGGCGGCGCAGGCAGCCTGGTATCGCTGAGTGGATCGTCTCGCCTACAGCAGCATCTAAACGGGTTGCCAACCCGGATGGGGCATTCCGTGTAGCCAAGCGAGCCTTGCGATCGCTCGGCGTGTTCCGCCAGCGGCAGGGCCGCATGGTGAGGTTTGTGCTGCGTTAGCTTGTCGCACTCGCGTACCGGCGTAGGCCGGAGAGCCAGACAAGCCGGGCTCCCACGACCATCATGGTGCAGGTGATGACTCCGGCGGCCGTTGCCTCCCCGCGGGCATTTCCTGCCAGGACCTGCGCCGGCAGGGTCGCCACCAGCGCGACCGGGATGACCCAGGTCAGGGCGATGCGGATCGGGGTCGCGTACATCGTGCTGGGGTAGCGGCCGAATTCCCAGAGCGCGCGAAATCCGACATCCGGCTGGGCCGCGGGCGCCCAGAAGGCGAGGCTGGCCATGATGAGCCGGACCGCCCAGATCGAGAGGCATCCCGCCGCGAACAGTACGGTGGCCAGCACGCTCGATGGGAGCGTTGGTGGACGATCCAGCATCGTCAGGCCGGCGGCGAACACGGCCACTCCCGCGAGCGACTGGCTCAGCACCAGCGGCGCGCAGGTGCCGAGCGAGGCCAGGAACGCACTCGACGCCGGGCGGAGCAGTACCTCGTCGAGCTGGCCATCCTGGATCTGGTCGCGGAACCAGCGCAGGTTCGGTTCGACGCACGCTCCCAGCAGGCCTGATCCCATCAGGTAGAGACCGAGGAGGACGGTCGCCTCTCCCTGAGTCCACCCCTGCAACGATTCCGAGACCTGGAACACGGTGCGGATGACGATCAGGCTGGCCACGACGTTGATGACGCTCACGAGTGTTTCGGCGACGAAGTTTGCCCGGAAGGCCAGCGTGCGGCGTATCGAGAGGGAGACGATCCATCCATAGAGCCGGAGATAGCGCATGCGGTCATCCTCCCACGGCGGCGTAATGCCGGATTCCGGTACGCCACAATGCGATCGCGGTTGCGACGAAGACGAGCAGCCAGCCGCCTTGCATGAGGTATCCCGCCCCGACCTGGGACGTGGAGAGCTGGCTACTCGCGATCTCGGCGGGGAAGCCTGCCATCGCATGGAACGGGAGCGCCGCCAGGACCTGCCGGGCCGGTTCCGGCAGGAGCATCAGGGGGATGGCGATGCCTCCTGCCAGCACGACCAGCGTCGAGCCGATGTCGGTGATCGCCCCGGCCTGCTGGACCCAGAGGGCGGAGAGGCAGAGCGCGTAGGTGAATGCGAAATGCAGCATCATCGCGATCGCGATGGCTGGAATTGCCTGGAAGATGTTCCCGATCGCCAGACCGTTCGTGCCCGCGATCGCGAGGGTCAGCGCCAGGAACGGCAGCCCCACGGCGAGGTTCCAGAACCGGAAGGCCAGCCCGACGGCGATGGGCGAGACGACCTGTGGGTGGGGACGGAGCAGTTCGTCGGTGAGGTCGCCCTGGTAGATGACCATCGTGACGCTGTAGTACTCCTGCGAGGCCGTCGCCCATTGCACCACGAGCAGGGCGAGGAAGTAGGCGGAGATCCCCTGGCGATCGGGGAGAGCGGCCGACCAGAGCGCGAGGCCGAGGAGTGGGGCGATGGAGGTGTTGAAGATCAGGGTGGTGAGGAAGCTGCGATACCCCAGCCATTCGAGGACCGAGCGCCGGGTATAGGCTGCCAGCAGGCGATTCATCCGCGTCATGCGGCCTCTCCCTTCGGTGCGTAGACCTGTCGCATCACGCTTTCGAGCGGTGGCTCGGTCACGGAGAGATCCACAACGCGATCCTCGCGGAGAATCGCGCCCGTCACGTCGGGGACCCGGTCCCGCGCGATGCGGAGGTGGACCTGGCCTTCTGCCTGCCTGACGATCTGGCCGTATCGCTTCCAATCCGATGCGGATTCCCCGGCAAGCTGGATATGCACGTCCTTGAAGGGGGTGAGCGTTTCCTTCAGTGCCTGGAGATCGCCATCGTGGCGGATGGTCCCGCCGTCGATCAGGATCACCCGCCGGCACAGTTCCTCGACATCGGCCATGGCGTGGCTTGTGAGGATCACGGTGGCTCCGGTGTGGTGCGTGTACTCGCCGACGAACGCGCGGACCAATCCGACGGCGGAGGCATCGAGACCGATCGTGGGCTCGTCGAGGAAGAGGACGCGGGGTCGATAGATCAGCGCCATCGCGAGGCCCGCGCGCATGCGCTCGCCGAGCGAGAGCGCCCGCACCTGCCGTTCGAGGATACGCCCGAGGTCGAGCATCTCCACGAGCTCGGCCAGGTTGGCGCGGAACGTCGCATCCGGGATCTCGTAGACCAGCTGCTGGAAGCGCAGGGAATCATGCACGGTCAGTTCGCCTGGCCCACCCATCGCCTTGCTGCCCCGGACCATCGCGATCTGTTTCAGGAATGCAGGTTCCCGTTTCCACGGGGTGAATGACAGGACGGTTGCCTCACCGGCGGTTGGATGAAGAATGCCGCTCAGTATCTTGAGCGTGGTGGTCTTGCCGGCACCGTTCGGCCCGAGGAACCCGACGATCTCCCCGGCCCCGACCCGGAAACTGACCTCGCGCACGGCGGGAATCTCCCGGTATTCGCGGTGGGTCAGGGAGCGGATGGCGGCACGCAGCCCCTCTGGCCGCACCGGTGCCCGAAAGTGGCGGGAAAGTTGACTCACCTCGATCGTTGCGTCCAAGGCACTCCCCTCCTGGGCGGATACGGATACAGTTTCACCATCCTGGAACCCTGATGCGTGGCTTGAGACGGAGGAGGCTTCGGGGATCTCCTGCGGATACCACCTCACTACCGTAGAATCCCGATGCACGACTTGAGACAATGAGATGGATGGCCAGTTGTGAAGGGGTTGCGGGTTGGATTCTGCACGATCGCGCAGCCGGCCGCATCTACGGAGGATGTGACGGCCATTCCGGACGGAGCCCTAACCCTCAAGCAACTCGAAGGATGTCTCCCGGGCCGTGCGGGGCTACGCCATGACGACAACGACGCTCACCACGCGGGATCTGGCGCAGGCGGCTGGCATCAGCGAGCAGGCGATCCGCGACTACGAGGCGGGGAACCTCCTGCCGCCGGTGCCACGGCATGAGAACGGCTACCGTGCGTTCACGGCGATCCACCTCGCCGCCCTGCTCGTCATCCGGGCGCTCAAGGAGGCGGGGTATGCGCGGAAGGAGATGAGGCGTGCGATGGACGCTGTCCATGCGGGGAGGGTGCCGGATGCGCTCGCGCTCCTCGACGCCCACAACGGCAGGTTATGGGAGCGGCGAGTGGCCCTGGCGCATTCGTCCCGCCGCGCCGATCCCGTTCCAGCCGACGCCCGTCGTGAGGCGGTACTGTCCATCGGTGAGGCGGCCCGGCGGGTCGGCGTGAGACCATCGACGCTGCGGTTCTGGGAGTCGATGGACGTGATCCGGGTGGCGCGGGACCCGTCGAGCAGCTTTCGGCAGTACCGCGCGGCCGATCTCGACCGCCTGGCTGCGATCAAGCGCCTGCGGGGTCTCGGGGTTCCGTGGACCGAGATTGGCGATGCCCTGCGCGCACCCGGGGAGGTGGTGTCGGTCGGGGTTGATCGCGGAGAGGGCGGACTCGTCCGGGATATCGACCGCCAGAGCTGGTTGAATGCGCGTGCAACCGCGATGGTCTGTTGCTACGCGACGATGGTCCAGCGAGTGCAGGGTGGGGCAGGTGATGACGTGCTGGCCCTGTTTCTGGATGCGATCGCGAGCTGAATCCCGGAGAGATGAACGCTGCAGGCATAGGCCGGTTATCTGCCTGGATGCGTGAGGCGATAGATCGTCCGACAAGAAATGATGTCGGTCAGTCGACCTCGGCGACAACCTCCGGGGCGCGTCCCGGTTTCGCGATGGAGCGCAGGACTGGCTGAAGGAGCATTGCTAGCGGGACCAGGGTGTTCAGCGCCACGAAGAGCACCAGCGTGTGCTTCACGCCGATGCCGGAGAGCAGGCCGCCGTAGACCATGAGGCCGAGCGGGAAGGCGCAGGCCGCGACCGCGAACCGCGCCCCGAAGACACGGCCGCGCATGCCTGCTGGCACCTGCTCCTGGAAGATCGACATCACCAGCGGATTGCACGGCTCCAGCGCGACCGCCCCGAAGAAGACGGCGATCGCGATGGCCCACCACGGCGGCATCGTCAGGAAGACGCTGAAGCAGAGCGCCCGGACGGCGAACCCGCCAATGATGATCGCGCCACGCGAGAAACGGTCGACGATGGCGAGGTAGAGCAGGTTGCCCGCGATCGAGCCGGCACCCAGCGCTCCGAAGATGAAACCGAGCTGGGCCGCGCTGCCGAGGACCTCGTTCGCGTAGACCGGCAGGATCACCCCGTAGATCGGTTCGGCCACCAGGGTTCCCAGGGTCATCGTCGCGACCAGCGTCAGGAGCAGCCGGTTGCCGAGCAGGAAGCGGAAGCCATCGCGCACATCCCGCACGTAGGCCCGGAATGGCGACGCCGCGGCTGCCGCTCCGGCGGCGATCGGGTTCGTCCGGATGTCCGGGACCGCCACCAGGGTAATGGCGGCGGCGATTGCGAAGCTGGCGGCGTTCAGCCAGAGCAGGGTCGTGGCCCCGGTCGCGGCGATCAGTAAGCCGGCCAGTGGCGATCCGAGGACGCCGGCGATGCGGTTCGTGAGCGTGAACCAGGTGTTCGCTCGTTCGGCGTCCATGCCGGATCGGTGGATGAGATCGGGATAGAGGGCTTGACGCGCCGTGCTGCCGGGACCGTCGAGGAACGCGCCGAGGAAGACGAGGACGAGGAGCTGCCAGAAGGTCAACCCGATCGTCGCGTGCAGGAGCGGGATGAGGGCAACCGAGACACCGCTGAAGATGTCGGAGACGATGGCCGCACGCTTGGGTCCGACGCGATCGACGATGGCGCCGCCGAAGATGCCGACGAGGACGTAGGGGATCGTTCCCACGGCGACGGTGAGGGCGGTCTGGCTGGCGCTGCCGCCGGTGGCGAGCACGAACCAGGGGATGGCGAGCGCGCTGAAGGTGTTGCCGAGCCCGGAGATGAGGTTCCCGGCCAGCAGCGCCCAGACCGGGCGTTGCGTGGGATCGATGGGGGAGGGTTCGGTGTGACCGGCGGCGACCGCCTCGCGCATGGTGCATGTCCTGATCGTGCGAAAGAGGTGGATATCGTTCGCTCAGTATGTACGGGATATTGAAATTGTCAATACTTGAATTGAATTAATTGATACTAGCCGACGGATGGATCTGGATTCGATCCCGTAGCGGCGAACCTCGCAGCTGCGGTCGGTGTTCGCCATCGGCCGGAGGCCGAGATCGGGGCACCCATGCCACGAGATCCGGCCTTGCCGGATGGTGGTTGCCCGCTACGGGATACGGCTATCCAACCGATTTTGACTCTAGGTGGTAAGGATTGTATGCAATACCGGTTCCAGCACGTCGGCCATGCGGGAGAAGCCGAGGTCGGTTGGGTGGGAGCGGTCGACCGTGGCGTCGCCGTCGGTACCGAGCAGATCGTCGTGGGGGAGGAGCGTGATGCGTGGGTCGCCACGCTCGCGCATCGCATCGTAGGCGACGCGGAGTTCCCGGCGACGGGCGTCGTGCTTCTCGCGCTCGGCGGCGTAGACCCAGGCATCCTCCAGCGTGCGGTCCTCCACGAGCAGGATCGGCGTCTCGGGTTGCCTCGCGCGGAGGGTCTCCAGGAAAGGCAGCGCGCGTTCATGCACGAGGTCGGCGTCCATGTTCGGCAGGCAGTCGATGACGTAGACGGCAGCCGGGATCTCGGCGATCAGTTCGGCGAGTTCGGTCTCCATCTTCCCGTTGCCGGAGAAGCCGAGACCGAGCACGCGGCGTCCGAGCCGGCGCGAGAGTTGGGCGGTGACGGTCATGCCGGGCCGCGAGGCCGATGCGCCGTGGATGATGGACGTACCGTAGTAGACGATCGGTGGGGTCGTATCCTCCGGCAGGAGCGTGAACGACGTGCCTTCGTTGACGCCGATCTCTGCCGCCTCGACGCGGTTGAAGAGGGGGAACCAGAGCGTATAGGCACGCCCGCCCGGATCGGCGTCCGCGACGAGCGTGGCTTCCACCTCCGGGAAGGTGGCCGGATGGCTGACGGAGACCCAGCGGGAGACGCCGTTCGCATCGTCGGCGTAGAGATCGACACCGGAGACGGCGGTCGGCGGCATGTGCGTCATGCCGAGTTCGGGCAGGCCGAGCGTATAGCGAACGGCGATGGTGGTGGCGTTGGTCCGGAAGCGGGCGAAGAGTCCGGAAGCCATCCGGCTGAGATCCCAGACGATTTCGGGAACCATCGCTTCGGCACGGCCGGGCAAGCGGTCGTATGGGCGGATAGTGTCCGCGAACCCCTTGCCGTGCGGGGTGCCGAGGTCGTGCCAGGTGAGATGGGGGAGGGTGGTGTCGGTCATTGGACAAGCTCCTGTTCATGGGATGTGATAGGCGAACAGGAGCGCATTGTGGAGGATCATGGAGGAGCGGGGAAGCCCCCGGTCTCGCTGGCTGAGGAAGATTCATGGACGCTTACACCGATCTGCAGGCTGCCGAACTCTACGACGTGCTCAATCCATGGTCGTGCAGCGATGCCTTCTTTCTCGACTGGGTGATGGAGTGTGGTCGTACCAGTGCGATCGATATCGGCTGCGGCACCGGATGCGGGAAGCTGGGCATACCGGCGAGCTGGTCGGGATCGATCCCGATCCGGGCATGCTGACGGTTGCTTCGCGGAAGGGTGGAATCGAGTGGCGTCGGGCGAAGGCGGCGGACATCCCCGACCGCGAGCGGTTCGCGGTCGCGATCATGGCGAGCCACGGCTTCCAGTACCTCGCCACGGACGATGAGCTGGATTGCTCGCTGGCCGCGATCGCGCGGGCGTTGCGGCCGGAAGGGCACTTCGTCTTCGATACGCGGAACCCGCTCGCTCGCGAGTGGGAGACCTGGACGCCGGATCACCCGTTCGACGTGGTCGATCCGGCCGGTCGCGAGCTGCGCATGATCTATCGCGTCGAGGATGTGAGCGGGGACCGCGTGACCTCCACCGAGTCGACCTGCGCGCGGAACGGGACGCCGTTGCGGGTCGATCGTGCGACCTTTCGCTTCCTGTCGGCAGGCGTGCTGAACGCACGGCTCCAGGCTGCCGGTTTCGTTGTGGAGGCGCAATACGGCGACTACGATGGCACGCCGCTTGTCCCAGACGCGTCGGAGATCGTCACCGTCGCCCGCCGAAACCGATGATCGTCACGCCGCGATGGTGATAGTGCCTGCTGTCTCGACCGGAAAGTTGACCGATTGCGCGACGAAGCACATCGCGTGGGCGTCGTGATGAATCTCCCGCGCTCGCTCGACCTGCTCCGGGGTGCTGCCGGCGGCGAGCACGATCTCCGGCCGCAGCGTGACCTTCGTGAAGTGGCCGGAGCCGGATACCTCCTCGATCATCTCGCCCTCCGCGCGATCGACGTAGGAGGTGACGACGAGGTTTGCCTGCGACGCCAGATGGAGATACCAGAGCATATGACAGGTGGAAAGCGAGGCGACGAGCATGTCCTCCGGCGTCCACCGTGCCGGGTCGCCCCGGAAAGCGGCGTCGGACGAACCGGCGATCACCGGTTTGCCATCAACGGCGATATCGTGAGCGCGTTCGTAGGAGCGATAGGTCGCCGTGCCTTCGCCGGTGTTGCCGGTCCAGGTGACGGTGGTCGCGTAGTGGTGGGTATGGCCGGCAAGCGAATCGGGCATCTGGAAGACTCCTGCATGGGATCGGGCCGCCGGAACATCGACCACAGCATGACACGTCCAACGCGGTCACTCGAACTGGCACCATGATGCCAGATTCCGCCGATGCAAGGTCAGGATGCCCAGGAAGTCAGCAGTCCTGCGAGCCGAGAAAGGCGAGCACACGTTGCCAGAAGAATTCCGTATTCGCCGAGTCGAAATCGGCCAGCATGGGATCGGTGAACAGGTGTCCGTTGCCAGGATAATCTACGAACCGTTCGAGATAGGCACCCGATTCCTGAACACTCGCCACGACCGATTCCAACCACGACTCGTTTCGAAAAGGATCGTCGTTCGTGTAGTAGATCTGGACCGACGTCTCACCGGGCCAGGCGTCTGCGCCCAACATCGCGATCGACAGTGTCCCCGAGCCGAGCACGGCCTTACTGACTCGGCGTCGCGTCGTGACGTATCTGGCCATGCCTGCGCCATTCGAGAAGCCCAGAACCGCAAATCCGTCCGGAAGATCCTCGACAGCGTCGAGGGCGGCCTGCATGAGTGTGGGGAAGCCAACCGCCGCGACGAACTCACCAGCACTGGTGTGATCGTCGAAAGCGCGGCCGTCGCCGTAGTAGTCGACAATGTGCGCGACGTGGCCGGCTTCGGTGAGGCGACGGGCTGCATCACGGACTCCGGCACGTACGCCCAAATCGGGGTGGAAGATCGCAACAGTAGCCATAGCATCGCCTTTGTTGATGGCCTCGGCTGGCCACGCTGGCCAACATATCCAGGACGGTCGTCGGTGCAATGACCACGCCGCTGGCATTCCATTGCCACGGCCTACTACCCGTCTCTGGATGCACAAGAGGTATGGGTTGTTTCTGCATCGGAACGGATGCAGGGAAATGCTGGGTAATTTGGTAGCATGCGCGGCAGCGATACGCGCTCACCGCACATAAGGATGGACGAACATGGGGACATTGCTGGCTGACGTTGACGAGATCATGCCTGGCCTCGTGGCCGACCGGCGCTGGTTGCACGAGCATCCGGAATTGGGCATGCACGAGGTCGAGACCTCGAGGTTCGTGATCGAACGGCTGCAGGCGCTCGGCGTGGAGGACATCCGCACCGGTATCAGCGAGACCGGCGTGACGGCGCTCGTGCGGGGAACCGGCACCGGTCCGGGTGTGGGTAAGGTCGTGCTCCTGCGGGCAGACATGGACGCGCTCCCGATCGAGGAGGAGAACGACGTCGAGTACCGGTCGCAGGTGCCTGGTGTGATGCATGCCTGCGGTCACGATGGCCATACGGCCATGCTGCTCGCGACGACGCGCATGCTGATGGAGCGGCGCAACGAATTCGCCGGCACGGTGAAGGTGCTCTTCCAGCCCTGCGAGGAGACGGGGCCTGGCGGTGCGAAGTGGATGATCGATCAAGGCGTGCTGGAGGATCCGCACGTCGATGCGGTCTTCGGGCTGCATCTCGCGCAGTCGCTGCCGGTCGGCATGGTAAGCGCGCCGGATGGCCCCACGATGTCCGGCGGCCAGTTCTTCTCCTGCAAGGTGCAGGGACGGGGTGGGCATGGCGCAATGCCGCATCTGGCCGTCGATCCGATCGTCGCGGCCTGTGCGATGGTGACGCAGCTCCAGACGATCGTCTCGCGCAACGTGAATGCGCGGGACACCGCCGTGCTGAGCGTTGGCACGATCCACGGTGGCAAGGCGGCGAACGTGATTCCGGATTCGGTGGAGTTCGCGGCAACCTTCCGCACCTTCTCCGATGAGACGCGGACGCTCGTGCATGACCGGACGATCGCGATCATCGAGGGCATCGCTGCCGCGATGGGCGTCTCGGTCGAGATCGACATGTCGGAGGGGTTGCCGGCGGTGATCAACGATCCGGGGATGTCGGCGATCGTGCGGCGGGCGGCGGCCACGGTAGTTGGGGAAGACAAGGCCATCGCCGGAGAGCCGTGGATGGCGAGCGAGGACTTCTCCTACTTCCTGCTCGAACGGCCGGGGAGTTTCTTCTTCGTCGGTAGCCGGAACGAGGCGCAGGGATTGGTCTGGGATCATCATCACCCGAAGTTCAACTTCGATGAGGATGCGCTCGGCATTGGCGTGGCGACGATGACGCAGACGGTGCTGGAGTACTTCCGCAGCGTCGGATAGGCGGCTACGGCGCCAACAGTGCGGTTGCCCCGCTCCGACGGTGGCCGTTCTGTGCGTCGCCGTGGAGCACACCTTTGGTGCTCATACGTACATCCGAACATTCGTATACCCTGAGAAATGGATGGGTTGGCGCGATGGTAACGGCGGTTCAACTGAAGAACGATGCGGACGAGATCCTGCCGGGCGTCATTGCCGACCGACGGTGGTTGCATGAGCATCCCGAGCTGGGCATGCAGGAAGTCGAGACGGCAGCCTTTGTCGGGCAGCGGCTCGCACAGATCGGCGTCGAGGATGTGCGGACCGGGATCGCGGTCACTGGCCTCACGGGTCTCATTCGGGGGACAGGTACGGCTGGGAATCCGGACAAGGTCGTGCTGGTTCGCGCCGATATGGATGCGCTGCCGATCCTCGAGGAGAACGAGGTCGAATACGTTTCGCAGAACCCTGGTGTGATGCACGCCTGCGGGCACGATGCGCACACCGCGATGTTGCTCGGTGTCTCCCGCGTGTTGATGGATCGGCGCAACGAGTTCGCCGGGACGGTGAAGGTGCTCTTCCAGCCGTGCGAGGAGACCGGGCCTGGCGGGGCGAGGTGGATGATCGACGAGGGCGTGCTCGAAGACCCGCACGTCGATGTCGTGCTCGGGCTGCACGTCGCGTCCGGTATCCCTTCCGGAGAAATCCACCTGCGGCCGGGACCGTCCAATGCCGCGCCGGACTCCTTTTCCATCAAGATCCAGGGCAAGGGCTCCCATGCCGCCGAGCCGCACCAGAGCATCGATCCGATCGTGGTTGGTTCGCAGATCGTGCTCGCGCTGCAGATGCTGGTCTCGCGGGAGACCGATCCGATGGACGCCGCGGTCGTCTCGGTGACGGCGTTCCTGGCGGGCGAGGCGTTCAACGTGATCCCGGATACGGCGGAACTGCGCGGCACGGTGCGCACGATCCGGGCGGAGGTGCGCGAGCACATCTCGCGCCGGCTTGCCGAGGTAGCGGAAGCGGTCGGAGCGGTCTTCGGCGCGACCGTGACGACCGAGTACACCTTCGGGCCGCCGAGCATCGTCAACGATCCGGCGGTCGTGGATCTCGTGTGGAAGGCCGCGGCGGAGGTCGTTGGCGAGGAGAACGTCCACGAGGCGAAGGTCGGGATGGGCGGCGAAGACTTCTCCTACTTCACGGAAGCGCGTCCCGGCTGCTTCTTCAATGTCGGCACGCGCAACGAGGAACGCGGCATCGTCTGGGGCCACCATCACCCGCGCTTCGACGTCGACGAAGAGGGGATGGCGCCCGGCATCGCGACGATGGCAAACGCCGTGCTGACGATTCTCGCGGCGGAGTAGCCGGATTTGCGGGTGGGCGATGGGAGGTGATCCATGCAGGCGATGGTGCTCGATCGGGTGGGAACGCCGTTGCGGGCGCGCGACCTGGCGATCCCCGAACCGGGCGAGGGGCAGGTGCTGTTGCGTGTGCGAGCGTGCGGCGTCTGCCGGACCGATCTCCATGTCGTGGATGGCGAGCTGCCCGACCCCATCTACCGCTGGTTCCTGGTCACGAGGTCGTGGCCGAGGTGGTGGCAAATGGCAGCGGTGCATCCCGATTCGCGCCGGGGGAGCGAGTCGGAGTGCCGTGGCTGGGCTGGACGTGCGGCGCGTGCCGCTGGTGCCGGAGTGGGCAGGAGAATCTCTGCCCAAACGCCCGGTTCACCGGCTACAGCCAGGACGGCGGATATGCGGGCTATCTCGTTGCCGATGAGCGGTACTGCTTCCCGATCCCGGCACGCTTCTCCGACGAGGAGGCCGCGCCCCTGCTCTGCGCCGGGCTGATCGGCTTTCGGTCGCTCCGGATGGCGGGCGATCCGCAACGGCTCGGCCTGTACGGGTTCGGCGCGTCGGCGCACATCATCGCGCAGGTCGCGGTGCAGCAGGGACGGGAGGTCTACGCCTTCACCCGGCCCGGCGACCGGCGCGGGCAGGATTTCGCGCGGTCGCCGGGTGCGGTCTGGGTGGGCGGCTCCGATGAACGTCCGCCGGAGCCACTCGATGCCGCGATCATCTTCGCGCCGGTGGGTGCGTTGGTGCTGCAGGCCTTGCGGGCGGTGGGGCCAGGCGGCGCAGTGATCTGTGCGGGCATCACATGTCGGACATTCCGTCGTTTCCCTACGCGGATCTCTGGGAAGAGCGCTCCATCCGGTCGGTGGCGAACCTGACGAAGGAGGATGGAGACGCCTTCTTCACAACGATCGCGACGATGCCGCTGCGGATCGCCACGACGCCGTATCTGCTTTCCCGCGCCAATGACGCCCTCGACGATCTGCGGAACGGTCGCTTCGAGGAAGCTGCCGTGCTGGTCCCGGAGGCGCCGGCCGATAGCGCCAGAGATCAGGAGGCCTTTGCCGTTTCCGCCTTGCGGCCGCGCGGATCGGGCACGACCCCGAGGGCCGAGGCGAGATCGATCTGGTGATCCTGCTCCTCGCGGATGATCTTCTGCAGGATCTCCGCGAGGGCGAATTCCCCTGCCTCCTGGGCCTGGACGATGCGCTGCCGGTAGTTGGTGACCGTGTCGTCCTCGGCGCGGAGGTCGGCCCAGAGCATTCCCTCGTTTTCCTCCGAAATCTCCACAGGTTTCGGCTCGTGGACGGGATAGGCGCCGAAGTAGTCGAGCTGCTTGGCGATGGCGATCGCATGATTCAGCTCCTGGTGAGCGTGAACCTCCAGCTCTTCGGCGATATCCATGTACCGGGCGCCATCGAGTTTCTGGCTGAAAATGACGTACTGGATGATCGCCTTGTATTCGCGGGCGAGGTCTTCCTGTAGGCCTGCGATCATCTGATCGCGAAGGACGCTTTCGGTCTGGGTATTGGGCATAAGAGAGGTCCTTTCTGTCCGTTGGCGTCGTTGCCGTACCGAACCACACTCCATTTCGACGGTGCGATTGGCGCTTGCTCCCGGTCCATGCAAGCACCTTGCCGCCGTTCGGACCGGGCGATGATTGACGGTCATGGGTGGTGCCCCTATCCTCTCGATAGCCGACTTGGTAGATCGGATTTGAAGGAGAACACCTGTGAGTGCGCGAGCCAGGAGTGAGGCCCGGAAGATCGAGACGATTGCGCATGGACCGATGGTCTTTCGCCCGGCGGAGGTCGTGCGGGTACGGACGGTGACGCCGCACATGGTACGGATCACGCTCACTGGCGAGGCGCTGGAGGGCCTGACGAGTCCCGGCGTTCACGACGACGTGCGCATCCAGTTCCCGGAGCAGTTCGATGCGACGCCCGTGCCGCCGGTGTTGTGCTGGAAGAATCTCAACGTCCGGCACGCGCCGGACGGACCGCCCTCCCAGATCCGGGCACTGACGATCCGCCGGTTCGACCCGAGCGCGGCCGAACTCGATATCGAGATCGCGCTGCATGAGGCAGGGACGCCGTGGGACGAGGAGCGGGATGGCATCCTCACCGCCTGGGCGCGGCAGGCGGAACCGGGCCGGCGCGTGACGATGGCCGGCCCGTACGTCTCACGGATGGTGCCAGACGATCTGGCGCATTACCTGCTGATCGGGGACGAGGCCGCGTTGCCAGCGATCGGGCGGCACGTCGAGTCGTTGCCGCAGGGGGCGGTGGTCACGGTCGTGGCGGAGGTGACGGACGCCGCGGATGAGCAGGTCTGGACATCCGCCGCGACGGTGGACTATCGCTGGTTCCACCACGGTGTGGCAGCACGCGGAGAGGCGGATCGGCTCGTCGAGGCCGTGCAGGCGTTGCCGGACCAGCCGCCCGAGACCTATGCATTCGTCGGTGCGGAAGTGGCGGTGGCGAAGGAGCTTCGCCGTTTGCTGACGCGCGAACGGGGTATCGAGAAGGGGCTGCTCGATGCGACCGGGTACTGGCGGCGGCGCGAGGAGCAACCGGGGACGGCAATTCGCCTGCGCGACCGGCTGGAGAAGACGCTTTTCTCCGGACACACGCAGTCGCCGCGATGAGCGCCGTGAGTCGATGACGTTGGTGGCGACAGGTGTCCGGCGGATATTCCAAGGTATCAGTGGCGTGGTCTCGGCAGAAGTCCGAACCAGCGGGCGAGCTCGGCTGCCGTCTCCTCGATGGTGCGTGAGCCGTCGACCGCCAGCCAGAAGTCTCCTGGCTCCAGTTCGGCCCGGTAGGCATTGGCGAGGAGCAGGTCACGGGCGATGTGATTCGCGAGCGCCCGCGCCGGGTTCGATGTCTGTGCCTTCCAGGCGGATTTGCCTCGCCGATCGTGCGAGGCGCGCTTGAACGTTTCGGATGGGATCAGTCAGGCGGCGTGATGTGCGTCCGGAAGCAGCGGGCGAATGGCCGATGGGAAGAATCCCGGTCCCTCGGCGATGACGATCCCGGTGGCCTCCGGGGCCAGCAGATCCTCGACAACGAGCGGAACGCGCTCGATCCAGTTGGCACGGGCGTCGGTAGCGAGGGTTTCCGGCGACTCACTCGCCCATGCTTCGACGAATCTGGCGGGATCGTCGGCCAATCGCTGGCGCATCGCTGCGTGAAGGGGGAAGCGGCTGGCGTCGGCACGGGCGATATGCTCGCGTTCGTGGGCATCCTCTCGATAGAGGGTTGCGCCATTCACCATCTCCTGCAGGGCCTGGGCAACGGTGGACTTGCCGGCGTCCGGCGGCCCGCCAATCCAGTAGACATTGCCGAGGGCGGGGGATGATGAGGTCTGGGGAACGTGCATGGTTCGCGGAATCCTTGCGTCGTACAGGGTGACGGATGGTGAGCGTAGCGTGGGACGCGCGCGATTGCCATTTTGCAGCGCGGTCGCTAGGATGAAACGTGGATAGGTGCCTTGTCGGGGGATTCCGCCCTCGTTTCGGCTCCTCAAATGATTGTGGAAACATAGTCATGGTCGGTGTGTCGCGGGATAGCCGATGCCGGTCTTCGATACGATCATCTCCACCGAGCATGCGCGGGAGCGTATGGCCGACCGCCGGATCCGGCGCGAGGATGTGGAATTCACATTGCGGAACGGAGAAGGGCGACCGGGGAAACTCGGCAGCTGGATCTACGAAGCAGGGCGGTATCGTGTCGTCGTTATCGACGATGGTGGGACGGCGCGCGTGCTGACCGTGATTCGTCTGCGAGGGAGACGATGAGCAGCCCGACATTGACCTACGACCGCGACGCGAACGCACTGTACCTCCGGTTCTCGTCCCGACCGATTGAGGAAACCGTCGCACTGTCGGATTCGGTGTACGTCGATGTCGATGCCGAGGGGGAAGTGGTGGGCGTCGAGGTCCTGTACGCATCGTCCGCTGACCTGGAGAGCATTCCGGAGCTCCCTGCTACCGGCGTGTTGCGTGATTTGCTGAAACCTCGGGCGGCTTGAACGAACACCGAAGACCTCGTCCCATCACGCTCCGATTGCCATTTTGCGCCACGATCGCTAGGATGAAACGCGGACAGATGCTCCATTGGCGAACGTCTGGCCGCATCGTCGGTTTTATCATGTTTTCGTCACGGAAGGATGGTCCCATGCGCCGACTCACGAGAATCCCCACGACATCCACGATTCTCGAACGAGGAACGCTCCTGCATGCCGACCATCCTGAACCTCGGAATTTTGGCGCACGTCGACGCCGGAAAGACGAGTCTGACTGAACGCATCCTCTTTGAAACCGGCGTCATCCACTCCATCGGGAGCGTCGATGCCGGAACCACCCAGACCGACACCCTCGAACTCGAACGCGAGCGAGGCATCACCCCAGTCGGCTGTCGTTTCCTTCCGGATCGACGACCTCACCGTCAACCTGATCGACACCCCCGGTCACCCCGACTTCATCTCCGAGGTCGAGCGCGCATTGCGGGTGCTCGATGCCGTCGTGCTCGTCGTCTCGGCGGGAGAAGGCGTGCAGCCGCAGACACGCCGCCTTGCCCGCGCCGTGCGCTCACTCGGGCTGCCGCTGGCAATCTTCGTCAACAAGATCGACCGCATCGGCGCGCGCGTCGCTGCCGTACTCGACGATATCCGGGAGTTGCTCGACCTGCGGATTGTGGCGATGACGGAGGTTCGGCAGACTGGCACGCGTGCCGCCGAGGCAGAGTCGCGCGATGTTACGGATATTCATTGTTGCCCCGATGTGCTCGATACGCTTTCCCTGGCGAGCGCCGATCTGGTTGACGCCTGGCTGACGCGCGAAGGAGATGTCTCATCGCACCTGATCGCCTGGCATCTGCGGAAGCAGGTCGCGACAGGGACCGTCGTGCCCGTTTTCGCGGGTGCTGCGATCACCGGTGCGGGTGTACGTGGTCTGCTGGATGGCATTGCATGCTGGCTGCCGCCGGCCTCCGGATGCGCGGAGGCGCCGTTGAGCGGCACTGTCTTCACAGTGCAACGAGCTGCGTCCGGCGAGAAGATCGCGCTCGTGCGTCTGTTCGACGGAACAGTTGCGCAGCGGCAGACGGTGACGCTCGGGCGGCGTGGTGAGGATGGCGCTGTCATCGCCGAAACGGCGCGTGTGACGGCGCTCGATCGTTTCCTGCGTGACGGTCGGGCGGTTGCGTCTGCCGGGGAGATCGTGCGGTTGCATGGTCTGCGCGATGCCCGCGTCGGCGACTGGATCGGGCGCGAGCATCCGGAGCGGCGGCCTGTCATCTTTCGGCGTCCGACGATAGAAAGTGTGGTTTCGCCGTATTCGCCGGGACTCTTTGCGGCGTTGCAGCGGTTGGCGGAGAGCGATCCGCTCATCGACTTCCGGCAGGACGAGCGGCGGCGTGAGCTTTCGGTACGTTTGTATGGCGAGGTCCAGAAGGAGGTGCTGACGGCCGCGCTCGCGAGCGACTTCGGTCTCGATGTCACCTTCGCGCCGTCACAGGTCGTGTGCGTCGAGCGTCCGGTCGGGAGGGGCTACGCGATCGAGCATATGGGTGCGCCGGGCAACCCGTTCGTGGGGACGGTCGGGATCCGGGTCGAGCCGGGGGACCGCGATTCCAGTATTACGTTCGTCCGTCCGTCGGGAGCGTTGCCACTTGCCTTCTACGTGGCGATCGAGGAAACCGTGTACGAGACATTGCGGGAAGGCCTATCCGGATGGGAGGTGCGCGACATCCGAGTGACGTTGACCGAGACGGCCTACGCCTCACCGGTGACCGTGGCAGGGGATTTCCGGAAGCTGACGCCGCTGGTGCTGATGGCGGCGCTGAAGGAGGCGAGGACGCGCGTCTGCGAACCGATCCTGCGCTTCGAGCTGGAGCTGCCGGAACCGGTGGTGGGTGAAGTATTGCCAGCCTTGGCCGCGCACCGCGCGGTACCGGAGGCGACCGAGCTGGTAGGGACCGCCGGGCGAACGGCGCGGATCGTGGGGACGATTCCGGCGGCGGAGGTCCATGCCTTCGAGCAGCGGCTTGCCGGGCTGACGCGTGGCGAGGGGGTGCTGACGACGGCGTTCGCATCGTACGCGCCGGTCACGGGAAAGGTCCCGATACGAGAGCGTTCGGATCACAACCCCCTCAACCGGGCGTGGTACCTCGCGCAGGTGGCACAGGAGTGATGCGTTGGCAGGGGATGGATGATTGTGTCGCGGGCGGGTAACCGCCCCCAATCCCTTGGCAAGCGGTCATCGCCTCAGCCAGTGGCAATCCTGCCGAGCAATCGGGTATCGACGTAGGCAAAACCCACGACCACGATTGACAGTACGATGACCAGCGGGAGCTGCGTGGTGCTACCTTGGGCAAGCATGGTCGACACCGCCATTGCCGCGATACCGATTGCCAGGATGGTGAAAAAGCACAGCAGCGCGGTTCCTGCTTCGAACGCGTGGTGGCGATCGCGCTGTACGCCTTCGGCAAGCAGGAACGCAACAGGAATCACGAATCCATAGTCGAGCAGCTTGATGGTCCAGAAGAGTGTCGGACTCTCTGTATACGCTGTGTCAGGGGTGCCCCAGTAGACCTGCCATATTTGAGCGGCCCACATCAAGGCGACGATGGCGCCCAGGGCGATGAGTCCCCAACTCATGCACATCCGCGTTTTGTGTGGGGCGGAACCTGCGGTAGCCTCGCGAACTATTCGCCACGCTATCACGGAAATTGTCGTTCCGAGGGCGACCATCCCGGCATAGAGGGGAAAGGCCCGCTCGACATTCCCGTCATAGCGGAGATACTCCTGCCCAATGATGACGGTCGTGTAGGTATAGGTGCAGAACAAGGCCCCGGCTAGCGCGAGGTATGGCCCGATGGGATTCGAACGTTGAAATAACGCGACCGCGATGACGAGGATCGGCACGACGATGAAGAGGGAGATAACTTCGGACCCCCTGAACTGGTCGATGGCGTCGGTCGACGTTCGCTGCACGATCCTGCCGGTCACGAGTGGGCCGAGCAGGACACTCGCGATCACCAAGATGGCAAGGACGATGCAGAGGGACGACACGAGCAGGCGTTCGGGGCGTGTGGGCATGGGGTGCCTTTCCTTCCTGGAGACCGTGTTATGGTCTCCAGAAACTATTGTCGGAATCGGGCATCACAGGTCCAACCGCGCAGGAGCCGTTGGCATGTCAGAACCGTGTCAGGGGCGGACGAGGTTCCTCGCGAAGAAGAGGACATTCGCTGGGCGTTCCGCCAGCCGCCGCATGAAGAAGGGATACCAGTCCGGGCCGAACGGGGTCGCGACCAGCACGCGGTAGCCCCGCTTCACGAGATCTAGTTGCAATTGCGGCCGGATACCGTAGAGCATCTGGAACTCGAAGCGGTCGTTGCCGATCCCGGCGCCGCGCGTGAACGCGATCACCTGGTCGATGATCCGTTCGTCGTGCGTCGCGATACCGGTAAAGCTGTTCTCGCGCAGCATCGTCTCCGCCAGCGCGACGTAGGCGGCGTCCACGTCCGCCTTCTTCGGATAGGCGACCGACTCCGGTTCCAGATAGGCGCCCTTCACGAGGCGCAGGTTCGGGCGGTAGGGCGCCAGCACGGCCAGGTCGTCCGGCGTGCGGTAGAGGTACGACTGGAGGACGGTGCCCGTGTTGTCGTGGTCGGCGTCGCGCAGCCGGGTGTAGATCCGCAACGTCGCATCGACCGATGGCGAATCCTCCATGTCCATGCGGATGAAGATGCCGCGTTCCTGGGCATGGGCCACGAGCGATTCGACATTCGCATAGGCCAGCTCCTCGTCCAGTTTCAGGCCGAGATGCGTGAGCTTCAGTGCCACGTTGCCGTCGATCTTCTCCTCCGCCAGGCGGTCGATCACCGTGCGGTATTCCGCGACCACCCCCGCGGCCTTCTCCGCGCTGTCCACGGCCTCCCCAAGGATGGTCGTGTTGACGCGCAGCCCGTTCGCGTTCAGGTCCTTCAAGGCCACGATGCATTCATCGAGCGTGGTACCGGGGACGAAGCGGGATGCGCCGAAGCGCATGCCGTACTTGCGGACGTTGTTGGCGACCAACGGGTTGTTCGTCGCGGCAAGGATGCCCTTGCGGCCATAGGCGTTGAGGCGGGCCAGTGCATCGTCGGCGAGTGACGGCGTGGCGACGCTCCCACTGCCGGCGGGCGGGGTTGGAACCGGTTCCGCCGGACTGGATTCGGGAACGGGATCGGGCGTCGAGGTGTCCATGCGCAGGGACCTCCGGAGCGGTGGGGATGACGTGCGGACCCAGTCGTTGCCGTCATCATAGCGCCGGTTTCGGATGCTTCCCATCCCGTCCGTGCCCGCCGGAGGAGTCTGGCAAGATGGGAATCTGGGCGCAGCGCCTGGACGTACGCCTTTGGAAATGGGTCCGGCGATTGACGGGGAATCGCTCGCACCTGAGAATCGCTGCCAGCATGAGGCGCCGGCACGAGCGGCCGGAGTCGTGGCTCCTTCCGGCAGCGCATCGCCATGACGGCGAGACCAGGCGAGTGGTGGTTCTCTCATGAAACGACTGGGTGTGATCGGGTACGGCGGGCGGATTCGCGGCATGCTGGCGACGATCGACCGCTACGACACCGATGCGACGGTGGTGGCGGTGGTCGATCCGGCGGAGGACGCGCTGCGCGCGAGGTTTCCGGAGAAGCTGGTGAACGTCACCTTCTACCCGGATGTCGATGCAATGCTGGAAACGGCGGACCTCGACGGCGTGCTGATCGGCACGAACTGCCTCTACCACACGCCCTATGCGATCAAGGTGCTGGCGACTGGCCTGCCGCTCTTCCTCGAAAAGCCGGTCGCGATCGACGAGGGGCAGCTTGCCCAGTTGCACGATGCATCGCTGACGACAACGAGCAAGACGGTGGTCTCCTTTCCGCTGCGTGTCTCTCGCCTTTGCACGACGGCGAAGGAGGTCGTCGATTCCGGCGTCCTGGGCACCGTCGAGAACATCCAGATGACGAACAACGTCCCCTTCTACGGCTCGAACTACTATCACGGCTGGATGCGCAACGAGGCGTTCACCGGCGGCCTGTGGCTGCAGAAGGCGACGCACGACCTCGATTACCTCAACTACCTGGTGGACGGGAAGACGCCCGCGCGGATCGTGGCGGTGGAGTCGAAGAACGTCTTCACGGGCGATATGCCCGCCGGGCTCTACTGCATGGATTGCGAGCTGAAGACGACCTGCCCGGAGAGCCAGTACAACCTCTTCTACAAGCAGGGCATCCTCGCCGACCTGCACGACGCCGAGACCTTCTGGGACGGGCGCTGGCAATGCGCGTTCGCGGTGGATACCGGTAATCACGATGCCGCGACGGCCATCGTGCAGTACCCGTCCGGCGCGCACGCGACCTACACGCAGATGTTCTATGCGCGGCGTGGTGCGGCCAAGCGCGGTGCGATCCTCACCGGGTACAAGGGCACGCTTTCCTTCGACTGGTATACGGAGGAGGTGGTGGTGCATCACCATCATACCGGGCGGGTGGAGCGGATTGCGGTGGCGACCGGCGAGCACGGTCACAGCGGCGGCGATCACGAACTGGCGCACGACTTCCTCGCCATTCTCTATGGCACGGGCGAGAGCCGGGCGACGCTGCAGGACGGCCTGTTGAGCGCGCAGATGTGTCTGATGGCGAAGCGGAGTTGCCAGACGAGCGCGTTCCAGCCGTTCGTACCGCTCAGTGCGGCAAAGCCGGTGCTGACCGTGTCCTAGGCAGATGGGAAGGCGCTGTATCCGACCGACGCTCCCTGCCCCAATGGGTAGTTCTAGCGTGACGTGATCCCTCCTGCGATCCTTGTAGTATTCCGTAATTGGCTTATGGATCGTAGCTGGATGGGATCGCGATGGGATTCGGACGCGCACGGAACACGGATACGACCACGACGGCAGCCGACCTGGGGGTGCTGGCGTTACGGGTGGGCGCGGGTGCGCTGTTCGCCGGGCATGGCGCGCAGAAGCTCTTCGGTGTCCTTGGCGGACATGGTCTGGAGGGGACGGCCGGGTTCCTCGGATCGCTGGGGTTGAAGCCTGCGAAGCAGTGGGCTCAGCTCGCCGGCATCTCGGAGTTCGGCGGCGGTGCGTTGATGGCGCTTGGGTTGGGCGGGCCGATCGGGCCGATCCTCATGCAGGGCGCGATGGTGAACGCCATCCGCCAGGCGCACTGGAAGCTGCCGATCTGGTCGGCGGCGGGCGGTCCGGAGATGGCGTTGCTCTATAGCCTGATCGGGGTTGCCGTTGGTACGACCGGGCCGGGACGCTTCTCGCTGGACCGGGCCCTGGGGGTGAAGGTGCCGGCTGCGCTCACGGCGGTGACGATCGGGGCGGTGGCTGCCGGGATCGTGGTTACGGAGGTGCAGGTGGCCGCCGCGAAGGCTACATCGGCAGCGGCGGAGGCCGAGCTTGCTGCCGCGGATGATGACGGCCCGCAGGCGGGTGAGGCTGCCCCGGCGGCATAGCGTTTGGACATGCCCGGAGTGGGCCAACAACGAGGAAGGGGAGTCGTTCCATGCGAACGACTCCCCTTCCTCGTTTTCCAGGATTCCAGGGCGCGGGCAATGGCGAGCGGCCCCCGGTTGGGGTCTTCGATCGTGGCGGGTGAAACAAATGCGGCGGGACGGGCGTTGGAAAGCATGGGTGTGTGCAGCATGCTCATGGGTCGGATTCTTGCCGGCATCGCCCAGATCGGTGGGCGTGACCATCCGCGCAGGTGGGATGCCCGGGTCGGGATAGCGGTTCCAGCAGGGAGGATTCGTGGTAGCTACCGACAACGCCATCGAAGCGGCCCGGGATGGTGGGGCGGGCGTGCCGTGGGCTGGCCAATATCGTGCTGGGCATGCGTGTGGATGGCTGACGCGAGCCAGACGAGTAGCGTATCCGTGATTGAGTATAGTGAAGTCTTGTGCCTACCAGGCACTCCTGTGAAGTTCCTGGGCGTATACTTCGCCGGATTCTCGGGTAGGCCATGGGCATCGGGGTTGCATGGAATGCACCCATACGCTGCATCGATCGATGGAGCGAACGCACCGTAGCAGACGAAGGGACGAAGGGTGAATCGATTTGCTGGATCCGGACGAGGTCCGAAGATGAACCGTCGCCGGGCTATGTCGCTCGGGGCTTCTGCGGCCATGGCCGCCGCGGCAGGCGGTTTGCCCGGTGGAGCTGCCGCGCAGGCGACCCCGGACGCAGCCGGGTCGACAGGCGGTTCGCTGGCGCAGGGGCTGCTGCCGGATCATCGCCTGTTGCTCTACTACGGGTTCCCGGGCAACGATCGGATGGGCATCCTCGGGGAGTACGAGCCGGACGAACTGCTGGAGCACCTGAAGACCGAGGCCGCAAACTACGTGGCGGCGGACAACTCCCGCCCGTGGAAGCTCGGGTTCGAGTTGATTGCGTCGGTGGCTCAGGGGTATCCCGGTCCCGAAAACCTGTATATCGCCGATACCTCCGGAACGCTGCTCGATCAGTATACCGAGTTCACCGCCCAGAACGATATGGTGCTCTTCCTCGATGTGCAGATGGGGTTCAAGAAGCCCAAGGACGATTATTCGGGTCTGGAGCGGTGGCTGAAATACGACCACGTCCATCTGGGGATCGATCCCGAGTTCCACATGCGCGAAGGTGAATTGCCGGGGCAGGATATCGGCCAGATCGATGGATCCGATGTGACCGAGGCGCAGACCTGGCTGGTGGACATCGCGAAGAAATACGGTGTCTCGCGCAAGACGTTGATCGTTCATCAGTTCCATGAGTCAATGATCGAGAACAAGGACACGATCAAGCCGATGAACGGCGTGGACCTGGTGATCGACGAGGACGGGTTCGGTCCGCCGTCGATGAAGGAGGATACGTACAACGTCGTCATCACGCAGGAGCCGATCGAGTACAACGGAATCAAGCTCTTCTACAAGCAGGACGACCCGTTGATGACGGCCGACCAGGTGCTGGCCCTGAATCCGCCGCCGGATGTCGTGATCTATCAGTAGGTCTCCTGGCCACAAGCCAACCGATCAGGACTCACGCGAATGGCTCCGGACGACTACTTGTCCGGAGCCACTCACATGGGGGAGGGAGCATCATCGCGGGGGAGCGCCTGGCTGGGGGCATCTCGCGCGCGGTCGGTAGGCTATGGGGTGATGCGGAACCAGTCGCCGTTTGGCTGGACGAAGACCAGCACATCGCCCACCCGGATCACCGGCAGTTGTCGGAACCGTACCTCCGGTGGATTTGCTGGCGCTTCCTGCGTGGCTACCACGTCGCCGGTCTCGACATTGACGACCGTGAGTGCGTAGTCCGCCGAGGCGATGAGGAGCAATGGTTTCGGGCCGTCGATTGCGCTGAGCGACGCACCGGATGTCTCGATCATTGGCATCGGGATGGAGAGCAGTTCTCCGTCTGTCAACCGGTAGCCGTCGACATTGAGTGTGGGGACATTCCCCTGGTCCACCCGGGTGACGATCACGCGGTCGGGAAGCATCACCATGTTGTCGTCGATCCTGGTCGGCGTCGCCTTCGTCCAGCGGATGTCGGTGGTGCCGGTATCGATGGCAACCAACGTCGAGGTGCCCGGGCCATCGTCTGGCACGGTGGCCTTGGCGATGAGGGTTGAATCGCGCAGGGCGAGGTCGAGATTGGTCATGCCGGGATCGAGGGTGATCGTGGCCAGCACCTTACCGGTGGCGGGGTCGAGCTTGCGGATGGTGTTCGTCCAGCCTGCAACGAAGAGCCCATCCTTGCCGAGGGCGATGCTGCCGCCGGTCTGCGTCTCGGACGACCCATCGGCGCGGGCCGGCACGGCATCGTCGGCGACGGGCGCTTCCCAGAGCATCGCGCCGGTCTCGGCATCCAGGGCGTAGGCGCCTCCCCTCTGATTGGCGACGTAGACGACGCCATTCGCGACGATGGGCGACCATCCCCAAGGCGCCTTGCCAGTCGAGGCGAGATCGGGACCGGTCCAGAGCACTTCGCCGGTTTCCAGCGAGATTGCGGTCAGTGGGCGTGGGTTTTCGGCCCCGGTGTAGCTGGTCTGAATGAGGTAGAGGCGGTCGTTGTCGATCGCCATGCCGGGCATTGCGCCGATCGGGACCTGCCAGCGCGGATTGCCGGTGAGGGTGAAGGCTTCCAGGAGGAACGACCCGTCCGGTTGGGGATGCGAACTGACGATGAGCGATCCGTTGGAAACGATGGACTGGCTGGTTGCGAAGCTGCTGTTCTCCCCGCCCTGAGTGATGGAGGCATTGCCCGTGTCGAATCCCGGGAGAGAAAAGGCCCACGTATGGCCGGTTCCCCCGCCCCAGTTGCCGTCGCGTGATTGTGGGAGACCATCCTGTCCGCTGCTGCCATCGCCGAGGTCACGCGAGATGGACTGGGGCGAATCGTTGAGGCGGGACAGGCCGATCACGACGCCCAGGGAGACGAGGATCAGGATCGCGGCGGCGAGCACCGCATCGGGGCGGAAGAAACTGCGATGGCGATGAAGTGGCATTGGCGAGCGGTCGTCAGGGCGAGCAGGAGCAGGCTGACGGGACGGCTGTTCAGGCGTTGCAGGAGTGACCTGGGCGATAGCTGCGGTGTGGCGGTGCAGTTCGGCGCGGAGTCGTTCGGCAAAGGCGGGCGCCGGTGCGACGGGCATATCGAGCGCACCGCGCAACTGGTCGAAATCGTCGATCGTGGGGTGAGATCGGTCGGTCATGCGATTCCCTCCCTGGCCGAGAAGTGTTGGCGGAACGTCCGTCGGCCACGGGCAAGCAGCGATTCAGCGGCGTGAATGGAAATGCCGAGCATGGCGGCAGTGGTCGGGACATCCAGTCCATCGAGGTAGCGGAGGACGATGGCGGCGCGCTGGCGTGTCGGCAGCTCCTGGAGTGCCGACACGATGGCATCCCGGGTCTGGTTGCGCTCCAGGTCGAGGTCGGGAAGTGCGCGGTCGTCCGGCACGGTGTCGAGGGCCGTCTCGTCGGGTGCATCGCGGTGACGATGGCGATCCTGGCGCCGGTAATGGTCGAGCAGTTTGTGACGGGCGATGCCGAAGAGCCAGGCGAGTGGTTCATCGGCAGAGGCGAGACCGCGCGAAACGACGGCGGCAAGCATCGTCTCCTGCGTCAGATCCTCCGCAATGTGGACATTTCCGCCGACGCGCGTGATGAAGTAGCCGTAGACACGCGGCAGGGCGTGGTCGAACCAGGCGTCGAGCGATGCCGTCGCGACGCTGGCATCCGTCGCGTTCGGAGACCGTTCGTGCCGGGACAATCGGAATCGATTGGGCAGTGAGAGGGCCGGTTGGGCGGCGCCCTTGAGGCGCGCGGTGGTCGCGGTCATCCGATGGTGACTCCCTTGCGAGTGGATGCGGTCGTCACCAGGAATGTCGTGGCGCGCGCCGGATTCCGTCGCTCGGGGGTGGAATGGTTTCAGGCGGGCAATGCGGGGACGATGTTGGTGTGGGGGAAATCGTCGCCGATGAAGAGGAGTGGATCGCCCGCGGCCTTCGCGAGGGCGTAGGCGAAGCAGTCGCCGAGGTTCAGGCGTGCCCGCGCGTGGAATCCCTTGCCGTACGTGAGGTAGGCAATTCGTGCTAATGCTGCATGCGTCCGACCGAAAGGTACGATCTCGATCGCATACGACTCGATCAATGCTTCGATCCGACCGAGGAATATGGGATTTCGACTGGCCGCAACGATTTGCAGTTCCACGAGCGTAGGCGTCGCCATGCGAAGCTCATCGCCGTTGTCAAGGGCGGACAAGAGCTGGGGCCAGCTAGGTTCTTCCTGAAGGATGGCTATGATCGCCGACGTATCGAGGATCAATGGGGGAGCCCGTTCTCATCGTAGAGCCAAGCATCGTAATCGAAGGCACGATCTTCATCCGTCATCATGGACTGTATCTCATGAATAATGTGGTGAGCTCGTTCGAGCCTGGCGGCGCGCTCTTCCGGCGTTTCTTCCTTCCCCGAAGCGGCTCCGGACTTGTCGGGATGGCGATCGGCGAAGACCAGGTCCACGGCTTCAACGGGAGTAAGACCGCGTTCGGCTGCCCCCCGCTCGATGATGGCGATAGTGTGGGGATTGGTGATCGTAATCGTGTGGGCCATAGCACGCACCTCCTTCCGTGATTGTAGCGGGTGCATGCGGCGATCGGAATCGGCGGCGAACGCAGGGTGGGCAGCGCCGTCACGCGTCGGGTCGTCACGTTCGGGCGCGCATGCCAGCCCGGATATCCGAAATGAGCTGCGGCGTACGCCACCGGGAAACTTCTGCGAACCACGAGCCGGCGGGATAGGCCAGCCGTACGACGAAGTAGTTGACGAACTCGACGCAGGCGAACATCCAGATGGCTGCGAGCGCCGTGCGTGTCCACGGAGCCATGGTCGCCGTCACAAGAAGGACAAGCCCTGTCAGCAGCAGGAGGACATCAAAGACACCGAACCCGACATAAAGATGTGCGAGCGGAGCTGACATGTGGCCGACGCCGACCCACGAGCGGGCAAGCAGCCAGAATATGCCTGCCTGAACAAGGATGGCGAGGAGCGGAGCAAGAACGCTCCACAAGACGGGGCGAGCCGATCTGTCGAGTTTCGGGGCAATGCGTGCCGCCCCGACAGCAGCGAAGACCACGGCAGCGACCAGCTCTCCGCTGCCGAGCCGAAGGTATATCCGACGGAGATGGCCGCGAGACGATGGCATGAACTGGCGATTCTCCGGGAACAGGATGCAGGAGGATCTGCACGGTCAGGACGGAGCGTCTGGCTGGCGGAGTGGATAGGTCGCCAGAACCTCGTAGCGAGCACCGCGCGGATCGAGATGGCTGCGGATCAGCTGGACCTCCGTCACGGGCAGGGATACGGGATGGTCGTGCGTCACGGCGCCGCTTGCCGCCAGGGCATCGAAACGCGCGCGGATGGCCTGTGGGAGGTCGCTCCGCTTCGTGTGGTCGGCGCGAACGCGGCCGAGCGTGATGTGCGGGCTGAATGCGCGCTCCTCCAGCGTGAAGCCGAGGCTTTCCAGCGTTGCGCCGATGGCGGCATGGAGCGTCTCCAGCCGGTGGACCGGTCCCCAGAGGCCGAGCCACAGTACGCGCGGCTTGCGGATGGTGGGAAAGGCGCCGAGGTCGGCTGTGCGCAGATCGAAGGCATCCTGCATGGCGATCGGTGTGCGCAGGGCGAGGCGCAGCACCTCCGCCGAGGCGGGGTCGACATCACCAAGGAAATGCAGCGTGATATGCGCATTCTGCGGATCGCTCCACTTCACGGGCCACGGTTCGTGCCGCAGCGTGCCGATGGTCCGATCGACGAGGGCGATCACTCCGGCGGGCAAGGGCACGGCGATGAAGAGCCGCTGAGCCGTATCGACAGTCTCCTCGACGCGACGCGGTGGTTCCGGCGTGCGGGGACGGCGCAGGCGTTTCTTGCGCTCGGGCTTCGGCTGGTCCTCCGAAGGGGGTGCCTGGTTCGGGGCGTCTGCGGGAGTACCGGTGGGCGTCGTTGGTCGTCGTGGGAAGGGGCGTCGTTCGTTCATGCCGGGAGTATACGGGAGCGGCGGAGGTGCCACGCGCCGGGTGGGCGCTCCGTCCTGTATCGTTAGGCCGACGTGTCGTTGTGGAGGGTATGCGAGAGATGTCCATTGCGTTCCTGGGTCCGCGCGGGACCTTCAGTGAAGAAGCGGCGTTGCTGTACGGGGGAGCGGATGCGGAGTTCGTGGCCGTTTCCAGCATCCCGGCGCTCACCTCGGCGGTGGAGACCGGGATCGCCGGGGTCGCGGTGCTGCCGATCGAGAACTCGATCGAGGGGCCGGTGAGCACGACGCTCGACCTGCTGATCTACGAGACTGGCCTGCGGATCTGTGCCGAGGTCGTGGTGCCGGTACGGCACCTGCTGGTCGCTCCGGAGGGGGCGACACTGGAGGGCATCACGACGGTGGTTTCCCATCCGCAGGCGTTAGGGCAGACGCGGCGCTTCCGCGAGCGGTTCCTGCCGAATGCCGCGCAGGTCGCCGCACTCTCCACAGCCGGGGCGATCGAGGAGGTCGTGAAGCAGGGCGACCCCACGAAGGCGGCGATCGGGCCGGCGCGTGCGCACGAGCTCTACGGCGGCGTGGCACTGGCCCACGATATCCAGGATATCCGCGCCAACTTCACGCGGTTCGTGGCGCTGGGGCCGGAGGATGCCGCACCGACCGGGGATGACAAGACGAGTATTGGCGTCATCGTGAAGGCGAATGTGCCGGGGGCGCTGGAGCGGGTCATCCGACCGTTTGCGGCGCAGGGGCTCCAGCTGACCAAGATCGAATCGCGGCCGTTGAAGGGCAAGCTCTGGGAGTACGTCTTCCTGATCGACTTCGAGGGGCACCGCGATGAGGAAAAGGTGCAGCATGTGTTGCGGGATCTGGAGGAACCGGCGGCGGTGATGAAGGTTTTTGGCTCCTTCCCGCGGTACCCGGCGGAGCGGTATGCCGACCTGATGGAATCTCCCGCACTGGTGTAGCACGATGGGTGGCGTTCCGCGAATGCTGCGTCTGATTGACATGAACAGGTGATGACCGACGATGCCCCTTCTGATTGATGATGCGTTGCTGACCGCCCCGTTCCGGGTGCCGTTGACCGAGGGCTGGGTGGAATCGTCCCTGCCGGTGGACGTGCGGCCTGGACTCGTTGCGGCTGATGTTGGTGTGGGCGATGTCGCGTTACTGCCGAGCGCCGAGACGACGCTGCTTGCCGAGACGCATGTCGTGCTGCCGGAGGTGGCCGTCGTGGTTGGGGGGCCGAGCCCGTGGGCGATGCGGACGCCCGTCCGGCCCGATGCGGTCGACGCGTCGCCAATCCGGCTGCTGGATGTCTCCGGTACTGCCGAGATGCTGATCCGCGCCTTGTTGAAACCGTTCTACGGGATCGTTGCCTCGTCCGCACGTTTCCTGACGGATGACAACGACTCGGAGGTCGCCAATGCGCAGGTCGTGGTGATCGAGGGGGCCGAGGCGCTGGCCGAGCCGGAGATGGGCTTCCAGTCGGATCTCGCGCAGGCCTGGTTCATCCTCACCGGATCGTGGCCGGTTGGCCATGTGTTGGTGAGCGGGATCGAGGCGCTGGCGAACGGTGACGCGGATCGCGCCGTCACCACGCTGCAGGCGGCTTTGGCCGCAGGCACCGAGCGCCGGCGGGACGTGCGGGCGAGCATCGTTGCCACCGCGCCGGAACCTGGCGCAGTCGACCGCGAGCGGCTCGCCGACCTGACGAACAACCTGGGCTTCCGTCTCGGTGCGGACGACCGGCGTTCGCTGCAGAACCTGATCGCGCGGGGAACGTGGGGCTCCCGCTTCCCGCAGAAGAACCCGACCTATCGTGACGATCTGCCTGCCGATCTGCGCGGTTCCCAGGGAGCATGATGCCGGAGGCGCCTCAGCCCGCCTGTGGCGGGTTGAGGCCGAAGCCGGGTCGATCGGGAACGTGGAGGTTCCCGTTGGCCAGCGGATAGCCGCTGGTGTCCACACCCTGCGTGTGTCCGGGGATGCCTTCGATCGTCACTACGTTGCCGGCCCCAGCAGCGAGTTGCGCAGCATACAGCGTCTTGATCGGGAATCCCCAGGTGTGCGGCGATGCTGCGACACCGATCTCCTGCAGGGTGGGCATCAGGTGTCGCCAGTTCGTCAGCCCGAAGCTCACGATATCCATGATCAGGACATCGAGCAGGCTATCCTGCGCGAGCCCGATCAGGAGCGGGATGTCGGGCGAGGTCTCACCGTCCGCGAGCAAGGTCTTCGCGCCGCGCTCGTTCAGGTACGAGCGAAGGCGGGTGAGGCCGGGACGATTCTCCTCGAACGGTTCCTCGATCCAGAACAGGTCGCAATCCTGCACGCCATCCAGGTACGTGAGGAATTCGTCGACCGAATAGTCGTAGCCGTTGTTTGCGTCTACCAGGACCCGGCAGTCCGGAAACTGCGCGTGGACTGCTCGCGTGACGTCGATATCGCGCTGGAGCCCGTCCTTCCGCGTCATCCATCGGTAGCCCCGTCCGATCTTGAGCTTGAAGGCACGAAACCCGAGCTGATAGTCGTTCGTGCAGTTCTCGAGCACGACATCGATCCCCCGCGGCGCATTCTCCGGATCGAGGTCATCCATGTAGATGGCGCCGTCATAGCAGGGGACGGTGGTCCTCCCTGCCGTGCCGATCATCTGGTAGACGGGCTGATTCAGGATGATTCCGGCCAGATCGTGAAGCGCGAAATCGAGCGTGTCGGCCCGCTCGTCTGTCACGCCGGTTTCCGGTGCGAAAAGATCGGCCACCGCCGCACCGATCAGGTCGCGGTCGTGGTCCGCGGCGCCGGAGCGTACAAGGCCCCATCCGGTTGCGCCCTGGTCGGTGCGGATCGTGGCGTACTGGGCGGTTGGTCCATCGCCGTGGGAGCCGAGGCGGGCATTCTTGCCGACGGTTCTCGGATAGTGGCTCGGGAGATCCGCCCGCTCGATGGCGGCGATACGGTGGGATGAGAGGTCGGTCCCGGTCATGATGATCCTCCTGCTTCTACGGCGTGCGACGGGCGGGCATCAGTGTCGCACGATCGCGCGCAATCCGGGGCATGGCCGGGAAGATCATCTGGGACCGGAAACTGTCTGGGTGACGACTGCTCAGGATTCTTCGGGCAGGCCGCGGGGGAGGCGGCCAATCTCCTGCCGGTAGTCCGCTTCGCTGCCGATCCACGACGAGCCGTCGTCGTAGAACTCCTTCTTCCAGATGGGGACGATCTCCTTGATCCGGTCGATGGCGTATTCGGCCGCCGCGAATGCTTCCGCCCGGTGCGCCGACGCGCAGGCGATGACGACGCTCGCCTCACCCGGTTGCAGCAATCCGGTGCGGTGCGTGATGGCGGTGCGGACGCCCGGCCAGCGATCGAGGATCTCCAGCCCGATGTGGGAGAGCATCTTCTCCGCTGCCGGGATATACGCCTCGTAGTCGAGGGCGGTGACATCCTGGCCGCGGGCGTTGTCGCGGACGGTGCCGGTGAAGGTGCAGATCGCCCCGGCGTCCGGACCCGCGACGAGTGCTTCCACCGTCCGCGGGTCGATGGCGTCGGTGGTCACGGTGAAGAGCTTAGGCAGGCCGACCGGAGCGATCTCGGCGGGGTCGTCCTCGCCGCCACTGCCACCGCTGACGGGCGGGATGAAGGCGAGTTCGTCGCCGTCCTGCAGGACGCGGGTGCCGCGCACGTAGGTCTCGTTGACCATGATCATGACGGCGCGTTCCATCCCGGCGAGACGCGGGTGCTGTTCGACGAGGACGGCGAAGGCGTCCTTCGCGGTCGATCCGGCGGGAAGGGTGAGGGTCTCGCCGGAGGAATCGAGGAGCTCGCGCATCATCGCGAAGTAGTGCGTGCGGACGGCGATGGTTTCGGGCTCGCCGGGATCAGGCATCGGCGAGGACGCTGCGCAGGACCCCGCGCAGTTCGATGGCGGTCTGCTGGTTGTTCCGGAGGAGCGTCTTGAAGATGGCGGCGATCTCCGGCTTGCCAGCGTCCTCGAAGTCGCGGGCGTAGTGGGCGATGACCTGCTCGCTCTGGAGGAGCGTGCTGAGAGTGGTGACGATGTCGTACTCAAGATCGTCGACGGTGAACGTGTGCTGGTCGTCAGTCATGAAGGCTCCTCCGGGCGGCGCGGGGATGGACGTGTTCGGGGATAGCTTAGCGCAAGTCCGCCTCCGGGCAACCGGGGTCTGCTCCGGCTATGCGATGATGGAGTGCCAATATGGGGTGTGGCGTGTGAGGGGGATGGAACGGTGTCCGTAGTCAAGCCGCGCGCGCTCCGGACGGGCGATACGATCGGGATCGTGAGTCCGGCATGGTTCGGGGGAGACGTGTTCATTCCCCGGGCGCAGCACGGGATTCGTCACCTCGAATCGCTGGGGTTTCGCGTGATCGTCGGCAAACATGCCTTCAACAACCGCGATCATGTCTCGGATACGGCGGAGCGTCGAGCCGATGATATCAACGCCATGTTTGCTGATCCCGATGTGGCGATGCTGCTGGCGACGATTGGCGGGACGCATACCGCGGAGGTTCTCCCATTTCTCGACTGGAACTTGATCCGGCGGAATCCGAAGATCGTAATGGGCTACTCCGATATCACGACGCTCAATGTCGCGCTCTATACGGAGACCGGCCTATGCACGATCAACGGTCCGTATGTGATGAGCGACTGGGCCGAGTATCCAGGGATGCCGCCGGTCAGCGAGGATTGGGTGCTGCGCATGCTGATGCGGGCCGAGCCTTCGGGTGCGATCCCGGTCCCGCCGGTGTGGACCAACGAGTTCCTGGATTGGACGACCGGCGCCGACCGCACCCGCGCTCGGAAGATACAGATGAACGCGGGTTGGACGGTGGTGCGACATGGCACGGCGTTCGGCCGTCTGGTCGGCGGGTGCATCGAGAGCTTGCAACCGTTGCGGGGGACACGCTTCTGGCCGGAACTGGAGGGCTGCATCCTCTTCCTGGAGACGGCGGGAGACATCAACTCGCCATACGCGACGGACGAGCTGATGGCGGGTCTCGACCTCATGGGCGTCTTCGACCAGATTGCCGGATTGCTGTTCGCGAAGCCGGCCGCGTTTTCAGAGACGGACTGGCGGCGTTTCGATGCGTTGCTGGCTGAGCGGGCGGAACATTGGGACTTCCCAGTGATCGCCAACATGGATTTCGGGCATCACTCACCGAATCTGGCGATGCCCTTGGGGGTGCGGGCGACTATGGCTACCGATCCTGTGCGCATCACGTTCGACGAAGCGGTGGTGAAGTGAAATGACGGGATCGGTGATGGATATCTAGTTGTGGATTTGGCCAATGAGTCCGGCCACGCCGACAACGTCGCTGGCAAGCACCCTCAGCCGCCACAAGCCGTAGCAGGCCGATCGCCAGGAGAGGCTCGACGCCATCTCATCGTCAACATAGCCCGACTGTTTCAGCCAGTCCCTGACATAGAGATCGTCGATGTCCGTGGAGGAATAGGGACGGATATCCTCGATCAGGGTTTGTAGGTTGCTGTTGGGCTTGGTTGCCGAAAGCTTGTCCAGATTGATCCAGACAGAGCGGCTGTAGCGGATTCTGGCGTTCTGGGACTTGAGGGCTGGATCGTAATCGACATCGATGAGGAGGAGTTCCGTGCCGCCCGGGTAGTAAAGGCGACCTTCGGAGGTAGTCGTCTCCGCACGGTGCCCATTGTTGCTGTGGGCGATGGCGAGCCGATGATTCAATTCGTCTACGAACCGGGAAAATGCCTCGTGGTTGATGCCGACAGGCGGTGGGGGATTGACAAAGTTGCGATCCACCTGATGGGCGAGGGCCATGGACGTGGCGATTTTTCGGCTCGCGCGGGAATCCCGCAGGTCGTTACCTACCCAGAAGCTGAATCCTGCCCAGTACAGGTCGAAATAGCCGCCGGACCGTATATGCCAGTAATCCAGAGACCGCGCGATCTCCTCTACGAGATTGTTCTGAACGGGAGACAGGATGATCCCGGCCAGTTGCGATGACCTTCCGGTCCTCTCGTAGATTTCCAGGGCGCGCCGCCTCGTGGAACGCTCAAATGTTGGAAAGTCATTGACCAGGTTCATCTCTTCCCGACCTACATGTGTCTGAGCTTCTACATTATTTGTACACACGGCACAGGAGGCCGAGAACCTTCGCCTCTTGTGCCGTGCGCGAACGGTACCGATGGACTAGAGATACTCGTCGAACCAGGCGAGCGTGTGCTGCAACCGCTCCACGCGGTGCTTCGGGCCGCCGTTCCGCGAGAGACCGTGGCTCTCGCCGGGGAAGCGCACGAACTTGGTCGGCACGCCCAGCCGCTTCAGGGCGATGAACCATTGCTCGCCCTGCTCCATCGGGCAGCGGTAGTCGTTCTCGCTGTGCACGATCAGGCAGGGCGTCTTCACGTTCGCCACGTACTTCAGCGGCGAGAGATCCCAGTACCGTTCCTGCTGGTCCCACGGCGTCCCCAGTTCCGGATCGAAGCTCACCAACGAGATGTCGTCCGTGCCATACATGCTGGTCATGTTCGAGATGCAGCGATCGGTGGCTGCTGCCCGGAAGCGGTCCGTGTGGCCGAGCAGCCAGTTCGTGATGAACCCGCCGTAGGAGCCGCCCGTCACGCCCAGGCGGTTCGGATCGATCCCGCCGAGGGAAATCGCGTGGTCGATCGCGCCCATGAAGTCCGGCGTATCCGCCTCGCCCCAATGCCGCGCCACCTGCTGCGCGAAGTCCTCGCCGTAGCCGACGCTACCACGCGGATTGATGAAGAGCAGGGCGTAACCCTTCGCCGCGTAGAGTTGCAGCTCGTGGAAGAGCGCATTGCTGAATTGCCCGTGCGGTCCGCCGTGGACGTAGATCACCATCGGCACCAGCGCGCTGGTGGCCGTGTTCCCGGCCGGACGCAGCAGCCAGCACTGGATCGCCGCGTCGTTGACCGCGATCCAGAACTCCTCCGGCATCGCGACGCCGATCTTGCCTAGCCATTCCGCGTTGAAGGCCGTCAGTGGCGTCTCTGTCGCGCCGTCGAGATCCACGAGGCGAAGCTCGAACGGCGTGGTCGGGTCGGCGGCGGTGATGACGAGCCGGTCGTTGCCCGCATGCACGAAGGCGTTGATGTGGCGTCCCGAGGGCGAAAGCTGGGTGATGGTGTCGCCGTCAAGCGGGAAGCGCACGACGACAGTCGAACCACGGTCGCTGACGAGGGCATCCACCGCCGTGCCGTCCGGTGTCCAGGCGAACGGGGCGGAGGAAACGCCACCACCGGGTGCGCTCATGCTGGAATCGCCGATCGAGCGGTCGATGCCCGCCGAGAGGGAGCGCCGGTTCTCGCCGGTAGCGGTGCAGATCCAGAGCTGCTGGTTCACGACGATGGGCGGTGTGTCCTCGGTGCCGGTGAAGGCGAGGTGGGACCCATCCGGCGACCAGATCGGGGAGCGGAACTCGCCACCCGTTGTCAGACGGCGTGGTTCACCGCCCGAAGCCGGGATCGTCCAGATGTCGCTGACCGCGCTCATGTCCCAATTGGCGTCGCGGTTGGCGGCGAAGGCGATCTCGTGTCCGGCAGGCGACCACGCTGGCGACCCGTGGTTGAAATGCCCGCTCGTCAGCTGGATGGGATCGACCTCCGGGTGCCGCGTGTCGACCGTGAAGATGTGGCTGACCTTGTCCTCCAGGAAGCCGCGCCCATCGAACTTGTAGCGCGCCGAGGTGATGACCTTCACATCGCTCTTCTCGTCGTCCTTCTGCTCCGAGTCGCCCTCCGGGTGTACACGGCTCGTGAAGGCGAGGCGCTGGCTGTCCGGCGCCCAGACGGGATCGCCCGCGCCGTTCTTCAGCGTGGTGATCTGGATCGCCTCGCCGCCGTCGACCGGGAGGATGAAGAGCTGCGGCTTCTTGTCGTCGCGGGTGGAGATGAAGGCGATCTTCGTGCCGTCCGGCGACCAGCGCGGAGAGGAATCGCTTGCCTTGCCGGCCGTGAGCTTGCGCGGGGCGCTGGAACCATCCAGCGGGACGAGCCAGAGCGCGGAGCGGTATTCGTTCGCGTCCTTGTCGATAGTGGTGACAGACGTGACGGCCCTGGTGCCGTCCGGGGAGATGGCAGCCTCGCCGGGAAGGGCGTATGCGTAGAGGTCGTCGATCTCGAAGGGGCGGCCGGAACGGGCCGGAGCGTCGTTCGCGCGGATAGCCTTCGCGGCGGCGGAGTGTGCCCAGCCGGGTTCGATCTTCGCGAGCAGTGCCTCCAGGGAGGCGCTTGCCGCGACTTTGGCGTCCTTGACGGAGGCTTTCGCCTTCTTCTTCGGGGTGTCGTCGGATTTCTTGGGCATTGTGGGATTCCTTCAGGGAGATTCTGTGGATATCCGGCTGCGCCGGATTGCGCTTCGCGCGGGGGTTCTTCGCTGCGCTCAGAATGACAAGGAAAGATGAGGTGTGTTGTAACGCTCCCAATGCGCGTCGGTCAATCGGCGTAGGGTGGGGCGAGCATGATGGCGTTCACCTGCTCCCCGGCGCGATAGATCGATTCGCGCGGGGCGATGATCAGCAACGCGTTGATGCCGAGGAACGATTGCAGGCGTGAGGAGATCTGGTTGCCGGTGTTCCGGCCGACGAGGCGTCCGTCCGCGCTGACGCTGACCACGCCGCGCTGGTACTCGATGCGGTCGGATGGTTTGACGTCCTCCGAGAGCGCCACCGTCAGCGTCGTGCGGTCGATCCTGTTGGCCGGCAGGCCGATCATCTGGCGGATGGCCGTCTTGATGAAGAGTTCGCAGGTGACCAGCGACGAAACCGGGTTGCCCGGCAGCCCGAAGACCAGGGTCGTCCCGTCCGGACCGCCCGTCGCGAAGTTGAGCGGCTTGCCGGGCTTCATGTAGAGCCGCCGGAAATGGACCTGCACGTCGTCGGCGTCGAAGAGGATCGCCTTGATGAGGTCGAGTTCACCCATCGAGACGCCGCCGGAGGTGATGACGATGTCGTCTTCCGCCAGCCGGGTGCAGAGCAGGGACTCCAGGTCTTCGCGGACATCCGGCGCCTTGCCGATCCAGGTGATCTCCACCGGTTCTTCCTGCAGGGAGGTGGCGAGGCTGAAGCGGTTGGCGTCCCGGATCTGGCCGGGGCCGAGCGGTTGGTGGTCCGACGGGTCCACGAGTTCGTCGCCGGTGGAGAGGATGCTGACCTTCGGCTTCCGTGCGACGGGAACGGGATCGATGCCCATGCTGGCGAGCAGGCCGATCTCCGGCGCGCCAAGACGGGTCCCCTTCGGCAGCACGAGTGTCCCCTGTTTCAGGTCGCTGCCGACCGGACGCACGTTCGCGCCGGGCTTTACATCCTCCTGATGGATGACGACGTGATCCTCTTTCAGCTCGGTTGCCTCGACCGGGACGACGGCGTTCGCGCCAGGCGGGAGGGCGGCGCCGGTCATGATGCGGACGGTGTAGCCCTCGGTCACCTCGGCGTCGATGACCGCGCCGGCGTGCTGGGTGCCGATGATCTCGCGCCAGGGGGAACTGTCCTCGGCGAGGACGGCGAATCCATCCATCGTGGAAGCGGGAAAGGGCGGATGGTCCTCGGGCGCGAGGATGTCCTCGGCGAGAATGCGGCCGCCGGCATTAAGGATAGGTACGCATTCGCTGCCGACCGGTGTCAGGTGACGGTCGATGATGGAGCGGGCCTCATCGGGCGGACGCATGCGATCGAGTTCCTGCATGTCGATGGAAGGAGCGCTCATGGGGATGACCTCGCGGATGGGGGCCGGGACATGCTGACGCGCCCCGGCGGAAGGGCGATGCTTCGCCGCATCCTACCATCCCGCCGGAGAGGAACGATGACGCGTGGATGTCGTGTGTGGGCGATTGCCGCGTCACCCCGACTCCCGACGTTCTGAGGGGATCGCCTTGCCGCGAGCCGTCTATTGCCTCGTGCGAGATCCGGTAGGGGGATCCCGTTACAGGGTGTGCTGCATGGTGTCCTTGCCACGGAAGGCCACTTCGGCCAATGATGACGCGTTCATGGACGCAGCAAGTGCCGGACCCGTGCGGCCTCCCGGGAGAGGTGATCGCGCTCCGGCACGTTTGTCGCGGTGCGGGAAGCCTCGGCATAGAGATCGGCGGCGCGCTCGAGGTTGCCGGCGCGTTCGTGCAGGTAGGCTGCCACGGCAGCGTGACGGGGCAGGCCGGGGTCCACATCAGCCAGCGCCGCCAGACCGGCCTGCGGGCCGCTGGCCTCCCCGATGGCCACCGCGCGGTTGAGCCGCACCACCGGGCTGCCGGTGATGCGCAGCAGTTCGTCGTACCACTCCACGATCTGTACCCAATCCGTTTCGGCGGTGCTCGGCGCATCCGCATGCAGGGCGGCGATCGCGGCCTGTGCCTGGTATTCGCCCAGACGGTCGCGGGCCAGCGCGGCCTGGAGCATCGCCACTCCCTCTGCGATCAGTCGTGTGTCCCACAGGGATCGGTCTTGCTTGCCAAGTGGTACCAGGCGACCTCCCGGGCCAGTGCGGGAGGTGCGGCGGGCATGGTGCAGCAGCATGAGCGCCAGCAGCCCCGCGACCTCGGGCTCGTCGGTCAACGCGACGAGTTGGCGGGTGAGACGGATCGCCTCGGCGGCCAGGTCGATGTCTCCGCCATACCCCTCGTTGAAGACGAGGTAGAGCACGCGCAGCACCGTTCCCATATCTCCGGGCTGGTCCAGTGGCAGGCCTGCGATCCGCCGCTTTGCCCGGCTGATCCGCTGTGCCATGGTCGCCTCGGAGACGAGGTAGGCTGTCGCGATCTGCTTCGTGGTCAGGCCACCGACCGCGCGCAGCGTCAAGGCGACGGCCGAGTCTTGCGGCAAGGTGGGATGCGCACACAGGACGTAGAGCTGCAGCGTATCGTCCGTGGTGGGGGTGGGGTCTGGCAGGGGCTCGGCTGCCACGGCGAGTTCCCGTGCCCGGCGCGACGCCTCGGCGCGAGCGGCGTCGAGGAACTTGCGCCATGCGACCGCGACGAGCCACCCTTTCGGATCGCGCGGCGGATCGTCCGGCCAGGTATCTAGCGCCCGGATCAGGGCCTCCTGCACCGCATCCTCGGCTGATACGAAGTCGGCCCCGCGCCGGAGGAGGACACCAATCGCCGCAGGCACGAGGTCGCGCAGCAGCGACTCGTTCATTCGGCGTTCGGGGCGGATACGCCGTAGAACGGCCGGACTTCGAGCCACTCGTGGAGCGGTTTGCCGCCAGGCCCGGGGGCGGCGGATAGCTCCCCGGCCAGCTGGACGGCGCGATCCCAGGACTCCACGTCGATGATGCACCAGCCGGCGATGAGGTCCTTGGTCTCCGCGAATGGGCCGTCGGTCACCGGCGGGCGTCCCTCGCCGTCGTACCGCACGAAGGTGCCGCCGGGAGCCAGGGCCTGCTCATCGACGAACTCCCCCGTCTCCTGCAGGCCGGCGATGAAATCGCGCATGTACTGGATGTGTGCATCGACCTCCTCCGGCGTCCATTGGTCCATTGGCGGCCAGTCGACCGCGTTGGCCGGGCCACCCCGGTAGTGCTTGAGGATCAGGTACTTCATCAGGGTCTCCTTCTTCGCGTTCTGCGGCCCGTTCCGGCTGTCCGTATCCGTGGACTGGTCGATGGTCGCCGATCAGGTGTGCAGCCGTTCTTCCCGCTGCCGGATCAGTTCCTCGACCGCGCTGGGGAGTGTCGTTTCGAAGTCGATCAACTTCGCCCACGTCGGGGTCACGACGATCCGGACCATTCCATCGTAGAGTGCGCGGACTCCGGCCTCCCACTCGATCCGCTGCTCGGGCGTCATCGTGTAGGGACCGCTCATCTGGAGGTATTCGTCCGGAATGCCCTCGACCGTGTCCAGTTCGGCCCGGCCCCGGATCAGCAGAATCTTCGGTGGATGCACCTCGGTGTCGATCGTCAGGGCTACCATCGGATTGTGGCGCAGGGCCATGAGTTTCGGGGCGTTCGTTGCCGTGCACATGACGATCTCCTGGCCGTTCCAGGTGAACCCGATCGGGATCGTGCGTGGCGTGCCGTCCTTGGCGACGTACGCCAGCCGGGTCCGGTCGCGCGCCAGGAGCTCCTGGCTGAGCGGGCGGTTCAGGATCTCGGCGATCTCGGTGGGATGCATGAGGGGTCCTTCCCGTCTCGGGCCGGTCGATCCGGCGGGTCGCGTTGGTGAAGGTCAGTTGATCTGCTCGGCCAGGCCGACGATGATTCCCGAGGGGCCGCGAAGGTAGCAGAGCCGGTAGATATCCTCATACTGCGCCACCTCACCGGGGAGTTCGCCACCATGCATCCGCAAACGGGCGATGGTGTCGTCGATGTCATCGACGGCGAACATGACGCGATGCAGGCCCACGGTGTTGGGCGGCGGATCCTGTGGAGTGGCGACGATCGCCGCCGGGGCGTGGTAGGTCGCCAACTCCAGCTTGCCGTGTCCGTCCGGAGTTCGCATCATCGCGATCTCGCTCCGGAGGCCGTCGAGTCCGACGGTGCGGGCCGCCCAGGTGCCTTCGATCATCGCCCGGCCTTCCTGCTCCATGCCGAGTTCGGTGAAGAAGGCTATGGCGGCGTCCAGGTTGTCGACGACGATGCCGACGTTGTCCATTCGCTGAATCGTCATGGTGATTCTCCTTTTCCATGGTTGTGCGGCGCATCGGTGGCCGCTCGTATCCCTGGGACGGAGCCGGCTTCCCATTCTCGACATCCGATGGTTTCTTGCAGGGTTCTGTTTGACTGGCACGGTGGCCGTCGAGCGCGAGGAGAAACAGCCTCATGGGATGGCAAGCGGGTCTGGGCGACGTACGAGGATGTCGACATTAAACGCGGGTTCTTCGCGCAGATCGGCCAGAATTCGAGCAGACCGGGCTGGTGCGGACCGGGAAGGTCGGCTCAGCTGAAGGGCGTTTGTTCCCGCAGCGGACGGCGGTCGCGTTCGCGCGGGCATGGCTGACCGACTTCCTGACGCCGGGCCGCGACGTAACGGCCTGAGCGCCCAATGGATTGGAGCCCCATACCGATCGGGATGTAGCGCAATAGTGCCCGATACCGCACAATGGCATCAATCCTCGTTCCGGGTCCCATCGAATCGTCATTCCATGTCGCCGGATGCCCAGCGGGATGTCGGCAGCGTGGTGGCGGCGTCCTCTCGTCCACGGAAGGTTTCTTGCATGGCCGCGTTCCCGGAATCCGATTTGCGCGTTCCGAAGTCCCGTTCTGCTTCGATCGATCGCCGTCGCCTGCTTGTGGGAGCCGCCGCGACGGGACTTGGCGGCGCGAGCCTGATCCCATTGATTGGCGACGGCGTCTTCGCGCAGGGAGCGGCGACGCCAGAGCCCGCGACGCCAGACACTTCCCACGAGGGGCATGGGATGATGATGTCGACCCCGGCGACGCCGACCGGGCTCGGTGATCTGCCATCGCTGGTGCCGGTGGCTGGCGAACCGCTGCGTGACGTGCCGACGATCGTCAGCGTGGACGGCCTGCTGGAGGTGACCCTCGACGCGGGCGTGCGCGAGACGACCGTCGCGGGAAAGACGGTGACCGTCGCCAACTTCAACGGCGCGTTCCCCGGCCCGACCTGGGTGGCGAAGCCGGGCGACACGATCCACGTGCATGTCGAGAACAACCTCGACGAATGGACAAACCTGCACACCCACGGTCTCCATGTCTCGCCGCTGGACAATGGGGACAATGTCTTCGTCCGGATCGAACCTGGAACGGCCTTCGACTATGTCTACGAACTTCCGGAGACGCATCCCGACGGGGTCTACTGGTATCACCCGCATCCGCACGGGATTACGGAGAAGCAGAATACAAGCGGCATGGTCGGCACGCTGCTCATCGAGGGCGGGCTTGACAAGGTCCCCGGTGTCGAGGGGTTGAAGCGGCAGCATCTCTTCCTGCAGATCAACCAGTTTGCCGAGAACGGGATGCAGGTCCCGATCGCCGAGCAGACGCCGGCCAAGCAGATGCGCCTGGTCAACGGGCAGTATCAGCCGGTGATCTCGATTCAGCCGGGCGAGACGCAGCGCTGGAGCGTCTCCAACGCGAGCAGCAACGATTTCTTCCTGATCTCGTTGGGCGGGCACACGCTCTACCAGATCGCGAAGGATGGCAATGCCTTCGCCGAGATCCTGCCGCAGGAGCAGATCCTGCTGGCTCCGGCCGAGCGCGTGGAGTTCCTCGTGCAGGCCCTGACGACGCCGGGAAGCTGGGAGTTCCGGACGTTGCAGTGGGGCGTGAACGACCAAGCCGAGCCGGATGCCTTGCTGGCGACGATGGTGATCGCGGGCGATCCGGTGGCCGTGCAGTCGCTGCCGGCGCAGCTGATCCCGTTCATCGACCTGCGCGACATGCCGATCGACAACGAGCGGATCATCGTCTTCTCGCCGGCGCCGGTTCCCTGGTACCAGCTCATCAACGATACGCCGTTCGATCCCGAGGTGGTGAACGAGACGGTGAAGCTGGGCGCGTTGGAGAAGTGGACGATCCAGAACACGACGACGGACATCCATCCTTTCCACATCCACATCAACGACTTCCAGGTGATTTCCATCAACGGCGAGCCCTACGATGCGCCGGGCTGGTGCGACACCGTCTCCGTGCCGGCGCAGGGGGAGATCGGGATCCTGCACCGGTTCCTCGATTTCACCGGAAAGTACGTCTTCCACTGCCACATCCTCATGCACGAGGATTCCGGGATGATGGCCGTCGTGGAGGTTGTGGAGTGAGGGATGGTTGCCGCGCAACCATCCCCGTCGGGGCGAACCGCAGGGCGATCAGAGAGATCGCCCTGCGGGGCATCGGTTCGATAGGAGCGGACCGGTATCGGGTTGCGCCGTAGCTGTTGGACAGCCTCCCGTCTCAGGTGATGGAGTTGAGCACGAAGAGGAAGAGCGTGTCGATGACCGCGCCCGTCTGGGGGTTGTAGACAGGGCGGAAGGAGATGTTGATCTCCGCCGTGCGTGGATTGCCCTTCCATTCGATGACGATCGAGTCCTGCGTGCCATTGTAGACCGAGAAGGCCGTCACCGATTTCGTGGTCGTGGTCGCCTGCCTGAGTTCGATCGTCGCCTTGCCTTTCAGGGTGTACGTGACCTGTGCGCCGCCTGCGGGGACCGGCAGCGGGATGGAGAAGGTCGTGCTGTTGGCGTTGGGCGTCTGTTTCTGGGTCGCGGTTGGCCCCACCCCGCTCAACGACCACTCGATCTCCTTGATGATCTGGTTCTGGGGATCGAGTCCCACAGCGGACATCGTCTTGATTGTGAGGATTCCTGGCGGCGGCGGCGCGGGCGCGTCGATGGGCACATCCAGTGTGCCCTGGTCATATCCCTCGATATCCACGACGAAGTGCAGCGGCGACGGTGTGCCAGTAGCGGGGGTTACCGTGAACGCGGTGCCGGTGTAGCCGGCGTAGCCGCCAGGTCCCTGGATGCCGCGTCCGACCATCTCGAATCCGTAATCTGCATCGAACGCCCGAATGGTGAGTGGTGTTGCCTGGCCGCGTGTTACGGATGGGGGATCGGCCTTGAGATACAGGTAGCCCAGCTGGACCAGGGCGCGCGATGGTTGCCCGATCTTGCCGCACAGTTCCATCCGCACCGAGACCGTATCCTCGATGCGCAGCTCCCCGACCCAGACCTCGGTGAAGGGGGAGGTGACCTCACCAGTCACCCAGGTGGAGGTGCGCCATGTGCCATTGACGAAGACGTGCAATCGTCCCCCGTGGATCGCGTTCTCGACATAGATCGTCCGGCTCTTGCCAGGACGCAGTGGCTCCTGGATCTTCACCGCGTCCAGGTCTCCGGCGGCTTTCACCAAGACATGATCCGACACGAGCAGGTTGGCGGGGACACACCCTTGCTCCACCGTCACCCACACCTCCTCGCCGTAGCGCAGGCTGCGGTTGAGATGGACCCAGCCGGATTCGGGGACGACGGTCCAGTAGGCGAGGACCGGCCAGTCCGTTGCGTTTGAATGCACGGTCACGACTGCTCCCCACACGTTGGTGACGTGCAACCAGTGCGAGCATTCGATCGGCGGAAGGAAGAAGGCCGGCGGCGCCTCCGGATCGGGTCGTCGCCAGATCCAGGCCTTGTTCGACTCGGCGCTCTGCGTGCAGAGTTGCTCGGTGACGACTACGGCCGGGAATGGCGGGTCCAGCGGAATCTGGCTTGAAAGATCGCCCAGCCAGTAGGGGGCCGTGGTGGCCGCGTCCGGGGCACCACCCCTGAACAGCGCGGTAGTACCCGAGGCGCCACGCAGTTCGAAGAGCAATGCCGAGCCGGGTACGAGCGATCCGGCGGTGACCGATACGGCCCGGGGGCAATATTGCGTATCCGGCAGCAGGGTGGGATTGGCAAGCGGCGAGGCTGGGCTGACCGGCACGGTTGCCGATTGGCCGCTTGAACGGTTGAGCCGTTCAAGGTGGTTCGACGCGGCGAACGTTGCGGGGGTATGTGCAGCGCCGGGGACAATCGCCCAGAAGGTCTCGCCGACGGCAGCGTATTCGTACTCGGTGCCCTGGGTGTGCAGATGCATGAAGCAGCCCGGCACAGCGCCTCCGACCAGCACAGCGCCGGCACATTCGGTAATTGGCCCGATCACCACCGGTGTGGGCGGGAGTTCCTCGCGTGAGAATTGCCCTTCTGCGGGCAGGCTCTCGGCGGGATCGCTCGTGACGGTCGCGCCGCCGGGTGCGGTAATGGTCTGGATTACCTGCAATTGCTCGCCGCTGGCGATCGGGTCATGAATGTGCACGTTGACGGTGGCGGCATTGGACTGATCGGGTCCACCGACCAACCCGGCATTGCCGTAGATTGCAACGGTGGATCCTGGGTAGAGACCGCCGACGGCAATCCAGTCCACTGCTGTGTGAACGGGACTCAGGATGACGGGTTTCGGCAAGGTGTTGGGGAACGGGAGGACAAGCTCGGGGAGGCTTGCCGGACTCTGGTCGCCGCCGAGCGTCCACTTGGCGGTGATAACCCCGTTGGGCGGGAGCGCGTAGCCCGACAACGGGACGTCAACCGAGTTTGCGCTGACAATGGCCGTCCGTCCTGTGGAGGTTCCATTTGCGAAAATCTCGACAACGCCACCCGGCAATACGTACTCGACATGAACGGACGTGACCAAGGGGGTCAGTGGCCCCGCCAGCTTGGGAGGGAGGAGTGTCATGAGGTATTCCTTTCGCTAACCCGGCAATCCGACGGATCGGCCGGGCGGCACCCGGCACGATCGATCGCAGGGTGTTGCTTCTCCTCCACGCTACATGGGGACTGACTGGGTCTCTATTGGTAGGACTACCCATTTCGAGGGCGACAAGACGATACGGGGATTACGTATTGCCGTCTCTGCAGCGGCCCCTGCTCGGTCAGGGGAACATCGCCTTCAACGCCTCGGCGGCGGGATGGCGGACTTCGTCGAACGCGGCTTTCACGCGGTCGATGTCGTAGGGGGCGAAGCGTCGTTCCAGCGTGTAGCCGGAATCATTCGCCGTCAGCAACGTCCACATCGCGCGGTGATCGTTCGTCTTCGGGAGACTGACGCTGCCCGGGTTGTGAACGTGAACTGTCCTGCCATTGACGTTCACCTCGCGGTCGAGCGGAACGTGCGTGTGGCCGACGAGCACGAGGTCGGCGTTCACCTCATGCAGGATGCCGGCAAGCTCGGCGTCGGTCATGTCCGGGGGGATGCCCCGGCCGTCGTCGGTGCCCGGCGCAGCGTGGACCAGCAGGACACGGGTGGCATCGGGCAGCGTCTCCTGCGCTTCCAACGGGATCGCGCGGAGCCACGGTTCGTATCCGGTAGCGGCGATCGCGCCATGCACCCACACGAACCGGGTTGCGTCACTCCGGTCGGGATCGTCGGGGAAATCCCCCTGGAGGACCTTGCGATCGGTGTTGCCCCGCACGAAGCTGGCATTTGGCAGGGAAGAGAGCATACGGGCGGCATCGGCGGGATACGGCCCGGGGGCGACGAGATCGCCGACGATCCAGTAGCCGTCCGGGGCTTCCTCGGCGATATCCGCGAGGACGGCGTCGAGGGCGAGCGTGTTGCCGTGGATGTCGGAGAGAATGGCGATCTTCACGTGGGACTCCCTTCCTCGTGTATGGCCGTGTGATGGTCTCAGTGTACGGTGGGGTGTCCGGTTCCAAGGGAACCGGTGTCGGGTGATTGGCGTTTCCTGGACGAGGGATCGTTGCGATGGCCGTTGAGATCATGTCGCCGGGCCGGCAGTATCGGGCTGCCTGACCGGCGGTGTGGTGACGTGCGTTCCCGTTCATTCCGACCGCATGCTACGGGAGTGTCCATCATGGTTCCATCTTCACCGATTCCTGCGTTTACTCGTCGCTCGATGTTTGGCGGGGCGGCCATCGCCGCTGCCGGGGTGGTGTTTGTAAAGGGCGGTTCATCAGAGGGTGCCCGCGCGATGACCGGGGACGGCGGATGCGATCCCGATGCCGCCGCTCCCGGCCTGATCGGGGACGAGGGATGGAGGGGGCCGAGTTTCGGGCTGGAGGCTTCCTGGGATTCGGTGCGTTGGACGGTTGCCGAGCGCAGCAACCGCTGGGTGGCCCGTTCCATCGGGCGCGAGGGCCAACCGGTCGACTGTGGCTTCGGGCAGGGCGGCAGCGACCGTCTGACGCTGGCCAACACGATGTGGGAGAGCGGCGTTCTCGTGATCGAGAGTTACGATCGCGGGATGTGGACTCTGCTGCGGATGGCGGAGGCGATGAACCAACCGGGTTGGGTGGCCAACCTCGGTGTTGCCAACACGAGCGATCTGCTGCTTGCCAGGGTGTTGGACGACTCGTTGGCCGCAGTCGCCGGTGACGACGACACGCCGGAGCGTACGGTGTATTGGCAGGCGACCTTTCCCGAGGACGACGAAACGGTGATCCATCAGCTCACGCTACACATGTGGCAGGCAGGCGCCGTTTACGCCCTGCACGACCTTGAAGGGATTGAGATCGCTGGCGTCAACCTTTTCGCGGCAGCCGACCTGGAGACCGTGCGGCACGTGATCGACGACTATCTGGCGGAGAACCGGGACGCGACCGCCTGAGGATCACGAGAGCGTCGGCTTGGCGAGCGCATTCGCCAACCGCGTGTTGAGCGATGATGCGGCGAGCGCAATGGCCTCCGCCACCGTCTCGGGCGGGGCGTCCGGCGCTGCGGCGTAGATCACCGCGCGGGAGGTGCTGACGATCATGCCCGCGCCGGTGGAGTCCCGTCCTGCCTGCATTGCGGCGTCGATGTCGCCACCCTGCGCCCCGATACCGAGCACCAGCATCGGCATGTCGCCGACCGCCGCGCGGACGGCCGCCATCCGTGCCGAATTCGTCGCACCCACCGTCACCCCGCAGTTGCCGTGGGTGTTCCAGCGCTCGGCGACCTGTCGCGCCAGGTGGACGGCCAGCGGTTCGGCGTGCGGACCGACGGGAAGATCCTGCACCTCGCCCGCGCCGGGATTCGAGTTCGCTGCCATCACGATGATGCCCTTGTCCGCACGGTCGAGGAAGGGAGCGAGCGCATCCCTGCCGAACCACGGATGCACCGTGATTGCGTCGGCGCCGACGATCTCGAATGCGGCGACGGCGTAGCGCTCGTTCGTCTCACCGATGTCCGCGCGTTTGGCGTCGAGCAGGACGGGGATGCCCGGGGCCATCTCGTGGATGTACGCCACCGTTGCCACCAGTGCGCGATGACCGTCCTTGCCGAGCGCCTCGTAGTAGGCGGCGTTCGGTTTGTACGCGCAGACATGCCCTTTCGTTGCGTCGACGATGGTCCGGTTGAAGGCGAAGACGGCGTCGGCGAACGACACTCCGGCGGTGAAGGCCGTCGGGATGCGTTCCGGCAGGGGATCGAGGCCGACGCAGAGGTGCCTACCTGCCGTCCAGCGTGCCCGCAGCGCGGATACGAACGGTGAGGTCGCGGCGGTCGGGGGATCGGTGTGTGGTTCGGGCGTGGCAATCATCGGGGACCTCTGGGGACTGGGCAGATGGTTCACTGCATCCACGGTAGCACGGCGACGTGCTGGAGCGGGAATCGGTGAATGCCCCTTGCGGGGTGGGTGAGGCTGGGAGATGATCCCGCCCAATGAATGCGCGTCCGGCGTCCGGGCTGGACGGCGCGGGCCGGGAGCATCCCGGCCACCAACAAGGAGCGGTACTCCGTCATGGCCTATCACCTCGGATCGGCTGCCGGTTCCACGACCGGCGATCTGGTACTTCGGAACGCGCGGGTGCTCGACCCGGCGAACGGGCGCGACGGCATCGCCGATGTCCGTATCGCGCAGGGCAAGATCGTCGCGATCGATTGCAATCTGCCGGAGCAGCCGGGCGACCAGTCGCTCGACCTCACTGGCCTGATCGTGACGCCGGGCATCATCGACATGCACGCGCACATCGCGCACACGCACGAGCGGTCGGACCTCTCGCTGCATCCGCTGGTGAACACGCTCTCCTCTGGCGTGACGACCGTGGTGGACGCCGGGACGACCGGCTGGCGGGACTTCGCGCAGTTCCGCCACGATGTGCTCGATGCGCGCTGGCCGATCCGTTCCCTCGGCTTCGTGAACATCGTCGGCTCCGGCATGGGCGGTGCATGGGAGCATGAGGAAGCGGAGTTCGATCCGAAGCGCTGCGCCGACACCGCGCTGATGCACAGCGATGTCGTGGTCGGCATCAAGACGGCCCACTACTGGGCGCGACGCCGCTTCGACGAGCGGCACCGGCCGTGGATGGCGGTGGAGCGCGCCATCGAGGCGGGCGAGCGGGCCGGGATGCCGGTGATGTTCGACTTCTTCCCGGAGATCCCGAACCGTCCCTACGAGGGGTTGCTGGAACGGATGCGTCCCGGCGACATCCATACCCACTGCTTCGCGCAACAGTTCCAGTCGTCCGACGAAGACGGCACGGTGATGCCCTACATGTGGGAGGCGCGGGAGCGTGGCCTGATCTTCGATCTCGGTCACGGGGCGGGCAGCTTCTGGTGGCGGCACGCCATCCCGGCGGTGCGGGATGGCTTCCCGCCGGACTCGATCAGCACGGACCTGCACACGGGGAACGTCGCTGGCGTCGTGATCGACATGCTGACGTGCATGAACAAGCTGCTGGCGATCGGGGTGCCATTGGGCGATGTGATCCAGAAGTCGACCGAGGCCCCCGCGAAGGAGATCAATCGCCCTGAGTTGGGGACGCTCTCCATCGGCGGCATCGCGGACGTGGCGGTGCTGGCGCTGGACGAGGGCTCGTTCGATTACACCGACTGTGAGCGGACCATCCTCACCGGGTCGCAGCGGTTGCGCTGCGAGCTGACGGTCTTCGGCGGGCGTGTGGTCTACAACCCGAACGGGCGTGGTCTCCCGACGTGGGAGCAGGACAAGGCGGACAACCCGGTGCCGTTCCATGTCCGCATCCAGGATTTCGACGAACCGCAGTTGCGCTGAGCGGCGAACGGCCCAGAAACGGACGGCCTCGCAAGCGGCTCCACGCTTGCGAGGCCGTCCGTTTCTGGGTGTAAGCAGGAATCAGGCGGCTTCGGAACGGGGACGGACGCGCTCGCGAATTTCGTCACCGTGCTCCTGTTCGGCGAGGCGAAGCGCATAGTTGCGCTGGAGGTTCATCCAGAACTGGGGCGAGGTGCCCATCCAGCGGGCGAGACGGAGCGCGGTATCGGCGATGCCGCACCGTCTCCGGATGTTCTCGGCAAGGCGGCTTGCGGGAATATCCAGTTCCTGCGTGAGCCGCGATGCCGACATGTTGAGTTTCTCAAATTCGTCGGCAATGTGCTCACCGGGGTGGATGGCAGGGCGTTCTCCTGTGCATGCCGTCGGTGATTCTGCGGAGTTCGCGGTGTCCAACATCGCAGTTCCTCATCCTGTCGCGCTCGAATAGTGATCCCTTCGTGAGGCCAATTGTATCCCGCAGCGCGGGTGCTACAATCGCAGCGTCGAAAATGGCTGGCTTGGTCTGGGTAGGCCCAAGCCCTTCTCCTCTCCGGAGAAGCTCTGGTCGCATCGTCAGGTCGCGATCCCCCGACAGTCCCGGCGCCGGAAACGGCGTACCGCGGGTCTGATCGGATGCCACCCACGATCGAGGACGCTCCGACAGACCGTTCTGACGGAGTGCGCTCATGACCACGTTCGATCTCTCATATCCCGTTCTCGTCTATCTTGCCAATGGTGTCCAGGGCAGTGCCGCCGTCCGGGCCGCGCTTCGGCATGGCCTGACGGTCCGCGCGCTCGTGCAGGACCGCGCACATGTTACCTCGCAGTACGGTCCCGGTGTGGAATTGGTCGAAGGATCGCTCGACGATCCGGCGTCACTGCGGTCCGCCAGCCATGGCGTGCGCCACGCCATCGTCCAGGTACCCATCGGATCGCCGGATGCCACACGCTCACGGGCCGCCCATGCGCTAGCCGCAGCGGAAGGGCTCAGCTCGTTTGTGTTGCGGTTGGCGAGCGCCAGTCGCCCGGCCCCATGCGAGGAACCCGGTTTCGTCGCCAGCCATGCGATCGAGGTCGCCGCCCGCCAGACGGGCATCCCCTTCGCCACTGTACGTCCCACGATGTACCTCGACAACCTGCTCAAGCCATCGGCCCGGGAGGAGATCGTTCATGACGGCGTGTTTGCTCCGCCGATCCCGGTGTCGCAACGTATCGCCTGGACCTCGGTCGACGACTGCGCCGAGGCGGCGATCACGCTGCTCGTGCGCGGGGCGATGGGTGGCGATCATTGCATCGCGGGTCCGGAGAGCCTGACGGGCGATGAACTCGCGGAACGCCTCTCCGCCGGGTTCGGCCACCCGATCGTCTATCGTGGCCAATCGCTCGCGGAGTTCGAGCGAGACATCGATGCGGCGGCGGGCGCGGGTATGGGCCGGCGTGTTTCGTCGAAGTTCCGCTATTTCGCGGATCATCCGGACGAGGCGGACCGCATTCTGGCCACGGCCTACGTCGCTACGCCGGAACTGGCCGGATTCGTGCCGACCTCCGCTACTGCCTGGGCGCGGGCGCATCGTGACGCCTTCGGCTTCGCGGAATAGCGTCAGGAGTGCATCCCGCCGGGCGACAACGCTGACATGAAAGCGGTCCAATCAGAGGTTGGTCAACGCTTCTACGCTGCATCCCGAAGTGCCTGCAGGAGCGGTTGGCGGCTCTTCGGAGAGTCGAGGCTGATCGAGCGGACATCGCCCAGCTGATCCATCACGAAGCGCTCTGTCTCCGTGATGGCGGCGTCGAGCGCGTCGTTCCGGGGCACGAACGTCCAGGCGACGATCTTCTCCGCGTCGGGATCGAACGCCCACAGGCCGATCAGACGGCCTCCGTGGAGGATCATCTCGGCGGGCGGATCGGCGAGGTCACCCAGCGTCTTGCCCTTTCCGAGCGGGGCCGGGCGGGCGGCGTCTTCCGGATCGAGCAGGCGCGGGAAGTCGCGGTGCAGGATGTGGATGCCGTCGAAGAGGCCGACCAGCGTGTAATTCGGCTCGTCCAGTGGGGTGAAATCGCGGAATGCAGCGAGGTCTTCGGTCAAGAGCATCAGGCCGTCATCGCCCACAGATGTCAGGTCGAGGCGGGACATGGCCGCTTTTGCCCGCGCCGCCGTCAGCCCCGAGAACCAGCGGAAATGTGCCAGTGATGCCGGTCCCGTCCAGCGGAAATAGCGTTCGGCCAAGGCGGCATCCACATCGGCATCGGTCATGTCACCGGGCAGGTCCGGGGCCGAGGTCCAGGCGACATATCCATAGCGCTGTTGATCGAGGCGGCCGTTTACGGGCACGCGCCGGATGCGGCCTTGCGCCTGGAGGACGCCGAGCGCAAGGGGCAAGGTGGTGAAGACACCGCGTTTCTTGCCCGCCTCACCCAGGCTGCGCGCGGCATCGCCGACCGCCTGTGCTAAGGCACGCGGATCGAGGGGCGCGTCGGCGGATTTGCAGGCGGCAACCACCGCATCGCCGAGCGTATCGATCTCGGCCTCGGTCACGCCGAGGTGCTTGATCGCACTGGCGAGTTCGGCGTCCGGGGCGTCGGCACCAACCCGCAGGCCAAGTGCGAAATCATCCGCCGGCAGGATGTAGGTGCAGCCCCGCGCCGATGGCAGTTCGTGGATCGCGAGGTCCTGCATGGCCTTGTCGACGGCCTCGCGGTCGAGCCCGCCGCGTGCGCGCAGCGTCAGATAGGGGGAAGATCCGCCGACCGAGCGTGCCCAGCCGGTCCGCTGGAGAATCTCCGCCGGGTACGATCCCATCAGGGAGCCGTCGAGGCCCTGCCGGTGTGCCCACCAACCCCGGAGTTTCGCCCGGTTGTCGCGTTGCTCGGCCATAAGTCTCCGTCTCGTGGCGAATGCGTCGGTCCGTGTTGATCGTAGTGTACGGACATGATCGCGTTTGGGGAAGGATGGCGGGCAGGAACCCGGGCACACATGGTTCCGAGCTCTTGCCCTGGTCGTCAGCGCCACCGGAGGAATCGAATCCGTCGAGGTTGCAAAAGACATCGATGGCGCAGGTGGCGATGCGGGGTCAGACGATGCCGCGCCGGACTCCATCCTCGATGCGGTCGAGCATATCCTCGACGCCTCGGCGAGATGTTGCTTCGTCTTTCGGCGCGGACCAGCTGGTGAGCGTGTATGTAAGGTCCACCTCGTCCGCGCCATCGTCAACCAAGATCACTGTGACCACCTCGTGGGGTTGGTCGAAGTGCAGCGTGATGAGATGTTCCGGCACAAGATCGCCACACGTGAAGGTGAACGGAATCTCCGTTCCATCGAGATCGGCGACCATGACCGCATCGACCCGCCCGCCTGGGCGTGCGTCCACCCGTATCCGGTCGGCAGGGGTGTGGTAGCCGGGGACGACGAACCATTGCTCGAGTTTCGCCGGTTCGACGAATGCCGCGTAGACCCGCTCGGCGGTCGTGGGCACCCGACGGTGGATCGTGAAGCCACCTTCCTGGTTCCGCGCGAATTTGGACATCGGTCGTTCTCCTGGTGGTCCGGGCGGCTATTGGCTCGATGCGTCGTCCCGGAAGGCGAGGCCGCGTTCTGCCAGGAGTTCGGTCAGGATGCGGATTGCCTTCGGGCCCATCCCGTGCAGGGCAAGCAGCTCCTTGGCAGAGTGTGCGGGCAGTTGCTCCAGCATCGTGATGCCGATCTCCGCCAGCGTGTTTCGCGCCGGACGCCCGATATTCCGCGGGAGCGTTTCCAGCGGGGTGCCAGGCGGTGTTGGGGTGGTCACGCGGCGTTCCTCCTCATGCGGCCATCACGGGCTTGGGGATCAGCGCTCGTTCGCGAAGAAGATGAGCCAGACGATCCCGAACTGGTCCACCAGTTCGCCGTAGTAGTCGCCCCAGAACTGATCGGCCATCGGCATCCGCGCATCACCGCCTTCGGAGAGCGCGGCATAGAGGCGGTCGGCTTCCTCGCGTGTTTCCGGATGCAGGCCGATCTGGACGTTGTTGCCGACGGTGTGGGTGAATCCCATGCCCTCACCGACATCGGCGCCCATGAGCGTCACGCCGCCGGCGAGCGGCATGGCGATGTTCATGATCAGGTTTTTCTGCTCGTCGGGGACTGGCGGCCAGTCCTCGCCGGCGGGGGCGTCACTATAGCGGAACGGTGGATAAGCGAGCTCCGTCCCGAAGACCTGGCGGTAGAAGGCGAATGCCTCCTCGGCAGCGTTTTCGAAATTCAGGTAGATGCTGACCGTCGTCATGCGTCGCGTGCTCCCTGGGCGTGAGAAAGAGACAATACTCGATCAGGATTCCGGGGTGAAGGCGACCAGCCACTTGATGCCGAACTTGTCGGTCAGCTCGCCGTAGTAGTCACCCCAGAACTGGTCGGCCATCGGCATGTCCGCCTTGCCGCCGTCGGAGAGTGCATTGTAGAGGCGGTCCGCTTCCTTGCGAGAATCCGGATGGAGACAGATCTGGACATTGTTGCCCTTGACCACGCCTTCGGATCAGGCGGACATCACGTCGGACCCCATGAGCAGGTGCCCGCCGAGAATCGGCAACTGGATGTTGAGGATCAGGTCCCTTTCATCCTCGGCCAGGTCCGGCATGCCTTCGCTGGGCGGCATGTCGCCGTAACGGGACGGTTCTTCGACGTATTCGGTGCCGAAGACGCCCTTGTAATACGCGAATGCCGGATCGCAGTCGCCCGTGAAGGTGAGATACGTGCTGACCTTGGCCATCGTGAAGCTCCTTTGCATGGTGGCAGGGACTGCTTCCAGCGCAGACGTCGCCGGATGTCGAAACCGACCTGTTCCGATCGTATCCGGAGTCGAATCGGGCCGCTTCTTCCTGCTTGCGCTGTAGGGAGGCTCCAAGGCGGTATGATGGGCGGACTGCATCCACATTGCCGCTCTCGTCATGGCATCCGTCATCGTGTTGCTCGCAGAAGGGATCGTGCGTATGGACCCTGCGTTGTCGCTCCCGAGTCCGGCCGCGCCGGCGCTGAAGCCGCCGAGTCTCTGGAAGAATCCCGCCTTCGTGCGGCTCTGGATCGCGAAGACGGTTTCGGGGATGGGCAGCGTCATCACGGGGCTGGCGGTGCCGATCACTGCGGTGGAGGTGCTGGGGGCGACGCCTGCGCAGATGGCCGGGCTGGCCTTCGCGGGGATGCTGCCGGATCTCGTCTTCGGGTTGCTGGCGGGGGTGTGGGTGGACCGCGTGCGACGGCGTCCGCTGCTGATCGCGGCGGACCTGGGACGGGCGGCGATCCTGCTGGCGATTCCGGTAGCGGCGTTTCTTGGCATGCTGTCGATGCCGCTGTTGTGGATCGTCGCCTTCGGCAGCGCGACACTGACCCTGGTTTCACATTGGCGTCGGTGGCTGTGCTGCCGGCGATCGTGCGGCACGATCAGCTGGTCGATGCGAACACGAAGCTGCAAATGAGCGAATCGGTGCTGACGCTGGCCGGGCCGGGTCTGGCCGGGCTCTTCGTGCAACTGGTGACGGCGCCGCGGGCGATTCTCGCCGATGTGGGGTCGTTCCTGGCATCGGCGTGGTCGTTGGGATCGGTGGGCTCAGTCGAGCCGAAACAGGAGCGGAAGACCTCCGGGTCGGCGTTGGCGGACCTGCGGCGGGAGATCGGTGAGGGGCTGCACGAACTGGTGCGGACGCCGATGCTGCGGGTGCTGGCGATCTCGATGGGCGTGATTGTGGCCGGGTCGAATGTGCAGGTGGCGGTGCAGGCGATCTTTCTGCTGCGCGTGCTGGGATTCACCCCACTGACGCTGGGGATCCTCTCGGGCTGCAACGGGGTGGGATCGCTGCTGGGCGCGGCCGTCGCCGGACGGCTGAACGGCCGCTTCCCGCTCAGGAAGCTGATGATTGCGGCGGCGGGATTGAACGGCGTGACCGCGTTCGCGCCGGCACTAGCGGGCGTCTCCGCGAATCCGGTCCTGTTGCTGGGGGCGGCAGGGGTGTTGAACGGGATTGGGTACGCAGTCTTCTCCGTGAACCAGATCAGCCTGCGGCAACGGATCATCCCATTGCACTTGCTCGGGCGGGTGACCTCGGCGCGGCGGTTCCTGATCTTCTGCATTGGGCCGCTGGGCGCGGCGCTTGGCGGTTGGTTGGGGACCGTAGCGGGAATCATGCCGGCATTGATCGTGGGGCGGCGATCCTGTGCTGCGGCGTTGTGATGATGTGGTTCTCGCCGGTGCGGCACGAAGTGTAGGAGCGGGTCCTGCTGCCTCGTTCCGGGAGCTCGATTATCCCCAATGCTGCTCCTGCCTGGGGCGTAGTGGGCCGTGTATCTCGATGATATGTCCCTCCGGCAGGCGAAAGGCGAAGGTGCGGCGGTACCACGGCTGGTCCTTGGGTGGACCATCCACCGGCATCCCGGCGGCGATCGTCCGTTCGTATACACGATCCGTGGCGATCCCGAGATCGAGGGTGATACGTACCGGAACGATCGTGTCATCGGTTGCGACGAGGTCAATACCGGAGCCGCCACTCCACGGAGTCGCGGTCAACCTGGCCGTTGTGGGCGGGTCAGGGAAGCTGAAGGCCACGTGCAGGCCGAGGATATTCGTCAGCAGGGTCGTACAGGCGGCGACATTGCGCACGGGCAGATTGGTTCGGATGGCAACCACATCGCTATCGTGGGGGACAGCGGCCCGAACCATCACGACCTGCTGGGCAACGTGGTCGTCATAGACGCGAGCCAGGCGGCTCGCTTCCTGCAAGCCTGCCCGTCGGGCGACACCGATGGAGCGCAGGTTGCGCGTGTCGATCCATGCCTCCACACCATCGATGCCGGGTTGCGCGAGCAGGTGGTCCACTACCACCGGTGCCGCCTCGCCCATGATGCCGCGGCCCCAATGCGATCGGCGTAGGTACCAGCTGAGTCCGCGAATCGCGGTGTCCTCGCTCGCGAACGTGCCGATGGTTCCCAGGGCTGTATCGCTGCCATGCAGGCGCACGGCCCAGGTCCACCCGCCATTGGCAGCGAGTTCGGCGCGCAATCGTTCCCGCGTTTCTTCGACATCATGGGTAGGCGGCTCGCTGTAGATGCCCATGTCCGGATCGCCGTGCATGAGGTGCAGGCTTGGGGCGTCGCGATCTGGATCGAGCGGCACGAGATCCAGACGGTCGGTGGTGAGGATGGCGATGGCGTTCATGTAGTGATTGTATGGGAGTTGGATCGTGGCGTGATGGTTGTGCCGTGAACGGATTCCGGCCGTCATGCCGAATGCCGCTGCTGCTGCGACGAACACCCCGACCGGCTTCGTTGCCGGTCGGGGCATTCATGCACGGCGCAAGCGTCAGGCGCGGGGCCGGCGCCAGCGCAGGAGGCTGGCGGTCATCGTTGCGATGGACGCGACGGCAAGCAGGGCCAGCGTGGCGAGGCTGAACGTGTCCATCGACGCGGTGCTGCCGGAGCCGGTGTTCGGCAACGATGTCGCGGTCGAGCCGGCCGGGCTGCTGGTGTTGCTGGAACCGTTGCCGGTGTCCTGCGATCCAGATGCGGGCGGGGCGACGGTTGGCGCAACGGTCGGAACCGGCGTGGTGCCGCCCTGGTCCATCTCGTGGAAATCGATCGTGAAATATTGCTCGGCGGGACTGTCGGCGACAGTGATGGTGACATCATCGCCAAGTTGCTCGACGCCGGCAACCGCCCGCATTTGCTGGACGGGATACGTGCCAGGGTGCATGCCCTGGAACTCGATGGAGCCGTCGCCGTTCTCATCGCAGCCGGTATTGGAGGCATCGCCGAGCTTGAGGCACATCGGCGTGAGGGCAACACCGGTTTCGGCGATGACGGGCTGGAGATAGACGGTGACCGTGTCGTCGTCAGTGGGTGCGGTCGGAACGACGGTCGGGGTATCGTCAACCATCGAGGTGAAAGCGATGTCGAAATACTGTTCGGCCGGAGAATCGGCCACGGTGATGGTCACGTTGTCGCCGAGCTGAACGATCCCGGCAATGATCGTTTCCTGCAGCACGGTGTAGGTGCCCGGGTGGATGTCCTGAAAGGCGATATAGCCATCGCCGTTCTCGTCGCACCCGGTGTTGGATGCGTTTTCGAGCTGGAGACACATCTGGGAGATGGGGGTGCCGTTCACCTCTGGACGCAGATAGACCGTGACGGTGTCGTTGTCCTGGGCGAGCGTTGATTGGGGAATGACCATGGTCAAGAGTACGAGAACGACTGCGACGCATGCCGATGAGATCTTGCGAAATCCGAACACCGATCTCCTCCTTGCCACGTCCGAATGGATATCCGGGCGCCGAAACGACTGGACACGGAGCGCGGAGGCGTGCGTGCAGCGAGACGGACCGTGGCCATGCGGTTCGCGCGGTGCTGTTCCCCCAGCTCCGTTCACGTTCTTGCACGGCAGATGCAGCGGTTCCGCAGACTGTGATGACCATCGCATCAGGTCGAGGCCCCATACGGAGACTGGACTGCTCCGTCGTGCAGATTCTTGAACGAGGCATCGGTGGAATCGGTTTCATCTCATCGTTCGTTTCCCAGCAATTCGCCTCGCGAGACGGAATGAACCGCCGCGACCACCACGATCCCCGTCGTCGCCAGCGCACCGGCGAGCCACCAGCCCGGATTCTGGCCGTCGAAGACGCGGCGCACGGCCATGACCTGATAGCTCAGCGGGTCGAGCAGGGCGATGGCTCGGAGATAGGCCGGGGCGGATTCGAGCGGATAGAAGACGGGCGCCGCGAAGGTCATCGGCAGGACGATGATGCCGAGCAGGATGTCTCGCTGCTGATAGGTACGGATGAGTGCGGTGAGCAGGATGGCGAGGGCTGTCCAGAAGGAAAGCAGGGCGCAGGTGAGGACAATTGCCAGCGCGTATGGTCCCGGTTCGATGTGGACGTCCATTGGGACGGCGACGAGGGTGATCGCGGCAGCTCTGGCCAGGAAGCTGATGACGGGGACGGTCATCATGGCCAGGACGTAGCCGAGCCCGCCGGCGCCGAGCAGGCGTTTCATGGCGAGGAGACCCCATTTTCGGTCGATTGTGGTGCGGTAGATCATGCGAGTGAAGCCGCCGAATCCCTGGAGGACGAGGAAGCCGGGTAGCACGAAGGTGAGATAGGCGCGGGGATCGCTCCCGGCGGCGGCGCTGATGGTGCCGCCGATGCCAGCGGCGAAGAGGGCGAACCAGACGATCGGGCCGACGAGCAGGTCGCCGGCGAGACCGGATTTCGTCTGCAGGAAACCTTTCAGTTCGATCTCGGTGATGGGCGCGAAGCGCGCGAGCGACCATCGCCGAGCCTCGTTCACGCGCGGGATAAACGGAGCGGAGCCGGAGGTGACGGCATGCGGGGATATGACGGTCATGATGGGACCTCCTCTTGGCAGTGGACGACGATGACGGTCGGGTTCCGGGCAGGATCAGGTGGGTGTCGCGTCGTTGGACGGCGATGCGGAGGATGGCGAACTGGTGCGGGCGAGGGCGAGATAGGCCTCGCGCAGGCCGGGGGTGCGGCGTTGGACGTCGACCACCGTGGCATCGGGCTCGATCATAGCGAGCACCGCACCGAGCGGCATCCCGCGTGGGACCTGCAGGGTCAGCACATCGGACCGGATTTCCGGCGTTGGCGGGACGATCGTGATGGCGGCGTCGCGCAGGCGAGCAATGCCGGTTGCGGCAAGCGGCCCGTCCTGGGCGAGGGTGATCTCCAGGGTCTCGGCCCCGGCGAAGCGCTCCATGAACGGGTCGCGCGGCTCGAAGGCAACGACCTGTCCGTTGGCGAGCAGGAGGATCTGGTCGCACCAGCGTTCGAGCAGACCGAGATCGTGGGAGGAGACGATGACGAGGGCTCCGGCGTCGGCGCGGCGGCGGAGGTCGATCAGCAGGGATTCGGCCGATTCGACATCCAGGCCGACGGTGGGCTCGTCGAGGATCAGCACCTCGGGATTGGCGACGAGGGCGCGGGCGATCTGGACGCGCTGGAGCTGGCCACCGGAGAGGGAGTCGGTCTGGGCGCGGGCCTTGTCGGTGAGGTGAACGGTCTCCAGGGCTCGCGTGGTGAGGCGATGACTCTCTGCGCGGCCGATGCCGGCCAGACGGGCGCCCATGATGACGTTGTCCCAGACATCGAGGTACCAGTCGATGGCCTGTTGCTGGCTGCACCAGCCGAGCCGGACATGCGACGGCAAGGCACCGACCGCGCCTTCGGTGGGAGCGATGGCGCCGCAGAGCAGATGGATGAAGGTCGATTTGCCGGCGCCGTTCGGGCCGAGGAGCGCGATCAGGCTGCCTGCGGGGAGATCGAGGGTGATGCGGCGAAGCGCCCAGCCGGAATCCGGACCGGTGGTGGAGGCGCTATAGCGCTTGCCAAGGTTGCGGGTGCGCAGGGTGAGGGCAGGAGTTGGCATGGGGAGACGATCCTCGGACGGAAGCGGTGGGAAGGCTGCTGTCTGTCTGGCGATCGTCGTAAACCAACATGTTGCGTCTCCTGCGTGGGTGGTTCGGTGGCCGATGGGGAGAGCGTACGGGATGAAGGCGATAGTGGCAAGCGGGTTGTCGGCATCGGGTGCAGTGCAGCATTGGTGATGGCCTCCCGATGAGCCTCATCACCCGATGGAAATGCGGAATCCGGATCGATCGTCCGCACTCAGAACGCGTCGCGTTTGTAGGGGCCGACCGCGTGTCGGCCCGAGGCCCTGCCGCAACGCGCCGTGTCGACTTCCCTCCAAAACGACCGAGGTTGGGCGTCATCCCGTTCGTTCGGAGGGCTATCCCTTGTGGTTCGCCGCGCTCTTGCGGCAGCGTGCGTAGAGCAGCTGCGCCGCCTCGCGCCAGACCCCCGTTTCGCCCATTGGCTCACGCAGGGACTCGAGCGTGAATCCGGACGAGATGAGCGTGTTCACGTAGGTGCTCAGGGTGCGGTGGTAGGCGCGCGATGGAAGGTGATCGGTGCGCTTGCCTGGGCCGTCCCACGGGCCTTCCGCGAAGTACTTGCCGACCGTTCGGCGCACGCTCCCGTCCACATGGTCGACGAGCTCCCCATAGGCTGGGGGCTTGAAGCACGGATGCGTGATCGCCAACACGAACCATCCTCCGGGGATGAGGATCCTTGCGATCGCGTTCAGGGCACGTTCGAGGTCGGGGATGTCCATGAGGGCCATGTAGCAGACGGCGCCTTCGAAGGTGGCGTCCCCAAGCCCTGCGAGGGTGTGGGCATCATCGCGGAGATAGGTGATTCCGAGTGGGGCTGCCATCTCCCGCTCGCGGGCGATTGCCAGCAGCCGCTCCGAGAGATCGACCCCGGTGACGACGGCCCCGCGCCTTGCAAGATAGCGGGCTTCTCGACCGGCGCCACAGCCAACGGCGCAGACGCGACTCCCTGGGGCGGGATCGATGAGTTCGGCGAACGCCGCATCCGTCAGGACATCATCTGACGTCGAGACCCATTGGTCATACGCATCCGCGATGTTGTCGTAGAGCGATTCCTGGTCCATGGACGATCTCCCTTCGTGGCGAGGATAGCGACTGCCCGGCAGCTCGGCCATCCCTGTCTGGATAGCTGGACACAGGACGGCGGATCGTCCTGCGCCGGGTATTGTGCAACCCTGGATCAGGCAGCGGGTTGACCGATGGCGATGACGGATCTCTCGCGTAGCGTGGCAGTCGTGCGTATGCTTGCGCGTATTGGCGTCGTGATCGGCATGCGGTGTGTGGTCAATGGCGGCGGTCGCGTGTCTTGCGTGCAAATGGAGAACATGGCATGGAGTTGAAGCATCGGATCCAGAGGCCGATCGAGGACTTGCGTGCGAAGGGTGTCGCCCTGCGGAAGCAGATGCCGCGCCGCGAGCACGCGAGGCTCGTGCTGCCCGAGCGCGATGTAGTCGCGATCCTGGAGGAGCAGCATCGCAGCCGTATCCCCGATCTCGTGCCGGTACGGATCGGACGCATGCTGCAATCGCCGTTCGCCCTCTATCGGGGCAGTGCGGCGGTGATGGCGCACGACCTGGCGGACGCGCCCTGCACGGGGATCGAGGTGATCGCGTGCGGCGATGCGCACGTCTCCAACTTCGGGCTTTACGGGACGCCGGAACGGACGCTGGCCTTCGACCTCAACGACTTCGACGAGGCGAGCAACGCGCCGTGGGAATGGGACGTCAAGCGGCTGGCGGCCAGTGCTTACATCGGCGCGCTCGACACTGGCTTGCGGGCCGACCAGGCGCGCGATATCGCCCGGGCGAGCGTGACGAGCTACCGGGAAATGCTCACCTTGCTGATGGGGATGACCGCGCTGGAGCGGTACTACTACCGTGGGGAGACGGCCTGGTTGCAGCAGACGCTCGACAGCGATACCCAGCGGCTGGTGCGGCACGTCGCACGCAAGGCGAAGCGCAACACGTCGGACCGCATGCTGGACAAGATCGAGCTGGAGACGGTGGATGGGGCGACGCGGATCGTGGAGGAGCCACCGATCATGCGGCACGATGCCTATATCACGCCGGACCTGGCCGATCAGTTGATGAATGCATATCTGCGCACGGTCCGGGCGGATATCGCGGTGTTGCTGAGCCAGTTCTCGCTGGTGGACGGTGTGCTGCGCGTGGTGGGTGTAGGCAGTGTGGGCACCCGCTGCTACATCCAGTTGCTGGAGGGACCGAGCGGCGAGCCCTTCTTCCTGCAGATCAAGGAGGCGCAGGCGTCGGTGCTCGAGGCGTACGGCGGGAGGCCGTCGCGGATTCACGACCGGGCGATCCGGCCCCGGAGCGGGGTGAACGGCTTCCGCGCGATCTCCTGCCAGCGCACGCTGCAGGCGGCCTCCGATCCCTTCCTGGGATATTTCGAGATAGGTGGACGCGACTACTACGTGCGCCAGTTCCGCGACATGAAGGGATCGCTCGATCTTGCGACGCTCGATGCCAGGCAGTTCGAGCAATACGCCCAGCTCTGCGGGGCGTTGCTGGCGCGCGGACACGGCCAGAGTCCGACGGCGGGCATCGTCGAGGGGTATCTGCTCGATAGCGCCCGCTTCGACGATGCGATTGCCGACTGGGCGGTGGCCTACGCCGAAGTGGTGGAACGGGATTTCGAGACGGTGGAAGCGGCGGTGAAGGCGGGGCGGCTGCCGGTGGAGCACGGCGTGTAGGGTTCACTGCGCTCCACGAAGCCGACGGAAGGGACGCGATGGATGTCGCGCCCCTTCTGGTGAAGGCCGGGTCAGGCTTCGAGGTCGACATAGATGTTCTTGACCTCGGTGTAGAGCTCCAGGCCATGCATGGCCAGTTCGCGCCCAAGCCCGCTGTGCTTGTAGCCGCCGAACGGGCCGAAGACGCCCGGTCCGCCGTTCGAGTTGATCGAGACCTGGCCGGTGCGCAGGCCCTTCGCCACGCGGAGGGCGCGCCCGATGTCGCGCGTCCACACCGAGCCGGCGAGACCGTAGTCGTTGGCATTGGCGGCGCGGATGACATCATCCTCATCGGCGAACGGAATGACGGAGATCACCGGACCGAAGATCTCCTCGCGGGCAATGCGCATCTTGTTGCTGACGCCGCCGAAGATCGTCGGCTGAAGGAAGGCGCCTACCGGCTGGTCTTCCGGACGGCCGCCGCCGTAGACGAGCTCGGCGCCCTCGTCCTTGCCGATCTCGATGTAGGACACCACGCGATCGCGCTGGCCCGGCGAGATGAGCGGACCCATCTGCGTGCTGTCGGCCTGTGGATCGCCGACGGTGAATTCTGCGGCGCGGTCGGCAAGCTGCTGCAGGAAGCGGTCGTGGTCGCGGTTGGCGACGAAGACGCGGGTGCGGGCGGTGCAGGTCTGGCCGCTGTTGCCGAAGCCGGCGGGGACCGCGGCCGCCGCGGCCTTCTCGAGGTCGGCATCGGCGAAGACGATGTTCGGGCTCTTTCCGCCCAGTTCGAGCGAGACCTTCTTGATCGTGTCGGAGGCGGCGCGCAGGATGGCGGCGCCGGTGGTCGTTTCACCGGTGAAGGCGACCTTGTCGACCTGCGGGTGTGCAGCCAGCGCCTCGCCGATGAGGCCGCCGGGACCAGTGAGGACGCTGACGACGCCTTCCGGCACGCCAGCCTCGTAGCAGATCTCGCCGAGGATCAGCGCGGAGAGCGGCGTGAGGCTGGCCGGCTTCAGGATGAGCGTGCATCCCGCTACGAGGGCCGGAGCGACCTTCCAGGAAGCCATCGAGAAGGGGAAGTTCCACGGGACGATCTGGGCGCAGACGCCGACCGGCTCGCGCAGGGTGACATCGAGGATCTTGTCGCCCATCGGGATCGTTTCGCCGTAGAACTTGTCGCCGGCGCCGGCATAGTAGTCGAAGACGGTGGCGCTGCCGAGAATCTCGCCCTTGGCCTTGGCGAGCGGTTTGCCGGTGTTCTCGCTCTCGACGCGGGCCAGTTCGTCGGCGCGTTCGCGGATGCGGTCGGCGATGCGCTGGACGACGCGGCCGCGCTCGAACGGAGCGAGACGGGGCCATGGTCCCTCGTCGAAGGCCTTGCGGGCGGCAGCGACAGCGGCTTCCACATCGGCGAGGCCAGCCTTCGCGACGCGGGCGATCGGCTGGGCGGTGGCGGGATTGGAGACAGTGAAGGTCTCGCCATCGCTGGCAGCCTGGCGCTGTCCGGCGATGATGAGTTCTTCGGTAGCAAGCGCGGTGTCGGTCATGCGGGCTCCCTTCGGATATAGCACTCTGGCCGGATCTTTATAGTCAGTGATTGACTATATGGTCATGCTACGCGGAACCGGGCGAATGGGGAACCCCCAAGGTCGGGAATACATGGTTCATTCGTTGATGGATGTGGCGCGCTGGCGGGAGATTCGGACGCTGCCGGGGCGATGGACCCCGTAGCATGACGATCGCAGGGCATGTGCCTGTCCGAATCGCGACATCAAGGGAGATGGTCGATCATGTGTACGCGGGTGTTCTATGCGAGCCCGAGTGGGTTGGCGCTGACCGGGTGGACGATGGACTGGTTCTCCGATATGCCGACCAACCTGTGGGCGTGGCCGCGCCGGCTCTCGCTGATGCATGGCGAGGTCTGGGTCGGGAACACCGCAGCTCGGCTCATGCCGGTTGGGCCGGCGTAGGGCAACCCGTCGTTTTTCAACACACCGCCCGGTCCACGACGACTCGTCGTGGACCGGGCGGTTCTGCATGCAGCGCAAGCAGGAAGAAGCCGATAGGATCGGGGCTGATAGCATGGGAACGGTGTTGATCCGGTTGTTGCTGTGAGGAGATGTTGTTCTATGACCGGTGCCGCCCCTGCGATCCGTGACGAGCGGACGTTGCTCCTCGACTATCTGAACGCCCAGCGCCAACACATCCTGGGCGCGATCGAGGGGCTGGACGACGAGGCGTTGCGGCGGCCGGTGCTGCCTTCCGGCTGGTCGTGCCTGGGACTGGTTCAGCATCTGACGCTGGATGTCGAACGCTTCTGGTTTGCGGGAGTGATGGCGGGAAATCAGGCCGTGCTCGAAGCGCTGGACGCGGGCGGGAATGCGTGGGTGGTCGATCCGGATGCCCCGGCGTCGGCGGTGCTGGATGGATACCGGGAGGAGATCGCCCGTTCCGACGCGGTGATTGCCGGGTTGGACCTGTCGGCGGCGGCGGGATACTGGCCGGAGGAGCTGTTCGGGAACTGGCATCCGGAATCGCAGCGCCGGGTGATCCTGCACGTCATGACGGAGACAGCGGGACACACCGGCCACCTGGACATTGTCCGCGAGTTGATCGACGGCCAGCAGTGGCTGGTGCTGACCGGCGAATGAACGACCTGTTGGATGTGCACGCGTTCGGGTTGCGTGACTGGATACCGGTCACGGACGGGGAGAGCGGCGCGATCGTGCGCCGTTCTCCCGACGGGTCGCAGTTTGTGAAGGCCGTCAGGTGCGAGGCGATTCCCGCGCTGGCGGCGGAGCGGGATCGGGCGATCTGGTTGGACGGTCAGGGAATCCCCGGGCCGGCCGTGCTCGATTGGCGGGAGGATGAGCGCGGGGTGTCCTGGTGACGAGCGCGGTGCCGGGGATCGGCGCCGATCGCCTCTCCCCGCGCGACCTTGCCCGGGCCTGGTCGGGAATCGGCGCGGCAATACGGCGGCTGCACGATTTGCCGGTCGCGGATTGTCCATTCCGGGATCACGATCTGGCGGCGCGAATGGCGCTGGCGCGGGATGTGGTCGCGCGTGGCGCGGTCAATCCCGTCTTCCTGCCGGAAGCCGACCGACAACGCGAACCAGCGGCGATCCTGGCGGAGCTGGAACGCGACGTGTCCCGGATGCTGGCGCTGGCGGCGCGGGATCCGGTGGTCTGTCACGGCGATTGCTGCCTGCCGAACATCATGGTCGATCCGGAGACACTGGTGGTGACTGGATTCGTCGACCTCGGGCGGCTGGGCGTGGCGGACCGGTATGCGGACCTGGCGTTGTTGACGGCGAACGCGCGGGAGACGTGGCCGGATGAGACGGCTGCACGAGCGGCGGATGCGATGCTGGCCAAAACCTACGGGATGCCGTTCGATCCGGAACGGCTGTCGTTCTATCTCCGGCTCGATCCGCTGACGTGGGGGTGAGCGGCAACGGGAAAAGAGGAACGAGCGGTGAGAGAATGGCAGCGGAGAGCAGTCTCCAGCGTGCATACCACCTGCCTCGTTGCTCTTTTCTCACCAAGGGGACGACCGTGGAACGACGCCTGCGCGGCGTGCTGTGGGATATGGATGGCACGCTGGTGAATACGGAGCCGCGCTGGATCGAGGGGCAGACGCTCCTGGCGTCCGAGTTCGATGTCCGCTGGACGGACGAGGACGCACTCTCGACCGTGGGCAAGCCAATGCCGGTATCGGCGGCGTTGCTGCGGGAGCGCGGCGTGCCATTGACCGTCGAGCGGATCATCGCGCGGCAACTGGCGCATGTGGTGGCGTCGTTGGCGGATGGCATTCCGTGGTTGCCGGGTGCGTGGGAGTTGTTGACGGTATTACGGGATTCCGGAATCCCGTGCGCCCTGGTGACGATGGCGTTCCGGCCGGTGGCGGAGCGTGTGGTGGCGGGTGCGCCGGAAGGAACATTTGCCGCCGTGGTGGCGGGCGATGACGTGACGCATGGAAAGCCGCATCCGGAACCATATCTGACCGGCGCCGCACGGCTCGGGCTCGATCCCGCCGGCTGCGTGGCGGTGGAAGATACGCTCAATGGGACGCTGAGCGCAGAGGCGGCGGGCTGCGCGATGCTGACTGTGCGCGGGGTGACGCCGGTGCCGGCGGCTCCCGGACGCTCGCGGGTGGCGTCGCTGACAGAGGTCTCCCTGGAGGTGCTGGAACGGATCGTTCTCGGCGAGGCGATCGACACATTGGTGGGGTGATGCCTGCGGCGACCGGTCAGGAGCGTTGTTCGTAGACGTATTCGCGGCAGGGTTCGCCGGTCTCCTCGTCGGCGAATTCGCAGGCGAAACGCATACCGGCCTTCTCCATGACGCGTTCGGAAGCCCCGTTTGCGGCGAAGCACCACGCCCAGACGTCGTCACCGCCGAGGGTATCGGTCATGAACGCGATCGCGGCAGAGAGGGCCTCGGTCGCATAGCCCTTGCCCCATTCCGTGCTGAGCAGCATGTAGCCGACGCCGTGATGTTCTGCGCCTGAATGCCGCTCCGAATTGCCGAAACCGATCCAGCCGATGACGCGATCCGGATCCTTCGTTGCAATGGCGAGATTGTAGCCCTCGCGCGGGCGAAGGGCGTTGTAGCGGATCGTGCCGTCGAGCCATTCCAAGGACTGTGCCGTCGTTTCCGGGGTCATTTGCATGAAGCGAATCGTTTGCGGATCGCTCCGGAAGGCGTGGACGGCGGGCAGGTCGTCGGTGTGAAGTCGCGGAGGACGAGGCGGTCCGTCTCGATGACGAACTCGCCCGGTGGAACGGTGTTTGGGTCGTTTCGCTCGTTCATGATGGGTCTCTCCTGAACTATCGGCCCGTGGCTGATGGGTCAGACAAGCTGACCCACGATCAGGGAGCAGGTTCCGTAGCGACGCACCTGGTGCGCGCCATCGGCCAGAGGCCGATATTCGTTCCAGCCTGGCAGTCAGGAGCGCCCGGCGAGGCGGGTGAAGGTGGCGGACATCTGGGCGAGCGCAGCATCCATGGTCTCTGCGCTCAGGCCGTGGGTGATGCGCAGGTGATATTCCTCCCCGAAGTCCGCGCCGACGCCCACCAGCACGCCGTCCTTCCGCAATTCGTGCGCGACCTCCAGCGAAGGCAGGTTGAGGTGATAGCGGACGAAGGCGAGCGCGGTCGCGAACGGCGGTGTCAACGTCACCAGGCCGTCCGTGGAGTCGACCCAGGCGTTCAGGCGGGCGAGGCCGTCGCGGATGAGCGTCCGGTTACGGGCGAAGAGCCGCGCGCGAATGGACGGCTCGACGGCGAGTTCAGCGAGGGCCATCGAGACGTTGCTGGTGGCGATCGTCGCGTATTCGTGGCGTCGCCACATCGCCTGCATCGTCTCCTCATCGGCGATGATCCAGCCGACGCGAAGGCCGGAGAGACCGTAGGCCTTCGAGAGGCTGTTCGTGAGGACCAGACGATCGTATTGCCCGGCGAAGGAGGGTGTCTCGTCGTCGGTAGCGACCTCCGTCCCGCGATAGACCTCGTCGGCGAGCACCCAGGCGCCGACGGATGCGGCGAGCCGGATGATCTCGGAGACCTCCTCCGGCGTGAGGATGGCGCCGGTCGGGTTGTTCGGATTGCTGACGGCGATGAGCCTCGTATCTGGCCGGAGTTTCGCGGCAAGTTCGGCGAGATCGGGACGCCAGCCGCGTTCCTCGACTAGATGGAAAGCTTCCACGTCGCACCCATGATTGGTGGCGACGCCGGCGACCTGCCGGTAGCCCGGCTCCAGCACGATGACGTGATCGCCCGGTTGCGTGAGCGTTGTGGTGGCGATGCCGTTGGCCTCCGCCGCGCCGACGGTGACGAGGACCTGATTGGGCCTGACGTTGGGGTAAAGGGCGGCGATGCGCTCGCGCAGGAGGGGTGTGCCGTTGACCGGTGGATAGTGGAGGTCCATCGCGAGCAGGCGGGTGAGGGCATCCGGGGCGTCGCCGAGGAGTTCGGAGAGAATGACCGGCTGCACGCCGCTGTCAGCGATGTTCCAGCGGACCTCCTGCTCATAGCGGGATTGCCATTCCTCAAGCGCGAAGGGGCGGAAAGCGGTTGTCGTGGCGGCGGTGAATGCAGTCATCGGGGCGATCTCCGGGTGGGGACGAGGAATGGGTCGCGTGGTCGGAGTATAGCGGGAGCGGTCTGCGGCCATACACGGACCATACACGGTGGGGTGCATGATGGCGGCAGATGCGGTGGCACCCGCATCCATGCGTGTCGTGGAGGATGGACTCCGCGGTCGCATCCAGAGCCATCCCACCCCTCCGGCCTTCCCACCCGGAGCCCTTCCCCGCCGTGCGGATGCATCCATCCCAGAGTCCGCGCGGCTTCCATCCTTCCCCGAACCGCCCCGGCCGCAAACGCGGCCGGGGTCTTGCCGTGAGGGCCGGCTCTTGCCGGATCGGATGGCGCCGGTAGACTGCTTGCATTGGACGATACGGGGAGGGATGACGATGCGATTCGGGGTCTGCGTCTCGTCGGAGCAAACGGCGGAGCTGGATGTGCTGACGGGCGATGCGCGGCCAGATTTCGTCGAGTGGTCAGTGGCGAAGTCGGTCGGTACGTTGGACGAGGCAGGATTTGCGGCACTGCGGATGGAGACCACGGCGTTGCCGTTCGTGCCCGAAACGTGGAATGTCCTGCTGCCCGGCTCGCTGAAGATCGTCGGGCCGAACGCCGATCTGAATGTGCTGGCGGTTTATGCGGAAACGGCGTTGGCGCGGGTGGCGGCGCTGGGCGGGACGCTGTGCGTTTTCGGGAGCGGCGGCGCGCGGACGATCCCGGAGGGATGGGATCGGGCGGAGGGGCGACGGCAGTTCGTGGCAGCCTGCCGGGTGCTGGTGCCGGTCGCGGCGGCACATGGCGTGACGCTGGCGCTGGAGCCGTTGCGCCGGGTGGAAACGAACCTGATCAACACGGTGACGGATGGGTTGGCGATGCTCGACGATGTTGGCGACGCGCGGCTGGCGATCCTGGCGGACCTCTATCACATGCTGGAGGAGGGCGAGGATGTCTCGGTCGTGCGTCAAGCGGGGGCGCGGCTGATGCACGTCCACGTCGCTGCGGCTGGGCCGCGGACGTTACCGGTCGCCGGGGATGGTGCGGTGACGAAGGCATTCTTCCGGGAATTGCGTGCGGCTGGCTACGACCGGCGGGTGAGTATCGAGTGCCGGTGGGACGATGTGGCGGCGCTGGGGGAGAGCCTGGCCTTCCTGCGGGAGACGTGGGCGGCGATGGGCTAAGCAAAGGAAACAGCGTTTTGCTTTGCTTACGGTCGGGTCTGGGATGCCGTAAGCAAAGGCTGCTTAGAGCGCCTAACAGAACCCTCCCATGGCATGGGCCATGCGGGATGCTGGGGCATGAGCAAGCCCCTGCTTCCGGACGATCTCTGGAATCGCATTGAACCGCTGTTGCCGACGATGCCCGTGAA
>JASGDN010000070.1:0-29367 GCA_049841275.1 Thermomicrobiales bacterium
GACCTCCAGCGGGATGGAACGGCGTTGAACCCCTCCCATCTTGCCGGATTCCGTGTCCGCCCTCCTCACCTATTGGCGCAAGCTCTTAGGAAGGCGTTGCAATCGATTGTTTCGGAGTGCCCCGGGTTGTTGCATGAGGGGCGATGCCACCGATTCCGTGTCCGGTCGCGCGGTGTTGCACCGCGCGACCCAGAGAGACGGGTCGATGGCCTTGTCTCCCTGGGTCGCGGAGGAGGTGGCAGACGCCTACTCCCGCAACGCCGTCCGGACCAACCGCTCGGCATGCTGCAAGAAGAGCGGAAACCTGGACCTGGGCCGGCGCCCACCAGAGCCATCTCCTTGGTTGCAGTCCTTGCCACGCGTATGGCCCACCGAAACCAGAGTCTAGGGGTTTGATCCCTTCGAAGACACCGCCCCTTGTTCGGACTCAGATAGGGCCGTCCGGGATGTTCCAATTCCGTCTCGCTGGATATACTGTGCGCGCTCGTTCCAGCGATCACGACCCCCGTCATGAAAGGCGGCCCATGCGCGCGTACATCCTTTCCATCGGTTCAGAACTCCTTCTCGGTCACATCACCGACACCAACGCGACCTACCTCTCCCAGCATCTCGCCGCCAACGGCATCGAGCTCATCCACGTCACCAGCACCGGCGACGACCTTCCCGAGCTCGTCGATACCATCCGTGGCGCACTCTCGAAGGCCGACCTCGTCATCTGCTCCGGCGGCATCGGCCCAACTGACGACGACCTCACTCGTGAGGCGATCGCGGAGGTCGTCGGCGAAACGCCGACCGTCGATCCGGACCTGCTCGACCAGCTCAAGTCCTTCTTCGCCAACCGTGGCGCCACCATGCCTCCTCGCAATGCCAAGCAGGCATGGACCATCCCGTCCGCCGAGATCCTGCCGAATCCCGTCGGCACCGCGCCGGGCTGGTTCGTCACCATTCCGGGCAATTCCCCGAAATACATCGTCACCATGCCGGGCGTTCCACGCGAGATGTTTCGCATGTGGATCGAACAGGCGATGCCACGCATCCTCGAACGATCCGGCAACAACGTCATCGACACCCTCGTGATCAAGACCATCGGTATCGGCGAATCCGCTGCCGAACAGGAGCTTCACGAGCTGATCACTTCCGGCGACGCCATCGTCGCCACCTACGCGAAGGATGACGGCGTCCACATCATGGTCTCCGCCGTCGGAGACGATCCTGAAGAGGCTCGCGCGCGCCGCGACCGCGCAGAGGCCGAAGTAGACCGCCTTCTGGGGCAGTATCGCTGGGGCGCGGATCTCGATACGTTGGAGCGTGTGCTTACCTCGGCCTTGCAGGAACGAGGTAAGCGGCTCTCCATCATCGAACGCGGTACCGGCGGCGCGTTCGCCGGCCTACTTGCGCGCGATCTCGTCTCGCAGCAAATTCTCGCCGAGGGAAAGACGCTCCCATTCGATCCAGCCCTGAGCAACGAGGAAGCCGAAGCGGCCGCCCAGGCGGACGCGGTCTCGGCGCGGAATGGCAACAACATCATCGGCGTCGGTATCGCGTTCAGCGGCGAGGCAGGGGATGCCGGCGTGATCCTCGGCAAGGTCGCAATCGCCGTGTCGGATGACGGCGCAACCGCGCGCCTGCTGCCTGCATCCGGCCAGCGGGCGACCCTCGACGAGATACATCGTCGCGCGGCGCTGCACGCGGTCGACATGCTTCGCCGCGAATACCGGTAGCAATGACATCACGCACGGCACAGGCATCAGGGCCGGGGCGAATTCGTTCCCCCCGGCCCTGTCTTGCGAGGCGCATGCCTCAGCCCAGATTCCCGGAAGCCTCCCACGAACCAAGCAGGTCGCGCTGCCGGTCGAGCATTGCAACCCGGTCGGCATTATCATGATCGTCCCAACCGAGCAGGTGCAGCAGACCGTGAACGATCAGGAACAGGAGCTCGTGCCGGTCGTCCCAGTCCCCCTCGCCAGCCTGGTCCACCGCCCGATCGACCGAGATGACGATATCGCCTCCGCAAGATTCGGCAGCATCGTCATCGTCGACTCCGAACGACCACGCATCGTCGTCGGCAATGGGAAAGGTCATGATGTCGGTGGATGAATCGAGTCCCATGAATGCAAGATGCATGCGCTGCATCTCGGCATCGTCCACGAAGCGAAAGCCAAGCGTCCAGTCACCATCTGCTTCCTCCGCACAGAGGACGTGAAGCACCAGCGACGCGATGGACTCATCCGTCACGCCGGCGGGCAGCGGCAGACTGGCCTCGACCGTGAGTTCCGCAATACCTGGCTCGCTCACAGGTTCGCCAGCGCGTCCTTGACCGCGGCAGAGAGCCGACGCCCATCCACGCGGCCGGCGGCCTGCCGGTTGAGCAGGCCCATCACCCTGCCCATGTCCTTCGGACTCGTCGCCCCTACCTCAGCGATGCCGCCCAGGACAAATGCCGCGAGTTCGTCGTCGGTCATCTGCTGCGGCAGGTAGCGCTCGATGATCGCGACCTGCACTTCCTCCTTCATCGCAAGGTCATCGCGACCGCCGTTGCGGAACTGCTCGATGGAATCCTGGCGCTGCTTCACTTGCGTCCGCAGGAGCGCAATCTCCTCCTCCTCGGTAAGGGAGGCCCGCTTGTCGATTTCCGCGTTCTTCACCATCGCCAGGACGTAGCGCAACGCATCCCGGGTCTCGGCATCCTTGTCACGCATTGCCTGCTTCATGTCGGCTTCCAGCCGTGCACGCAATCCGGCTGGCGTGGCGGTCGTGTTGTCGGTCATCGGCGTCCTCCCGTGGACTCGGATCTCGTCGGGGCAGCGAACTCAGGCGAGCGGCCCGAGCGTCTTGCCGCCCAACAGGTGGAAGTGAAGGTGGTAGACGGTCTGCCCGGCGTCCGGCCCGACGTTGGAGAGCAGCCGGTAGCCAGACTCGACTATCCCGCGGTCACGCGCGACCCGGTTCGCCAGCGAAACCATGTCCGCCAGCAGGTCGCCGTCGTCCACGCTCAGCCCGGCAATGCTCGCGATATGCCGCTTCGGAACGACCAGGACGTGAACCGGCGCTTGCGGGGCGAGATCGTCGAACGCAACAGCCAGATCGCTCTCGGCAGCGAACGAGGTTCCCAGTTCGCCCGCCGCGATCTTGCAGAAGATACAATCGGCCTCATATGTCGACACGGATGTGTCCCTTTCCAGTATCGGCCTGGCGTCGCCGCGAACGAGACGGCGGCGCGTTCCCTACAGGATCAGTATGCCAGAGCTCCCCGAAGTCGAAACGGTACGCCGGTTGATCGAGCCGCACGTCATCGGCCAGACCATCGCCAGGATCGACCTCGGCGACTTTCCCGGTGTGATCGAAACGAGCCTCCCGGGCGAACCGGCGAGCTGGCTCACCGGCCGTACGATCGACGGGACGAACCGGCGCGGGAAGTATCTTCTCTTTCCCCTTGATGACGGCAATACGATGGTCGTCCATCTCCGCATGACCGGTCGCCTGCTGGTGATGTCGCCGGATGCCCCACCAGTCCGCTTCGAACATCTGAGGATGCATCTCTCCAACGGCGAGGACCTGCGCTTCGCCGACCAGCGCAAGTTCGGCCGCGTGTCCATCTTCACGCCAGAGGACGTTGGGCGCCTGGATCACCGACTGGGACCGGAACCACTCTCCGGGACGGTGACACCCGAGAGCCTGCACGGCGCACTCCAGCGGAGAACGGGGTCCATCAAGGGGGCACTGCTGGACCAGGCCCTGATCGCCGGTCTCGGCAATATTTATGTCGACGAAGCACTCTGGGAGGCCAGGATTCACCCACTCGCCACGGCCAACACGATCGCCACAGCCGATATAACCCGGCTGCTCGACGCGATCCAGGCCCTGCTCCGTTCCGCCATCGCCAATCAAGGCACCTCGTTCTCGACATTCGAGAACCCCTATGGCGAGGCCGGTAGCCATGCCCGCTACCTGAAGGTCTACGGGCGGACGAAGGAAGCCGGGATCTGCGATCGTTGCGGCACACCCCTGGAACGGATCGTCGTAGCCGGGCGCGGCACGACATTCTGCCCGAATTGCCAGGTTCTTTCCGCGAAGGCCGATGCAGAATAGCGAGCGTCGTCCCTATCGACCCATGACTCACGAATGTATCGAACAGGAGAGTCCACAATGCCCACGACCGAGACCCCGGTCTATACCGCTCACGTCAGCGTCACAGGAGGCCGGGAAGGCCACGCCGTCAGCAATGACGGGCGGCTCGACGTATCGCTCTCGCGGCCGGGCGCCTCGGGTGCCGGAACCAACCCGGAACAGCTCTTCGCCGCAGGATATGCCGCCTGCTTCCAGAGCGCGATGTCCAGCGTTGCCCGCCAAAAGGGCCTCGATGTCGCGAAGTCGGTCATCGATTCATCCGTCTCGCTCTACCGTGGCGAGGGGTCCTTCCATCTGGGTGTCGTCCTGCACGTCACAGTTCCCGGCATGGATCTCGGGCAGATCCGCGAATTGGTCGACGCCGCTCATCAGGTCTGTCCCTATTCAAACGCCACTCGCGGCAATATCGAGGTCACGCTCGAAGTCGCGAACGAGCCATAGGGATTCGATGATTGCTACGGGGAACTCGATAGCTGGCTGGCCGAGGCCCATCTCGACTGTTGGGATGGACCTCGGCTGGCTGCACGAATGTCATCCTGCCCACGTCGAGGCAGCCTGACCGTCATTGCCGTCTGCAGGCAGCGAGTCTCCCCCTTCGATCTTTTCTCCCTAAATCAATGCCGCCAATCGGGCGCGAACACCGGATCGCCGGCACAGCCAGCGGCATTCCGGGGAATTTCGTGGGATCATTGCGGGTACCCGCCCCTGATTTGGGGCAAGCCGCGTCCCCATTCGTTACGCAACACCCCGGAAGGATCCACCCGAGATGGACAAGCGAGCTGTCCTCACGAAGCGCCTCGCGATCGCTACCGCGATCGGCATGTTCCTCGTGCTCATGATGGGCGCCGGGGTGACGGCGACCGGGTCCGGAAATGGCTGCGGCAACGACTGGCCGCTCTGTCATGGCCGGCTGATTCCACAGGATTACCTGCAATCGGTGATCGAATACAGCCATCGCTTCGTGACCAGCATCGAAGGCCTGCTCGTCCTCGCAACCTCCATCGTCGCCTGGCCGCTTCGCAAGCAGTTCCCGGATATGAAGGTCCTCGTGCCGGCGATGGCCTTCACCCTCGTACTGCAATCGCTGATGGGCGCAGCAGCCGTGAAGTGGCCCACATCCGCCGGGGTGATGGCGACCCACTTCGGTATCTCGTTGATCTGCCTCGCTTCGGCGGTGCTGATCGCCCGCATCCTGATCGACGGCGGACGGCATCGTGATGTCCGGATTGCTCGCAATCCAATCCCGACGGCCCTTCGCGCAATGATCGTGATCTCGTTCGTGGCATCGATTCTCGTCGCCTACTCCGGCGCCTACGTCCGCCACACGCACTCGGAGATCGCCTGCGGCATCCAGTGGCCACTTTGCAATGGCCAGGTCGTCCCCGACATGGGAAACAACGCCGGGATCCATTTCTCGCACCGGGTCTCGGCGATCGCGATCACGATCATCATCCTCGCCACGTTCGCACTGGCATACAAGGCGCGTGAGACCCGGCCCGACCTGTACGCTCATGGCCGGCTCGCCCTGATCGTCGTCATCCTGCAGTCGTTCGCCGGTGGGTTGGTCGTCTTGACGAAGGTCCAGCTGCTCTCCACGCTGACGCACGCCGCCCTGATGGCGATCCTCTTCGTCGTGCTGGCGGATGGGGTACTGAGAATTCTGCCGGACCGGTCCTCCCAGGCGAGCACGACGACGATTCCGGATCATCCCGTGAGTGGGCAACTCGCCGCCAGCGGTCGCGGCGACTGATCAGGCGTATCCGCATCCCGCAGCGAAACGGCCGTCTCGAAACGAGACGGCCGTTTCGCTGCCAGTTCCAGGGCGGATAGCGATTCAGAGCCGGGAGTTGGACGTCATGCAGCCTACTAGCGAACCCCGAAGCGATAACCACACCATAGCGGGTCTTGGGATCGGCACCCCTTCCGGATTCATCTGTAAGGCATGTCGAGGCGATATTCGTCGAAGTCCTCGGGGGTCAAGCCGGACTCCGTTTCGATCTCGGTGTAGGCATATTCGGCATGTGCAATGCCGCCAGACATAGCGGCCAGGTTCGTGATGACGCGATGCTCGCGGTCGATCGTGACAAGGAGCTGATCCGCTTCCAAGAAGAATGGCACCGGCCAGTCTTCTTCCCACTGATCCGGGGCGGACCCGATCGGGATGCGACGTTCCATACGCAGCGTCACGATGGGAGCGGTCCCGGTGCGAGCCGCGACCTGCCATCCCAAGAGGATGGTATCTGGATCAACCTGGCCAGCAGCCCTTCATAGGCCGCATAGTCGCGCAGGGATTTGGTGCGGATACGTTCGTCTCTGGCGGTTCGATCCCAGTCATTGACGACCATGCGCGGCGTCACGGTCATGTGCCCGATCTGCCCGCAGAATGGCGGATCGGTCCGGTCCACCACGAACAGGAGATAGTCCGGGAAGAGCACAGCGATCATGCCCAGGCGTTCGCACCAGTCGCCGGCTGGATGCTTCGTTCTGAACTGGGGACGAAGCCAGTGCTGGTAGACCTCGTACTGTTCGTCGAATCGGGCTTGGGCAAAGGGCGAGAGGTTCCCGCCCTTTGCCGCGGCATCCCGGAGCTGCTCGGCGACATTCACGTTTGCGCGTTGAGCGAGCCCTTCGTGCGTTCGAGCGCTGAAGGCACATCGTAGATCGCCTGGGTATGGAAAAATCGCCGGCTCGATTCATGCCTCACTCCAGCACGATCGCGACAGATGGTCTGGACCTTTGCGCTGGGACGTTTACTTGCGCCTGCGAATCGCCAAGCCGGTAGTGCCGACGACGGCCGACGCGGCCAGCGCAGCGAGTGCGACGCCAGCGCCGGTCTCGATGTCTGTCCCCGCTCCGGTGTTCGGCAGCTTCTCGGCCTCGGTCGTGCCGCCAGCAGCCTCCGTCGGGTCGGCGTCCGCCTCGGCGACGTTGTCACCGCCGGTGGCGATCTCCGTCAAGGTGGTCGTGACCTCCGGCGTCTCAGTCACGGCCTCGGTGGGAACAACGGTCTCGGTCGCATCCGGCGTTTCGGCTGTTGGGAGGTAATACGTCGCCCAGAGTTCCGTGTCACCGTTGATAGTGACCGATTCGTTGGACGGGCTCGGCACATAGCCCGCAATGGCGAGTTCAGCCTCGCCCGGCTCGACCGAATTCCAGGTGATCGCGTTCGGCATGATGAGGTCGGGGGCGGCACCGTTCAGCGTGAAGTCGGCGACGGTAGATTCCCAGCCCTCCGAGCAATCGTATGCCGAGGGAGACGAACCGATCGAGTCAGCAATGACGACATCATGCGTCGAGGACAGCCACGAGCATGTAGCGAGATTCAGGATGAATGACGCTCCGGTATCCTGGGCCACGACGGGCACTGTCAGGGTGAGGGCAAGAACGAATGCAGAGGCGAAGGACGCGAGGCGACGAATGACCATGATCTTCTCCCGGAGATGCGAGACGTGCGAAAAGGTTCCCAGAGGAAATCGTCCCGCGTTGGTGCCTCCCAGACACGGCACGAACGCATACACTCGCGGTGCCGTTCGGACCTCGCATCGCTCAGGTGCAAGACTGGCAGATGTGTCACTATGGCCGGCGCATGGTTGGACACGTCTTTGGACTCGGGTGATTCGCCCAGCACGCCGAGAACACCGATTTACGACTTCCCATGGCCCGGTGAGGCCGCGCCTCGACGGGAGCGCAGCGCAAATGCAGCACATCGGGTCCGCAACGAAAACAGCCACCTTTCGAAGGTGGCCAATTTCGGCGTGGTTTCGGGCTTTTCTGGGAGCGGGTGATGGGACTCGAACCCACGACATTCTGCTTGGGAAGCAGACACTCTACCAACTGAGTTACACCCGCGTCTTTCCGATCCGCAGGCGGAGTATAGCACCCCCATTTCGACCCGTCCATACACATCCGTGCCTCCCAGGCGACGCATCCCGTCAGATAGATACGTCGGACCTGTGCCCTTTGGCCCGTCATTCCGGGATATTCTCCGCGCTGGTCATTGACGCGCCGAGCCGTTCATGCGTATACTCTGCTTCGTGCCCGGGGACATAGCTCAGCTGGGAGAGCGCTACAATCGCACTGTAGAGGTCGGGGGTTCGAATCCCCCTGTCTCCACCATCTGGAAGGCCCCCTGCTCCTGCAGGGGGTTTTCGTTTGCGCCATGCCCCGGCTTCCGAAATATCCCTTGCGCATCACGCCGATGCCTCGCTGCCAGTTCTGGCGGCGAGGCATCGTTCGTCACAACGAGAAGAAAACGCTATCCGACCGGTTGCGGCCAGAATCCCCGGCCCGCCGGCGGGTCGCCGTCCTTGCAGTCCGTCACCCGGGGGTCGGATCGGTCCGGGATGTTCGGCTGCACCGGAGGCTGCCTCCGGGACGACGCGACTTCCTGCGCCCGCGCTGACGGCCGGCCATACGGTGGCCCGACGAGGTCCGGCTTCGGGCGCGGCGAATCGAAGAGCGCCTCCAGCTGGTCGTCGTCGATCGTCTCCTCGCGGATCAACAGTTGGGCGATCGCGTCCAGCCGGTCGAAGTGCTCGCGGATGATCGTTGTCGCCCGCTCGTGGGCCACCTCGATGATCTTGTGCACCTCGCCATCGATCTGGAATGCGACTGGGTCGCTGTAGTTCCGCTGCTCGTTGATGTCCCGGCCGAGGAAGACGAGCTCGTCCTTCTTGCCATACGCCAGCGGGCCTAGCTCGCTCATCCCGAACTCGGTCACCATTCGCCGGGCGATGGCAGTCGCCCGCTCGATGTCGTTGGATGCGCCCGTGGAGATCTCCTCGAAGACCATCTGCTCGGCAACCTGACCCGCCATGAAGACGGCGATGTCGTCCTCGAACTGCGCCTTCGTCTTGAAGATGCGATCCTCGTCCGGCACGGTCCGCGTATAGCCGCCGGCCATGCCGCGCGCGACGATGGAAACCTTCCGTACCGGGTCGGCATTCGGCAGCATGCGCGCGACCAGCGCGTGGCCGGCCTCGTGATAGGCCGTCATCAGCCGCTCGCGCTCGGATATGACCCGGCTCTTGCGCTGGGGTCCGGCGATCACGCGGTCGATCGCCTCCGTGATCTCGTTCCGCCCAACCGTCTTCTTGTTTCGCCGCGCCGCCAGGATCGCCGCCTCATTGACAAGATTCTCCAGATCGGCCCCGGAGAACCCGGATGTCTGCCGGGCGAGCCCTTCGACGGAGACGTTCTCTTCGATCGGCTTGCCACGCATGTGGACGTTCAGGATCTGGCGGCGTCCCTGAATGTCCGGACGGTCGAGAATCACCTGCCGGTCGAACCGGCCAGGACGAAGCAGCGCCGGATCGAGCACATCGGGCCGGTTCGTAGCCGCGATCACGATCACGTTCGTGCTGCTGTCGAACCCGTCCATCTCGACCAGGATCTGGTTGAGCGTCTGCTCGCGTTCGTCGTGACTGCCGCCAAGGCCAGCCCCACGCTGGCGGCCAACCGCGTCGATCTCGTCAATGAAGATGATGCAGGGAGCGTTACGCTTGGCCTGCTCGAAGAGATCGCGCACGCGGCTGGCGCCAACACCGACAAACATCTCGACAAACTCGGAGCCGGAGATGCTGAAGAACGGCACTCCGGCCTCGCCGGCCACCGCACGCGAGAGCAGCGTCTTGCCGGTGCCCGGAGGCCCGACCAGCAGCACGCCACGCGGAATGCGCGCCCCGAGCGAAGCGAACTTGTCCGGATACTTGAGGAACTCGACGACCTCGGCAAGCTCTTCCTTCGCCTCGTCGACGCCAGCGACATCGCTGAACGTGACGGTCGGGCGGTTGCTGGAGAAGAGACGCGCCTTGCTCTTGCCGAACGACATCGCCTGGCTGTTGCTGCCCTGGCTCTGGCGCATCATGAAGACAAGCAACCCGATGATGAGCAGCGACGGCAGGATGAAGACCAGCGCACTGAGGATCGGGCCAATGTTGCTTGCGGCCTTCACCTCAACCGGAACGGCATTCGCCTCCAATCCTGCCCCGGTCAGCACCTCCACCACGTTCGTGTTGGGTGGTAATCGGGACTGGGTGGTAGCCGTGTCGTGGTCCTTGTAGTAGACCTCGACGGTGTTGCTCCCCTCGGTCGTGACGAGATGATCGACCTTGCCCGCCTGGATGTCGGCGATGACGGTCGAGTTGAAATCGACGGTCGGCAGGTCCGCCCGCCGGTCGGAATACACGAACCACGCGATCAGCAGGACAAGGATCACTCCTGCCCAGACGAATCCATTGCGGAGCCATTTGCGATTCGGCATGCCTATGCCCTTCGGGAATGCGCGGGAGAACGCTGGAGGAATGGGACGGCAATTCCGCAGGCAACGCAGGCGACTCCGGAGGAGCCGCTATTCCTCGGTCTGATAGACGGATGGGTGGAGCACCGCCACATAGGGCAGATTCCGGTAAAGGCCGGCGTAATCGAGTCCGTATCCGATGACGAACTCATCCGGGATGGGAAAGCCGATGCGATCCACCTGCACTGGAATGGCGTCGGGCTTGTCCTTCTTCAAGAGCGCGACGACGCGAATATCCTTCGGGTTGCGCAGCTCCAATTGATCGAGGAGATACTGCAGCGTCAGCCCGCTGTCGACGATGTCCTCCACGACGATGATCCGCCGGCCTTCCACATCCTGATCGAGATCCTTCAGGATGCGGACCACGCCCGACGACTTGGTCGAGGATCCATAGCTGGAAATCGCCATGAAGTCGATCGTCAGCGGGATCGTCATCGCCTGCATGAGGTCGGCCATGAACGCGACTGCCCCGGTCAGTACCCCGATCATCAGGGGGGTATCGTCGGCATACTCGGCATCCAGTTCGGCAGCGATGTCGCGGATGCCTGCCTGGAGCGTATCGGCGTCGATCAGGACGCGATCGACGCCCTTCGCGCGCAACTCCCCAACCGGGGGTCCGGCTTCATGCCCTGTCATGCGCCCTCCTGACGATACTGAACCAAGCGATACGTACAGCCGAGACGATATGCAATTGCCGGGCCGGGCGGCAGGTCAGCATGGAAGCGTCGATGCCGTGATAGACCGCCGTACCCATCGGTATTTTCCCACGTCTGGCAAGACCACGACTGCCCGAATGGCGACAGGTTCGACCAGGAAACACGCTTGCCAGAATAGAACATACGTTCTATTCTGGCAAGCGTGGACGAGATGGCCGGATGGGCAACCGTCGCGGCCCGATCGGCAACCGGGTAGGTATGGAAGGAAGGATGGACATGCCCATTGTCTGCGTGCGCGTGCCGCATTTCGCGTTACGTGCCGCCGTGCTCCGCAATCCGCATCTGGATGGCAATCCCCTGCTGCTCGCCTCTTCCAGCCAGGATCGTCCCCTGGTGCTGGATGTCTCGCAGGAAGCGGGCCGCGTCGGCGTGCGTGCCGGGCAGTCCATCCGTGAGGCCCAGACACTCTGTCCCGTCGTGATGGTCCTTCCCGAGCATCCGATCCACGAGACCGAGCTTTCCCAGGAAATCCTCGCGCGCTTCCTCGATCTCAGTCCACTCGTCGAGGCCGACGACCAGGAGGCAGGCTGCTGGTATATCGATCTCACTGGCCTCGAACGCCACTACGGATCGCACCTCCAGACCGCGCGCCACCTCCTGCGTACGGTGCCGGCCGTGCTGCGCCCCCGCGCCGGGGTCGCCCCGACGAAATTCGCCGCTCGCGTCGCCACCGGGCAGGGTGCCAGCGATGGCATCCGTATCCTCGCTCCGGCTGACGTGCGGAGCTTCCTGCACGATGCCCCGATTTCCTGGTTGCCGGTGTCGATGCCGCTGATTGCGGAGATGCAACAGCTGGGCCTTGCAACGCTGGGGATGCTTGCAGCGCTGGACGGCCGGAGGGTGCTTGCCCGCTTTGGAAAACCCGGCATCTTCGCCTGGGAACTCGCCAGCGGCGTCGATCGTCGCCTAGTGACTCCGCCACCAGTCATCCCCTCAGTCGTGGAGACGATGGAGTTAGCAGCCCCGGCAGTCACCCGCGAAATGCTGATGATGGCGCTCTGCCATCTGGTCTACCGTGCCTTCCAGCACCCGGACCTGCGCGGCCGCTACGTCCGGCAGGTGACGATCCGGGCCGACGTGGAGCGGTCGCGGTCGTGGGAGTCGTGGGAACGCGCCATGACGCTGAAGGAACCTGCCGATGCGTACCGGCTCATCCAGGCCCTCACGTTGCGTCTGGACGCGTTGGAGATGCAGGGTCCGGTGACGCGCGTCACCATCGACCTGAGCGGGATCATCGCCAACGGCGCGCGCCAGGAGATGCTGCCCACCTTCCGCCGCCGCGACGATCCGTTGCTGCAGGAAGCGACCGAACAATTGAAGCATCGGTATGGAACGTCGCCGCTCTATCGCATTGTGGAGGTCGAACCGTGGTCGAGGATACCGGAACGCCGGCATGCACTCATGCCCTTCGCCCCCTGAACCAGCCACGCCCGATGCAGGTGCAGGTCCGGAACGGGGTTCCGGTGGCGCTGGTGATCGAGGGGAAGACATATCGGGTGGCTCACCTGCAGGACATGTGGATCGTGGAGGACGAATGGTGGCGCCAACCGATCAGCCGGCAGTATTTCGCCGTCCTCATGGAAAATGACATGCGCCACACCATCTACCATGATCGCGTTGCCGACCGCTGGTACGCCCAGGATTACTGAGTTCCCCGTTCACACCACGCCATTCCGCGTCTCCACCAGATGCAACACGAACCGCCGGTCGAAGACAGGCGAGCACCGCCCGCACGACCATGTTCCCCGCTTCCGTCGCGCAACCCGCACGCCACATCCCGGACAAACGTAGATGTACCTGGCGGGACGACGCTTCACCGGGATCAATGCCGACCGGATCTCCTCCAGCGACGCGCCGGTCAGGTCCGCGACGCGGTAGGCGATCCGGTCGTGTCCATGCTTCGCGTGCCGCCGGTGGTCGCCGTCCAGATGGTCGCGCATATGCACCAGTTCTTCGGCAACTACCACCTCCACCGCCTTCGGCTGCGTGCGGTCGATCCGTTCGAGGTGGACCAGGATCGCGTGAATGCCCTGCTGGCGAAGGAAGCAATACGCCCCGCCATAGGCCGAGGGCACGGACCGGCCCAGCCAGCGCCCATACTCCGCGCGGTCCGTCGTGATCCACAACCGGTCGGTCGGCAGCGCAAGCAACGCCACGTACCGGGCGATCGACGCCGTCAGCTCCTCATCACATCCATGCAGTTTCACAAGACCGACTTTCCCCTGCAACTCCCGACCATGTGTTTCCAGACGATTCAATCCCGAGACCAACCGAGTGAGATCGCTAAACAGCGCAGCACTCCTACCTGTTCGTGACGCTGTCCATCTATACTGAGGACACGAGACCCAAAAACAAAGACGTAACGATCGCGACCGCTGTGTCGAGGCGCCCACCGAGATACACCCAGGAACAGAGGTCCGACCGATGCTCAAGATTGAACCAGCGTGGAACAAGCACAACGTCATGATCTCATCGCTCACATTCTACGGAACACTGACGTTGCACGTGTTCGAATCGGACCTTCCAGCTCTGTACAAGACACTTGAATGTACCTCCGTCGATGATCTGGTATCCGCCTTGAAGTCTGTGGCTGAGTCTCATGGTATGACCAACATAACTGACATGAAGATTTGGCTGGAGACCAAAGGTATCAGATCATCGCGGATGTACTGGGACGACTTCTGAACGAAGTACACACGACCCGTCGCGCGCTCGGGTTGATCCCTCAAGGCCGCCAAGCCCTTGCCGATCCGGTCGCAAATCATGAGGCTGCCCCGGTGGGCGTTCCCAATGGACACACACGGTCCATCAGGTAGAGCATGGCCCACACCACGTCCCATCGCCGCCCAATCCTCCCACCGCCACCGAGCCACATTCACGTAATCGGCCCTTATAGTGTCCCAAGACGAATCGGACGCGAATGCAGCGCTGCATCACGACCATGCTCCTAACCCGGCTCCATCTCTCAGGGGACACCATGCACGACTCCCGACAAGATACGGCTTCCACCATATCTCGCGAATCCCTCCAGACTCCCGCCTCCTGCTTCGGCGTCACGCCCGGCGACGACCGCGTGCTCGTGCGCTGGGATGCCATGCTGGACTACTTCGACCATCTCGCCGCGCATAGTGACCGCCTCGTCGTCGAACGCATCGGCCAGTCCACCGAGGGCCGCGATCTCGTCCTGCTCGCGATCGCGGCACCGGAGGTTATCGCATCCCTGGACACACACCGCCAGCGCCGTACCGCCCTCATGGATCCGGTGCGGCTCGCCGATCCCGCCCTGGCCGATGGTACGGCGGCCGGGGATCGCACCGTCGTGCTCGTCACGTCCGCCATCCATGCGACCGAGGTCGGCTCCGTCCAGCTCTGCCCGGAACTCGCCTTCGACCTCGTCACCCGCAACGACGCGGACACGGCCCGCATGCTCGCCGAGACGATCGTTCTGATCGTGCCGACGCTCAATCCGGACGGCATGGACCTCGTCCACAACTGGTACGACGAGACGCTCGGCACCGAGCAGGAGGGCACCTCACCGCCTGCGCTCTACCATCGTTACGCCGGGCATGACAACAACCGGGACTGGATGCATCACCGTCTCGCAGAGACTCGCGTGCTGGTCGAACGCGTCCACAAGCCCTGGCGGCCGCACATGGTCCTCGACCTCCACCAGATGTACGAGAACGGCAGCCGCTACTTCGTTCCGCCCTACATCGATCCGATCGAGCCGAACGTCGATCCCCGCCTGATCGCCAACGGCAGCGCGCTGGGCAATCACATCGCCGCCCGCATGGCCGCGAAGGGGCAATCTGGCGTCGCCACAGGGCTCCTGTTCGATGCCTTCTCTCCCTCGCGCGCCTGGTCGCACTACCACGGCGGCGTCCGCATCCTGGCCGAAGCAGCAAGCGCCAGGATCGCCAGCCCGGTCACCCTTACGCCCGACGACCTCACGGTTCATCGCGACTTCGATCCGCGTCTGCCGCGCATCGGCTACCCGATGCCCTGGACGAGCGGCGAATGGCGGCTCCACGACATCATGGACTATCACCGTGAAGCCGTCCTCGCCACGATCGACCACGCGGCACGCAACCGCGAAACCTGGCTCGCCGATCAATGGGCCATCTTCGCGGATGCCGTGACGGCTGCGCCCGATCACGCCTACGTGATCCCGCCATTGGAGCATCAACTCTATCCCGCCGCCGCCCGCGACCTGCTCGCCGTCCTCCAGCGTGGCGAGGTTGTCCTCGAACGCCTCATCGCGCCAGAGACCGATGCGGATGGCAAGATGCATGCGCGTGGATCGTGGCTCGTAAGACCAGGGCAGCCTGCCTTCTCCTGGGCGAACGTCCTCCTTCCCTCGACCGCCTACTCCGTCGCCACCGGCGACAACCGCCCATACGATGTCACGACTCACTCGCTCGCCGTTCACCTCGGCGTGGAAGCGTCGGTAGTCACCGGCTGGGAGGACTGGGCATCCGAACCGGCTGGAGAGGTCGAAACGCTCCGGTTGCAGCCGCTCGAAACACCCCGGCTTGGGAATGGTCGCTGGCTGACCGTCGATGGACGCAGCCACGCGGCCGTTCAGTTCGCGATGGAGGCAAGGAAAGCCGGCGGACACCTCCGCAGGCTCGCCTCGTCCCACCTGGCGGACGGGCGCTTGCTCGATCCTGGAACATGGGTGATCTCCGGCATCGACCCGGCGCCCCTGCTCGACCGCGCGGCGGCAATCGGCGTCCGGGTCGGCACGACCCTCCCGATCGCGGACGGCCTGCTGGAACAACGCGTCCCGAAGATCGGCGTCTTCCTCGCTCCCACCGGTGAAGCAACCGACGCTGGCTGGGTCCGCCTGACGCTGGAAACGCTCGGTATCCCGCACACCGTCGTCGATCTGGACGACATCGCGTCCGGCGGAGCCGTGGATGCCCTGGATGTCCTGCTGCTTCCGCATCTCGGCAAGAAGGCATACAGCGCGCTTCTCGCCGATGCCTCCGAACCCGCACGCCCATCGTCAATCGAACGCCCGCGGTTCGCGAAGGTATTGCGGCACGCCCTGGAACGAGGGTTGCGCATCGTGGCCATCGACGGCAGCGCCGCCATGCTGGTCGAGCTGCTTGGCCTGCCCGTCGAGATGCCGCTTGCCGAATCCGACGACGCCACGTTCTTCTCACCCGGCGCGATGGTCCGCACCTCCGTTTCCACGAACCATCCGCTCGGCTGGGGCATGGACCGGTTCGCACCGGCGCTGTTGACCGGCAAGAACGCCTTCCGCCGGACGGACAGCACCCTTCCGGTGCCGGTCCGGTTCGAGCCGGATCAGGCGGTCATCTCCGGCTGGGTTCAGGGAGCGGACCACCTCTCCGGGCTCGACGCCGTGGTGGATGTTCCGGTCGCCCGCGGTCATATCACACTCTTCGCCATCCGTCCCCACTACCGCGCGCAGGTGGCGGTCACGCTCAACCTGCTGACGAACGCACTCCTGATAGGCGGACTGGAGGTGCCGGCATGACCGAACGCCCGCGCCTGGAGGCACGGCAGCGCCACGAACGTCCGCACATCCTCGTCGTCACGGACGATCCCGGCCTGGCGGCATTCCTGGAGGAAGGGCTGCCGCTCGGCGGCTTCTGGATGTCGTTGATCGCCAGCGGACTGCAGGCGCTGGAAGTCTTCCGGTTGCGGCAATTCGACCTGATCCTGATCGACCTCGACCTGGAGAGCTTCCGTGCCCTGGAGCTGATCCGCCGCCTGCGTGGGAAGTCGGACCGGGTGCCCGACCGCACGCCCCGGACACACGCCCCGATCGTCACAATCGCGTCGATCGAGGATCTGGACGAGACCGACCGCCGATCGCTGGATATCGCGGACAGCATGAAGGCGCCAATCGACATCGAGGATGTCGTCCAGCGCCTTCACGAGGTCTTCGCGGCCTGGCGTCAGGCCAACCCGGACGCATTGCTCGCCGACGCCGCTTCCGCAGCCGCCGCCCGCGCGCGCTGACGCTTCTTGCGCCCACCTCCGAGATGGACGAACTCACCGGATGTCATGTAGGTGATCCGCTCGGCAATGTTCGTCACGCGGTCCCCGATGCGCTCGACATCGTGCGCCGCCCACAGCAACCGGGTTGCCCGGTTGATGACTGCCGGATCGGACATCATGTAGGTGAGCAATTCGCGCAGGACCTGATCGTAGAGATCGTCGATCTCGTCGTCGCGCGCGGCAATCGCCTTCGCCGCCTCGGCATCGCTCTCGACGAAGGCCGTCGTGACGTCGGCCAGCATCTCCCTCGCCAACTGAGCCATCCGGGGGATATCGACCAGCGGTTTCAGCAGCGGTTCGTCGATCGTCTTCAGCACCACCTTGGCAATCCCGACCGCGTAGTCGCCCATGCGTTCCAGGTCGGTGAAGATCTGGAGGCTGGCCGCAATCACGCGAAGGTCCCCCGCCATCGGTCCCTGCGTCGCGATCAGCGTCATCGCGGCGTCCTCGGCATCCCAGCGCAGGGCATCGATCTCCTTGTCACCAGCCTTCACCTGGGCGGCGAGTTGGGCGTCCTGGGTCTTCAGCGCGTCGATGGCCCGCGCGATGGCCTTGTCGACCATGCTCGACATCGTCACGACATCGTTGCGGAGTTCCTCGATCCCGGCCTCGTAGAGCACGCGTCTCGTTTCAGTCATGACTTACCCTTATGTAAATACAGTGTCGCGGCGCGGCCCGGGCCTACCCAAACCGCCCGGTGATATAGGCCTCGGTCCGGGGATCGGACGGGTTCGTGAAGATCTTCTGCGTCTGGCCTGCCTCGACGAGGATGCCCTGCCGCGTCTCGCTCAGCGAGTAGAACACCGTCTGATCGGAGACACGCGCGGCCTGCTGCATGTTGTGCGTCACGATCACGATCGTATAGGTCGCCTCCAGTTCGCGCAGCAGATCCTCGATCTTCAGCGTCGAGATCGGATCGAGCGCGCTGGCCGGCTCATCCAGCAGGATGACTTCCGGGCTCGTCGCGAGCGCACGCGCAATGCACAGGCGCTGCTGCTGGCCGCCGGAGAGGGAGAGGCCGCTCTCCTTCAGCTTGTCCTTCACCTCGTCCCACAGCGCGGCCTGCCGCAGGCAACGCTCCACCAACTCCGGCATGTTGCCTTTGTAACCGTTGATCTTCGCGCCCCAGGCCACATTGTCGAAGATGCTCTTCGGGAACGGATTCGGCCGCTGGAACACCATGCCAATCCGCCGCCGCACCTCGACCGGATCGACATTCGACGCGTTCAGGTCGGTGCCACGGTAGAGGATCTGCCCTTCGACCCGCGCGCTCGGCACTAGGTCGTTCATACGGTTGATACAACGGAGCACGGTGCTCTTGCCGCACCCGGAGGGACCGATGAACGCCGTGATCCTGTTCTTCGGAATCGCCAGGTTGACGTTCTTCACGGCATGGAATGAGCCGTAGTAGACGTTCAGTTCCTTCAGGTCGATGAGCGTCTCGCTCTGTGCCTCGGAAACCGCCTTCATGCCTGCCGTGACGCTCGGAATGCGAACGTCCTTCGCCTCAACGGCCATCGGTTACCACCTTGTCTTCTTGCTGAAATGTTGACGGAGCAGGATTGCGGCGGAGTTGAAGATGAGCAGGATGACCATCAGCACGATGATCGCCGCCGCCGCGAGATGCTCGAATGCCTCCTGGGGACGCGATGTCCAGTTGTAGATCTGGAGCGGCATCACCATGAATGGATCGAAGATGCTCGCCGGCCGGAAGAGGACCTGGCTGGCTCCGCCGACAACGATCAGCGGTGCGGTCTCGCCGATCGCGCGCGACATCGACAGGATGACGCCCGTCAGGATGCCGGGAAATGCCGACGGCAGCACATGCGCCCGCACCGTCTGCCACTTCGTCGCGCCCAACCCGTAGGATGCCTGGCGCAGGCTCAGCGGCACCGCACGAATCGCCTCGCGCGAGGAGATCACAACGACCGGCAGGATGAGCAACCCCATCGTCAGCGATCCTGCGATGATCGACCGACCCATGCCGAGCCAATCGACGAAGATCACGAGCCCGAGGAGACCGTAGACAATCGACGGCACACCAGCCAGATTCGAAATGTTCGTCTGGACGAAGTCCGTCCAGCGGTTCTGCGGCGCGTATTCCTCAAGGTAGATCGCGCAGCCAAGGCCGACGACGAATGCAAAGAGGGCCGAGATACTGACGATCCAGATCGACCCCCAGATCGCCGAATTCATGCCGGCGTTCTCGGCGATACGGGAGGGCATCGCCGTGATCAGGTGCCAGCTCAGCCAGCTCCAGCCCGGCTTGACGATCGACCAGAGCAGCATGCCGAGCAGGACGATCGCCAGCGCGGTCGCCGCAAAGAACAACCCGCGCCAGACGATGGCGATCCGGCCACGTGCCAGGACACGGGGATCGTATCGGGCCACCTCGGACGCTGGGGTCGCGGCCATGGTCGTCACCTGGGAACCTGCGCTCATTCATACACCTCCCGGTACCGCCGCGCGAACCATTGGCTGACAACGTTCATCAGGAAGGTCATGATGAACAGCAGGAGTCCGACACCGAAGAGCGAATAGAACTGGGACGATCCACGCGGCACATCGCTGCTGAAGGTGTATGCGATGAAGCCCGTCATCGTCTGCATGCTCTGGGTCAGGTCGAACGGACCGCTGCTCACCGCCGTCTGGCCAGCGGGAGAACCGCCCGCCGCCACCGCGACGATCATCGTCTCGCCCACCGCGCGCGAGATCGCCAGGATGAACGAGGCGATGATGCCGGAGATCGCCGCCGGCACGACCACGTGGACGGAAGTCTCGAACTTGGTCGCGCCCAGCCCGTACGCCGCCTCACGCAGCGATCGCGGCACCGCCCGGAGCGCATCCTCCGAAAGCGACGCCACTATCGGCAATGTCATGATGCCGATCGCGATGCCGGCGGAGAGACCGTTGAACGCACCGACCTTCAGCCACGGTTTCAGCAGCACCGGCGTGATGTAGGTAAGCGCGAAGAAGCCGTAGACGATTGTCGGCACACCGGCGAGCAGTTCCAGCACTGGCTTCAGGATCGACCGCGCCCGCGCACCGGCGTATTCGCTGAGATAGATCGCCACCGAAAGTCCCAGCGGAATCGAGATGAACGCCGACACAAGCGCCGTCATCACGGTGCCTGTCACCAGCGGGATCACGCCGAACTGCTGCTGGTCCCCGCGCGAGAGCGCCGTCCAGGTCGTGCCAGTCAGGAACTTCCAGATCGACACATGGCGGAAGAACTCGAACGATTCGTAGAGCAGGATGCCGATGATGCCGATGGTGGTCGCGACGGTCAGCAAGGAGCACCCGATCAGGAACCACGTGACGAGTCGCTCGGTAATGTCCCTGTTTCGTTTGCCGCTCAGGTCGAGCGGGACGTGAGCCGGTCCCCCCGCCGGACCGGATTGCGGCACGATGGTGCTTGCCACGCGGTGTCCTCCTGCGAACCCGTTCAACCGTTTAGGAAGTCCCTAACAATCGGCACGATTTACGTTCGTGTTTCAGCCCGGCCGGAGACCGGCCGGGCTGAAATGCACGGACGAACCTAGGCAGCGGGCGTGGCCGCGGCAGGCGTCGCAGCAGCGTCACTGTCCGGAGCGACCGAGCCATCCATCGCACCGTTGAACTTGGCCTGCTGGGCGAGCTCGTCGGCGCCGGGAAGCGGGATGTAGCCGACGCTCGGAGCGATCTCATCGGCGGTTGCGAGGTAGAAGCGGACAAACTCCGCCACGTCCTGCCTGCTCTTGAGGTCGTTGGCATTCACGTAGATGAAGAGCGTGCGGCCAAGCGGCGTATAGGTGCCATCCGAGATCGACTCGATGCTCGGCGCAACCGGACCATTGCCTCCGTCGATCGCGAGCGCCTTCAACGTGTCCTGATTCTCCTCGTAGTAGGAGAATCCAAAGTAGCCGAGGGCGTACTTACTGCCCGCGACGCCTTGAACCAGAACATTGTCATCCTCGCTCGGCGTGTAGTCGGTCCGGACGTCGGTATCCTCGCCAAGGATCTCCTCGTTGAAGTAGTCGAAGGTGCCGGACGCGGTACCCGGACCGTAGAGCTCGATCGGCTCGGCCGGCCAGGAGGAATCCACATCCGACCAGTTGGTGACGCCGCCATCGGCCGACCAGATCTTGGCCAGCTGCTCGACCGTCAGACTCTCGACGAAGTCGTTCTCGGCACTGACGACGACGGTGATACCGTCGTAGGCCACGTCGAACTTGTACCAGGGGATGCCGGCCGCAGCGGCGGCCTCGGCCTCCTCCGGCTTGATGGAGCGCGATGCATTCGCGATGGCGATCTCGCCCTTGGTGAAGCGCTCGAATCCACCGCCTGTGCCGGAGATGCCGTTGGTAATGCGGACGTTCGGCGCGATGGTCGCGAATTCCTCGATGGCGGCCTCGGTCAGCGGACCGAGCGTGCTGGAACCATCCGCCTCGAACTCACCCGACAGATCGCCGATGTTGTCGGGAGCCTCGTATGGGATCGGCGTCGCATCCTGGGCTGCGGCGGTCGAGAAGATGGCTGGCGATCCAGCGACCATGATTGCCGTAGCGCCAGCGGCGACACCGGCAAACGTGCGGCGGGACATGCGAGAGCGAATGAGATCCATGAATCGTGTTCCTCCATAGGATTCCGAAATGTCAGTCGCGCACCGTCACGCGACTGGTGCCTGGCGCGACGAACGGTTCGCCGCGAGCCGATAGCCCACACACCCAAGGGAAGGAAACCGCCCAGCGTTCAGGTCGAAACGGGCAACGCCTGTTCGTCCCCGGTCGTCGTGGGTGAGACCACGAAGCGGTATCCGCTGCCGTACACGGTGCGAATGCAATCCGGACCCAACCCAGCCGCCTGGAGCTTGCCCCGCAGCCAGGAGATGTGAACGTCGATCGTGCGCTCGTCGACGATGATGTCGGCGCCCCAGACCAGATCGAGTAATTCCTGCCGCTCGAACACCTTGCCGGGCTCCATCGCCATCGTCACCAGCAGCCCGAATTCTTTCGGACGCAGTTGCAGTTCGTGGCCGTTGACCTCCGCACGCCGGCGATCCGGCTCGATGCGAAGGTCGCCGCGATAGAGCACACTCGGTGGCCGGAGTGCCGGCGCCACACGACGGCGGACCGCAGCCCGGACGCGCGCGAGCAACTCGCGCAGCGCGAACGGCTTGACGACGTAGTCGTCTGCGCCCAGCTCGAGGCCGTCGATCTTGTCCTGCTCCTCCCCTCGTGCAGAGAGCATGAGCACAGGCACATCGTGAGACCGCCGGACGTGTCGCAGGACCTGGAACCCATTCTTGCCCGGCAACATGACATCCAGCAGGATGAGATCGAGATCGGGGCCGCGTTCGTCTACGACGTCCAGCGCCACGTTGCCGTTCTCGGCCGTCAGGACGCGATAGCCCTGCCGCCCCAGATTGAACGCCAGCGTGCTCAGCAACGTCGGGTCGTCTTCGACCACCAGGATCGTCGACACCGCTGGATGCTCCATACTCACCCACGCCACTCCACGATGGATCCTGCCGCAGCTGTCCGGGCGGAGACGCAATCGCGCCCACCACCATGCTAGGGAGCCACGGTTAATCGACGGTAACGTGTGTGTTAAATCGAGGAAAAACACAGACAGGGGCGACGATTCACTGCGGATCGTCGCCCCTGTCTGTGTTCGGGCCGGATTCAGGCCGTCGGTGAGGCACCCGGCGATGCGACTGGCGTCGCGGGAGGATTCCCGGCCAGATCGGACGGCTTGTTCTGGCCAGCCTGCAGGAGCGCGATCCCCTGGGCGATATCGGGATCGCTCTCTCCGGCTCCCAGGGTCACCGGAACGTTCGGCTGCACGCCCACATCCTGAATGCGCCCCCGGCTTGGCGTCAGCCATTCCGCCACGGTAACGCGCATCGAGGAACCATCCTGGAAGGAGAAGATGCGCTGTACCGACCCCTTCCCGTACGTTTGCCTGCCGACGATCAGCGCCCGGTTGTAGTCCTTCAGGGACCCGGCCACGATCTCGGCGGCGCTGGCCGTCGCCCCGTCCACCAGCACCACAAGCGGACCGGAGTACAGCGGCGAGGAGCCGTTCAGGATCGGCATCGCCACTTCACCACCAGCCGCGTTCGACGTGTCCTCGTACAGCGCAGGCCCCTGGCTGGCATTCACGAAACGACCGATAACCTCCTGCGCCGACTTGACCCACCCGCCGCCATTGGACCGCAGGTCGAGGATCACGCCGGTCGCCTTACGCTCTTCCGCTTCGTGCAGGAACTGGGTGACCAATGCGGTCGTCTGATCGCCGAAGAGGTCGATCCGGAGATAGGCGATCGAGGTACCGTCCAGCATCTTCCACGACACCGGCGGCACGATGACCTTGCCGCGCACCACGGGCACCGAAACCGGCGTTGCGCTCCCGGAACGCAGGATGCCGAGCGTCACGGTCGTGCCGCTCTCGCCAAGGACCAGCGAGCGCACATCGTCGTCGGGAACCACGTCGCGGCCATCGACGGAGACGAGGACATCTCCTGGCTTGATACCGGCCTTCTCCGCCGGACCGCCAGCCGCAACCTCCGTGATCAGGATCTTGTCGGTTGACTGATAGGTGATCCCCACGCCCTCGTAGGACCCGGCGAGCTGGTTCGCCGCGGTCTCGGCATCCGCAGGCTCCAGATACCGCGTGTAGGTATCGTCCAGGCTGCCAAGCATACCGGCGATCGCCTGCTGCTCCAGCTTGTTCTCCCACGCCGCAAGTTCGGCGGGATCGCTCGGTCGGTAGTAGTAGTTTTCGACGAGAATCGAATCGACGGCATCCAGGGTCTGGAGATCGTCGGGAATCTGGGTCTGTGCCCGCGACAGGATGTTCCGCTCCACCAGCATCCCGCCCGCCGCGCCGGTCAGCAGCACGAGCAGAAAGACCGCTGCCAGACGGAGATACCACTGGGTCTGGCCGATCCCGGGCTTGCGAGCGGGAGGATCGGCCCGCCATCCCCGATCCATCGGCTCCACAGTATCGATGATGAGAGGGTGTGTGCTGTCCGCGCGATGTTCCATAAAATGACTGTGCTCCCGTTCGGCACCGGCAGCGTCGTCCCGGTCGCTCGTGAATGGATTCGGGCGCTGCAACTGGAAAGACATGAGGTGATGCGATGCTCTTGACCGTCGACGTAGGCAACACGAACACCGTCTTCGCGGTCTTTCGGGAAGACGCGAAGAAACCGATCGCGACGGCCCGGGCATCCACGCGGCGGGATCGGATGCCGGACGAATGGTACGCCATCCTCGCGCCCGTCCTTGGAAGCTCAGGCATCGATCCGGCCGGCATCAGCGCAATGGTCGTAAGCAGTGTCGTGCCGAGTGTCACCAGATGGTTGACGGAAATGGGGCAGGATCGGTTGCATGTCGCCCCCATCATCGTTGGCATCGACCTTGATCTCGGCATCGGTATCGACTATCCCGCGCCACAGGAAATCGGACCGGACCGCCTCGTGAACGCGATGGCCGCCGTCGAGAAGTTCGGTGCGCCGGTCATCTCCATCGACTTCGGCACCGCCATCAACTTCGATGTCGTGAATGCCGCCGGGAACTACGTCGGCGGCGCGCTCGCTCCGGGCCTCATCGTGGCGCTCGACGCGATGGTCGGTCGCGCGGCCCGCCTCTTCTCGGTGGAACTGACCCTGCCGGAGCAAGCCATCGGCCGAAGCACGACCGAAGCGATCCAATCCGGCATGATGCTCGGCTACCTGTCGATGCTGGAGGGGATGATCCAGCGCATCAAGACCGAGCTGGGCGGCAATCCGCCCGTGGTCATCACCGGCGGCTACAGCGAGATCTTCGCCGGGGCATCCCCGCTGATCGACCACTTCGAGCCTGATCTCACCAGCCAAGGGCTCGCCCTCGTCTACTGGCGCAACAAACCGGCCTGACCGTGCGCATGGAGCGGATCGCCTGTTCACAATTCTGCAATGATCCATACAATGGAGCGACCAGCGATGGTACGCAGCGTCCCATCCGGAGGGCCTGCGTGCATGCGGCTCATCGGAGAGCCCACGACCACACTCCGTGGAGGGACAGTCATGAACCAGTATCCCGCGGACCACATCTGGAATGTCGGCATCTTCTCGCACGGTGGTGCGGGAAAGACGTCCATCGCCGAGGCGTTGCTGTTCGACAGCAAGACGGTCAACCGCCTCGGGCGCGTCGAAGACGGCACGACGGTGTCCGATTTCGATCCGGACGAAATCAGGCGGCGCATGTCGATCGGGTCGAGCCTGCTTCCGATCGAGATCGACGGTGCAAAACTCAATGTGCTCGATGCACCCGGCTATGCCGACTTCGCCGGGGAGATGGTCAGCGCAATGCGCGTCGTCGATGGCGCGATCGTCGTGATCGATGCCTCCGCCGGGGTCGAGGTCGGCACGGAGAAGGTCTGGGCAATGGCCGAGGCCGTGCATCTGCCGCGCATCGTCTTCGCCAACAAGATGGACCGGGAAAACGCGAGTTTCGATGCCACGCTCGCCTCCCTCCGCGACGCGTTCGGCAAGCGAATCGCTCCCGTGCAGTTTCCGATCGGACAGGAAAAGGCGTTTCGCGGCATCGTCGATCTCCTCACGAATACGGCGATGGTCTTCCACGAGAACGGCGACGGCGAGTTCGATGTCATCCCGGTACCGGATGAGCTCGCAGAATCCTGCGCTACCTATCGCCTGGCCCTGGTCGAATCGATCGCCGAGCACAACGAAGATCTCATGATGCGGTATCTCGACGGCGAGGAGATTGCGCAGGACGAATTGCTGCACGAACTCCACTCGTGCATCGCCGATGGCTCGGTGATCCCGCTGCTCTGCGGCGCGGCAACCTCCAATCGCGGCATCACCCCGCTGTTGCAGGCGATCCGGAACTATCTCCCCAGCGCCGCCGAACGCGAGGAAACCGCCGTCGTCAACGGCGAACGGGTTGACCTGACGCCGGATGCCGCGGCGCCGCTGGCCGCGCTTGCGTTCAAGACGATTGCCGATCCTCACGTCGGGCGCGTGACCTGGTTCCGCGTCTTCTCGGGTTCCATCGATTCCCACGCCCACGTCTGGAATCTACGCACCCAGGTAGACGAACGCATCGGCCAGCTCTTCTATCCACGCGGCAAGGATCACGTCCCGACCGAACGCATCGCCGCCGGGGATATGGGGGCGGTCAGCAAGCTCACCTCCGTCCAGACCGGCGACACCGTGACGGTGCAGGACCAGCCGCTCGTGCTCGATGGCATCGAGTTCCCGGCTCCCGCCTACGCCGCTGCGGTCGTACCGGAAAGCAAGAGCGATCTCGACAAGCTCTCCGCCGCCCTCCAGCGCCTCCACGAGGAGGACCCGTCGCTGATCGTCGGACGCAGCGAAAGCGGCGACGCCACCATCGTCAGCGGCCTCGGTGAGCCACACGTCCAGATCGCCGTCGAACGCATGGAGCGCCGGAGCGGCGTTCACGTCCAGGTGAAGCTCCCGGCAGTTCCCTATCGCGAGACGATCTCCGGCCAGGTCGTCTCCGAATACAAGCACAAGAAGCAGACCGGCGGCGCTGGCCAGTACGGGCACGTCTTCCTCAAGCTGGAACCCAATCCCGATGAGACCTTCACGTTCGGGGAGGAAGTCGTCGGCGGCACGGTTCCCAGAAACTTCTTCCCCGCCGTCGAGAAGGGCGTTCGCGACGCCCTCGATGCGGGTCCCATCGCCGGATACCCCGTGGTGAATGTCCGTGCCGTTCTTACCGATGGCAGCTACCATCCGGTGGATTCCAACGAGATGGCCTTCCGCATCGCCGCCAAGGAGGCCTTCCGCAAGGGCATGAAAGACGCCTCACCCTCCCTGCTCGAACCGGTCGTCCATCTCTGGGTGACCGTCCCCGAAGCAATCATGGGCGATGTGATGAGCGACATGAACAGCCGCCGTGCCCATGTGGATGGCATGACACCGGGTGAAAGCGGGATGGTCACCATCGAAGCGCACGTCCCGGCGGCGGAGATCCAGCGCTATGCCACCGATCTCCGCTCGATCTCTCAGGGGCGGGGAGCATTCCGCTCCGAGTTCGCGTACTATCAGGCCGTGCCAGGACACCTGGTGGACCGAATCCGCCAGGAAGCCGGTGGAGCGCTCGCCGCATCCTGATCCGTTCCATCATCCAACGCGACATCCGCACAGGGCCGGAGACAATCTCCGGCCCTGTGCCGTGGCCGCCCACCTGCAAGGAGTCATCGCCATCATGCCGTCTTCCGCCAACGCCTCCGGAGTCCGCGCCTTCGAAATCGTGTTCGACGGCGGTTCGCTTGGAAATCCCGGCAAGGGATACGGCAGCTTCGAGATCACCTCCGGCGGTGAGGTGATCTGCCATCAGCGGGAGGAATACGGCAACAACATCACCAACAACCAGGCCGAATACATGACGCTCATCAAAGCATTGGAGTGGCTCGACCAGTTTGTCGAGGGGCAGCGGGCCACCGCGAAGGTTCATATCAACGGCGACAGCCAGCTGGTGATCAACCAGGTCACCGGGAAATGGAAGATCAAGGCGGAACAACTGCGCCCCTATACCGAACGCATCCGCTCGCTGATGAGCGGCTACCGGTCCGCCACGATTGCGTGGCACGCCCGCGCCAACTCGGTGAAGCGCCTCGGCCACTGAGCCTGGATCTGGAGGAGCCCATGTCGAAGCCATCCATCTACCTCGCCTCGCCGCTGGGATTCGCCGAATCCACCCGCGCATTCATGGTCCACCTGGCTGCCGAACTGTCCGCGTACGTCGCGGTCATCAACCCGTGGGACGACCAGCGGTTCGCCGCCGAGTTCGTTGCTCTCGCGAGCGAGAACGACTGGACGAAGCGTACCGCCCGGCTTGCCGAGATCAACATGGAACTCGGCCGCAAGAACGTCGCCGGAATCGAGCGCGCGGATGGACTCTTCGCCGTGCTGGACGGGGTCGATGTCGATTCCGGAACGGCTGCCGAAATCGGCTACGCAGCGGCGAAGGGCAAGTTCGTGGCCGGCTTGCGCACCGACTTCCGCCTCGCCGGGGACAACCACGGCTCGCTCGTCAACCTCCAGGTGGAGTACTTCATCCACCAGTCGGGCGGCCGGATCGCGACGACGACCGGGGACCTTCTCACCATCGCCCGGACGTATGCGGAATCCTTCTCGCCGACCTGAGATCCGGACGTCCGTGGCCGGAGCGGTGGGGCATCCGGTTCTCGGGTCGAAGCCTTGAAATCGACCCGCTCGCACCATATACTTCGCGAGCGTTCGGGTGATTAGCTCAGTTGGTTAGAGCGCCACGTTGACATCGTGGAGGTCACTGGTTCGAGTCCAGTATCGCCCACCAAGTTCACGTTACTCAAACATGGGCCTTGCGGATAAAGGCCAATGTCTGATGAGTCGACGCCACCGAGCACATGCTCGGTGGCGTTTTCATCTGTGGCACGGCTGCGAGCCGATGCTTCGATCCGGGCCACCAGCGGCTGCTGTTCCGTCTCCGGTGTCACCTGGTGCCCATCATCATCGATCCAGATCTGCGCGAAGTAGGCCGCCAGCAACTTCCGCTTCACCGCATCGGTCGCCGTGACATAGAATGCCCCAGGCTGTTCAAGCAGGGTCAAATACTGGAGCAGCATGTCAGTCTGCTGCTGAACGATGTCCGCCGTGGTCTCGAGCCGCTGCTTCAAGGCCGCCCGCTGCACCTGAATCTTGGCCACACGTTCTCGCACCTTGTCTGTGCCGAGCGAGCCATCCGCGACGAGATCGAGCAATCGCTCCTCCTTCGTCTCGAGCGCCGCCAGTTCCTTCTTGATCCGCGCATGGGTCTCCCGCTCCGCCCTGAGCCGCTGGTCGAGGTGCGTCATCACCTCCTCGCGCATCGTCGCGATCGCGTCCGGTGTCAGCTGAAGGGTCTGCACTTCTCGCTGCATCGCCTCTTCGACCAACGCGACGGGCAGATGCGGCAGATCGCACGTCCCATCCTGCCGTCCGGCGCACAAGAAGTAGTCATACACCGCTCCCCGAGCGTTGGTGATCTGCGAGAAGATGAGCTGGCGACTGTGGCACCGTCCACACTGCAGCATCCCGCGTAGGAAATGGGTGTGCACGATATCCCGCTGGGTGCGTTGCTTCCGGACATCGAGCACCTGTTGCACGCGCTCGAAGACCTCCGGCGTCACCAGGGCTTCATGTCTGCCCGGATA
>JASGDN010000071.1:0-16565 GCA_049841275.1 Thermomicrobiales bacterium
CAGTTGCCGATCCCGGGAATGCGCTCGTGGCGGCGGCGCGGTCGGCGGGGCACCGGGTCGTGCCGGTCGCCGGGCCATCGGCGGTCGCGGCAGCGGTGAGCGCGTCCGGCCTGGTGCCGGGACCGTATCTCTTCCTCGGGTTCGTCGAGCGGCAGGGCGACGAGCGGCGGGTGCAACTGGGGAAGGCGGCGGCGAGCGGCTATCCGGTCGTGCTCTTCGAGTCGCCGGTGCGCCTCCCGGAAACGCTCGCGGACCTGCGGGACGTCTTCGGGGAGCGGGACGCCGTGGTGGCGCGGGAACTGACAAAGCTGCACGAGGAGATCGTCGGGGGAACGCTTTCCTCGCTGTCGGAGCGGTTTGCCGATGGCGTCGTGCGCGGGGAGATCGTGGTGGTGATTGGCGGGGAGAGCCGCGCCGTGGAGGTGGGGATGGATCCGGAGCGGGTCGTGCGGGCATTGCTGGCGCAGGGGATGAAGCCGAGCCGAGCCGCGCGGGAGGCCGCGGCGATTACGGGGCTGTCGGGATCGGAGGCGTACGAGCTGGTGCGGCGGATCGGGTCGGAGCGGCGTGCGTAGGGCGACGCGAGGTCGGATCGTGCAGGGACCTTTGGTGTTGACAAGAAAGGGTCACGCCGGGCGTCGATCGTCCCCCATCACGGCGAATGGAACTCGTCCGGCTGCGCCTGCCCAATCGTACGCAGTCGTCTGGCGGGCGGATGCTCGCCTCGCGTCTTCCCGGCAAGCCGGGAATGCGTCAGCGGTGTTCGAAGACGAGCTTGCGGTGGTGCATCCGGATGCTCTGCATGATGCCGACGAGGATCATGAAGGTCCAGAGCGAGGAGACACCCGCGCTGACGAACGGGAGCGTAATGCCGGCCACCGGCATGATCCCGACGTTCATGCCGATGTTCAGGAATGCCTGGAAGAAGAACACGCCGGCGGTGCAGACCGCGATCGTCTGGCCAAAGGTGTCGCGGGCGATCTCGGCGACCTTCAGGCAGCGCCAGATGAAGATCACGATGCAGACGAAGAGCGCGATCATGCCCACAAAACCGAACATGCCGCTGGCGTGCGCGAAGATGAAATCCGACTCGCGGACGCCGAGCAGGTTCAGCGTGCTCTGCGTCCCGCCCTTGAGCCCTGCACCGAAGAGACCGCCGGCGCCGATGCTGATCCGCGCCTGGATGATCTGGTAGCCGCCGGTGGTCGGGGCATTTTCGGGGTTGTAGGAGAGCAGGATACGATCGCGCTGATAGTCCTGGAGGACGAATTCCCAGGCGAAGAAGACGAGTGCTGGCAGGGCGACGACGATGCCGATCAGGTAGCGTTTCCGGGTGTGCATCACGAACAGGCTGGATGCCCAGAGGACGATGTAGACCATCGCCTGGCCCAGGTCTGGGCCAGCCAGGATGAGCCCGGTGGGCAGGGCGACGATCATGCCGGCAATGATGAAATTCGAGAAATACCGCATTTCGTCACCGCGCGAGGAGATGAACGCGGCGAGCGCAATGATCGTGGTGATCTTCGTGAACTCGGATGGCTGGATGGTCGTGAAGCCGAGATTCAGCCAGTTCTGGGCGCCGGTGTTGTCGACCGCGTAGCCGAGCGGGCTGAGCACGACGAGCAGCAGGCCGATGCCGGCGGCGTAGATGATCCAGGCGGCGGATTCGAGGTATCGATAGTCGATCGACGCGGCCACGAACATCAGGAGGAGGCCGATGACGCTGAAGGCGGCCTGGCGGGTGCCGGAATTGTCCGAGGCGAGCGGCGGCAGGCCGACGGCACTCCAGATCGCAACGACGCCAAAGCCGATGAGGACCATCATCGTGACGAACATCATTAGGTCGAAGTCACGCCAACGGTCGTGCGTGGCGCTGGGCGCATGCACGGTCATCCGTTGATGTCGGGCGAGGATCATGAGCGAACCCTTGGGAGGCACGGTCGCGGGGCGTCGGAGGGACGGTCGCGAGGGAGGTCGATGGGAGCGCCGGACGGCGTCGTTGCCATGATGCCACACGTCGCGATCCGCAGGCGGCGCCTCACAGCATCGTGACGTGGTTCATGGTGATGCGGAATGTGCAATCGAGGACCTCGGCGGCGCGCTTGCACATCGTCATGCGCGGCAGGAAGAGCTCGAAGTAGTGCATCGGCGTGGCGATGTCGGTGTCGATCTCCAGTTCGAGGGTGATCGTCTTCGCATCCCGGTCGACACGGACGAAGGATGAGGTCGTCGCATAGTTCACGCGGTCGTGGTCATCGAACTCGGCGGGATCGGTCACGCGCACGCGGGAGCGATGGACGTCCGACTTGTCGGCCAGGATGAGTGCGGCCGAGACCGCGTCCACCGGCTCGCCGAGCTCGCCATGATCGTCGCCGTGGGAACCGATGGCGCCCATGACGACGGCCGTCTCACCCGGTGCGAGTCCGAGCCGGGTGAGGATCGCATGGGCGAGCAGCGCGCCGGTGCTGGCGTGGCCGTGGCGGGAGACGACATTGCCGATATCGTGCATGTAGCCGGCGATCTCGGCGAGATCGAGATCGCGGCGGTCGTGGCCAAGGCGCTGGAGGACATTCCGGGCGATATGGGCGACGAGGCCAACGTGGCGGAATCCATGTTCCGTGAAGCCGAGCACGCCAAGGTTGCGGTTGGCGGCGGTGATGAGGGCGCGCACTTCCTCGTCGTCGCGAACGATCTCGGGAAGGACCCTCGCGTGCGTGGCGGACACGGAGTGGGGGGCTGGGGACTCGGGCGCGATGTCCGTGACGCCATACCGCGGGCCTGCATTGGTATCGGTTGAATCGGTCATGACCCTGGTCTCCGGGAGCGTTGGGAAACGAATTTTCGAAAGACGGCGTCCTTCGCCGGTTGGGAGCGCATGGAACAGGATAGACTTATGCAGACCCAGTGGTGTCGTCGAGCCATGCGGATCGCGTCCGCGACCGACTGGGGATGAAGGAGGATTCCATGTTCCCGCTGAATGATCTGCTCGATGCCATTCTCCTGGGAATGTTCCTCTTCGGCATGATCTTCACCATCCTCTCGCTGGTCCTCGGATTCGTCGATGTCGGCGGACATGGAGATGGAGCCGGTCATGGCGATCATGGGATCGACGTGCATGGCGATAGCGGGCTTGGCGAGCTGGTTGGCGGCGCGTTGAGTATCTCCGGCATCCTGGCCTTCGTGACGTGGTTGGGCGGGATCGGGTATCTCGTGCGGAATGGGTTCGGCTGGGTGGCGCCCGTGGCCATCCTGATCGGCATCGTGGGAGGTGGCATTGCGGCGCTGACCGTGAGCTGGTTCCTGGTGAAGGTGCTGCGGCCAGCCAGCACCGAACTCGACCCGAAGGATTACCAGACGATCGGCGCCATCGGTCGCGTCACGTCCTCGATTCGCGAAGGCGGCACCGGTGAGATCGTCTACGAACTGGGCGGGACCCGACAGGTGAGTGCGGCGCGTTCGGTTCGTGGCATCGCCATTCCGCGTGGTACGGAGGTTGCCGTGATGCGGGTGATACATGGTGTGGCCGAGGTCGACACCGTGGCGAATCTGCTGGAGGATCGGTATCCGGAAGCCTGACCGATTCTATCGGGAACCTCTCTGGCTGGCGTGACGTTATTCCGGTAGGGACTCAGAGCGGCTGGATCGCGGCACAATCTGACAACGATGTCGGGCGCGGGCAGCCATCGTGAAGGGTATGTGGGCATGGATTTCACGTCGTTGATCGCCATCGTCGTCGCGCTTGTGGTGGCGGTGCTGCTGATTTTCATCCTTTCCGCGCGGCTCTACCGGAAAGTCGGACCGAACCAGGCGATGATCGTCTATGGGTTTGGCGGGACGAAGGTGGTCAAGGGCAGCGGTCGTGTCGTGTGGCCGATGGTCCAGCAGAGCCGCGAACTGTCGCTGGAGCTGATGAGTTTCGATGTCGCGCCGACGCAGGACCTCTACACCAGTCAGGGTGTGGCGGTGAATGTGGAAGCGGTCGCGCAGATCAAGGTGAAGTCCGACCCAGTGAGCATCCTCACGGCGTCGGAGCAGTTCCTCTCCAAGGACCAGCAGAACCGTGAGAACCTGATCCGCCTGGTGATGGAAGGTCACCTGCGCGGGATCGTCGGCCAGCTGACGGTCGAGCAGATCGTGAAGGAGCCGGAGATGGTGGCGGACCGCATGCGTGCGAACGTCGCCGACGATGTCTCCAAAATGGGCCTTGAGGTCGTTTCCTTCACGATCCGCGAAGTTCGGGACAGCAACGACTACATCCTGAACATGGGCAAGCCGGACATCGCGCTTGTCCGGCGGCAGGCCGATATCGCCACGGCGGAAGCCGAGCGCGATACGGCCATTCGCCGCGCGCAGGCGATGCGGGAGGCGAAGATCGCCGAAGCCGCCGCCGAGCAGGAGAAGGTGACCGCCGAGTCGATGAGCCAGACGCGCCAGGCAGAGGCGCTGCGCGACCTCGAGCTCAAGCGGGCCGAATACGATCGCTCGGTGCAGGAGCAGCGGGCGCAGGCAGACAAGGCCTACGAGATCCAGGCAAACGTCCAGCAGCAGCGCATCGTCGAGGAACAGGTTCGCGTCGAGCGCGTCCGGAAGGAAGGGGAGATCGCCGTCCAGGAGGCCGAGATCCAGCGCCGCGAGAAGGAGCTGATCGCGACGGTCCTCAAGGCGGCAGATGTCGAGCGCCAGCGGATCGAGACGCTGGCAGCGGCGGACAAGCAGCGCGCCATCCTCCACGCGCAGGCGCAGGCGGAGGCGACGCGGGCCGAAGGTGAAGCCCAGGCGGAGATCGTCCGCGTGCGTGGTCTTGCCGAGGCGGAGATCATCGAGGCGAAGGGCCAGGCCGAGGCCAACGCGATGCAGGTCAAGGCCAGCGCGTATCAGGCCTACAACCAGGCAGCGGTCCTTGATCGCCTGCTCACGGAGTTGCCGGCGGTGGTTGCCGCTGCGGCCGAGCCGCTCAACAAGGTCGACAGGATCACGGTGGTGTCTACCGGCGGCGATGGCGGTGGGACTGGCGTCAACCGCGTAACGAGCGATGTCTCGACGCTGGTGGCGCAGGTGCCGGCGCTGGTCGAATCGCTGACTGGCATCCGTATCCAGGATCTTCTGGAGCATGTCCCGGCCGGGAATGCGTCGCATGACGGCGCGTCGGCGAACGGCCGGACGGCGGCTGGACGCCCGGTTTCCTCCGATATCGTGCCTGCACGGGCGCCGGAGCCGAAGACCCCGCCGACCCCGCGCGTCGAAGCGGAACCGGTGGACGGAGCGGAGCCCGTTGCCGAGCCGGAGAAGCCCGTTCCGGCGGGAACGCCGGGCGAGGAATAGCATCGCTTGCCTGCCCACATGGGGAGCGAATGACTGGACGAACGGCCTTCCGGGACATCGGGAGGCCGTTCGCGTGCGTGCTATGATTTGCCTCCAGACAGGAGAACAATCCAGTTCATCGTTCTCCCTCCTTCTGCCTCGATAATTCCCCCTTTCATTCCGTGGATCGCCTAGCATGACCGACGAATTTCGTCATTCCGTTCCTGGTGGAGACGCCCAGCGTGTCCGCGTCGATGCGCTCGGGGAACCGGGAAATCGCCGGTTCCGTTTCAGTGCGGTGATCGACGGGGAGACCTTCATCGTCTGGATGGAGAAGCAGCAGCTCCAGGCGCTCGGACTCGCGGTGGAACAGATGCTGGAGCAGCTCCCGGAGAGCGGCGGATTTGTCGATCACGACTCGCTTCCGCTCGGTTTCGATGATGCTACCCGGAGTCAGTTTCGCGTCGGACGGATGGAACTGGGGTTCGATCCTGTTGCCGACCGGATCGTGATCTCGGCGCACGACCTGCAGGCCGAGGAGACTTTGCCATCGCTCTCGGTACGGATCTCGCGGTCGCAGGCTCTAGAGCTGAGCACGGATGCGGCGATGGTCGTGTCGGCCGGACGACCGCGTTGCCCGATGTGCGGCGAGCTCTACGATCCGAAGACGCATCACGTCTGCCCGGAGCAGAACGGACACCTGCCGCTGTCGCTGGACTCCGACGAGTTCCTGTCCTGAGCGTTCAGGCTCGTATCCTCTCGTCATGATGAGGGGGCACTGGACCCGTATCAGGTACCGCTCGTGCGGGACTCTCCTCTTCAGGGACGTTCAGGTCGGTTGGCGTCCTGGAATCGATGGTTCCCGTAAGGGCGGTTACCTGCCGCAGCAATCACTTCGAGGATCGCCTCTATGAGCAGGACAATGTTTTCGGTTGGATGGCTGGCGGCAGGCGGACCGAGGTTGACAGGGGAAGAGCGGCAGTCGTACTATGACCGAGGTTGAACGATAGTCGTTCGATCCAGATTCCGAGGAACTCTGATGTCGCTGCCGCACAACAGCATTGCCATTATCAGCCTCGTACTTATTGAGCTCCCGGTAGGGAGCCGATGGTGCGTGGGCGGGCAGCAAAGCTGGTAGCAAACCAGGACGAGTGACGAATCTGATGCTGGCCTCCCCACATGGGAGGCTTTTTTGTTGCAGCTTCTCCCGGCATCCGGCGCCTCGCTGATGAGACGCCGGCACACGACCGGAACGGCATCACCCGCATTCATCCCTTCACCGTCGCAGGGAACCCCGGCATCGATCGCCGGCATCGCGGACCGAATGAGCGCACACGCTCGTTCGCCGCCAGGACCAGGGACGACACCGATCTCGTATCTCGCACGGGACAGGATGGAAACGGAGCACGTTATGGTCGTTGCACAATCGCGAACCAGGGACGACATCGCCGAAGATCCCCAGCTTCTGGCTGTCGAGGTCGGCCAGATTTCCGCGCAGCCCGAGATTCTCTCCGGTGCGGAGATTACCTGCCGGAGCCTGGAGGCGGAGGGCGTAACGACGGTCTTCGGCTATCCCGGCGGCGCGGTGATTCCCCTGTACGATGCGATTGCGAATGCGGACTTCCATCATGTGCTGTCCCGCTTCGAGCAGTGGGCAGCGCATGAGGCGCAGGCCTATGCGCGCGTCACCGGCGAAGTCGGCGTCTGCATCGCGACCTCCGGTCCCGGCGCGACGAACATCGTGACGGCGCTGGCGGATGCCTTCCTCGACTCGATCCCGATGGTGGCGATCACCGGGCAGGTCGTGCAGCCGTTGATCGGGCGCGACGGCTTTCAGGAAGTGGACATCACCGGTATCACGCTGCCGGTGACGAAGCACAACTACCTCGTGCGCCGGATCGAGGACATCGCGCCGACGATCAAGGAAGCGTTCTACCTGGCGCGGACCGGACGGCCGGGGCCGGTGCTCGTCGACATCCCGAAGGATGTCTTCAATGCGACCGCGCCGTTCGTCTGGCCGGAGACGACCGGCCGCCGCAGCTATCAGCCGAGCGTCGTGCCAAACCTGCGGCAGGTGCGGCTGGCGGCGGATGAGATCGCAAGGGCGCGGAAGCCGCTGATCATGGCCGGGCACGGCATCATCCTCGCCAAGGGTGAGGCCGAGTTCCAGGCCCTCGCGGAGAAGACCGGCATTCCGGTGATCTACACGCTGCTCGGACTCGGTGCGATGGATGAGGCGCATCCGCTCTCCCTCGGCATGATGGGCATGCATGGGCACAAGCATGTGAATCGCGCGCTCGAAGAATGCGACCTGCTCGTCAACATCGGAGCTCGCTTCGACGACCGGGCGACGGGACGCCTCGACGGATTCGCGCCGAACGCCCGTATCATCCACGTCGATGTCGACCCCGCCGAGATCGGCAAGAACGTCACTACCCATGTGCCGGTGGTGGGCGACGCCCGCGAGGCGCTGAAGCTCCTGATCGATGCGGTCGAGGAACGGAAGTATCCCGAGTGGCGGCGCTGGATCGACAGCCAGAAGGACCGCGTGCTGGCCGCCGCGCTGGAGGACCGGCCGGAATGGCCGGAACCCTATGCCATCATCAAGGCGATCGCGAAGGCGACCGATCATGAGGCGATCGTCACCACCGATGTCGGGCAGCACCAGATGTGGGCGGCCCAGCACATTGGCGTCCGGCACGGCACGCGCTGGGTGACCTCCGGTGGCCTCGGAACGATGGGCTTCGGCCTCCCGTCGGCAATCGGTGCGAAGATGGGATGTCCGGATCTCGAGGTCTGGACGATCATCGGCGACGGCGGATTCCAGATGTCCCTGAACGAGCTGGCGACGGCGGTGCAGGAGAACCTGGACATCAACATCGCCATCATCAACAACGGCTACCTTGGCATGGTCCGGCAGTGGCAGGATCTCTTCCACAACCACAACTATTCCGAGACCCGGATCAGTTCGCCCGATTTCGTGAAGCTGGCGGAAGCGTATGGCGTCCCCGGCATTCGCGTGACCTCGAATGACGAGATCGAACCGGCCATCGCGAAGGCGCGATCCATCGCCGGTCCGGTGTTGATCGAATTCGTGGTGGAGCCGGAGGCGAACGTCTATCCGATGGTCGCGCCGGGCTCCAGCAATTCCGAGATGATCCACCACCCGCACACATCGACTGCAACCACCACCACGGAGGCGAACTAGCCATGCAACGAACCCATACGCTCGTGGTGCTGGTCGAGGATCAGCCGGGTGTCCTGAACCGCGTCGTGTCGCTGATCCGGCGCCGAAACTTCAACATCGATTCGATCGCGGTCGGCCACAGCGAGCAGACGGGGTTTTCCCGGATGACGCTGATGGTCACGGGTGAAGACAACGAGGTCGAGCAGGCGGTCAAGCAACTCTACAAGTTGCTGGAGGTCATCAAGGTGACCGACCTGGCCGACGACCAGGCGATCACCCGCGAGATGGTGTTGGTGAAGGTGGCCGCGAAGAACGGCCAGCGCAGCGAGATCATGCAGATCGCCGAGGTCTACGGCGCGCGCGTCCTGGATGCGACGCCGTCCTCGCTGATGATCGAGGCAACGGGCACCGAAGACCAGATCGAATCCTTCCTGGCCATGATGCGCATTTTCGGGATTCGTGAGATGGTACGCGCCGGCAAGATCGCCATGGCGCGCGCCTCGGCGCCGAAGCCGCAGGGGCGCATCGAGCGCATCGATGAGCGCTTCGCGGTGGCCGATTGACCAACGTCCGACGATTCAGAGGGAGCATGCGCTCCCTCTTCGTTTCGTAACGATTCGGCCCGGCAACGGGCATCCGCCCGTGACGTGCACGGGCGAGCAGGACTGGCGACCCATGTCGCCGCAGGAGGACCTTCAATGCCGGCGGTTATCTATTACGAGAACGATGCGACCCTTGCCCCGCTTCAGGACGGGACCATCGCCATCATCGGGTATGGCGCCCAGGGCCACGCGCACGCGCTCAACCTTCGCGATTCCGGCCTGAACGTTGTCGTCGGCCTCCACGAGGGCAGCAAGAGCCGCGAGAAGGCATTTGCCGCTGGCCTCAAGGTCGCGAGCGTCGCCGAGGCTGCCGCTCAGGCAGATGTCATCATGATCCTCGTGCCGGATCACCTTCAGAAGGCGATCTATAACGAGTCGATCGCGCCGTACCTGACGGCAGGCAAGATGCTGATGTTCGCCCACGGCTTCGCCATCCACTTCGGCGCCATCGTGCCCCCGGCGGATGTCGATGTCACGATGATCGCGCCGAAGTCGCCGGGCTCCCGCGTGCGCGAACTCTATGAGGAGGGCATTGGCGTTCCGGCCCTGATCGCCGTGCATCAGGACGCGACCGGCCATGCCAAGGAGAAGGCGCTGGCCTACGCGCGTGGCATTGGTTCCCTCTCCGCCGGTGTGCTGGAGACCACCTTCCGCGAGGAGACCGAGACGGACCTCTTCGGTGAGCAGGCGGTGCTCTGCGGCGGCGTCTCCGCGCTGATCACCGCCGGGTTCGAGACGCTGGTCGAGGCGGGCTACGAGCTGGAGAGTGCCTACTTCGAGTGCCTCCACGAGATGAAGCTGATCGTCGACCTCATCTACGAGGGTGGCCTGACGCTGATGCGAGAGGTCATCTCCGACACGGCGGAGTACGGCGACTACTACGCCGGTACGCAGATCATCACCGCCGAGACGAAGAAGGCGATGAAGGAACTGCTGAAGCGCATCCAGGATGGCGACTTCGCCCGCGAGTGGATCGCCGAGAACGAGAATGGCCGGCCGAACTTCCTGAACATGCGCAAGGCGGCCAACGATCACGAGATCGAGCGGGTCGGCGCGCAGCTGCGCGGCATGATGCCGTTCCTGAAGTCGGGCAAGGCCGCACGCGAGGCGGCGAAGGCTGCCCAGGCCCAATAGGCGAGTCCCTCGCCACGGTCGAACCTGCTGTCATCGTTCGTTTGTCGGGGCCGGCTCCGTGTCGGCCCGCCAGAATGCGGCCCAACCTGGTTTCGGCCCCGTAAGCGATCGTCCTTGCAGCGCAGGCATTCGACCCCAAGCACGAAAGAAGAACACCATGACCTCCCGGGAATCCCACGTATCCGATCGTGTCATCGTCTTCGACACCACCCTGCGCGACGGCGAGCAATCGCCGGGCGCCACGCTTACGGCCGACGAAAAGCTGGAGGTGGCGGATGCCCTCGTGGCACTCAATGTCGATGTGATCGAGGCGGGATTTCCGGCGGCGTCCCCTGGCGATTTCGAGGCAGTGAAGGCCATCGCCGATCGGGCGAAGGGCGTGTCCATCGCCGGTTTGGCCCGCGCCGTGCCGGGTGACATCGAACGGGTCGCCCAGGCGGTGCGTGGCGCCGAGCAGCCGCGTATCCACACGTTCATTGCGACATCGGACATCCACCTCAAGCACAAGCTCCGGATGACGCGCGAGCAGGTGCTGGCGCGGGTGGACGAGAGCGTCCGCTACGCCAAGGGTTTCCTGGGCGATGTCGAGTTCTCCTGCGAGGATGCGACGCGCTCCGATCCGGACTTCCTGGTCCAGGTCTTCCAGGTCGCGATTGCGGCGGGGGCGACGACGATCAATGTGCCGGACACGGTGGGCTACACCACGCCGAACGAGTACGTGAACCTGATCGACTACCTGCGTGAGCATGTACAGGACATCGACAAGGCGATCATCTCCGTCCACTGCCACGACGACCTGGGCATGGCAACCGCCAATACGCTGGCGGCGGTTGGCGCCGGGGCGCGGCAGGTCGAGGTGACGATCAACGGCCTGGGCGAGCGCGCGGGAAACACCTCGCTGGAGGAGGTCGTCATGGCCCTCCAGACGCGTGGTGAGCAGTTCGGCGGCGTCGGGACGCGCATCAACACCCAGCGCCTGGTGCCGACGAGCCGGCTGGTCAGTTCGCTGACTGGACTGGCGGTACAGGCCAACAAGGCGATCGTCGGTGCGAACGCCTTCGCGCACGAGGCGGGCATCCATCAGGATGGGGTGCTGAAGGAGCGCTCGACCTACGAGATCATGGACCCGGCCGATGTCGGATGGGACGGCGCGAAACTGGTGATCGGCAAGCACTCCGGCCGCGCCGGGTTCCGCGATGCCCTCACCAAGTTGGGCTTCAAGCTGGAAGACGACCAGCTTCAGGATGTCTACAAGCGATTCCTGGAGCTGGCCGACCGCAAGAAGCACATCACCGGGGCCGACATCGCCGCGCTGGTGGCGGACGAGGTCCAGGCCGAAGGCGTGCCGTTCCACCTCGTGCGCTGGAACGCGAACATCGGCAGCGGCGGCGCGGCCACAGCCAGCGTCGTGATCGAGCGGGATGGCAAGGAGAACTCGGGCGACGCCGCGGGGAACGGTCCCGTCAATGCGCTCCTGCAGGCGATCGACGCGGCGATCGGCATCGAGAACGAACTCGTGTACTTCAATGTCGGAGCGGTGACGCCCGGCGAGGACGCGCAGGGCCAGGTTCACGTGCGCATCCGGGTCAACGGCGATCTGTTCAGCGGACACGGGTTAGCGACGGACATCGTCGAGGCGAGCGGACGGGCCTATCTTGCCGCGCTCAGCCAGGTGGTCGCCGCCAAGCCGGATACCGTTCTGATGGGGTCGTCGACCTCACGCTGGAGCTAGTTCATCATGTCATCTCCGTCCAACGTCACCCCGTTTCCTACACCGGCTGTCGGTGAGGAGCAGTTGGAGGTCTGGAAGCGGCAGAGCGTCGTTCGCAGCTTCAACCAGGGGTCCCGGCAGGCGATTCCGCTGGCACCGCAGCAGATGGATGTCGTCCATCGTGTGCTGGCCATCCACGACCTGAAGATCGAGCGTGTGCTCGACCTCGGTGCGGGCGATGGATTCGCCGCGGCGAGCATCGTGGACCGGTATCCGCTGAAGCATCTGGTGCTGGTCGACTTCTCGCCGCCGATGCTGGAGGAGGCGAAGGAGCACTTCAAGGACGCGCCGTTCCCGGTCGAGTACGTCGAGGGCGACCTGCGTGAGGATACCTGGTGGCCGGACGTGCAGCGCAGCGGCCCGTTCGATCTGGTCGTCTCGCGGTACGCGATCCACCATATCGCGGATGACCTGAAGCAGAAGCTCTACGCGCAGGTCTTCCAGTTCCTGCGGCCAGGCGGGGTCTTCATCAATGTCGAGCATGTGAAGTCCGGTTCGCCAACGCTGCAGGAAGCGTTCGATCGCCTGATGATCGAGGGTATCGTGCGGCAGGGCGCGACCGAGGAAACGCGCGAGGAGATCGTCACGTCATACAAGGCGCGCCAGGACAAGGAGGTGAACATTCTGGCTCCGGTCGAGACGCAGCTGGAATGGTTGCGGTCGAACGGGTTCGCCGATGTTGATTGCGTCTTCAAGCTGTTCGAGCTTTCCGTGCTCACCGGACGACGCCCGGAATAGTCGTAATTCGGAACGAGCCCCGGAATACTGGGCTGTTGCTCGCAGGGGCGATCCTTGTGATCGCCCCTACAGGCCATGATTCTTTCGTGGAGGCATGAAGACCGTGTCGCTGCCATTGACGCTGGCGGAAAAGGTATGGAACCAGCACGTCGTCCGTTCCGCCGCCGGTGAACCCGATCTGCTCTATATCGATCTGCATCTCGTACACGAGGTGACCTCGCCGCAGGCCTTCGACGGGTTGCGCATGAACGATCGTCCCGTGCGGCGGACCGATCTCACGGTCGCCACGGCGGATCACAATGTGCCGACCGTCGGGATCGGCCTGCCGATTGCCGATCCAATCTCTGCGACCCAGGTGCGGAAGCTCTCCGAGAACTGCGCGGAGTATGGTATCCGCCTGCATCCGATGGGCGATCCCGGCCAGGGTATCGTCCATGTTATCGGACCGGAGATGGGCGTCACGCAGCCGGGCATGACGATCGTCTGCGGAGACAGTCACACATCCACCCACGGGGCGTTCGGCGCGCTGGCGTTCGGCATTGGCACGAGCGAGGTCGAGCACGTGCTCGCGACGCAGACGTTGCCGCAGAAGCGCCCGAACACGATGGCGATCACCGTCGATGGCGCGTTGCTGCCGGGTGTGACCGCGAAGGATGTGATTCTTGCGATCATCGGGCGGATCGGCACCGGCGGCGGCGCGGGCAATATCGTCGAGTATCGGGGCGAGGTCTTCCGCAATCTTTCGATGGAGGGCCGGATGACGGTATGCAACATGTCGATCGAGGGCGGGGCCAAGGCCGGAATGGTCGCGCCGGACGATACGACGTTCGCCTACATCGAGGGGCGGCCATTCGCGCCGAAGGGCAAACTCTGGGAGCAGGCGCTCGACTACTGGCGTTCGCTGCCGACGGATGAGGGTGCCGAGTTCGGCTCCGAGGTGATCCTCGATGGGAACGCGATCCGGCCGCACGTCTCGTGGGGTACGAATCCGGGTCAGGTGACCTCCATCGACTCGGTCGTGCCCGATCCGTCGCAGTTCGCCTCGCAACTGGATCGCGATGCGGCCCAGCGTGCGCTGAAATACATGAACCTCGATCCCGGCACGCCGATGCGGGATATCCGAGTGGATACCGTCTTCATCGGCTCTTGCACGAACAGTCGGATCGAGGACCTGCGCGAGGCCGCGAGCATCATCGAAGGCCGCCGGATCGCATCCTCGGTGCGCGGGATGGTCGTGCCCGGATCGATGCGTGTGAAGGCGCAAGCCGAGCGCGAGGGGCTGGACCGCATCTTCGAGCAGGCGGGGTTCGAGTGGCGGAGCGCTGGATGCTCGATGTGCCTGGGCATGAATCCGGACCAGTTGAAGCCGGGCGAACGCTGCGCCTCGACCAGCAATCGCAACTTCGAGGGCAGGCAGGGCAAGGGAGGGCGCACGCACCTCGTCTCTCCGCAGATCGCAGCGGCGACGGCCGTGCTCGGTCACTTTGCGACGCCGGGCGATTTGTAGGCAAGACTCGTTGGTGTCTGCCCGGTGTGTCGGCCTGCGGCCGATGCGCTTGGCGCGAGGGTCCTTCGCTTCGCTCAGGATGACAGATATATTGAGCGTCGTCGGAGGCGCCTATGCCCGATTGATAAGCAGGGTGAGGGGGATGCATGAAGCCAATCAACAAGATCGAGGGACGGATCGCGCCGCTCGATCGGAGCGATGTCGATACCGACCAGATCATTCCAGCGGTTTACCTGAAGCGTGTGGAGCGCACCGGATTCGGTGAAGGACTCTTCGCCGCCTGGCGGGAGTCCGATCCTGGATTCGTGCTCAACCGACCTGAGTTCGAGGGCGCGCGGGTCCTGATCGCCGGACCGAACTTCGGGACTGGGTCGTCGCGCGAGCACGCCGTGTGGGCGCTGATGGACTACGGATTCGAGGCGGTTATCTCGCCGAAGTTCGGGGACATCTTCAAGAATAACGCGACGAAGGCCGGACTGGTGCCGGTCGAGGTCGATCCGGAGTTCGGCGCCGAATTGCTGGAGGCGGCTGCCGAGCAGCCGTTCCTTGAAGTCGTCGTGGATATCGCAAACCGAACGGTTTCTGCCCCGAGTATCGGCCTGGTGGCGACCTTCCCGCTCGACGACTTCACGCAGCATCGCTTGCTGAACGGTCTGGACGACATCGGTCTCACGTTACAACACACGGATGCGATCGCCGCCTACGAGGCGAAGCGCCAGCCGTGGTTGCCGACCATCGTTCCGATCGGGGCGGAGGCGGAATAAGCGTGACCTATGTAGGGGCGATCCTTGTGATTGCCCGGCGTGTCTCTCCGGCCCCTCGGGCGATCACAAGGATCGCCCCTACAGTCACAAGACGGGTTTGCCAGGTCAAGTCCGTGCGATGATTTCGAGGATTTCATGAGCAATTACAGGATTGCGGTTTTCGGGGGCGATGGCGTCGGCCCGGAAGTGATGGCCGAGGCAAAGCGGGCGCTGGAGGCGGTGGCTCCCTGGAGTGGCGCAACGTTCGAGTTCGTCGACCTCCTGATCGGCGGCGTCGCGATCGACACCTATGGGACAGCTTTGCGTGACGAGGACGTGGAGACTGCTCGCGGCTGTGATGCGATCCTGCTCGGCGCGGTCGGCGGTCCGAAATGGGATGATCCGACAGCAGCAGTGCGACCGGAGCAGGGGCTGCTGAAGGTCCGCAAGGCGCTCGGACTCCATGCGAACCTGCGCCCGGTGACGGTTCATCCCACGCTGGCCGATGCCTCGCCGATCAAGGCGGACCGTCTGCTCGGGACGGATCTGGTCGTCGTGCGCGAACTGACCGGCGGCCTCTACTTCGGTGAGCCGTCGAAGCAGTGGGAGGAGAACGGTGAGCGGGTGGCGGTCGATACGCTGATCTACCGCGAGCACGAGATCGCTCGGGTCGTGCGGCTGGCGTTCGAGTTGGCGAGGGACCGCAAGCAGAAGGTGACGAGCGTCGACAAGGCGAACGTGCTCTCGTCGTCGCGATTGTGGCGGGCCATCGTGTCCGAGATCGCGAAGGAGTATCCGGACATCGCCTGCGAGCACGTGCTCGTCGATGCGATGACAATGAAGCTGATCCAGATGCCATCGGCCTACGATGTGATCGTGACCGAGAACATGTTCGGCGACATCCTCACCGACGAGGCCTCGGTGCTGGGCGGCTCGCTCGGGTTGCTGCCGTCTGCGAGCGTCGGTGCGCCGGACGCGACTGGCAAGGTGCTGGCGCTTTACGAGCCGATCCACGGCAGCGCTCCGGACATCGCCGGGCAGCACAAGGCGAATCCGGCCGGGATGATCCTGTCGGCGGCGATGCTGCTCCGGACCTCGCTCGGTCTGGTGGAAGAGGCGAGTGCGATCGAGGGCGCCGTCGGAAAGGCGATCAACGACGGCGTGCGGACGTTCGACCTGGGTGGCGCGACATCCACCACGGCGTTCGGGGATGCGGTCGTAGAGCGTCTTGCCTGATCTGGACCTGTTCGGGAGATGCACCCGGCGCGAAGGCGTTCATGCCCTCGCGCCGTTTCCGTTGCCGGGTGGTGCTCCGTCTCGTTTGGCGGCTGATCTCACCTACAGCAGAATCCAAAAGGAGTGTCAACCCATCTGGGTCGTTCCGTGTAAGGGCGATCCTTCCAGTGGTGGGTGCGGGCGGTGATCGCCCCTTCAGGCAAGGGCTACTCTTTCGAGCTTAGAGCTTGCGCCAATAGGCAGCTGCGTCATGGTTTGCGTGAGGGACGACCGTCCCACCGATACCGCGTCCATCCCTCGCGGATGAGGCGGCGCACGATGACGACGACCGCCGAGAACGCCAGCC
>JASGDN010000072.1:0-108177 GCA_049841275.1 Thermomicrobiales bacterium
ACATCCATGGCAGGCGCCCCTCTGTTTGGGGAACAGCCACCATCGTGGCCATAGCGCCCCCGTCGGACCACACTCGCCTACCGAGACCCACCGGCCTCCTGTTTCGCGAGCAGCCGCTCCCGCTTCGCGCGCTCCTTCGCCTCCCGCTGGGCCTGACGTGCCCGCGCCCGCTGTCGCAGCCAGCGCTGTGTATTCCAGTTGACAAACCCTCCGAACAGCATCACATGGGCCAGGAAGTAGAGGGACGCCACGATGAGGGTGATGAATCCGAGCACCTGCCCATACCGCCCAACACCGCCAATGATGCGGATGTAGATCGGGAACACCTGCGTCATCACAAGAAAGAGCGCCGATGCGATCAACGTACCCGGCAACACATCCCAGAATCGCTGCCCCGCGTTCGGCAGGATGCGGTAGATCACGAGAAAGAGCACGAACGCCGATACGTAGGAGATCCCGTACGCAATCAGCTGAGCGCTCGTGCTGGCCAGAATGAAGCGCTGCAACGCTTCCGGCAGATCCTGGTTCACGAAGAACGTCGTCACGATCGGCAGAATCGACGAGATGATGAATGAAAACGCGAAGAAGAGGATCACGACGAATCCACGACGCTTCTCGCTGAAGTACCCGCTGCTGCGCACGCCGTAGATCCGGTTCAGGTTGCGCGCCAGCGAGCTGACGAAACCCGTTCCCGCCCAGGCGAAACCGACCACACTCGCCAGGCCGAGCCAACCGCTGTTCTGCCGTGCATCCACCGCTTGCTGAAAGGCATCGGACGCCACACTACCCGCCGGAAACACATCGTTGATGATCTTCAGGGCGCCATCCAGCACCTGCTGGTCGTTTCGCAGGAAATAGCCCGCCACCGAAATGATCAGGAAGAACATTGGCAACATGGCAACCAGCGCGTGGTAGGCCACCGAGGCGGCCAGGTCTCCTGCGGCTTTCCCCACGTATCCCCGGTAGAGCCAGCGAAACGGCAACACCATGCGTTTCCAGAACGCGGGAACCCGGTTCAGCTGGCGCGAGAGGACATTGAAATCGATCTCTGGCGCCTTGCGTCCCTGATCGAGGACCGGGTCGTAGTACCGTCCGAAGCGACCGCGCGCCTTGCCGATCAGCAGGGCCATCAATGCCCCTCCTTCACACCTACCGATGCCCCGTCGTCATGCTTCGCGCCTCGGGAGCCCCGCTGGCGCCCGCGGCCCCAGGGGACGATCCGTCTCCAGCGCGGTGGTTTCTGCTCCGCTTCCTGCTGCCCGGCAGCGCGTTGAGGACGTTCCTCATGCACGGGAACGAGTGGGCCGAAGAGACTCCAGCTCTCGACGATCAGACTCCCATCGAACCGGTAGGTCTCCCCGCCCTCCGTCGCGACCAGACGGCCGCTTGGCGGCGTCCCGAAGAACTCTCCCAGATGCGTTCCCACCATGGTCACCCGCGCCACGATCGTGTCCTGGTCGGCGACCATCTGCCGCACATGAATGCTTCCATCGGGAAAGGCGGTCTTGAACGCGACGATCACCTGGCGCAGACCGTCGATGCCATCGGCTTGTCCCGGATTGCGACTGTGATCGACGTAGCGGGGACTGACTAGATCCTCCAGGCCTTCGATCTGCCCGGCCGAGAAGGCCTCGTAGAGCTGATGCACAACCCGCCTGCGACTCTCCGCATCGCCGGACGTGAAGAGATCCGCGCCGATCCATGCGGCGATGATCGATACCGCGGCCACGATCAGCAGACGCCCGACATTTTCCTGGAAGAGATTGTCGGCCCGGCTCACGATCTCGGCACGCGGCACGGCCACGGAGATGGCCGCCGGTCCGAAGTTCCGCACCGCTTCCGGCATCTCGATCGGGGAACTCGCATAAAGGAACGGTTTCCCGGTAACCGTCAGCAAGGTGCCGGTCTGATCCTCGACCGGAATCTCCACCCCCGGCACCGGCGTCGAAGCGATGTACGGGGGAATAGCGGCCTCGGCATCTCCGGGATACTGCGCCAGCAGCGTGCTCTTCCCGTTGTACATGCGGAACACCGTCCCCGAAGGCGGATTCGACTGCTCGGCGAACGATTGCAGCGCAGAGAAGGGGAGCGACACGAAGACCAGGCGATCGACCGTTCCGCCATAGTCCGGCACGGGATACACATAGGTAATGGTGCCGCTTGGCGAACCGGGAAACACGGCGATATCGCTGATCGTCATATCCTTGGCGGCCAGCGCAGCCTGGAGATTCGCAGGCGTGTCCTGGAAGAAGGCTGGGCGTACGCCAGTCGCCTGACAGGGGATCGTCCCGTCGGCCATGATGATCCCGATGTTCTGGTAGGTCGATGCGTTGTCGTCGCGCAAGGCCTTCACGAGCGCCATGCAGTCGTAGACATTGTCGCCACGCAGTTCCGGCAGCCGGGCGAGGGTCAGGAGATAGCGCCGCATCTGGTCGACGAGACGCTCCTGATCTCCCGCCGCGAGGTTCGCGAGGTTGGTCGCCTCCTGCTGCCCCGCGTCGAGGGCATCATCCCGCTGCTGGGACGCGGTGTAGTAGAGCAGGCCGAGCGCCGGCAGCGACGCCGCCAGGACCAGCATGACGAGACGGAAGCGAAGCGTATGAATGTAGGGAAAATCGCGATACCAGCGCGCGAGCATACTCATTCCGCGTCACCGATCACGACATGCAACGGACATCATCGTTCCATGCCAGCATAGTCCCCTCGGCGATGTGATCTCGCCCGTGCGTCGATTTCCGTTGCCATTGCGTTCAGGTACACCGATTCGGTGCGGATTGTGTGGACAACTATAAGTCGTCAGCGTGGCGAGACCAAATCCGCATCGCCGCAATCCGTCACCGGCAATCGCGGTTCCGCGCCCCCTTGCGAAAACGGGGGGATCGGCGACACTCGGAACATATGCCCCTCGCGGGCGGCCCCCATGCCGCCGATGTTCCCCCGGAAAGGTCTGCATGCCCACGTCCCCATCCACCTCCCGCGCCCATCAGCTCGACGCCGTCCTCGCCACATTGGACGCATCCGCCACCCGCGAACGCAACCTCGTCGATCTCTTCCGCCTCCTCGCCCAGCCGAGCATCAGCGCGCAGGGCATCGGCATCCGGGAAACCGCCGCCATCGAGCTGGAGCTCCTGCAGGCGGCGGGACTCGAAACCCAGGTGATCGAGACGCCACGCCAGCCGATGATCTACGGCGAGTGGCTCGGCGCCGGAGCGGACAGACCGACCGTCCTCTTCTACGGCCACTACGATGTCCAGCCGCCCGACCCGCTCGACCTCTGGGTCTCACCGCCCTTCGAGCCGACCATCCGCGACGGGCGGATCTATGCGCGCGGCGTGGCCGACAACAAGGCGCAGCACTTCAGCCACATCGCCGCCATCCGCGCTTGGCTGGAAACGACCGGCTCGCTGCCCGTCAACGTGAAGGTCCTGCTGGAAGGCGAAGAGGAGATCGGCAGCCCCAGCCTCGATGAGACGGTCCGCGCCCACAAGGACCTCTTCACGGCCGACCTCGTCTACACGTCCGACGGCCCAGTCACCGACGACCAGTATCCCGAGATCGAGTTCGGCGTGCGCGGCATGTGTTACGTCGAGCTACATGCCACGGGACCGAACCGCGACCTCCACTCTGGCCACTGGGGCGGCGCTTCGCCGAACCCGATCTGGATGCTCGTCCGTGCCCTGAACACGATGATCGACGACCAGAACCACGTCCTGATCGAGGGCTTCTACGACAACGTGGCCACGCCTACTCCCGGCGCCCGCGCCGCGATGGACGCGCTCCCCTTCGATGTCTCCGCCGCGCTCGCCCGCATCGGTCTTGACCGCATGACGCCGCCGGACGACTTGCCCTACGCCGATCGCATCATGGCGCGTCCGACCCTGAACATCTGTGGCTTCACGGGCGGGTATGGCGGCCCCGGCAGCAAGACGATCATCCCGAGCGCCGCGACCGTAAAGATCGACATGCGCCTGGTCCCGAACCAGACGCCGGACGAGATCTGGGAGAAGATCGCCCGCCACGTCGCCACGCATTGCCCCAATGTCGAAATCGAGCGGGAGGACGGTGGGATGCTGCCCTCCTACACCCCGGTCGAGCATCCGCTCGCGGAGCCGGTGCGCCGGGCGATCGCCCGAGGGTTCGGCAAGCGCCCGATCGACATCCCGCTCACCGGCGGCAGCCTGCCGGACGCGACGTGGACGAAGACGCTGGGCCTGCCCTCGTTCATGGTGCCCTACGGCGCGCCCGAGCAGGCGAACCATTCGCCGAACGAGAGCTACCGGCTGGAGCGCCTCTGGCAAGGCATGGCGACCAGCGCCGCCCTGCTCGCCGAATTGAGCAACGAGAAGTGAGAAACGAATCCGGATAGAGCGAAATTCGCAATGGTAGCCAAGAAGCGAAATCAACCCATGCAGGAGCGATCCTCGCCGCTGCGGCGACCGTCCTCTGGTTCCGGGACGTGACCTCGGCGCGACCAATGTGTCGCGCCGTACGAACGTCATGCAACACGGATACCGTCGTTCGTACGGCGGCACCAACGTGTGCCGCCTCAACGCCGTGCCCGCGCCCCTACTCATCCGCGTAGGCGTCGAAGGCGTCCCACAGGATCTCCGCCGTGCGCAGGCGTTCTCCTGCAGCATCCCGGCGAACGGCAGCGACCTCCTCCAGCAATGCATGGACGAGGCTCGCACCCGGTGCAAACGAGGGCATCAGGCGCAACGTTCCCGTCCGCGCGATCAATACGCGATCGGCGGCGCGCGCAGCCGGACTCGACCGGTGGTCCGTCAGGGCGATCGTGGCCGCCCCCAGCGACCGCGCCTGCCGCAGCACCTCTACCGTCAGCCGGTCGACGCGCCGGAAGCTGATCGCCACGACAAGATCGTCCACGCCGATGCCGATCATCTGGTCCGGCAGGTCGCCCGCGCTCCCCGTCAGGATCCGCACATCGTCCAGGAGCAAACGGAGGCCGATCCCCAGCATCAACGCCAGCCCATGCGAGCCGCGTTCCCCGATCACCAGCACGCGCCGGGCGCCTATCAGCGCGGAGACCGTCGCCGCGATCTCCTCCGGCGACAGGTCTTCCGCCATCTCGCGGATCAGCGCGGCATCGTCCGCCATCACCTGTGCAGCAATCGTCCCCGGCGCATCGGGAACGCCGCCCGCACGATCCTCGCGCAGCCGATCATCGACGGGCGCCACGAAGCGATCGCGCAGGTGACGCTGGAGGTCGGGATACCCTGCGAAACCCAGCGCCTGCGCCGCCCGCGTCACCGTCGCCTCGGAGACGCCGCTCGCCGCCGCCAGCTCCGGCGCCGAGATGACCGCGCCATAGCGCGTGTCTGCCAGCAGGCGATCGATCACCTTGCGCTGCCCGATCGAAAGATTGCCGTAGTGTTCGGCAATCGCACGATCGATCGCCGCCAACCCCGTGCCGTCCGGCAATCCCGAAACTGGAGCCGCGCTCCCACCTACCATCGCGGCAGGAGCTTCTCGTAGGTCGGGTCGTAGACCTTGCGCATGTAGGTCGTATCGTCACGGTCGCGGTACGGAATGCGGTCGAACCGTTCCTTGCCGCGTGCGAGGGCGTCGCGGTCGATCTCGATCCCCAGGCCCGGCGTCGTTGGCACCGGCACCGCGCCATCCACGAACCGGATCGGACCGCCCTGCACGATGTCATCCGCCGGATAAAGCCACGGGTAGTGGGTGTCGGCGTCGTAGGTCAGGCCCGGCGTCGCGGCGGCAAGGTGCGTCATCGCCATCAGCGAGACGCCGAGGTGCGAGTTCGAGTGCATGCTCAGGCCGAGGTGGTAGGTCGAGCAGATGCGGCCAAGCTCCACCACCGCGCGGAGTCCGCCCCAGTAGTGATGGTCGCCGAGGATGACCTGCACCGCATCCTTCGCGTTCAACTCCGGGATGTCGTCGAAGCTGGTGACGCACATGTTGGTCGCGTTCGGAAGGTCGATCCCCTTCGCCAGCAGCCCCTTGCGCACGGCGGACATCCCGTCGATGCCCGGCGTCGGATCCTCGAAATACTCCAGCGTGCCAGCCAGCTTCTCGCCGACCGCGATGGAGGTCTCCACGGTCCAGGCGGCGTTCGGGTCGATCCGTAGCGGCATGTCCGGTCCGAAGGCATCGCGCAGGGCAATGATCGCGTCGGCCTCGACCATCGGCTCGAAGACGCCCGCCTTCAGCTTGATGCTCTTGAACCCGTAGCGGTCGATGAAATCCTTCGCCTGCTGCACCACCTGGTCCGGGGTCAGCGCCTCACCGTAGACATCCTCGCGCAAGTCGGCGCCCTCACCACCACCACCCGCGTACTTGTAGAAGAGGTAGGCGCTGAACGGCGCCGAGTCCCGCACGCGGCCGCCAAGCATCTCCGCGACCGGCAGTCCCAATGCGTGCCCGCCGAGGTCGAGTGCGGCGACCTCGATCGGGCTGAAGGTACGCGGCAGGGCGCTGTTGACGCGGCGCGGCGTGAGGTCGAACTGCTTCAGCGCCGGATCGGCTTGAGCATCGACCACCGGCGCATCGGGCGGCGAGATGTGTGCCGAGACGATCTCGTACAACCGGTTGGTGTTGAGCGCATCGGCGCCAACCACCTGCTCGCGCAAGGCCAGCAGGTCCTCGTAGAGCTTCGTCGAATACGACGCCTCGCCGAAGCCGCTCTTGCCATCCTCGCCCACGAGTTCGACGATCACGCGGTTCACGTACGGCTCGTGGACGCCAACCGAGTTGCGCAACGGCGCATCGGCAATCGCGACCGGCGTGACATGCATTTGCTTGATCTTCATCGTTCGTTGCTCCCATCGCCCGGACCGTCATACTGTCATCCGGATTGCAACCATATCCATGTCGTGCAAGTTGACTTGCAGGCCAATTGCAGGGATGATAGCAGCACCGATGCCGCTGTCAACGGCGGCTAGCCTGTCGATTCCTGCCGGAGATCTTCTCATGCCAGCGATCCGTCCCGACCAGTTGCGCGGCGCCCTTGCCTTCCCGATCACCCCCTACGCTCCCGATGGCTCCGTCGACCTCGACGCCGTTCGCGAGAACGCCGCGTTCCTTGCGACCAGCCGCATCGCCGCCATCGTCGCCCCCAGCGGCACCGGCGAGATCTTCGCCCTCACCCCAGAGGAAGCGACCGCCATCGTCAAGGCGACCGTCGAGGCCGCGGGCGACAAGCCGGTGATCGCCGCCGCCGGGATCGGCCCGACGCTCGGCGCCCGCATGGCGAAAGAGGCCGAGGAAGCGGGAGCATCGGCGATCATGGTGGTGCCGCCCTACTACGGCAAGCCAGACGCCGAGGGTCTGATCGAGTACTACGCAACGATCGCGGCGGGCACGTCCCTGCCAATCATCCCCTACGCCCGCGATGCGGCATTGTTCTCCCCGGCGCAGGTCGTGAAGCTGGTCGAGCGTGTGCCGCAGGTGATCGCCTTCAAGGATGGCCGCGCCGATGTCCGCCTGTTCCAGCAGATCCGCGAGTATGTGAGCGCGAAGCTCGGCGCGGACCGCCAACCACTCGTCTGGCTGGCAGGTTCCGGCGACGACCTCGTTGGACCGTACTTCGCAGCAGGCGCGGAGGGATACACCTCGTCGCTGGCCTGCTTCTGGCCGGAGGCGTCCGCCGAGCTCTACGACTTCATGACGGCGGGTGACTATGCCGGACTGGCGACGTACCACGCGCGGGTCGTGGCGCCGATCTACGCGATGCGCCAGCGCAAGCCGGGCTACGAGGTCTCGGTGATGAAGGCGGCGGTCGATCTGCTCGGCTACACGGCAGGTCCGTCCCGCGCGCCGCTCGCGAACCTCACGCAGGACGAAATCGCCGAACTGGACACCCTGCTGAAGGCGCTGAAGGTGCCGACCAAGGCCAACCGTGCCAAGGTCCTCACCGGCGTCGGCGACGACTAGCCTCCGGCCGATCGGGGAACGACGGAACCCTGGGAACCGGGATTGGTGTCCCGGCCCCAGGGGTTTCCGCGTTGTACCGATAGGCGACAATCGCGCTATCCTTCAGATAGCGTTGGATGAAACCACCACCCTGGTTTCATCGCCGGCAGCGAAATCGGGTTCCGCGCCTCCGCTGTCGTCCTCTTCCATTCGTGATTGGGCTCCTCCCGAATGACCGCACCAGACACCGCTCCCGCCACCGCCGTCTCCCCGAAGAAACCCTTTCGCCTCGGCTTCTTCTCCTACGTCGATGGCCGCACGCACGACGCCCCGGCAGCACAGACCTACGCCGACACCGTCGCCGCCTACACCCGCGCCGACGAACTCGGGATCGATGTCGGCTGGTTCGCCCAACACCACTTCAACCAGCACGGCGGCCTGCCAACCCCCTTCGTGCTCTTCGCGTCCCTCGCCGCACGCACCCGGCAGATTGGTTTCGGCACAGCGGTCCTCACGCTCCCGATCGAGGACCCCATCCACCTCGCGGAATCGGCCGCTGTCTTCGAGACGCTGCATCCGGATCGCCTGCACCTCGGGTTCGGCACGGGATTCGCCAATGATGTCGTGCTGGACACCTTCAACCAGCCAAACAAGAACCGCCGCGAGGTCTACGATGCCGCCATCGCGACGATCCAGCACGCCTTCGATGGCGATGTCCTGAACGCGCAGGGCGATGTGCTCTATCCCGCCGCGCCACAGCTGCGCGAGCGCCTCTGGGAATCGCCGGGCTCGGTCGAGCGCGTCATCCAGGTCGGGCAGCGCGGCAACGGCCTCCTGCTCTCCCGCGTCGCCATCGGCACCGACCGCGATACGGACGAGATCCAGCGTGAACTCGTGGACGCCTACGTCAACGCGTTGCCGAAGGGGGTCGAACCCCGCATCGGCCTCTCGCGGACGGTCTATCCGTCGGGCGATCCTGCCGTTTCCCGCCGCAATCTGGAGGCAGGCGTCCTCGCCGACCGGGAACGCAACGCGAAACAGGGACGCCCCCAGCCCCCACGCACGATGGACGAGGACTTCGCGTTCTACAGCATCCATTGGGGCACGCCGGAGATGGTGATCGAAAGCCTCTCGCAGGAACCGTTGCTGCCGGAGATCACCGACCTCATCGTCCAATTCTCGCCCGGCACCCAGGCACTGGAGGAGACGCTCGAAGGGCTCGACCTGCTCGCTACCAGGGTTGCCCCGGCGCTCGGCTGGGTCCCGGCAAACGCCGTCGCTGCCTCCTGATCCTCGCCCCCGCCTGACCCCCGGAGAGACCGATCCCCGATGGATGCATCCATCGGGGATCGGTCTCTCCGCGTCACATTCGGAAGCGGACATTCGTCTACGGGGTAGTGGGCGGAAACGCAATCCGCGCCACCGGCGGCCAAGACCACGCCCCCGAACGAAGGAAGGATCTTTTCATGGCCACTCCTCGACGCCTCGCCAATCCCGAAATCGCACTCCCCGTCCAGCGCGCACTGCTGCAACTCACCGCGGCAGCGAAGCAGTCCTCTCTCGACCCCGCGATCGGCGATCTCGTCTCGCTACGGGCGTCGCAGTTGAACGGGTGCGCCTTCTGCCTCTCCATGCACGTCCGCGACCTGCGCAACCGGGGATGGCGCGAGGACAAGATCGCGGTCCTCCCCGCATGGCGCGAGGTCGATTGGTATACCCCTCGCGAGAAGGCCGCTCTCGCCTGGACCGAGGTCCTGACGAAGCTTGGCCCACACGGCGTCCCGGACGAGGATTATGCCGCCGCACGGGCCGAGTTCAGCGAGCAGGAGTTGGCCGAGCTGACCCTCGAGGTGATTACCATCAACTGCTGGAACCGCCTCAATATCGCATTCCAGACGACACCCGATCCGTTCGAATCGCCTGCGCCAGCGGGAGCGCTTGCCACGACCATCTAGGATGGATGTGACAGCGTCAGGCGAGGCTTCCAAGGACGGCCATGATCGAGGTCCAGCAGAGCACGAGTCAGCATACGGGCAAGGAAACCGGCGGTGAGACCTATGAATCGCTGCGTCCCTACCTGTTTGCCGTTGCCTATCGCATGACGGGCACGGCCAGCGACGCCGAGGATCTCGTGCAGGACGCGTGGATTCGCTATCTCGACGCCGGTTCGCCGCCGGTCACCTCGCTCAAGGCCTATCTCACGACCATCGTCTCCCGGCTCACCCTCGACCACCTGAAGTCGGCGCGGATGACGCGCGAATCCTACGTGGGCGCCTGGCTCCCCGAGCCGGTGCTCACCCAGGAGGCGATTCCGGGACCCGACGCCACCGTGGAGCAGCGGGAAGCCGTCTCGATCGCGTTCCTCACCTTGCTCGAACGGCTTACGCCGGACCAGCGCGTCGTCTTCGTGCTGCGTAGCGGATTCGGACTCCCCTTCGCGGAAATCGGCGCCCACCTCGATCGCTCGGCCGCCGCCTGCCGCCAGCTCTTCCAACGTGCGGAACGCGTCCTCGATGCCATTCCGGACCGGCCTCCATCCCCCCAGCCCGGCGACCCAAAGGAGGCCATCGTCCGGAAATTCCTCACCGCACTGGAAGCGGGAGACCTTCAGGGCGTCACCTCCCTGCTCACCGAGCAGGCAACCTGGATCGGCGATGGCGGCGAGCGCCAGCTTTCCGTGCGACGCACCGTACGCGGCGCCGACAAGATCGCGCGGGGTATGGTCGGCCTTCGCACCAAGTTCCCCCGCCGGAAATCGATCTCCATACTGGAAGACCTGAACGGTGGTCCAGCCGTCGTCGAATGGGTCGATGGAACCCTCTTCCGCGTATCGAGCTTCACGGTGGTCAATGACCGGATTGCCTCCGTTCAGGCGATCCTGAATCCAGACAAGCTCACGCACCTGGCCCGAACCATCGAGCCGGCGCCAGAACGACGAGACGACAAGTAGGTCGCGACCGCCACCAAGGCAATCGCCCCACCTGCCTGCCGGTCATTCGCCCACGGACGCCACCCGTTGCATCGCCTGCACGGCCGGAGCATCGTCATCCGCAGGGGTGTCGTCACTGGGATCACGGTTCATCGCCCGCAACGACGGCACGAACGGAATCACCAGCGCGAAGAGCGTAAAGAGGATCGCGATTCCGATCAACGTGCGGTCGAGCCCCAACCGCTGGATGGCGCCGCCGGTGCCAGCCATCCCGAGCGGATCGGCGATCGAGGCCAGCGCCGCGAAGCTCGCGAACACCCGTCCCCGAAGCGATACCGGAATCCGCTCGAAGCGCACCGTTACCAGCAACGGATTGATCGGCCCACTGAGCAGCCCAGCCACGAACATGCACCCCGCCAGCGCCACCGATGGCAAGCTCGGCACGAACGCCCACCGCAGGGCCGCGATCGAGAGGATCCCGACGAACCAGATGGTCCAGCGGAGATGCCGGAGACTGGCCCCCGCCATCCCGAAGACCGCCGCCCCGATCAGGCTGCCGATACCGAACGCTGACAGGAGGAAGCCAAGCTGGGCTGCATGGCCATACCGGTCGAGCACCAGCACGGGCAGCACGACATTGAACACGGCACCGTTGAAGAAGTTGGCGAACACGAGCACGATCGCCAGCGCCAGCAGCAACCGGTCCTTCACGATGAATCGCAAACCGGTCTGAATGGACAGCCACGCACTGCGCAGCCGGCCCTGGACAACCACCGCCTCATCCCCGGCAAGTTCCGCGTCCTCCTCGACGCGGACATCGGGCGTGAAGAATCCGATCAGGATGGCAGAGACCAGGAATGTCGCCGCATCGATGAGAAGAACATTCGCGGCATCGAACCAGGCGATGAGGAATCCCGCCAGGATCGGTCCGACGATCGTCGCCGCACCGTCGCTCATCTCGGACGCAGCATTCATCGCTTCCGGGGGCAGATCCGCTCGTTCGGCCAGCCCAGGAAGCATGGTGCGGCGGGCCGTGAGACCAGGAATATCCAGCATTGCACCGATGAAGACCAGCAGCAGCAATTGCCAGAACGCCAGTCCCACCGTGTTATGCAGGATCGGGATCGCTGCCACGGAGAGGCCGCTGACGATATCGGCAATCACGCTCATCCTGCGGCCGCCGATGTGGTCGATCACCACACCGCCGAGCAGGCCGGCAACCAGGGCAGGCAAAGCAAACGCCATCCCCACAAGACCCGTCTTGCCCGCGCTCCCGGTCGTTTCCAGCACGAACCACGGGAGGGCAACAAGCGTCAGCGTGTTGCCCAGCAGCGAAATGGTATTTCCGGCAAGGAACGGGGCGACGAGCAATCGTCGCGAGGCGTGCGTGTCCATTACTCCAGCTTCCAGGCGGGTGCTACAGCAAATTGCCTGCGCCGATGGAGTGGATGCGCCCGGCAGGAAAGCCATGTCCAGAGCAACGATCGCTTCGGACCAGCCACACCACGGCTCGGGACACATACTTTTCCATTATGCAGCAAGCGACCCCACTACAAATGCTACCATCGCCAATGGTGCGCCGTAGCGCCGCGGTCAGGTTTTGGTCCGCCAATGTGTCCCATACTCGGTCATGGTACTCCAACCAGTCGGCCGCCATCGTGCCGTCAATCGCAGCCATCAAGACAATGAGGCTCCTGTGCTCCCACGAAAACCGCCCCAGCGGGAACGCTTCTCGAACCGCCAGGCCATCCTCTTCATCCTGGCCGTTGTCATCGGTCTCATCGGTGGATGGTTCACCGATGCGGTTGCCGGCGGCATGATGCTCGGTGGCATCGTCGGGGCGACCGCGATCCTGCTTCCGGGTTTGCGCGATCGCCCCGACAATACGACCAACGACGGCCGGAACACCCCGCACGATACCGTCTGATTCCGGCCGGACCGCCCGCTCTATTCCATCCGGAGGCGCTCCCCATGTCCGATGCCATCCATCGCCGCTCCGTCGCCCTGCCAACCGCCGCCGATCTCGAACACGCGCGCGCAACGGTGCTGGCCGAACTCACGCCCACACCGCTCGTTCCCTCTCCCGCAGCAGGGGCATCCGTCTGGCTGAAACTGGAAACCTTCCAGCCAACCGGGTCATTCAAGGTCCGTGGTGCGCTCGCTGCCTGCGCCGCACTCCCGCCCGGAAGCCGGATCGTCACGGCCTCGGCCGGAAACCACGGTCTCGGCGTGGGATGGGCTTCCGGCCGGCTCGGCATTCCAGCCACCATCGTCGTCGCGGAAACCGCATCCCCGGCAAAACGCGAGGGGATCGCCCGGATGCCGGTCGAGCTGATCCTCCACGGCACGAGCGTGGATGCCGCGGAGTTCTTCGCAATGGGTCTCGCTGCCGATCCAACACGTGCCGCCACCTACGTCTCCCCCTATAACGACCCACACGTCATCGCGGGCCAATCGACCCTGCTCGACGAGGTCGTGGCCCAGCTGCCAGGCAACGGCGATGGTCGTCCATTGACGGTGATCGCGGGGGTCGGAGGCGGCGGCCTGGTCGCGGGGCTGAGCCTGTGCGCCACCGAACTCACCACACCGGCGCGTCCGATTCGGATCGTTGGCGTGGAAGCGGCGGAGTCAACCGCCCTTTCGGCAGCCGTCACAGCGGGTGGCACCGTCGAAGTCCCGATCGGCGACACCATTGCCGACGGTCTCGTCGGCAATCTCGAACCAGGCGCGATCACCGCCGGCATCATCGCGGCGAACGATGTCCGCCTCCTCACCGTAGCCGAATCCGGCATCCATTCCGCCGTGCGCTGGCTGGTCCGGAATCACGGTCTCGTCGCGGAGGGCGCTGGAGCGGCACCGCTTGCCGCCCTGCTGGCCGGAACCACCGGCGAGCTGGAGGGCGATATCGTCGTCGTGATCTCCGGCCGCAATATCGCCCTGCCGAAACTGGCATCCATCCTCGCGGAGGCGGAACCATGATCGTCTATCACACGTCGCTGGACGACATCACGCCATCCATGCTCACCGGCTTCTTCGTCGGGTGGCCGAATCCACCATCGCCGGAAACCCACTTCCGGCTCCTGGCAGAAAGCTATGCCGTGGTCCTGGCTATCGATGAGGAAACGGCCGCCGTGGTCGGGTTCGTCAATGCGATCTCGGACGGCGTGCTGTCCGCGTTCATTCCGCTGCTGGAGGTGTTGCCGGCACATCAGGGCAACGGCATCGGCTCGGAACTCGTCCGCCGCATGACCGATCTCCTCGGTGATGTCTATGCCATCGACCTAGCATGCGACGAAGACGTCATGCCATTCTACGACCGCCTCGGCTTCACGAGAGGCCGGGCCATGATCCGCCGCAACTACTCGAACCAGGCCGGACGACCGTGACATCGCCGGTCCACGGGAGCAATCGCGCATGATCCTCATCTTCGGCACGAGGACCTTCCGCTGGAGCCGCACGACGACCGACTACGTGCGAACCTGTCCACGCTGCGGCTTCTTCGGGCGCATGACCCGGCAGAAACAGATCCGCACTATCGCGGTCTTCTTCGTGATCCCCCTCATTCCGCTCGGCAAGGTCGAGACAGTCGATGTCTGCCCACGCTGCGGACTGGAAGTTGCAGCCTCATGAGCATCGCCATCCCGACCGGCCTCGCCGAGGACATCGAGCGGCAGTTCGGCGATGCAGGCCGCATCTGGCTCGCGGACCTGCCAATCCTCACCATGAGGACCCTGGCAAGCTGGTCGCTGATCGTGGACGGCGAACGCCGGTACGGCGCGCATGGCATCGTCCTCCCTGTCCGCCGGGGCCCCGACCGGTTCGCGCTCAAGATTGCCTATCCCGATGCAGTCACTGCCGACGAGATCGCCGCCCTACAGGCGTGGGCCGGACACGGCACGGTCGGGCTGGTCGAGGCGATTCCGGACGAGGGCATCCTGCTGATGGACCACCTGGACGCCAGCCGCGACTTGACCACCCTCCCGCTCGACGAGGCCGCACAGGAAGCGGGACGGCTCACGCACCGGCTGGCGATCGTCCCACCGCCGAATGCACCCTTCCAGACCACTGCCGACCGCGCCGCCGAAATCACCAGGACCCTCCCCGAGCGATGGGCGCAGGCTGGCCGCCCGTTTCCGACCGACCGCCTGCACCAGATAATCTCTTTTGCCACGTATCTCGCCGACACGCATATGGGTCGGATGGCGACCTGGGATCTGCACTCGGCAAATATCCTCTGGAAAGAACGCACAGGCTGGACGATGATCGACCCGATGCCGCTGATCGGCGATCCCGAACTGGCGCTCGCTCCGTTCCTCTGGACCCGCGCCGAGGAGATCACCGGACCGGGCCACCTTGCCAAGCTTCTGAAGGGATATGTCGCCTCCGGGCGGCTCAATGAGGAGCGCACGATCCGCTGGCTCACGGTTCGCCTCGCCGACTACTGGCTCTGGGGCGCCGCCATCGGCCTCACCATCGATCCCGAACGCTGCCGCCGCCTTCTCGCCTGGCTCGCCCCCCTGCTGGGCACCTGACCGGAACACAACGCGGTTGTCACGACGCGTGGCGCCATGCAGCGGCGAGACATCCTGTGGAACAACGTCCATCATCGTTGCCACGAGAGAACGACCTTGCCATGTGGGGGCGATTCTCGTAGCGCGGCCGGTGATCGCCCGGCGCGTTGCCGGGAACCCTCGGGCGATCACAAGGATCGCCCCTACACGACAAGACCACTCGCTCGGCGGTTGGCTCTGCTGGAACCGCTTTTCAGCGTGGGGTCAAACGGACTGCGCTCCAGGCAAAAGGAACGGCCCCGGTTGGGGCCGCTCCTTCGCTGCATCCGTCCATGCCTACTCAGGCGGCGGGACGCTCCTCACTCGGGATGGTCGCCTCCAATGCCGACCGGATTGCCACATCCCGTTCCGCTCGCCTCCGGTCACGCAGACGGCGGTTCACCCAGGCTCCGAGCATCACGACTGGCAGCGCCATGTCCGGCACGAGCTCTGGCCCATCGCTCGGTCCCGCCGGGGTCGCGTCCGTACCGTCGGTAATCGCCGGCACCGGCCCGATGATCCCATCGCTCCCAACGACGCTATCCGAGGTCGCGTTCGGCCCGGCGCCGGTGTTCGGCGGCGTGTTCGGCTCCACGCAGTTGTAGATCCACACTTCGGCGAATTCGTTCGGCTTCACCACCAGGTTACCGGCGCTATCCACCGCGTTCGATTTCGCATGGCACCACTGGCCATCGACCTCGACGAGCTTGTATGTGCCGGGCTTCAGGTTCTCGAAGCGCAGGATACCGTCTGCATTTGCGCGCGCCGTCGGGCCTGCATCGAACTGCTTGGTTCCGGTGTTATAGGCGCTGATCTGGAACTTCGCCTGCTGATCGCTGAGGCGGCAGGCCTGCTCGAAGTTGTATCCCTTCGGCGGCGTCTTCACGTCGCAGATGTACTTGTGGACCAGGATCGTGCCCGTATCCTTCGCCGGAACCTCCGGAATGTTGAAGAACTGGCAGGTTATCGTCTGCCCACTCTGGATCTTCACCTGGAGCGAACCGTTGACCGCCTTCATGTCCGCCGGCCACTGCGCATTCGTGCCGCAGAAGAGGTAGCCGACCGGAATCGTCGTCGGGCGATCCTCCGAGATCGTGTAGGTGCCTGCCGTCAGGTTCGAGAAGGTCGACTGGCCCGCCTTGCCGCTGTCACCCGTGACGTGCTTCTGGTTCATCGGTCCGGCGACCCGGACGGTGACGCCGTTCGTCAGCATCGACGTGGCCGTGCAGTTCTGGGCGAAATCATCGTAGATCGTGCCGTCGAAGCTACTCGGGCAGGTGTACTTCGTAACGTTGATCGTAGCCGGAGCCGGCTTCGGCGGTGCGACATAGTTGATCGTCACCACGGTCGTCAGCTGCCCCTTCACGATCCGGAGCTGGACCTTCTGGTCGCCCGGCAGGTCCGGCGAGGTCTCGGTCAGCGTGTAAAGTCCCTCTACCAGTGTGACCTGATACTTGCCATTCGCGTCGGTCTTGACGTTACCAGGCCCGCCAGAGCCGTTCGACGCCACGAGATTGAACTGTGCCACCGAGGGCGCGCATCCTGCCGTCTTCGCGAGTTCGGCGTTGCCGGCGCTCGCGCCGAGGAAGACCGTTCGCTCCGTTCCATTGCCGACCGGGCAGGTGAACTTCACGATCTGCAGCGAGCCGGTGTTCGGCGCCGGAGCCAGCTGGTCGACGATCGTCAGCGTCGTCGTCTGACCCGGCTTCACGACGATGCCCTTGCGGTCGGCCGTCTTCTGGTATCCGGTCGGCGCAACCGTCTCCGTCAGGTTGTAGGTTCCCGGCGCCAGCGTGAAGATGATGACACCGTTCACATCAGAGCACTGGGCCTTCTGGTTGTCGTTCACCACGTCGAAGCAGGCTCCCTGGATCGGATTGCCCGACGGATCGACCTTCGTGATCTTGATGCGCCCGTCCTTCAGGGTGTTCGGTACGGCAACAACCGTGACCTGGTCCTTCTTGACGACCACCTGGCGGTCATCCGCGATCTTGAAGTCGATCGACGGCGCCAGCGTCTCACGCAGCATCCACGTTCCCACGGGTGCATTCTTGATGAGAATGACGCCATCGTTCGTGCCATCGGAGTTGTCGCAGAACTGGGCGGTCACGGGATTGTCGCCGTCGTAGAGGCGGAAGCATCCACCCTTCAGAACCTTTCCGCTCGCGTCGACCTTGTTCACCTGCACGGTGCCGGTCTCAGCCGGTGGCGGCAACTGCTTGTTGGCCACGTTGACGCGAACCGACGCGCCCGGCGCGACACTCACCTGTCGTGGATCGGCCTTGCCGTATCCGTTTGGCGCTGCTGTCTCCGTCAGCGTGTAATCACCCGGCACGACCCCGTTGAACCACGTCCGTCCATCGACCGTGCCATCGTCGCCGTCGCAGAACGGGCCGTAGGTATGGGCGTCATTCGCGAGACGAAAGCATGCGCCCGTGAGCAGCTTGTTCGCGTCGGCGGCATCGACCTTCCAGACGACGATCCGACCGCGACGAAGGGTATTCGTGACGGTCAAATCCTGGTTCGTGCCACCGACGATCGTCACCGTGACCGGGTCGGATGGCTGATAGTCTGGCGATGGCGACTTCGTTTCGACGAGCTTGTAGGTGCCGGTCGTGAGATCGGTGAAGACGACGGTGCCATCACCCGGATTGTCGTCGGTTGCATCGCAGATCGTCTCGATCGTCGCGCCGTTCTGCTGGAGCGCGAAACAGGCATTCGGCAACGCCTTGCCGCTCTCATCGACCTTGTGGACGGTCAGTTCGGACGTCGCCGGGATCGGATCGAGTCGCACGTCATACTGGTTGAGAACGCCCGCTTCCACGGTTTCGGTCTGATCGTCCGCGGTCTTGAACCCGTCCGGTGTCGTGGTCATCACGATCGTAAACTCGGCAGCCGGGACATCGGCGAACCGGATGACCCCGACGGTGCCGTTCAGGTCGTTCTCGTCGTTGTCGCACCCCTTGATGGCCTGACCGCCCGCAGTCGGGCGCAGTTCGTAGCAGGCTCCCGGCAGGAGCTGGTTGGTCGCATTGTTCCGCGTCGAGATCTCCACCGTGCCGGTGGTTGGCGCCGGGTTCGCGACGATGTCGATCGTCACGCTGGCCGTCTCGTCGACGGTAATCGTCAATGTCGCCGTCGTCGCAGACTGGAAGCCATCGATCTTCGCGCGGCTGTCATCCGTCAGGCGCACGGCATAGGAGCCGACCGGAATATTCGGCATCAGGATCGTTCCGGTATCGGCGCTCGTGTCGTTCTCGTCGCCATCGCAGAAGATGCCGTACTGCTGGCTGGTGGACGTACTCGTGAGGCTCACGCAGAGGCCGTCCGGCAACGTGCCGTCGTTCAACGTCAGCGTGATCTCAGCCGTGCCCACCTGTGGCGGCACGGCCTGGAGGGTGAAGTCGGCAGCGGCGGTCTGATCCGCAACGACATCGACCGCGAGTGGATCTGGCGTCTCGTATGCAGCCGGCACGGTGCTGGCCGCGACCTGGTGCTGCCCCGGGTCGACGTTCTCGACGAGGATGCTGCCGACCGTGGGATCGAGATCGGTCGGATCGTTGTCGCAGATCGCCGGACCGGCATCGACGGTGATACAGGCTCCTGCCACCGGAGTGCCATCGGCATCTTTGAAGGTCGCGCGAATATTCCCGGAGGGGATTTGTGTCGGAGATGGTGTCGCGGTAGGTTCCTGGGTCGGCGTCTCCGTTGGGGTCACCGCCGGAGTCTCGGTCGCTGTGGCTTCCTCGGTCGGGGTCTCCGTGGGGGTCTCGGTCGGTGTTGCCGTCGGCTCTTCCGTTGACGTTTCGGTTGCGGTCGGGGTCTCCGTGGGAGTCTCCGTCGCGGTCGGCTCTTCCGTTGGCGTCTCGGTGGCCGTCGGTTCCTCGGTCGGCGTTTCCGTCGGCACAACTGCGCCGCCAAAGGAGGTGTCGGTCGTCTGTCCGGCGGCCACACTCACCGGCTGCGGTTGCGCATCGAGCGCATCCTGCGGCCCCTGAATCACGCTCAGCAGGTAGTCGCCCGGCGCGATATCCGCGAGGACGATGATGCCCGGCTGGCTGTCGGTATCCCCATCGCCGTTGTCGCAGGCGGTCGGCGGATCGGCGAACCCGATGCCGCCCGTGGTGTTCAGCTGGACGCAGATCTGCTGGCCTTCGCCCGCCCACTGCGGGACATCGACCCGCACGGAGCCGGTCGTTGCATCGGACGGGGTCTCGGTCGGTTGTTCGCCAGATGGCATCTCGGTCGCCGTCGGTTCACCCGGCGCAGTCGTGGCAGTCGCCTCTTCGGTCGGCGTGGACTCACCGGACGGCCCCAACGTGAAATCCTGCTCGGTATCCTGACCGGCTACGACATTCACCTGCGTCTCCGGCGCGCGCGCGAACTCGGCGGGACCGTCGGTCTGGCGCAGCGTGTATGGCCCGGACGGCACGCCGTAGAAGCCGAGACGGCCATTGTTCGGCGTTGGGTCGGTCGCATCGCAGGTCTGCCCGGCAACCGCGCCCGTATTGTCGAGGATCTCGAAGCAGGTGTTCGGGATCGGGTTACCCTGGCCGTCATGCACCTCGACGATCAGGTTCCCCGGCTCACCGTACGTTGCCTCGGTCGTCGGCGATGGCGTCTCCACCCCAGTCTCGGTTGGTGTCGCTTCGACGGTCTCGGATGCCTGCTCGGTCGCCGTCGGCTCGACCGTCTCTGGCGTCTCGACGGCCTCGGTCGGAGACGGCTCCTCGGTGGCCGTCAGCTCCTCGGTTGGCGAGGGCTCCTCCGTCGGGGATGCCTCCTCGGTCGGCGTTGCATTCGACTGGAGCGTCACCGTCAGGTCGCGCTCCTGGCCAGGATCGATCTGGACCTGCTGGTCGGTGGCCAGCGTGGTGCCTTCGTTCGTGTCGGTCTGGTGGAGCATGTACGTGCCCGACGGCACGCCATAGAAGCCGATGCGCCCATTGTTCGGCGTCGGATCGGTAGCATCACACGTCTGCCCGACCTGCTGTCCGCTTCCGTCGAGCAGCTGCCAGCAGGTGTTCGGCACCGGCTGGCCGCCCTGGTCGACGATGGTCACGACAAGATCACCGGGCTCGGCAGCCTCGGTAGCGGTCGGCGTCTGCTCTGCGGGAGAGACTGTCTCGGTCGCGCCTTCCTGGGTCGGTGTCTCGTCCCCGGATACCGCCGTTTCAGTCGCGCTCTCGGCCGTTGGCGTCTCGTCGCCGACGATGCCGCCTTCTTCGGTCGGCGTCTCTGTGGCCTGCACGGTCTCGGTTTCGGTAGGCTGGACCTCCTCGGTCGCGGTCGCCTCTTCAGTCGGTGTTTCGACCGCGGCGGACTGGATGGTCACGCTGTTGTCGCCGGGGCCGAGGTCGACATCCTGGTTCGGTGCAGCCTCCTGGCCCGACGGCGGCACAACCTCGACCACGGTGTAGGTGCCCGGATTCAGCCCCTGGGGGAAGGTGAGCGTGGTGGTGCCGCTGCCGTCGTCACAGCCCTGGTTCACGAGCGAACCGCCGCTGAGAACTTGATAGCAACCGCCAGGCAACGGATTGCCGCTGCCATCGGTGCGGTTGATGGTCAACGAACCGGCGCTGAACGTCTGCGTATTCACGATCGTGCCGGACGACGGATCGATCGTAAGCAGGACCGGCCCGTAGTCGAGCGAAGCCGACTGTTGCCCACCAACGGGCGTCGCCTGCTGATCGCCACCGGCCGGCTGTCCGTCCGCAAGCAATTGGTAGAAAAATTCACCGCCCGGAGAGTTCACGAACGTCGTGAGCATGCCGCCGTCCGGCTGCAGCGGGATATCGCCCTGATTGGTGGACAGGGTGTAGGCCTGCGCAGACGAGGTGACCACCACACTATTCGAATGCTGATCGTACTGGGCGAAGATCGCGGCCTCACCATCGGCGACAGTGACCTGACCGGCACCGCTGTTCAACCCACCGGCGCCGAAGACGTACTGGTTGCCATCCCCACCCGTGACCACGATCTGCCAGCTGTAGGAACCTGGAGAAGCAGGAAAACTCGCCTTCCAGATACCATCGAAACTGGTCAACGAGACCTGGCCGAAATCGCCCGAGATGCTGACTGCCTGCGGCGACGAGATGACCGTTCCCGACTCCTGCGCCTTGGGATCGGTCGATTTCGGCGCACTGGGGGCGGCCGAGACATTGGCGGTCGCCAGCGGGAGGAACATCCCGGCGATCAGCACGAGCATGCTGAAGAGATGAATGACGCCAGCCGACGAGGCCGCGCCGCTCTTGCGCAGGCGGCGAATCGAGCGGGTCGCCACGCGTCGCACAGACGCGACATGCCCCTTCGGGAGTCGCGAATCGTCGTCTGGGAGCCGGGTCGCGACGTGGGACATGGAACTCCTCCGGTGGCGTGAACGCAAATCCTGTTGGGGCAAACGATCTGTCGGTTCCGGATGCGAGCGATGATGACTGGGTGAGGGCAAGGTCGATGAGCCTATTGTCGGGCATTCGGGCCCGGATTGGATACCCGGCGGCGAGGTCTTGGCACTCGTCGGGGCATTCCTGTCCAGCCGGACACACCACATTGCATCGTCCCTGTCCACACTTCCACCCTACCACGCGTGCAACCAGCGTCAATGTCGAACGCCGCCGCTTCGATCCCTCCCCCAATCCGGACAACCTCCCCGGATCGCAAGGACGACCGCCACAACCGATCGCCCCGGATCCGGGGAAGCACGCGAGAGGTTGAGCACGGAGCATGGGGGGAACGCTCGGAACTTTCCACGACGGGAAGCTCACTGCCTCTCGCCCATCACAACGCATCATCGCGGGGGTTGGTTACAACCCTGGCGCTGGACTGCGCGAACGGTCGCGCTGCCCGCAACGATAGCGGACAATGATCTCATGATCGTCCGTACCGCTTGGCAAGACCGGCGCGCAAGGAAGGAAACAAGGCCCACGATGTCCTGGATCATCACCGCAGATCACCTCGAACGCCTCGCGATCGGCGCCGGCATCCTCGGCACGGGCGGCGGCGGCAATCCCTATCTCGGCAAGCTCATCGCCCGGCAGTTCGTCATTGCAGGCGCCCGGATCAAAATCGTGAGCCTCGACGAGGTACCGGACGATGCGCACGTCGTTTCGGTCGGCGGCATGGGCTCGCCCACGGTCGCAGTCGAACGCCTGCGCCGGGCGGACGAATCGCTGAACGCGATGCGCGCGCTGGAAAAGCACCTCGGACGGCCCTTCACGCACATCGTCCCCAGCGAGATCGGCGGCAGCAATTCGACGATCCCGATGATCGTCGCCGCGCAGAGCGGGCTGCCGGTGATCGACGGGGACGGCCAGGGCCGCGCCTTCCCCGAACTCCAGATGGAGACCTACATCATCTATGGCGTTCCGCCGACGCCCGGCGCGCTCTGCGACCACTTCGGGCACTCGGTCGTCTTCGACCATATTCCGGACGGCAAGACATTCGAGCGCTACATGCGCGCCGTCACGATCCAGATGGGCGGCGCGGCCGGCTACGCCTATCCGGCGATGACCGGTGTCCAGGTGAAACGGATGGCCATTCCCGGCACGCTCTCGCTCGCGGCCGCGCTGGGCGACGCCGTCCTCTCCGCCCGGGCGAATCACACCTCACCGGTGCAGGCGGCACTGGACGTGACCGGCGGACGCCAGCTCTTCACCGGCAAGATCGTGGATGTGCAACGACGGATGGTGGCGGGGTTCGCCCGCGGACTGGTGAAGTTCGACGGGTTTGGCGCCCACGATGGCGACGCCCTGGCGATCGATTTCCAGAACGAGAACCTGATCGCCCGGAATAGCGCCGGCAAGATCCTGGCCGTGGTGCCGGACCTGATCTGCATCATCGACACGGACACCGGCGAGCCGCTGACGACCGAACTGATCCGCTACGGCATGCGCGCGACAGTGATCGGCATTCCGGCGCCGCCCGAACTGCGCACGCCGCGCGCCCTGCAGACAATCGGGCCGGCCGCATTCGGCTATCCGGATGTCGAATACCGTCCGCTGCCTGGTTCCTATGCCAACGTCACCCGCGAGGCGCGCGTCTCCTGATCCAGCAGAGTGGTGGCAGCCGGACGGTAGCGACCGATCGTCGCACGCTCGATCCGGTCGATCACGAGTTGCGGCGCGCGGTCCGATGCGATCGCGCGCCGTTCGCCGTCCGGCCCCCATGTCCCGGAGAGGCCGCACGACTCCCATCCCTTCCCCGCACCCGTGCAATTCGCGAGCAGCGACACCATGCGGTGATCCATCGCCCGCGCCCCGAAGTGAAGGTCGAGCCGACGGACTTCCGACACGTCGTACATGGCCGAGCAGGCGTACAGATCAGCGCCGGCATCGCGAGCAGCCATCGCATGAGTAGGATTCGCGGCGTCGAAACAGACGGCGAGCACGACCTTCCATCCGTCGATATCCAGCGGCTGCGGTGGATAAGGCGCCGAGCAGAACCAGGCATCCTCGCTGGAGTGGACGTGCATCTTCGCAACGACCTGCGTCGCGCCGTCCGGGTGGAAGACGAAGGAGGCGATACGCCCCACGCCGCCGGCTTCCGGATCGTGCCACGCCGCGCCGATCACAGCGGTGATGCCCGTCTCGCGGCACGCGACGGCGACCGGCCTCAGCCGGGGATCGTCCGGCGTCAGCCAGAGACGCTCGTCCGCCAGTTGGTCGAGGTCGTAGCCGATGGCGGAGAGTTCGGGAAAGACGACGAGGCGAACGCCCGCTTCGACTGCCTCGTAGATCGTACGGACGGTGGCCGCGACATTGGCTTCCACATCGCCGAACATCGATTGCATCTGCGCCGCCGCCACAACGAGCGTATCCATCATGCTCCTGTGCCCTCCCCATTGACGGAACCGAACACCTCCAGCCGTTCGACCTCATACACCCGGGCAAGGGCGACGATCGCATCCAGATGCTCCCGGATGATCGGTGACAGGTCGGTTGTCATCGCGATCTCGTCACTCACAGCATGCCCCTTCTCCATCCTTCAAGGGATCGCCTTCTGCCCCACTCAATGTACCAACAATCGAGTCACGCAGGATCGGCGGGAGCTCCGTCACAATTAGAAGGATTCGTCCATCATCAATATTGTTGTAGTCGTGAACGATGATGTTCCGGAGTGCGATCGCAGGGCGTGCGTCTTCGATCAAACTGAATGCTTCCGGATCACGCTCACGAACCCGAACGAACGCTTCACCGATGACGATCAATTTGCGTTCGACGATAATTCGGGTATCTTCATCCCGCACATAACCAGCCGCAGAGACACCATCGATCGTCGCACTGATATAGTCGCATGCTGCCAGCGCATCGCTGAACAGATCACGAGTTCGCGGCTGCATCGTAGATTATCCGTCGCGTCTTGGCGGCCTCGGCCCGAAACGGCTCTCGCTGGAGCGCGTCGGACAGGACCAGATCGAACGGCATCCCCAGCACGGTTCCCAACCCATCTTCAAGCCCGACATATCGACGGAAGTCATCCAGCGGCCCCCGCTCCTTCATCTGGACGAGGAAATCGACGTCGCTGCGCTCGGGGTCGAATCGGTCCGTCATCACGGAACCGAAGACCTCCAGCCGTTCGACCTCGTAGGCGCGCGCCAAGGCCACGATCGCACCCAGGTGCTCCCGGATGATCGGCGGCAATAGCGAAGACATCAGCTTTCCCCTTCCAGAAGCGCCCGGCATTCCTGCGCCAGGATCGGAACGTGCTTGAGAACCGTGGTCCAGATTTGCCGGTCATCCAGCCGCCGGTACTCGTGGATGATGATATTCCGAAGCCCGATTGCCTCCGCATAGGAGGTGATGTGCTGGATGGTCCCGGGATCGGAATCGCGAAGCCGCGCCAACACTTCTCCCACCGTGATGAGATTCCGCTCGACAATCGCCCGCATATCCCGGCTTGCGACATAGTCGTCCACGTTTCGGCCCGCAACGGTCGCCTCGATGTGATCGATGGCATCGAGCACGTCGTGCAGATAGTCACACGTCCTGTTCGACGGCATATACCACCTGCCTCGTGGCAGCGATCGATCGCCGGAAGCGGTCACGCAGGGACTGGCTATTCATTACCAAGTCCACATCACGGCCGACAGCCGTCTGCAGGTCCCGTTCCAGATGCTGAAATCGTGCGAGGAACGGCCCGAAGTCGTAGCCCTCGGGATACGTCGCGAGGAAATCGATATCGCTCCGGGCGGGGTCGAAGCGATCGGTCATCACGGAACCGAAGACTTCCAGCCGCTCCACCTCATAGGCACGCGCCAGCGCCACGATCGCACCCAGGTGCTCCCGGATGATCGGTGGCAGGTCGGTTGTCGTCGCAATCGTCTCGGCCATGCGTTTCCTCCAGGCGGCGGCCGGCTTCCCTTCCATTGTACGGATTCGGTCCGCCATCGGAACCTCAGGCTCCCGCCATCTCGATCAGCTTCCGCACCGTCGTCAGGTTCCGCGCCGTGGCGGTCACCTTCAACGCCCGCTCGATCGCCGTATTCGTGAACTTCGACGCGTGGACGTTCTCGCCATAGCGCACGAAGAGGTCGCGTCCAACGATCGTCCATGCCTCGTCGCCAAGTTCCCGCTCCTGCAACACCGCGACGCCCTCCGGATCCGGCTCGCGGTCGAGAAAGACGATGTGCGCCAGCTTCGGCAGGTGGTCGAGATAGGGATAGACCGCCAACGCCGACTCCAGTTCGGCTTGGGTCCGCACGATCGCCCGCGTCTTCACGCCCATCCGCTCAACAATCGCCGTTTCGATCTCCGCCGCCAGTGTCGCCTCGTCATGGCTGGTGGGCACGGTCGCCACGATGTTGCCGCTCTGAATGTATGTCGCAATATCCCGGTAGCCGAGGTCCCCCAACAGCGTCCGGAGATCCGCCATCGGCACCTTCGCCGTTCCGCCCACGTTCACGGCCCGCAGCAGCACGATCACCCGTTTTCCATTCATGCATCGTCGCCTCTCCCGAACCGAACATCCGTACGCATCCCTATCGTACCAGCGGCGCGAAGATGCGAGAATAGGGCAACACGATGGGGAGGACGATGGACGAACAGACGATGCGATTCGAAGATGTGCCACTGGACGACATCGGCAAGACGTGGGGACCACGCCCGACCGAGCGCATGGTCGCCCACATCCGCCAGCACGGCGTGCTGATGCCGGTCCTGCTGGCGGAGGCGCCGGATGACGACGGCGTGCTTGCGCTCCGCCTGGTGGATGGCAACCGGCGCGTGGCGGCAGCGCGGGAGGCCGGTCTGACGCACATTCCGGCAATCGTTGTGGGCGCCATGGACGATGCGGCGATCGCCGAACTGACCATCGCCGCGAACACCCTGCGCACGAACAATCCCGTCACCGAGTGGTGGGCGATCGACGATCTCCACCAGGCCGGTATCCGGGATACCACGATCGCCGAGCGTACTGGCATGACGCCTGCCACCCTGAAGGCACGCACCCGATACGGACAACTCGATCCGCGCATCTTCTCCGGCCTGGTCTACGGACGCATCGCCCCGAGCGTGGTCGACAAGGCCGTCCGCCTGCCGATCGAGGCGCAGGACCGCATCGGTGAGGCGTTCGAGGAGACCGGATCGCTCCAGACATGGCAGGTGGAACAGGAAGCAAAGAAATACCGCCAGCCGCGCGCCGGGTCCGCACCGCAGTCACCGGAAGACCTCGCCTTCCAACTCGACGCGCTCGCCAGCGCCGCCAAGGGTCTTGGCCTCGACCGGGATGCCTGGCTCCGCGCCGCCGCCGAGGCGTTCGATCGCATTGAGGACGAGCCCGGCGAGGAGTGAGTACCGTGGTCCAGGCGTTGCGACGCCTATACTCTCGTTGACAGACGCGACGCCGGATGCTACCTCCGGCGTCATCGAGATACTCGTTCGATCCCATCATCGGAGTTCATCGCCACCATGACCGAGCACGCTTCATCGACCGCATCCCTCACCTGGTCCGGCCCCAGCCCTTATTGCGAGATCGGCCGCAATCACCCGCGCGATCGCCACCGCATGAAGGCCCTCGCCGGATACGATCTCGTCTGGTCCTGCGAGCGTCACTCGCTCTTCGCCCAGCTCGTCGACGCGGGGACCGGCGGCTCCCTGAAGCGCAACGACGAGTTCACCATGCACGACAGCGGCGAAGGCATCGTCACCGGCATCGGCGACGAGCGCGGCGGCGGCATCCTCATCTACTACCGCGCCAAGTAGCATCCGGATGGCGACCGCGCCACAATCGGGAACCGACCGGCCGCCGTTCGCCTTCGCGCTCGACGCCGGTCCAGGCGAATGGGTCGCCGCCCGCAAGGACGGCCTGGCCGCGTACCGTCGTGCCGTCGATCGCACCATCGACCTGGCACGGATCGCCGAGCAGGCGGGGATCGCCTCGTTCTGGGCGATGGAGGACCCGGACGGCTGGGATGCCTTCGCCGTGCTGGCGGCAGTTGCCCGCGCCACCGAGCGCATCCAGCTCGGACCCGGCGTCACCAACCCCTACTATCGCCACCCGAGCCTGATCGCCGCGTCAGTTTCCACACTCGACGCCCTGAGCGACGGCCGCGCCTTCCTCGGCTTCGGGCGCGGTCAGGCAGAGTGGTACCGGTACGCGCTCGGTATCCACGTCGGCAAGCCGCTGCGCGCGCTGGAGGAGACGATCGACATCCTCCGCCAGTGGTGGCGCCTTCCCTCGGAAGCGAGCTCCCCGGAAACCGCGACCGAGTTCCAGGTCGACGCCTGGAAACGCGGAATCGCCCCCATCCAACGGCATGTTCCGGTTTACCTGGCGGCAGTCGGCCCCCAGGCGCTCCGCCTCGCCGGACGCAAGGCCGACGGCGTCCTGTTCAACGACCTCGCCTCCCGCCACTTCCTCGCCGACGCCGTGGAAACGGTGCGGAACGCGGCAATCTCGGCAGGCCGCGAACCGGAGTCGTTGCGTTTTATCGCCCGCGCGGCGGCGACCGTCACCGATGACCCGGAGGCCGTCTACGAGCGGCGGAAGGCGACGGTCGCGGTCATCCACGCCCTTCCCGGCATGGAACGCCTGCTGGCAACCCCCGGCTACGACATCGATGCGATCATCGGCGAGGTTCGGCGGGTGATGCGCACCGACGAGGTGCTGGCACATGGCGGTGCGTTCGCCGACCTTCGTCAAGCAGGGGACCTCGACGCGGCGAGGCAGGCAATCCCCACCGATCTCATGCAGGAGCTGGTCATCGCCGGGACGGCCACCGAAGTCCGGCAACGCCTGACGGAGCTTCGGGATCTCGGCATCACCGATGTCGTCCTCGCGCAACCCGGCCCGGATGCCACCGTCGAGTCGCTAGCTACACTCATCGACGCCATCCACCCTGAATGACGGAACGGCGCAGGTATCATTCGCAAACAGAACGTCGCAAGGAAAACGAAGCACCCAGCGCCCGCACCGTCGCGAGGGGCATGGGTCTTCCATCAACGGGGAAGGACGCACGATGTCGCTTGCCACACCACACGATGCGGAAGAACCGACCTACGCCACCCTGATCGCCCAGATGACTCCAGGGGAGAAAGCATCGCTGCTCGCCGGCATCAGCATGTGGGAGACGCCCGCCATCGAACGGCTCGGCATCCCCGCCATGCGCGTGTCCGATGGCCCGAACGGCGCCCGTGGCAGCGAGGGATTCGTTGGCGGTGCCACCACCTCGGCGGCCTTCCCGGTCGGCATCGCCCTCGCCTCGACGTGGGATGTCGAGCGCATCGGGCAGATCGGACACGCGCTGGGCGAGGAAGCCAAGACGAAGGGCGCCCGCCTCCTGCTCGGCCCAACGGTCAACATCCACCGCTCGCCCTTCAATGGCCGCAACTTCGAGTGCTATTCGGAGGATCCCTATCTCTCCGCACGCATGGTGGTCGGTTACATCACCGGTCTTCAGCGGACCGGCGTCGGCGCGACCGTCAAGCACTTCGTCCTCAACGACTCCGAGTTCGAACGCAACTCGATCAGCGTCGAGGCCGACGAGCGCACCCTCCGCGAAATCTCTCTCCCACCGTTCTACGCCGCCGTGAAGGAAGCCGGCACCTGGGCGCTGATGACCGCCTACAACCGGATCGACGGCATCTTCGCCGGAGAGAATCCCTACACGATCCACGAGTTGCTCAAGGGCGAGTGGGGCTTCGACGGCCTCGTGATGTCCGACTGGTTCGGCACGCACAGCACCATCGAGGCCCTGGAGGCCGGGCTCGACCTGGAGATGCCGGGACCGCCGATCTGGCGCGGCGCGAAGCTCGCCACAGCCATCGAGGATGGCTTCGTCTCCACGGAGGCGGTCGATGACGCCATCGAGCGTGTCCTGCGCACGATGGAGCGTACTGGCGTCTTCACGGAGCCGGATACCGGACCAGAGCAGGGGATCGACCGCCCGGAGCACCGCGCCCTGATCCGCCAGACCAGCGCGGAAGCGACCGTGCTGCTGCGCAACGAGAACGCTGCGCTTCCGCTCGACCGGCAGAAGGTGAAGAAGATTGCCGTGATCGGCCCGAATGCGAAAGCAGCGCAGATCATGGGCGGCGGCAGCGCGCAGGTGAACGCCCATTACATCGTCTCCCCGTGGGACGCCCTCACCACCCGGCTCCACGGCGAGGCCGAGTTCACGTTTGCCCAGGGCGCCTTCAACCACAAGCGGCTTCCGGCCGTTCCCACCGAGTTCCTGCGGGACGGAGTCTTCTCGTATGCTTTTTACGGAAATACGGAACTCGGTGATGATCCGGTAGGCTTCCTTACCACCCCGGCATCGGAGCAGATCTGGTTCGCGCCGCCGGTGCCGGAACTCGGTCCCGGTCCGTTCTTCGCTCGCGCCACCGCAACCTTCATCCCCGCCGAAACCGGCACACATACCTTCAGCCTCACCAGCGCCGGCCTCGCCCGCCTCTTCGTCGATGGACAACTCCTGATCGACAATTGGGGCGACTACCGACATGGCGACTACTTCTTCGGCATGGGCAGCGTCGAGCGCATGGCCACCATCGACCTCGACGCCGGCTCCAGCCACGACCTGACCGTCGAGTTCCACTCGTCGGAGATCTCGCCCCTGAAGGCGGTCCGTCTCGGCTACCTGCCGCCGGAGGACCCGGATACCATCGCCAATGCCGCTGCCACCGCCGCCGAAGCCGATGTCGCGCTCGTATTCGTCGGCCGCACCGGCGAGTGGGACAGCGAAGGCGCCGATCTCCCCGCCGATCTCCGGTTGCCGGGGGAGCAGGACGACTTGGTGGCCGCCGTGGCCGCCGCGAACCCGAACACGATCGTCGTGCTCCAGACCGGCACGCCGGTGGCATTGCCCTGGTTGAGCGACGTCGTCGCGGTGGTCCAGACATGGTACCCAGGCCAGGAATGCGGCAACGCCATCGCCGACATCCTGCTTGGTGACGTGAATCCATCCGGCAAGTTGACTCAGACCTGGCCGAAACGTCCGGAGGACAATCCGGCCTTCCTGAATTATCCCGGCGAGAATGGACACGTTCACTACGGCGAGCGGATGTTCGTCGGCTATCGATGGTACGAGGCGCGCGGCATCGAGCCGCTCTTCCCGTTCGGCTTCGGCCTCTCCTACACCACGTTCGCATACGGCGACCTTACCGTGGACCGCACCACGGTCCAGCCCGGCCAGACCGTAACCGCGACAATCCGCGTCACGAACGTCGGACCGATACCCGGTGCGGAGGTCGTGCAGGTCTACGTCGAGGACGTGGAGTCTTCGCTATCCCGACCACACAAGGAACTGAAGGGCTTCCGCAAGGTGATGCTGCAGCCGGGCGAATCGGCGGAGGTGAGTGTCACGCTCGACCGGTCCGCGTTCGCCGCCTGGGACGACGGCATCCACCAGTGGCGCGCCGAGGCCGGCGAGTTCGTCATCCACGCCGGAGCCTCGTCGACGGACATCCGTTCATCCGCCTCTCTCACCCTGACCGACGACGAGACATTCCTGCATCCGTAAGCCCAACGAGCGCAGGACCACGGCAACCGGACATAGAGCGATAGGGGCGCCAGCAATAGTGCCCACCATCATGGCGTCATTCGGGTAGCACTTCAGGCAATCGGGGTTGAGGATTACGTAATCCCCAACCCCTACAGCAGGGCTCGAAAGGGGTGCCAACCCAGACGGAATGTTCCGTGCAGGGGCGGTCCCGGCTTATAGCCGCCATTACGAATTTCGCTCTATTGCGTGAAGCAAGCACCCATCGAAAATGAAATCGAATTCATCGTCATCCGTGATGTCGATAGCCGGACGTCTATTGTGAACTAGCCAGCCCCGGAGCCCGGTTGCGGGACCTACGTCCAGGACCCCCGCAGGGCTGCTTCCCAGGAAACCACAACGGATACAGGACCTTCCGACCGTTCGACTGACTCGAACGAGCCGTTGACACCCTATATGATCTATTTCTACCATCACCAACACACAGTCACTCATATGATGTCTCCGCTCTCCCCGTCGAACGGTACGTCGCACAGGATTTCCACGCCCGACGATCCCGCTGAGCACGCGCGTCGGGCAGTCTCCACCATCAATCCATGCCATCATGCTGAAGCATCGAACAGCCACCGGCACACACCGATCCGTACGATTCATCGTGTTATCCCGGCCTCCGGCATCTCGCTAGACCGGCTATCGTCGGCTCCGACCAGAGCCAGTCATGGAAGGACCCCTGTGACCCTGCCCATCGGATGCGGCCAGCTCACCTGGCGGCGTGAAGAATTCACCCCGGAACAGATCCTCGCGGAGATCGCAGAAGCCGGATATGACGGCGCTCCCGCCGGGGGATCCGATCCGGAAGCCACGCACGCCCTTTTCACCGCCGCCGGCCTCAAACCCGCGCCCGGCTACTTCGGCGCCCAATTCTGGGACCCGGCCCAGCGCGACGACCTCATCGCCAAGGCCCACGAGCATGCGACGGCGCATCAGGCACTTGGACTCACCGAGCTCTACGTCGCGGCGAACCTCACCCCGGAACGCATCGCCGTCGCCGGGCATGTCAGCCCGGAGGACGCCCTCTCCGACGAGGGATACGCCGCCTTCGCCGACACGCTGAACGCGGTTGGCAAGGCAACCCTGGAGCATGGCGTTTCCATCTGCTTCCACAACCACGTCGGCTCGTACATTGAGACCCGGGCCGAACTGGACAAGCTCTTCGGGCTCGTCGACCGCAATGTCGTCTTCCTCGGACCGGACTTCGGCCACCTTGCGTGGGCCGGTGACGATTCGGTCCAGCTGGTGAAGGACTACGGCGACGCCATCAAGACGGTTCACATCAAGGACATCGACCGGTCGGTGCTGGAGCACGGCGTGGCCGCCAGCTGGGACTATCGCCAGTTCTCCGACGCTGGCATCTTCACCGAGCTCGGGCGTGGCTTCGTCGATCTGCCCGGGATCTTTGCCGAGCTCGGCCGCTCCGGGTTCGCGGGCTGGGCCATCGTCGAGACCGATGTCACCCAGCTTCCGACGGCGAAGGAAAGCGCCGTCATCAGCCGCGAATACCTCAGGAGCATCGGCCTGTAGCACGTCGGGCTGACACCCCACCCCGGTTCCGTCGAGCGTAGCCAGCAACCATCGTCAATCCCCCGAACCGTATCGCTCCGAAGGGCCGTGCGCCGCAGCACGCCCCGCCGATCCGCTCAAGGAGGTAGCAGATGTCCAGGCGTTCGATCACCCGTCGTGAACTTGTCGGCTACAGCGCCGCAATCGGGGCCGGGGTGGCCCTCGCAGGTCAGGTTCCCGCCGCATCGGCGGCGCCATCCGCTCCGCCGATGAGCGTGGCCGCCCGCTTGCAGGACGAGGTCAAGTACGCATCGCTGAGCGACACCGTGCCCGCCGAGTTCAAGGAAGCGCCCATGCTGGCGGAACTCTCCAAGGCTGGCACCATCCCGCCAGTCAAGGATCGCCTGCCAGAGAAACCGCTGGTCGTCCAACCAATCGAAGTCGGGCAATATGGCGGCACGGCACACGTCGGAAACATCACTACCCAACTCGCCGGATACGACTGCGATTTCCTGATCGGGTGGGCCTACCATTTTCTGCGCTATTCGCCGGATCTCACCGAGGCAGTCCCCAACATCGCCGAATCAGTCGATGTCTCCGAGGATAAGTCCACCTACACCATTCATCTGCGCAAGGGGCTGAAGTGGTCCGATGGTGAACCCGTCACCTCCGCCGACGTCCTCTTTGCCTTCAACGACCTTGTCCTGAACAAGGAACTCACACCGTCCGTCCCCCAGGACATCAGCCCGGGTGGCAAGCCCGTCGTCGTCACCGCGCCTGACGAGTACACCGCCGAACTGAAATTCGCGGTGCCACACCCCCGATACTGGCTCTCGAACCTGCCGCACCAGTACGGCACCTTCCAGGGCAAACAGATCCACCCGCAGCACTATCTCCAGCAATTCCACCCCAAATACAACCCCAAGGCGGAAGCCGAGGCCAAGGCAGCCAAGTACAACTCCTGGACCGAGCGCATGATCGACATGGCGCAGCATGGCATCAACAAGGATGTGCCAACCCTGCTCGCCTATGTCGTGGATGAGGATTCCACCACCTCGGTCCGCTGGAAGCGAAATCCCTACTTCTGGCAGGTCGACACCGAGGGCAACCAGTTGCCCTACATCGACTATGTCGAGCTGGAACGTCTCCAGAACGTCGAGTCCTACCATGCCAAGATCGTCACCGGCGCCTATGACTTCGCGGTCGGCAACACCGATGTCCTGAACTACCAGACCTATCAGGATTCTGCCGAATCGGCTGGCTACACCGTCAATGTCTGGTCGAGCGGTCGCGGCAGCGAAGTCTTCTTCCAATGCAACATGAACGTCGAGGATGAGGTGCTGCGCAAGATCCATCAGGACGCCCGCTATCGCCAGGCGCTCTCGCTCGCCATCAACCGGGACGAGATGAACGAACTGCTCTTTTTCGGGCAGGCAACCATCCGCCAGATGACGGTGCTCGACACCTCCGCCCACTTCAAGCAGGAGTATGCCGACGCCTTCATCACCTACGATGTCGACCAGGCAAACTCGTTGTTGGACGAGGTCGGGCTGACGTGGAACGACGACAAGTCGGTCCGCATACGCCCCGACGGCAAGCCGATGCAATTCACCTTCGACTACTTCGACGGTGAGGGGCCGAAGACCTCCATCCTCGAACTCGTCACCTCGTATTGGCGCGCCGTCGGGATCGAAGTGACCGCGAAGGCGATCACCCGCCAACTGCTCAGCCCGCGCGTCTCCGAGAACAAGGAACCGATGTCGATGTGGCATGGCGATGCATCCACCGACATCCTCCTCCCGGTGGACCGCAAGTGGTCGATCGGCAAGGTCGGTGACGAAACCTCCATCGCCCCGCTCTGGAACGCCTGGTTCCAGTCCAATGGCGAACAGGGCGAGGAACCGCCCGATTGGTACATGGCGCCGCTGAACGCCTGGAAGCGGTTCAGCGAGACGCTCGATCCGGATGCCGCCGCCGAACTGCTCAAGTCCCAGGCGGACAATCTCTGGTCGATCGGCACCGTCGGCCAAACGCCGTGGCTGGCGATCAACAAAAACACCCTGATGAACGTGCCGACCTACGGCATTCACACCTGGGACGGACTCTTCCAGTTCCCCTACTACGCGCAGACATTCTTCTTCAAGCAGTAGCCCGACCGGGGTCGCGCGTGTCGTGGGGGATGTTCACCCACGACCGCACGCCCAACCGCTCATCGCCACTCCACGGGCGAGGTGGAGTGGCGATAGGGGTTGGAGCGTACGTTCGTAAGGAGGACGCAGGTGGGTGCCTACATCGGGAGACGATTCTTCTACATGCTCGTGCTGCTCGTGCTCAGCTCGATCATTTCGTTCGCCATCATCACCCTTCCTCCCGGTGACTACCTGACCTCCTACGTCGCCCAGTTGCGGTCGCAGGGACAGGACATCACCGACGATCAGGTCAAGTCGCTGGAAGCGGCCTACGGTCTCGGCAAACCCTGGCCGCAACAATACGCGCTCTGGATGAAAAAGATGCTGCTTGACGGCGACCTCGGTCGCTCGTTCGCCTGGCGGCAACCGGTCACCACGCTCATCATGGATCGGTTACCCGCCACACTCCTTGTCTCGATCGGGTCGACCCTCGTCGTCTACCTGATCGCCATCCCGATCGGCATCTACGCCGCCGTGCGGCAATACTCTGTCGGCGACTACATCATCACTTTCATCGGCTTCCTCGGGTTGGCGATCCCCAATTTCCTGTTAGCCCTTGTGCTGATGATGTTCGCCTACAACCAGTTCGGCATCAGCGTCGGAGGGCTCTATTCTCAGGACTACCAGAATGCCCCTTGGAGCCTGGCGAAATTCGGAGACTTGCTCATCCACCTGCCCGTGCCGCTCTTCGTGATCGGGATCGCCGGCACCGCGAACATCATTCGCGTCATGCGGGCGACATTGTTGGATGAACTGAGCAAACCCTATGTCGAGACCGCCCGCGCCAAGGGCGTGAGCGAGTGGCGGTTGCTGCTGAAGTATCCCGTTCGCGTGGCGCTCAACCCAATTGCCAGCAGTGTTGGCTGGCTTCTCCCAGCCATGTTCTCCGGTGCGACGATCACCGCCATCGTGCTGAACCTGCCAACCGTTGGGCCATTGCTGCTCGATGCCCTCCAGACCGAGGATATGTTCCTCGCGGCTGGCATCGTCCTGATCCTGACCGCCCTCACGATCATCGGGACGTTCATCTCCGATCTGATCCTGATGTGGCTCGATCCGCGCATTCGCTTGATGTAGGGGGGTTCGCATGTCTACTGCCTCGTCCGAACTCCCACAGAGCCTGCCGAAAATCGACCAGGAGACCACAGCGGTCAAGACATCGGTCGCTATCGCCTCGCCCCGCAAGCTGATGTGGCTGAAGTTCCGCCGTCACAAGCTGGCGATGGTGGGCATGTGCGGAATCGGCCTGCTCTACCTGATGGCTATCTTCAACGGCTTCCTCTCGCCGGTGAATCCGGACACGCGCTCGAAATTCCCATATGCCGCACCGAATGGCATCCACTGGTTTGACGGAGGATCATTCAGTCCTCACGTCTACGGGCTGGTCGCCAAGACCAAGCCGGGCACCATGGATCGCACGATCACCAAGGACCCGAGCAAGAAGATCCCCGTCCACTTCTTCGTCCACGGGGAGCCCTACAAGATCCTGGGCATCATCGAAACGGACATCCGCCTCTTCGGCGCGGAAGATGGGGGCATCGTCTCCCTCTTCGGAACCGACAAGCTCGGGCGTGATGTCTACAGCCGCACGCTGAATGGCGCAGTGATCTCGCTCTCGATCGGTCTCGTCGGTGTGGCGATCAGTTTTGCCCTCGGCGCGATCATCGGTGGCTTCTCCGGCTACTACGGCGGCTGGTTCGACACGCTGATCCAGCGCATCATCGAGTTCCTGATGTCGATCCCGAATATCCCGCTGCTGATCGCCCTCAGCGCGATCATCCCGCAGGCGTGGTCGCCATTGCAGGTCTATTTCGCGATCTCGCTCATCCTCTCGATCCAGTCGTGGACCGGGATGGCGCGGGTGGTGCGCGGCAAGCTCATCCAGCTGCGCGACGAGGACTTCGTGCTCGATGCGCAACTGGCCGGAGCCAGCGACTGGCGGATCGTGATGGTCCACATGCTGCCATCCTTCGCCAGCTTCCTCATCGTCCAGCTCACCCTCGCGATCCCGGGCATGATCCTCGGCGAAACGGCGCTCAGCTTCCTTGGACTCGGGCTGCGGCCACCGGTCGTCAGCTGGGGTGTATTGCTCCAGGACGCCCAGAACGTGCGCTCCGTCCTCTCCTATCCGTGGCTGTTGATCCCGGGCGCCTTCGTCACCTTCACCGTGCTCGCCTTTAGCTTCTTCGGCGACGGCCTGCGCGATGCCGCCGACCCCTACAAGAGCTGATCCCGATCCGCCGTGACGAGAAGAGGCCATTCCATGCAACAGCTCGAAGCACCGCCGACCAGCACCGCGGTGACCGATACGAGAAAGCCGCTCATCAAGGTCGAGAACCTGGAAGTCGAGTTCCCGACCGATCTCGGCACCGTCCACGCCGTGAACGGCGTGAATTTCCAGATCATGCCCGGCCAGACGCTCGGCGTCGTTGGCGAGAGTGGGTGCGGCAAGAGCGTCACCGCCCGCGCCATCCTCCGCATCCTGCGCGATCCCGGCCGCATCACGAACGGCACCATCACCTACACGCGTCCGCGTTCCGTCTCGCAAAGTTCTCTCGCGGAGGACATCGAGACCGAAGGCACCACGATCGACCTTACCGCGCTCGATCCACGCGGCAAGACGATCCGCAGCATCCGCGGCAACGACATCGCCATGATCTTCCAGGAGCCGATGACGTCGCTCTCGCCGGTTCACACGATCGGCAACCAGATCTGCGAGGCCATCCTCCTTCACCGCGATGTCACCAAGAAGGACGCTGCCCTCATTGCGGAGGAGTTGCTGACCCGCGTCGGCGTCCCGAATGCCCGCCAACGCCTCGACGACTACCCACACCAGTTTTCCGGCGGCATGCGGCAACGCGCGATGATCGCGATGGCCCTCTCGTGCCAACCGAGCCTGCTCATCGCCGACGAGCCGACGACCGCGCTCGATGTCACCACCGAGGCCCAGATCCTGGAGCTGATCCGCGAGATCCAGCAGGACACCGGCATGGCGGTGATGCTGATCACGCACAACCTCGGCGTCGTCGCAGAAATGGCCGAGGAAGTCATCGTGATGTACCTCGGCAAGGTCGTCGAGCGCACCGATGTCGTCTCGCTCTTCTACGATCCCCAGCATCCCTATACGCAGGCGTTGCTGAGCTCCATTCCACGCATCGGCCGCCGGGTGGAGGACCTCGAAGTCATCACCGGCAGCGTGCCGGACCCGACCAACATTCCGCACGGCTGCCCCTTCCACACCCGGTGCAAGGAGTTCGAAGGCGGCCGCTGCGATGTCGAGGTGCCGCAGCTCCGCGAGATCTCGAAAGGCCACTGGGTGAGTTGCCTGCACCGGTAGCAGGCAGCTCTGCGACACATTCCGTGGCGGTTCAGCCTGAACCATCGGGCGAAGCCCGATCATCCCGACTTCGCGCCGAGATCCATCCCCGCAGAGGGAGAACGACGACATGGCAACCCAGGTGAACGATCCGACCACAACCGCCCGCGACGCCGATCTGGCGCGCACGCTGGGCATCGCCACCCCCGGTGACACAGCCGCACCGCGCGATCCGGACCTCATCCTGGAGACGCGGGACCTGAAGAAACACTTCCCCATTCAGCGCGGCATGCTCAGGCGGACGGTCGGCGCGGTGCGTGCCGTCGATGGCGTGGACATCGCCATCCGCAAGGGGCAGATCCACGGCCTCGTCGGCGAATCGGGCAGCGGCAAGACGACCACCGGCCGTATGGTGCTCCGCGCGATCGACCCGACATCCGGCCAGATCTGGTTCCAGGACAAGGACATCGGCTGGGTCGATGTCGCTGCCGCCGACAAGACGCACCTCCGCCAAGCGCGGCGCAACCTGAAGATGGTCTACCAGGACCCCTATTCCTCACTGAACCCGCGCATGACCGTCCAGCAGGTCGTCGGCGAGCACCTGAAGGTGAACCATGTCCAGAGCGGCAAGGCCCTCTCCGACCGCGTGGCGGAGTTGCTGACGCTGGTCGGCCTGCGGCCGGAATATGCCCAACGCTATCCTCACGCCTTCAGCGGCGGCCAGCGGCAACGCATCGCCATCGCCCGCGCGCTCTCGATGCAGCCGCAGCTCCTGATCTGCGACGAGCCGGTTTCCGCGCTCGATGTCTCCGTGCAGGCGCAGATTCTCCGGCTTCTCCGCGACTTGCAGGACCGCTTCGGCCTCTCCTATCTCTTTGTCGCCCACGACCTGAGTGTGGTGGAGAATGTCTCCGATCACGTCTCCGTGATGTATGTCGGCCAGATCGTCGAATCCGCCCCAACACACGAGCTCTACCGGCATCCGCTGCATCCATACACGGAGGCACTGATGTCGGCGGTGCCGCGACCGGACCCGAAGGCGACCAAGAAGCGGATCGTGTTGCAGGGTGAATTGCCCAGCCCGGCGAATCCTCCCAGTGGGTGCTACTTCCATCCTCGCTGCCGCTACGCGCAGGACCGCTGCAAGATCGAGACGCCTGCCCTACGCGAGATCCGGCCAGGTCACGTTGCCCGCTGCCACTTCGCCGGAGAACTGAACCTGCAGGGCTTCGTCGAGACCAACGACGGCCCGCCTATCCCAAACCAGGAAAAACGCCCCGTCCCGATGGCCCAACCCGTGCCGGGCGCACCGCCCTTCCAGGCGGGCTGAAAATACTCGGCGAGCCACAAGGGGTTGCCGTCCCCGTAACTCCTCCGCGCATGGATATCAAGAGGGTCGACATGGGTCAGCTTCAACGACCAATCCGAAAGGACATTCCTTCGTGACTGCGTCCGACACATCTCCGGTCAAGGTCGGCATCATCGGCGCCGGCAAGATCAGCGGCATCTACCTGGAAAACAGCAAGAAATTCAGCACCTTCGATGTGGTCGCCATCGCCGATGTGCGGGTCGACGGCGCCGAAGCGCGAGCGCGCGAGTTCGGCATCCCGGAAGCGCTCTCGGTTGATGATCTGCTCGCCCATCCGGACGTCGAGGCCATCATCAATCTCACCCCGCACCGCGTGCATGGGCCGGTCGGCATCTCCGTCGTGGAGGCCGGCAAGGCCGTCTACACCGAGAAGCCGATCGTCGTCTTGCGTGAAGAAGGCCTGCGCCTGCTCGACCTCGCGGCCGCGAAGAACGTCCGGGTTGGCGGCGCACCGGACACCTTCTTTGGCGGCGCCTGGCAGACGGCGCGCAAGGTGATCGACGACGGGACGATCGGACGCCCATTCGCTGCCTTCGCGAACCTCCACATCCGCCCGATCCCACGCCCGGCCGGGGCGCCGCCTCCGCCTTCACAATCCGTCGATCAGCCCGGTTACCGCAGTTTCTATCAGACCGAGAACTTCGAGTACGGCGGCGGCGCCATCTTCGACCGGGGACCGTATTACCTGAACGCGCTCATTCATCTGCTCGGCCCAATCGCGAAGGTAACCGGCTCCGCGACAAAGACCTGGGACGAGCGCGACCTCGGCGGCGAGATGCGTCCGGTCAACGTTCCAACGCACGTCGTCGGCGTGCTGACGTTCGCGAACGGCGTCGTCTGCAATTTCACGATGAGCAACGATGTCCTGGCGACCGGCCTGCCGCACATCGAGATCTACGGCACGGAAGGCTCGCTCCGCTGCATCGACCCGAACGAGTTCACCGGTGATATCCAGCTCCGCACGCTGGAGGACCCGGAGTTTCGCACCCTGCCGATCACGTTTCCGTACAACCAGAACAGCCGTGGAGTCGGCGTCGCGGACATGGCGGCAGCCATGCGTTCCGGACGACTGCACCGCGCGACCGGCGCGATGGCCTATCACGTCGTGGACATCATCACGGCCATCTTCGACGCCTCCGCGACGGGGCAAACCGTCGAACTGACGAGCACCTGCGTCCAGCCCGCCGCCCTACCGGACGGCCTGGCCGACTGGGAGATCGACGCGTAGGACCAGCGCCTACGACCCCGTAGCGGGTCAGCTTGTCTGACCCATCCGGCGAAGCCGGATATCACGCACGCACGCTGCGGAGTATCGGCCTGCGGCCGATGGCGAGCCACCAGACCAGCTGGTGGTTCGCCGCTACGGGGTTCTCCCAACGTCGATGCTCCCGGTTTTCGCACACCACATAGCGATGCCCCCACGGAACAGGAGATTGCATGACCCTCAAGCTCGGCGTGCTCGAATCATGGTTCGATGGCGAACCGGTCGTCCCCGGCAAGACCCTCCCCGAACGCCTGAACGCGCTGGAAGAAGCCGGCTACGGCGGCATCCAGCTCTGCGCCGTCTCCGCCGGGATCAGCGTGGAAGACCGCAACGCCGCCCTCGCCAACTCCCCCGTCAAACTCCTCATCCACGGCAAGCACGGCCAGATCCTCGGCAAGGACAAGGAGACGCGCGACCAGGCCATCCGCGACATCGTCTCGGGGCTGGAAGAAGCCGCCGCACTGGAGGCCGTCGGCTCCATCCTCGTGCCGATCCGCACCACGCCCGAAATCGCCGCACCCGCGCCCGTCTCGTTCGGTGTCGTCCCGACCAAGTCCATCGTCGACCTCGAACGCGAGATCCTCATCGACCAGCTCGGCAAGATCGCGCCGACCGCCGAACGGCTCGGCACCCCGATCATCCTGGAGCCGCTCAATCGCTACGAGAGCCACCTACTGAAGTCGCTCGACGACGCAGCGCAGATCTGCCGGGCGGTCGGCAGCCCCGGCATTCGCATGATGGCGGACTTCTTCCACATGAACCTGGAGGATGCCGACATGGGCCAGGCCATCGAGGCGGTTGCGGATGTGCTCGCCTACGTGCATCTTGCTGATAGCAACCGCTTCCAGCCCAGCGCCGGTCACCTCGACTTCAGGCCCGGTTTCGCGGCGCTCAAGCGCATCGGCTACGACGGATGGATGACGCTCGAATGCAAGTTGAATGTCAAGCCCAGCGTCCAGGCCTTGATCGACACCGCCGAGTTCATCCGCGCCGAGTGGGAAGCGGCCTGATCCGTCCCTTCAACGAAAGGCATCCCGTCCATCATGTCATCCGGCTTCCATCCCACGCCCACCCACGATATCCCCGAGGTCCGCATCGGGCTGCTCGGCTACAACTTCATGGCGAAGGCCCACACCAACGCCTACCGCACCATCCCGTACATGTGGTGGCCGGATTCCATCCAGCCCCGCCTGCATGCCATCGCCGGACGCACCGAGGCCAACGTCTCCGCCGCCGCCCAGCGCTACGGCTACGACGGCTATTACCTCTCGTGGGAGGAGCTGGTCGCCGATCCGGATGTCGACCTCTTCGACAACTGCGCCGGCCATCACATGCACGTCGAGCCGACGATCGCCGCGCTCCAGGCCGGCAAGCACGTCCTCTGCGAGAAGCCACTCGCCCTCACCGCCGAAGACGCCCGCCGCGTGCGGGATGCCGCCATCGCCGCCGGTCCGCACCTCAAGCACATGACCGGCTTCAACTACCGGTTCGTCCCCGCCATCCGCTTCGCGAAGGACCTGATCGAACGCGGCATGTTTGGCGACATCTACCACGTCCGCATCCAGTACCTCCAGCAGAGCATCCGCGACCCGGACGCCCCGATGCGGAAGGTCCCGCCGCCGGAAGCGCTGACGGCCGGCTCGCAAGCAGTGCTCGGCTGCCACGCCGTCGATCTCGCCCGCTTCCTCGCCGGGGAGCTCGCGACCGTCAGCGCCCTGCAGCCGCGCTTCGTGCCGGAACGCCTCGGCCCGGACCGCACGCCGATCCGGATGGAATGGGACGACGCCACGCTCTCGCTCGTCGAGTTCGCGAACGGCGCGGTCGGCACGATCGAGGCCTCACGCGCGGCGGCAGGACGGCGAAACTCGTTGCGGCTGGAGATCAACGGCTCGCGCGGCAGCATCGGCTTCGACCTCGAACGCCTGAACGAACTCCAGGTCGCACTGGCCGACGCCTCCACGACGGACCTGACCGGCATTGCCTTCCAGGACGTGATGGTGACGGAAGGCTCGCATCCGTTCATGAACGTCTGGTGGCCGGCTGGGCATATCGTGGGGTGGGAGCACGCGCACATCAACGAGATTCATCACCTGTTGCGCGCGATTGTGGACGACGGGGAGATTGCACCCTACGGCGCGACGCTGGAGGATGGCTATCGCGCAGCCGTCATCGCGGATGCGCTCGAACGCGCCGCGACGACCGGCCGGAAGCAGGAGATCGCCTACGATTGAGCGTGTGAACGTGTCCCCAAAAGGAGTCCCGAACGAATCAACCTCCCATTGTCATCCTGAACGCGGTGAAGGATCCTCGCGCGAAGTGCATCGAACGAAGGTCGATATCGCTGTCCTATCTATGAATCCCGGCGGGGATGATCCACTGTACATGGCATCCCGCATGCCAAGTCCAATTTCCGGCTACGCCGGAAGCGCTTCGCGCGGGGGTCGTTCGCTTCGCTCACGATGACATGGATGGTCAAGGAGTTCAGGAATCCGCTCATGGTCGGCCATAGTGCTCGTGCCATCCACAAAGGAGTACCCCCTCACAATGATCCTCGGCCTGGACACCTTCAGCCTCCGCTGGCAAGACTGGACGGCGGAGCAGATGCTCGACTATGCCGCCTCCATCGGACTCCGGAACGTCCATTTCTCCGAACGCGGCTACCTCGAATCGCTCGACCCGGACTACCTGCGCGGCCTGAAAGCACACGCCGACAAGCTCGGTCTGCGGATCGAACTCGGCATGCGCAGCTTCGACCGCTTCTCCGGCACGTTCGATCCCTCCCTCGGCACGGGGGAGCAGCAACTGACCGACATGATCGCCGCCGCGCAAGTTGTCGGCTCTCCGGTCGTCCGCTGCTTCCTCGGCATGCAGAACGACCGCATCGGTCCAACGCCTTTCACCGCCCACGTCGCCGAAGCCGAGCGCGTCCTGAAAGCCGTGGCACCGGTCGCAGAGGCGGCGAACGTCACGGTCGCGGTCGAGAATCACGGCGGCGTCGACTTCCTCGCGCGGGAACTGCGCGCCCTGATCGAACGCATCGGCTCGGCACACATCGGCGTCTGTCTCGACACCGGCAACCCGCTCTACGGCGGCGAGGATGCCGTCTTCACGGCCGAGATCCTCGCCCCCTATGTGGTCACCTGCCATCTCCGCGATACCCGCGTCTGGGCGACACCGGACGGCTGCGCGGTGCAGTGGGCCACCTGCGGCGACGGCGATGTCGACCTCATCCGCATCGTGGAGGTCCTGAAGCCGCACAAACCCGATCTCGCGCTCGACCTGGAGATCATCACCGGCGTCGGCCCGAAGGAGATCGACTTCCTGAACGATGATTCCGAGTTCTGGCGCTGCTACCCCGAGCTACCCGCGCGGGACTTCGCGCGCTTCCTCGCTCTGATTCCCGGCGGCAGCGACGGTCCACTGGAGCAACTCGAACTGCCGGACGGCGTCTGGCAACCGACGCCGGGCGAACTGGAGCGCTACCGCGCCCAGCAACGCGAACACCTCGAACGCAGCGCCCGCTGGTGCCGCGACCATCTCGATCTGGAGGGCTGACATCCGTTCGGTTTTCGGGGCCGGCGCGGGATCGGTCCGGTGTCGCACCCACATCGCGGGCGATGTCGCCCGGCAGGAGGAGCATCCATGAGCGAGCACATCGAACAGTCCCAGGGCAATGAGCCGTTCCGCGTCGGCATCATCGGCTGCGGGCGTCCCTGGAAATCCGACGGCGCCACCGGCTTCGGCATGTCCCATTGCCACGCCCTCGGCTACGAACGCTCCCCGGATGCGCGCATCGTCGCGCTCGCCGATCTCGTGCCCGAAAACGCCGAGGCCTTCCAGCAACAACATGGCGGCGACACCATCTACACCGATTACAAGGAGATGCTGGCGAAGGAGAACCTCGACATCGTCTCCATCTGCACCTGGCCACACCTCCACGCCCGGATGGTGATCGACTGCGCCGAGGCTGGCGTGAAGGCCGTCCACTGCGAGAAACCGATGGCCCCGACCTGGGGCGAGGCGAAACACATGGCCGCCGCCTGCGACGAGCGAGGCATCCAGCTTACCTTCAACCACCAGCGCCGGATGTCCCCCGAGTTCCGCCAGGCGCGCCAGATGCTGCGCGATGGCACGATCGGTGACCTCGTACGGCTGGAAGGCATGTGCGGCAACCTCTTCGACTGGGGCACGCACTGGTTCGACATGTTCTTCTTCTACAACGACGAGACGCCCGCCACCGCCGTGCTGGGACAGGTGGAGCCGACCGGCGGCGCGACGGTCTTCGGCGTCACGATGGAGGGACAGGGTATCAGCCAGATCCGGTTCGAGAACGACGTCATCGGCCTCCTCTCGACCAGCGCGGAACAGGGCTGGCCGCTCCTCACGCGCATCGTCGGCACGGACGGCACGATCGAGGCCGCGCTCCGCACCGATCCCCTCCGCATCTTCACGCCGTCCTCCAACGGCTGGGAAACTGTCGCACTGGACGGCTCGAACTCGCTGCAGGACACCGTTGCCGCCGGGGTGGAGGACCTCGTAGCCTCCCTGAAGGCAGGCCGCGAACCAGAACTCTCGTCGCACAAGGTCATGCATGCCACCGAGCTGATCTTCGCAACGTACGAATCCGCTCGTCGTGGCCGCCGTGTCGACCTCCCGCTTGCCGTGGCCGACGCCACGATCTACGCCGAGACACCGGTGACAGCCTGATCCATCCCTCGCGACACCGATGCCGGGGCATCGGTGTCGCGACGTCATGGCCGCAGAATTGCTTCACCCGGATAATGATCGAGGCATCCGCTTGCGCACAATGCGCAGGTCGGTGCTATGATGACGGCCCGGCGGAGGTCCATCATTCCGGATGAATCCTGCCGCGGCCACTCGTCTGGAGTGCGCTTCTCTCGATCCGACCGATCGCACCTCGCCGGCCGGGGAGCGTATCCGGTCCTGCTGGCGTTACCCTTGTCGGCGTGGCATTGAGCATTCACGGCGATCCCAGGGTCAGACACGATCCCGGTCGACCGGGCATTCTACTGCTGGAGCCACCTCCGTTGCAGGTCGCGCGATCGCCCATCGTTCGGGATCGCATATTCAGGGACAAGATCGCACCGTGGAACCTGTCGTACCTGTGGCGCCGATCGTTCAGCGATTCGACGTCTCCTATACCTATCCCGTCCATTTCACAGACGATCTCTTCGCGTACGCCAATCCCATCCTTCGCGATCTGCTCGTCGCCGCACCGAGTCGCGCATCCGCCAAGGTGCTGGTCGTCGTCGATGGCGGGGTGGCCGACGCGAATCCCGGCCTGATCGACGCAATAGCAGTCTATTTCGCCGATGTACGCACCACCGCGACGCTGGTCGAGCCGCCGATGACGATCGCCGGCGGCGAGGCCGTCAAGAATACGCTCGCCGAGGCGGACCGCATCCAGGCCGCCATCGAACGACACGGCATCGATCGCCAATCGTTCGTGATCGCCATCGGCGGCGGCGCCCTGCTGGACATGGCGGGATATGCGGCTGCCACTGCCCATCGCGGCGTCCGTCTCGTCCGGGTGCCAACTACTGTCCTCTCGCAGGACGATTCCGGCGTCGGCGTCAAGAACAGCGTAAACGCCTTCGGGAAGAAGAACTTCCTCGGCACCTTCGCGCCGCCCTACGCCGTCATCAACGACATGGCGCTGCTCGATCGCCTGCCGCAACGGGAGTGGATCGGCGGCGTCTCCGAAGCCGTCAAGGTCTCGCTCCTGAAGGACGCGGCCTTCTTCGGCTTCCTGGAAGACAACGCGAGCCGGATCGTTGCCCGCGACCGCGAGACGATGCGCCGCGTCATCTACCGCTCGGCGGAGCTCCACCTTCAGCACATCGCCACCGCCGGCGACCCGTTCGAGTTCGGCTCCTCACGGCCGCTCGATTTCGGGCACTGGTCGGCGCACAAGCTGGAACAGCTCTCGAACTACACCTGGCGGCACGGCGAGGCCGTCTCCATCGGCATCTCGCTCGACAGCACGTACGCTTACCTGGCAGGAATGCTGGACGAAGCCGCCTGGCTACGGATCCTCGGCGTCTTCACGGCGCTCGGCCTGCCCACCTTTGCCCCGGAATACGTCACCATGCGCGATGAGACGACCGGCAAACCGGCCGTGCTCGCCGGGCTGGACGAGTTCCGCGAGCATCTCGGCGGCCAGTTGACCATCATGCTGCTCCGCGACATCGGTGCGGGAGTCGAGGTCCACGAGATGGACGAGGCAACCATTCTGCGTGCCATCGACTTGCTGGCGGCACGAGCCACTGCACCAACCACGACCGATTCGATTTCCGACGCTTCATCCAGGGAGGACCACGATGCCCGCGAACGACACGAAGAGCTGCCCGCTCTCCCAGCAACAGCTGATTGACGAATACTTCATGGAAGCGCGCACGCGCATCCTCGACATCGCGGCGTTCCTCGATCGCCTCGACCGCTCCGCGAGCACCGACGGCGCCGACGACTTCCGCATCGTCGCCATGCGCCGCGCGATGGAGGAACTGAACTCGGCGGTACCCGGCCGCATCGAGCGCGTGCTGCTGACCTTCAGCGACCAGAATACCGACCTCCTGGACACGCTCGACCGCAAGGCGGCCTACGGCGCGTCGATCCGTTAGCAAGGGGCATCATCATGGAATACATCGACCTTCACGCCCACATGATCTCGCGCACCACCGACGACTACGAGAAGATGGCGCTCACCGGCTGCCTGGCCGTGACCGAGCCTGCCTTCTGGGCCGGCTACGACCGCCGCTCCGCCGATGTCTTCGCCGACTACTTCGATCACATCACCGACTTCGAACCGAAGCGCGCCGCCCAGTACGGCATCCAGCACTACGCCTGGCTCTGCCTCAACCCGAAGGAGGGTGAGGATCGCGAGCTGACGAAGCAGGTGCTCGGCATCATCCCGGAGTTCCTGGACCGCTCGAACGTGCTCGGCATTGGTGAGATCGGCCTCAACCGCGTCACCCGCAACGAGCTCGCAACCTTCAAGGACCACGTCGAACTCGCGCTGGAGCACAACCAGCTCATCCACATCCACACCCCGCACCTCGAGGACAAGTACAAGGGCACCAAGGTCATCGTCGAGACGCTGGCCGCCGATGGGCGCATCGACCCCTCCCGCGTGATGGTCGATCACGCCGAGGAGCACACGATGCCGATCATCCTCGACGCCGGGTTCTGGACGGGGGTCACGCTCTACCCGGTGACGAAGACCACGCCAGGCCGCGCGGTGGACATGTTCGAGCGCTACGGCACCGAGCGCATCTGCGTCGCCTCTGCCTGCGACTGGGGGCCAAGCGAGCCGGTCGCGATCCCGCACTTCGTGCTGGAGATGCGCCGCCGCGGCCACGACGAGGAAGAGATCCGCAAGATCGTGTTGCAAAACCCGGCGACCTTCCTCGGGCAGTCGCCGAAGTTCCGCCTGGGCCATCTTGCAAAGCCGGTCGCCGTCGCCGCCGACTAACGGAAAGCCCCGGAACGCGCTCATGCTGGCGCGTTCCGGGGCGGTTGCGCGTCACGTTGCGTAGATGCGGCCCTTGTGGCCGCCTTGAAGAGGGCGGGCATCTACGCAACGACAAGCTGGACGCCGGCTCGTAGCATGCAACCCGCCCACCCATTCAGCTCCCATCCCATGTCATGGTGAGCGCAGCGAAGGATGACATGGGGTGGTGGTGAGTGCAGGAAGCGCATCACTCCTCATCCAGCATGGGCGGGGGAGATGCATGGGGAACCCGTCGAGCATCACCCGCCAACCGACCGCCTGAACACCACGGCCCGCGGCCACGGAGGCCGATCCGACCCTGCCGTCACGCGCGACCGCCGCGCCATCGTCCCGTTCCAAGGAGCCAATCCGTGCGCGTCTCCATCGCAGGCCGCGACGCCGATCCCGTCCACCTCACCTACTGCCTGAACGTGTACCCAGGCATCACCTGGCCGGAGGTGCAGGCGAACATCGAACGGCACGTCCTCAAACACAAGCAACGCTTCTCGCCGGACAGGCCGTTCGGCGTCGGCCTGCGTCTCGCCGGTGAGGCGAGCAGCGAGATCCTGCGCGGCGACGAGCTCGTGAAATTCCGCGACTACCTGGACGCGCACGGGCTCTACGTCTTCACCATGAACGGCTTCCCGTACGGTCCCTTCCACGGACAGGCGGTGAAGGCCGATGTCCACGCCCCCGACTGGCGCGACGACGAACGGGTGGCCTATACCCTCCGCCTGATCCAGGCCCTCGCCGACCTCCTGCCGGATGGCATGGATGGCGGCATCTCGACCAATCCGTTTGGCTACCTTCCCTTCATCGACACGGGCGACCGCGCGATGTGGCAGCTCTTCGTCGAGCGGATGGTCCTCATCGCCGAGCGGCTCTATCGCGTCCGCCAGGCAGATGGCAAGCTCATCCACCTCGACATCGAGCCGGAACCGGACGGTGTGCTCGGTGATTGTGGCGAACTGATCGCCTTCTACGAACAGTGGCTGCTACCGCTCGGCGTGCCGTTGCTGGCCGTCCGCCTCGGTCTGGACGACGATGCCGCCCGCGCGGTGATGCTGGAACACATCCGCGTCTGCTTCGACACCTGCCACGTCGGTGTCAGCTACGAGGACCCGGCAACGATCCTCGCCCGGTTCGACGAGCTCGGCATCAAGGTCGGCAAGATCCAGGTCAGTTCCGCCCTGAAGCTCGATCTCGGTGAACCGGGTCAACGCGGGATGCTCGCGACCGAACTGGCCCAGTTCGACGAGCCGATCTACCTGCACCAGGTCATCCAGCGAAACACGGACGGCTCGCTCGTCCATTACCCGGACCTCCCGGAAGCACTACCGCATATCGACGAGCCGGAAGCCGAGGAATGGCGCATCCACTTCCATGTCCCCATCTTCGTGGACGCGTTCGAACATTTCGGCTCGACTCAGGACACCATCACCCAGACGCTCGACGTGCTGGCGAAGACGGGCTTCACCAATCATCTCGAAATCGAGACGTATACATGGGATGTCCTGCCCGCCGAACTGAAGCAGGACCTCGACGAGTCCGTCGCGCGTGAGTATCAGTGGGTGCTCGATGCGATCCGCTAGCGCCCCCCGAACCACCGCACCCACCCAACCGGCGATGTCAACGCTGCGCACGCATCTCTCCCTCGCGCGCATCTCGAACACACCGACCGTCGTCAGCAACGCCCTCGCCGGGGCGGCGCTGGCGACCTCGCTGGCGTTCGGATGGCCGATCGTGGCGTTATGTCTCGCGTCGGCCCTTTTCTACACGGCCGGGATGTACCTGAACGACATCCTCGATGTGGAAATCGACCGCCAGCAACGGCCGGATCGGCCGCTGCCGTCCGGAGCTGTCTCCATGCCAATGGCGTGGGGTATCACCGGCGGCATGTTCATCGTCGGCCTGGCGCTCGTCGCCACGACGAACTGGCATGCCGCTGTCGCGGCAGTTGCCCTGATCGCGGCCATCGCCGTCTACGATGCCTGGCACAAGGGCAATCCCATCGGCCCGCTCTTCATGGGCGGTACCCGCGTACTCGTCTACGTGATGGCGTTCCTCGCCTTCAGTGGTCGTAGCGCGTGGACGACCGAGGCGACCCTTTGGTGCGCGGTGATGTTGCTTTACGTCGCCGCCCTGACGAGCATCGCCAAGATGGAGCGTGGCCCGGCGGGATTCCGCTACTGGCCGGTCGTCAGCCTCTTCCTACCGCCAGTGCTCGCCATCTTCCGCGACTTCAGCCCCGGCGTGATCGTCCTCGCCGGTGTCATGGTCGGCTGGGCCGTCTACAGCCTGACGTTCGTCTACCAGCAACAGCCGCCCGCCTTCGGACGCGCCATCGCCAGCCTGATCGCCGGCATCTCCCTGCTCGACGCCCTGCTGCTGGCCACGCACGGCGAGTGGATCGCAGTCGGCATTGCGCTGATCGCCTTCGTCGCCACCAATGTCCTCCAGCGCTGGATTCGCGGAACGTAGACGATCGAAAGTTTCGCCATTCAAGAGGTTAGGGCGACCATCACCCATCCTGTCATCCTGACCACCACTCAGGACGACATGCAGAAGGAAGCGCAGAACGCGGCGAAGCGCTCCCTGATATCCGTCGTATTGACTCGCGCAATCGGAGCATTCCATGCAGAAAACCGTCGTCATCAACGTCGTCGGGCTCGTCCCGGCGCTCATCGGCGAATCCACCCCCCGGATCAAGGCCTGGAAGGACCGCGCCAGTCAGGCGTTTATCGACCCGGTGATCCCGGCCGTCACTGCCACCGCCCACTCGACCTACCTCACCGGCAAGACCCCGGCAGAGCACGGCGCGGTCGCGAACGGCTGGTACTTCCGCGATATGGCCGAGATCAAGTTCTGGCGACAATCCAACACGCTCGTCCAGGCTCCCAAGATCTGGGACATCGCGAAGCAGGAAGATCCGGATTTCACCTGCGTCAACATGTGCTGGTGGTTCAATATGAACTCCACCGTGGACTACTTGGTGACGCCGCGCCCGATGTACCCCTCCGACGGCCGCAAGATCCCCGACTGCTACACCAAGCCGATCGACCTGCGCGACACGCTGCAAGCGGAGTTGGGACAGTTCCCGCTCTTCACCTTCTGGGGCGCCAACGCGAACATCACGTCCTCGAAGTGGATCGCCGACGCCTCGAAGATCGTCGACAAGCGGTACAACCCGACGCTCTCGCTGGTCTACCTGCCGCATCTCGATTACGGCCTGCAGAAATTCGGACCGGACCTCGCCGCGATGGACAAGGACCTCCGCGAGATCGACGAGGTGGCCGGGGACCTGATCGACTTCTACGAGGAACGCGGCGCGCACGTGATCCTCGTCTCGGAATACGGCATCGTCCCCGTCTCGCGCCAGGTCCACCTGAACCGCATCTTCCGGCAGAAGGGCTGGCTCGCCTACCGCGAGGAACTGGGCCGCGACATGTTCGACCCCGGCCAGAGCAAGGTCTTCGCCGCCGCCGACCACCAGATCGCGAACATCTACGTCCAGGATCCGGCAATGATCCCGGAGGTGAAGGGGCTGGTTGAATCGACGCCCGGCGTGGCGACGGTGCTCGACGAGGATGGCAAGCGCGAATACCACCTCGACCACGAGCGGTCGGGTGAACTCGTAGCCCTGGCGGAACCGGATGCGTGGTTCACCTATTATTTCTGGCTGGACGATGCGAAGGCACCCGACTATGCGCGCACCGTCGACATTCACCAGAAGCCCGGCTACGACCCGGCGGAACTCTTCTTCGATCCCGAGGACAAGTTCGTGAAGGCGAAAGCCGGCCTCTCCCTGCTGAAGAAGAAAGCCGGCCTCCGCTCATTGCTCGAAGTGGTGCCACTGGATGGGAAGTACGTAAAAGGCTCTCACGGCCTGAAGACGGCCCCGGAGGACGGCCCGATCATCCTGACGAAGCAAGCTGACCTGCTGCCCGCCGGAACGATCGAGGCGACCGATGTCTTCGACGTCATCCTCGCCCATCTGCGCGGTGGTGCTGATAGCGGTAGTGGCGAGGACGGCGTCACCACCGCCTGACCGTGCCAACGAGGGGGCCGGGATCGGGCGATCCCGGCCCCCTCGCGTGCCCTCTACACCGGCGTCGCCACCGGAGAGGCAGAGGGCGTTGCCACCGGCGTCAGGCCCAGCTCCTTCGTGATCTCGGCGGCACTCCGCAAGGCCAGCGCGGCGATCGTCAGCGTCGGATTCGCGGTTCCGGTCGTCGGGAAGAGGCCAGATCCCGCAAGGTAGAGGTTCGGGTGGTCATGCGTTCGCCCGAACCCGTCCGTGACCGATGTAGCCGGATCGTCGCCCATGCGCACCGTTCCCATCAGGTGCCCGACACCACCCAATTCCTCGGTATGAACGATGTCCGTGGCGCCGACCGCCGCCAGCATCTTGTCGTGAAGCTCCTTCGCGGCCTTCCAGCCGCCCATCACGTAATCGTCATACGAGTACGTCAGCTTCGGACGCGGAATCCCGAGCGCGTCGACCTGCGTTTCGTCAACGGTCACGCGGTTGTTCTCGTCCGGCAGCTGCTCGATCATGCTGGCCAGCCGCACCTGATACGGCGCAACCTTCGCGATCTCGCTGAACAGCGCCACCCCAACCTTGCCCTGGGCGATCAAGTTCCCCGCAGTCGTCATCGGGCTGCCGACGCTGTGCGAGACCTGCAACCGGATCGCCGCACGTTCGCTCCGGAAGTCGCCCTCCCGCACCGAGTCGATCCCGGAAAGCTGGAGCGGCCCACGATACCCGGCATAGGGCTTCGGCACCACGGCGCTGACGCGCGCCTCCGGATGATCGGCGAGATGGCGGCCAACCTGGTCGCTCGAATTGGCGACCCCGTTTTGGCTGTATTCGCCCTTGGAGATCAGCAGCAGCTTCGGTGTCTCGATCCCGTTCGCAGCAACCACGAAGAGCTTCGCCGTCACATCGTGCGATGCGCCGTCCTGGTCCTTGTACTGCACCTTGCTGATGGCGCCGTCGCTGCCAGCCACGACGTTGTAGACCACCGCGTTCTCGGTGATCTCCACCCCAGCCTTCTCGGCAAGGTCGAGATGATGCGTGGCGTCGTATTTCGCCTGCACGGGACAGACCGGGATGCAGGTCGCGTTGCCGCAGCACTGCGATCGGCCCTGGTAACCGGGTTCGGCGTTGCGCGCCTGCGGGGTCTGGAGGAGTTCCAGCCCGAGCGTCTTCGCCGCTTCCTGGAACATCTTGTCACCGGAGGCAAACGGCAAACCCGGCATGGGATAGTCCGCGCTGCGTGGCGAGCCGTCGTTGTGCTCGCTGTTACCGGAGACGCCAAGTTCGTGCTCGGCATCGACGTACCACGGCTCCAGGTCGTCGTACGAGATCGGCCAGTCGACGCCGACACCGAAATGCGTCTGCATCTCGAAGTCGCTCGGCAGCAGGCGCGGGCAATTCCCGAGCCAGTGCCAGGTCGTGCCGCCGACGCGGCGCTCGTAGTCGCTGGAGAACTTCACCGGGCCGGCCTGCACGTAGTAGTAGTCGAGGTCGGACGTCGTCGGTTGCGGCGCCCATTCCGGACTCTCGTAGGCGTAGACACCAGACCGATACCGTTCGACCGCCGCCACGCGGTCGGTACGCGGCCCGGCCTCAAGGATGCGCACCTTCGCGCCCGCCGCGACGAGACGGGCGGCGATCAATGCTCCCGCCACTCCCGAGCCAACGATGACGACATCCGCATCCAGTTTCCCATTCGATTCCATCGTACGCTCCTCTTATCCAAACCCCGGCACACCCACAGAACGACGAATCAGGACGGCATCACATCCGCCGCCCAGTACCCGAACGCCTTGCAAAGCGTTGGTTGCGTCATGTACGGCAGCGCCTGCCATGACACGAACGAGAAGAAGATGCCTGCCCGGTTCGGCGCCGGTTTCCCGTTGAACTGTCCCTGATACCAGTACGAAAGGATGTTCGCCGCCACCGCCTGCGCATCGGCGGACGCCGCCTGCAACGCCTCGGGCGTCATGTCCGTAATGGCAGCAAGTTCGGCGATGGCCGCCTCACTGCCCGGCTCCCCGGCAAGCAGATCGACCAGCGGCGGCACCGCCGCTTCATCGAGCGTGCCACCGCCGACCACCGCCTGCGACACCCGCAGGACCGTGGAGGCATCGAGCGAAGCTGGACTCGCTGCCGGGGTTGCCTGCGCTGCAGCCGTCATCGGCAACGCCATGCCCAGGCCCGCAGCCGTCGTTCCGGCAATCAGCCGCCTCCGCGAAAGGCCTGTCTCCCCACGCGACACCATGGCACCCTCCTGTTCCCACAATCCGACACTGTTTGCATATAAGACGCATTGTCATCATACCTTACCCGGAAGCAACGCACGCCTCCCCATCAACATATCTGCCCGGATAGGTCTGTTCAGATCGAAAATTCGCGATACACTGCACGCGATCGTTCATACGATCGTGGTTGCGGCCAAAGGACGCTGTCCGACACGCATCGCCGGCGATCTCCTACGGGCATCGTTCGTGCGATCTGTCGCCCGCGCCGTCAACCCTGGCCCGACCTGTCCGTTGCCGGGCTGGACCGTGCAGACGCCGGCATTCCTGCCACACGTCGACAGGAACGACTCGTGACCCGGAGATACACGCTGATCGCGCTGGCGATCGCGGCGTTCGTCCTCGTCAGCTTTCTCATCGTCGAAGCACTCGGCATTCCGCTCCTCGCCGATCCCTCCGACCAGCTCGGTCGTGGCGGTATTGGTGCGGCGATGCTGGGGGTCGGCCTGTTGCTGGTGGACGTCCTCCTGCCGGTGCCGTCCAGCCTCGTGATGACAGCCCAGGGCGCACTTTTCGGAATCGTGCTCGGCACGACGCTCTCGATGATCGGCAGCGTCGGTGCGGCGCTCGTCGGCTTCGCGATCGGGCGGAAGGGTATGCGGTTCATCGCCCGCTTCGTCTCACCGGAGGAACAGGCGGCGTCCAACCGCCTGCTCGAACGTTGGGGACCGCTCGCGCTGATCGTCACCCGCCCGGTGCCGATCCTGGCCGAAACGACGGCGATCATGGCCGGCGCATCCACGCTCGGGTGGGGCAAGGCGACGATCGGCATCGTCGTTGGGGCCTTCCCGGCGGCGTTGATCTACGCGATCGCGGGCTCCTACGCCACGAGTGTGGCAAGCGGGATGCTGGTCTTCGTACTCGTCATCGTGCTGGCAGGCGCCTTCTGGTTGATTGGCTGGTTTGTGGAACAGCGGTTCCTGATGCCGCGACGGGCGCACCAGGAATCGGGTACGTATCAGGAACACGCAGAAAGGTAAGTATCGTGTCGATCTCCACTCCCAAGACTGGCTGGCAGGAGAAGTACTCCTCCGCAGAACTCGGCCCGGTCGAGAAGATCGCCGGCGGGTTCAACTTCCCGTCCAGCCTCGCCTTCGATGACGAGGGCAACGCCTACATCGGCGAGACGGGCATCGGCTTCGGTAAGACGGAGCGCGGCGGCAAGGTCTGGAAGCTGACGCCGAACGGCGAGCGGTCCCTCGTCGTGGAGGGCCTCGGCCATCCGCTGACGGGCGTCACCTTCCACGATGGCTCGCTCTGGGTCTCGCAGGGGTCCAATCCGGGACGCATCACCCGCGTCGAGCTGGATGGCACTTGGAAGGACGTCCTGAACGAGTTGCCGGGCGGCGGCAACTACCACACCGGTGAAGTCGCCTTCGGCCCAGACGGCAAGATGTACTGGGGCCAAGGCGCGATGACCAACACCGGCATCGTCGGTCTCGACGCCCTCATCATGGGCTGGCTGAAGAAGCTGCCGCACAGTGTCGACATCCCCGGCTACGACATCGTGCTGAACGATGTCCGCGTCGAGACGACCGATCCGTTCAAGAAGGACGATCCGGACGCCCGCCTCATCACCGGCCCGTACTCCCAGTTCGGCGAGACGGTCGAGCAGGGCACGGTCGTGAAGGCCGGGAACCCGGCCACCTCGGCCATCCACCGCGCCAATCCGGACGGCACCGACATCGAGATGGTCGCCTGGGGCATCCGCAACGCCTTCGGCCTGCGTTTCCTGCCAGACGGCCGCCTGCTCGCGATGGACCAGGGCGCCGACGACCGTGGCAGCCGCCCGGTCGCCAATGTTCCGGACTATCTCTGGGAGGTGAAGGAAGGCAAGTGGTACGGCTGGCCGGACTTCATGGGCGCCGATCCGATCACCTCGGATCGCTTCATCCCCCTCACCGGCGACCGCCCGACCTTCATCATCGCCAACCACGATGAGCTGCCGGAGCGCGAGGCGCCGCTCGTCGAGTTCGAGACGCACACCGCTTCCACCAAGTTCGACGTCGATCCGTCCTCGAACGGCGGCATCCTCGTCGCGGCCCTCTTCGGTGACGAGACGCCGATGACCGCTGCGGCCGGCCACCCGACCGTCGGCCGCGCGCTGGTGCTCGTTCGCACGAGCGACTGGAAGCAGCACATCCTCCTCACGGAGGGTATGCACCGCCCGATTGATGTCCGCTTCAACCCGAAGGACGGCTCCCTCTGGATCGTCGACTTCGGCGCGTTCGAGATGGAAGGGCGCTCCAGCGGCGTCGAGGTCGTCTCGGAGGCAGGGTCCGGCGGTGTCTACCGCGTGGCGAAGCTGCCGGAGTTCCCGGCCGACATCTAGCCCACCGATCCGGCATCGGAACCACGCGAACCGGGGATGCGATGATCGCATCCCCGGTTCGTCTTGTGCGATCATTCGCCTCCACGTTTCGTCGCAGGGAGGCACTCCGGCATGCAATCGGACCACGGCGCAATCGTTCCGATCGGCGATACCCGGCTCTGGATCACGACATCCGGAGCTGGTGATCCTCTCGTGCTCACCAACGGCGGCGCGGGCTGTTGCGACTACCTCGGTCTCGTTGCCACAATGATCGAGGACCTCGGTCAGGTCGTCCGCTGGGAGGCGCGTGGGTGTGGTCGAAGTGCGACCGACGATCCGACCCGCTACGACCTGCTCACCACCGTCCGCGACCTCGACACCATTCGCGCGCACCTCGGATTCGAGCGCTGGATCGTCGGCGGGCACTCCCACGGCGCGCTGATCTCGCTCGTCTATGCCCTCGAATACCCGGAACGCACGCGAGGGATCCTCTACATCGCCGGAGCAGGCATCCAGAACGACCGCAGCTGGAGCGAGGCCTACCATCGTGGCAAGGACGAAGGCCGGGAACGCGAACTCGACTACACCTTCCCAGCCAATATGGAGGTCAACCGCGTTGGTAACCTCAGCGCCCGCGCCTACTTCCGGCAACCGGACATCCTGCGCCGGATCGCCGATCTGCGCGCACCGATGGTCGCGATTCAGGCCGGCGGCGATATCCGCCCGAACTGGCCTGCCGAGCAGGTCGTCCGCCTGATGCCGGATGCCCGTCTGGAAACCATCCCGGACGCCGATCACAATCTCTGGCTGACGCATCCGAACGAACTCCGCGCCGCCCTCCGGGATGCTGTCATCTCGCTCATGGAGACGCCGTGACCAATTCCGCCCTCGACATCTCGTCCGACCGCCTGCACACCGCCGTCACCCGGATCGTGGGCGGCGACATCCAGGACCTCGCGCCACTCGGGTCGGGCGCATGGTCGCGCGCGTTCGGCTTCACGCATGGGGAGACCGCGCTCGTCGTCCGCATCGGCAAGCACGTCGACGATTTCCAGCGCGATCGCCTCACGGCAGGCTTCACGACCGACTGTATGCCCATTCCGAAGGTGCTCGCCATCGAGCCCGTGCCGGAGATCGGCGACGGACTCTTCGCCTGCATCTCGACCCGAGCCGAAGGAACCTTCATCGATGCCCTCGACGAGGCCGAGATGCGCGCCCTGCTGCCGTCACTGCTCGCGACCTTTGATGCCATGCGGGAAGCCGACCTCTCCCGCACGACCGGATACGGCGGCTGGGATGTGACCGGGAACGCCCCGCATGCGACCTGGCGGAACGCCCTGCTCGATGTTGCCGTGGACCATCCGGAGGGGCGCGGCCACGGCTGGCTGCGCAAGCTGGAAGCATCGCGCTTCGGCCTCGACGCCTGGCGCATCCTGCTCGACCGGCTCGAAACGTCGCTGAAGGCGGTCGACGCAGCGGAGATCGAGGTCGGACGCCACCTCATCCACAGCGACATGCTGAACTTCAACGTCTTCTGCGATCCGGACGAGCACCGCATCTCCGCCCTCTTCGATTGGGGCTGCGCGATGACCGGCGACCCGCTCTACGACCTCGCCTGGTTCGCATACTGGCAGCCCTGGTACCCGGCGTGGGAATCCATCGACTTCGTGAGCGCCGTCCGGGATCATCTCACGCGGACCGGTGTCGTCCCCGCGTTCGCCGAACGCCTCCGCGCCTGCACGCTGCACATCGCCCTTGGCGACCTCGCTTACAGCGCCTCCATCGACCGCTGGGACGACCTGGACCACAAGGTCGCCCGTGCCCTCCACGTCTGACCAATTCCGACATTCGGCACTGGATGGTCTCCTCGTACATGGACAAATGCTACATATTCATTGACACATATATAATCCATGAGTAATATATAGTCATGCAAGCGACCTTTGACGTGCTCGTCGATCCGCACCGCCGCCAGATCCTGTCACTCCTGCGCGACCGGCCGCATGCCGTGGGCGAACTCGTGGAACGCACCGGATTGAGCCAGCCGGGAGTCTCCCGGCACCTGCGCGTCCTGCGCGAGACCGGATTCGTTTCTGTCGTGCAGAAGGGACAATCCCGTGTCTACCAACTTGAGCGCATGCAGTTTGCCGAGCTCGACCGTTGGCTTGATGACTATCGTCGTCTCTGGTCGCATGCCTTCGACACACTGGGCAAGGTGCTCGACACCCCCCAGCCAATCACCGACGAGGAGACCGATTCATGACGGAAGACACGGCCACAGCCACGACGCAGAATACGGACATGGCACGCTTCCCACTGGGCACACTGAAGCAGCAGGGCGACGATCGCTTCACGCTCACATTCATACGGGACTTTCCACACCCGATCGTTCAGGTCTGGGAGGCGATCACGAATCCCGCAATGACCATTCGTTGGTGGGCGGAGACGCGAATCGACCTGCGTCCCGGCGGGCAGTTCGATGCCCGCTGGTTGAACAGCGACGACGGCAAGCCGCGACACTGGACGACCGGAATCGTCCAGCGTCTCGATCCGCCACGGTTGATCGAACACACCAACTCCGATCATGGGCTGCTCCGCTGGGAACTCGCGGAGACCTCCCCATCCTCGACCCGCCTTACCTTCACGAATGAGTTCACCGGCGAGGCCAAGTGGGTGCCGATGTCATTGGCGGGCTGGCACGTCCACCTCGATCACCTCGCGGAGGCACTCGTCGGAAAGGCGGTGGACTGGCCGGCGTGGTATCTGGACTTCCTGCCCGCGTGGCAGTCGCTCAACGACACCTATATCGAGGTGTCCCACGCGGAGTGATCCGATCCGGGATCTCACGATACGCCCGACAGCCTGCGGATCGATCCGCAGGCTGTCGGTTACAGCAGAATCCAGAATGATGGCCACGCATGCGACATCGTGGCGTGTAGGGGCGATCCTTGTGGGTCGGCAACCCGCTCGTATCCTGCTGCAGTGAGCGCACAAATCAGGACCGTTTCGTACCGGAATGCAGGCTATGCTCGCGGTATCGACCTGCCCACGGTCCCACCGCGGAGAACGCCTGTGCCAACCGTCCCTTCCCGACCCACCCGCGCGCCGCAGTCCCGCCAACATGGGAATCCGGAGGCGCCGGTGCTCGACCAGCGTGCATTGAACCGCGCGACGCTCGCCCGCCAGCACCTGATCGCCCGCACGACGATGCCCGTCCCAGAGATGATCGCCCACCTCGGTGGCCTGCAAGCCCAGGCTCCGCTGGCGCCCTATTACGGACTCTGGTCCCGGCTCGATCCGTTCTCCCCCGACGATCTTTCCGCCGGCATTCTCGACCGCTCGCTGGTGCGGATCGTCACCATGCGCGGCACCATCCATCTGCATACAGCCGACGATGCCCTGACGATGCGCGCCCTCACCCAGGACAGCACCGCCCGCAAGCTCGGGGGAGCGGCAGACTACCGCACGCTGATGGAGACGATCGACCTTGCGGATCTGCTGGCCTTCGCCCGCACCGAGCTGCAGCGCGAACCACGGTCGATGGCCGTGTTGCGCAAGGACCTGGCACGGCGCTGGCCGGACGCCAATCCCCACATCATGACGCGAGCGATCAACTACATCCTGCCGCTGGTGCAGGTACCGCCACGCGGGTTGTGGGGACAGTCCGGATCACCCGTGTTGACCACGCTGGAGGCCTGGACCGGCCGCGAGATACCGTCCACACCGGGTCTCGACGGCGTCATCCTTCGCTACCTCGCCGCCTTCGGCCCGGCCAGCGTGCAGGATGCCCAGGCGTGGAGCGGCCTGACGCGGCTCGACGCCGTATTCGACCGGCTTCGCGACCGGCTTGTGACCTTCCGGAACGCGGATGGACGCGAACTCTTCGACCTGCCGAACGCACCGCGTCCCGACGAGGATGCGCCCGTTCCAGTCCGTATCCTCGCCCCGTTCGACAACGTCCTGATCGGCTACAAGGATCGCCAGCGCATCATGCCGCCGGGTCGCAAGCACCTGATCTTCACGCAAAACGGACTCGTGCGCCCGACCGTCCTAGTCGATGGCTTCGCGGCGGGTATCGCCTCCATCACCCGGCAGAAAGACGCGGCAATCCTGATCGTCGACCTCTTCCACGACGTATCGCCCGGAGCACGGGAAGAGATCGAGGCCGAGGGTTTGCGCCTCCTCGCCTTCGCCGAACCGACCGCAACGACCACCCTTGTCGATTTCGGCATGCACACGTGACAAGGGGCGATCGAAAGAAGGTCTACACTCCTTCCCTCGATCGCCCCCGATCAGTCGCGGAGTCCAGCAAGGAGATCCTCCCGGTGCTCGAAACCTCAGCTCGCCTCCTACGTCTCCTCGCATTGCTCCAGGCCCACCGCGAATGGCCGGGGCCGGAACTCGCACGACGGCTGGAAGTCAGCGAACGCACCATTCGCAAGGACATCGACCGGCTGCGCCAGCTCGGGTATCCCGTCGAGGCCACACGCGGGATGGCCGGCGGCTATCGTCTCGGTCCCGGCGCAACGATGCCGCCACTCCTGCTGGAGGACGACGAGGCAGTTGCCATCGCCGTCAGCCTTGGGCGCGCGGCAACCGGCGGCATCGCCGGTATGGACGACGCCGCCACCCGGGCGTTGGTCAAACTCGAAGGCGTCCTGCCGACCCGGCTGCGCCGTCGCGTGGCGGCCCTTCGCGTGTTCGCGCAGACGATCAGTCCGTATGAACCCACGAACGACGCCAATGCCGAGACGCTGGCCTCGCTCACGAATGCCTGCCGCGACCGCGAGGCCATGCGCATCACCTACACGCGGCGCGACGGAGTAGCCAGCCGCCGGATCGTCGAACCCTATCGCGTGGTGAACTGGGGGTACCGCTGGTACCTCATCGCCTTCGACCGCGAGCGCGACGACTGGCGCACCTTCCGGCTGGACCGCATCAACCGGCTCGATCCTACTGGCCTCCTCTTCACGCCTCGGCCACTGCCGGACGAGGACCTCTCCGCCTATATCGCGCAGAATATCTCCCGCGCGTCATGGCAGTTCCGCGCGCGGCTCATCCTGCACGCACCGGCCGAGGAGGTGATTCCCAAGATCCATCCCTCCATCGGCACCATCGAGCCGATCGACGACACCGCCTGTCACCTCACCTGCGGATCGGATAGCCCGGAATCGATGGCCGTCTGGATCGGCTTCCTCGATGTCCCCTTCACGGTCGACGGCAGCCCCGAACTGACCACTGCGATGCAAGCCGTCATCGCCCGCTACCAGACCGCAGTCGCGACGAGCACATGAGCCAGCGTCGGCCGCTCGCGCTCGATGGACAGACCGTTTCGGATATCGACGGCATCGCGCTCGCACCAGGAGAATCCCGGCATGCCCCTCTCCCCCGCCGCCATCGCCTTTCGCGGTCTCCACACAGCCATTGCGATTGCCGAGATGACCTGCCTCGGCTACGTCTGGTATTGCGCGATCACCCGGCGCCGGGACCGCGCACTCGGGGTCGCCATCGCGGCGCTGAGCGCGGAAGGCGTCGGTCTCGTGACCGGGAAGGGGAACTGCCCGCTCGGACCGCTTCAACAACGGATCGGCGATCCAGTGCCCCTCTTCGAGCTCGTGCTCCCGCAGCGTGCCGCGAAGGCCGCCGTGCCAGTGCTTACGGCCGTCGCCGCGCTCGGCGTGGTGTTGGCACTGGTCCGTCCGCCACACCAGGAGCCATTGCCCGTCAAGACCAGTCCGCAAGCCGGGCGTGCATGCGTTCGAGATGTTCGCGGCTGACCGCTGCCGCCCGCTCTCCGTCCTGGTACCAGATCGCATCGTAGATGGCCCGGTGCATCTCGCTTGCTGTCTGGGCCGGGGTCGGGGCGAGGGCGAGGATATCCATGTAGGCGAGCCGTCCATGCCAACGACCACCGAATCTCCCTTCTGGAATCGGCAACGGCCATCGCCCATGCCATATCACCGCTACCGCCCGGCCCGCGAACGCGTGCAGATCCCGGATCTTCCCGATCGCACCTGGCCGCCTCGGCAACTCACTCACGCGCCGCTCTGGGTGCCGGTCGACCTCTGTGACGGGAACCAGGCGCTGGCCGAACCGATGGGCCCGGACCGCAAGCGTCGCATGCTCGACCTCCTCCTGCGCACCGGTTTCAAGGAGATCGAGATCGGCTACCCATCCGCCAGCCAGACCGAGTTCGACTTCTTCCGCATGCTCGTCCGGGAGGACCTGATCCCGGACGATGTCACTGTCGTTGCCTTCACCCCAGCCCGTCCCGACCTGATCGCCCGCACGTTCGCGGCGATCGAGGGCCTGCCGAACGTCGTCATCCACATGTATACCGCGACGGCGCCGATCTGGCGCGAACGAGTGCTCCGCCACAGCCGCGAAAGCCTGCTCGACCTGATCGTGGCTGGAGGCGAGGCCATCCTCCGCGCGGCGGACGACCGGCCGGGCATCAGCTTCCAGTTCTCACCGGAGGTCTTCAACCAGACGGAGCCGGACTTCATTCTGGAGGTCTGCAACCGGATGACCGCGCTCTGGGACGCCTCGCCCGACCGGCCGGTGATCCACAACCTGCCGGCGACCGTGGAGATCGCGTCCCCCAATGTCTACGCCGACCAGATCGAATACATGCACCGCCACCTCGACCGGCGAGAAAATGTCATCCTCTCGATCCACCCGCACAATGACCGCGGCACGGGCGTTGCCTGCGCCGAACTGGCGACGCTTGCCGGCGCGGACCGCATCGAGGGCTGCCTCTTCGGCAACGGCGAACGCACCGGTAACGTGGACCTCGTCACGCTCGCCCTCAACCTCTACGCCGAAGGGATCGACCCGCAGCTTGACCTCTCCGACATCGACGCCATCCGCGACGTGGTCACTTGGTGCAACCGCCTCGGCATCCACGAGCGCCACCCCTACGCCGGCAACCTCGTCTACACCGCCTTCTCCGGCACCCATCAGGACGCGATCCGCAAGGCGTTCGCCCATCACCGCGAACGAGCCGCCGCATTGGGTGTCGAACCGTCGCAGGCGCCATGGGACATCCCCTACCTGCCAATCGACCCCGCCGATGTCGGCCGTACCTACGAGGCGCTGATCCGCGTCAACAGCCAGTCCGGCAAGGGCGGCATCGCCTGGGTGGTCGCGCAGGAGCTCGGCATCGACCTCCCGCGTCCGCTGCAGGTCGATTTCGCACGGGTCGTCCAGCGTGAGACGGACGCCACCGGCGAGGAACTGGCGCCGGCTCGCATCCGCCAGCTCTTCCTGGACACCTACCTGCGACCGAACGACGCCATCCAGCTCGACAGCTGGTCGCTCGCCACAACCGGACCGGGCGGGGATCGGCTGCACGCGACCTTCACATTCGACGGCGATACGAGGGATGTCGAAGGCGTCGGGCACGGACCGGTCTCCGCGCTCACGGACACACTCGGCGAGCTCGGGATCACGCTCGACATCGTTCACCTGACCCAGCAGTCGCTCACGCTCGGCAAGGGCAGCGACGCCATCACCCTGATCGAGGCCCGCCTCGGCGAGAACGGGGCGTCGGCCTGGGGCATCGGCATCGACTCGTCGGTGCTGCTCGCCTCGTTGCAGGCCGTTATCAGCGCCGCGAACCGCCTCCTCGCTGACCGCGCCGAAGCAGGCAGTGCGTCACTCACTGCAATTGCGCAGCCGATCCCAGACGCATAGCCTCTGCACTCAGGCGCACGATCCAGCCAGCGACACCGGTCGGATCGTGCAGCATGTGCAGATGACCGCCCGGGATGGTCGCCGTCGGCCATCCGCGTCGGGCGGCACCGTCGCGTTCGGCACGATAGGTCTCGCAAAACGCGAGATAGGCGCCGCCAGCATGGTCCCATCCAGGCGGGACCGCGACCGCGGCCCGGAAGTAGGACAGCGGCAGCCGGGGCGCTTCCCGCTCCACCCGCTGTCGCGCCTCGACTGTGGGATAGAGCGCTTCCAGATCCTCCTCGCTCCACCATCGCGTCCACGGCGGTAACGTCCCGTCCCCATCCGCCATCCCGGCCAGAACGTGCAGGAATTCCCCCTCGGCGCCAACCACCTGGCCCGACGCCGGAGGCAGCCGGGCATCCACGAACACGGTGGTTGCCACGGATCGCACCGCGATCAGGGCCGGCACGAAGAGCCCGGCGTTGCTGTGGGGAACGAGCACGAAACACCCATTCGCTGGCACGACATCGAGCAGATGCCCGATGACATCGGCAGGAGACGATGGAACCGTTCGCATCGGCGGCACGATGAACGCGTCGTGACCGCTCGCCCGCAATGCCTCCGCGACCGGCTCCCAGACCGAGCCGCCAAGAAGCGGACTCGGCATCAGGAGGTAGGTCACCGCACCGCTGTTCCGTTCCATTGCCACACGTTCCTTTCCCGCCTCATCCATGTGCATCCATCGTACGGCAGAGCGCAACAAGGAAGGCACTCCAGACGGGCGCCTCCCTTGCCAGTCATTCGGACGGGTTGCGGCAGTCAGCCGGCGACGGAGGTCGGCGCGCCGGTGCCGAAGAGGCGCTCGGACGCGATCGCCGCGCCCTTGCCCAGCGCCTCCAGCTTCGCCCACGCGATCTGCGGATGGATCCGCCCGCCAAGACCGCAATCCGTCGAAGCGACTACGTTCTCCGATCCCACGAGCCGGGCGAAGTTCTCGATGCGGTCGGCGACCAGTTCCGGATGCTCCACCACGTTCGTCGCGTGGCCGACCACACCCGGGATGATCTTCTTGCCCTCCGGCAGCTTCACGTCCTTCCAGATCTTCCACTCGTGCTCGTGGCGGGCATTCGCACCCTCGAAGCTGTAGGCACCGACATTCGCCTGCAACACGAGATTCACGATGTGGCGGAACTCGATGTCCGTGGTGTGCGGTCCGTGCCAGCTGCCCCAACAGATATGCAGGCGAATCCGGTCCTGCGGGAGCCCACGGACCGCGAGGTTGATCGCATCGATCCGGATCTTCGTGAAGGCCAGATAGTCCTCCACACTCGGCTCTGGCTTGATCTGGTCCCAGTTCTCCGCGATGGACGGGTCGTCGATCTGCAGCGTCAGCCCGGCATCGAGGATCGCCTTGTACTCCTCGCGCATCACATCGGCCCAGGCGTAGATGAACTCCTCCTCGGTCTTGTAGTACGCGTTGCCGATCCGCGCGGCGCTGCCCGGCGAGACCGAGGTGATGAAACCGTCCTCCGTCCGGTAATCATTCTTCGCCAGTGCCGCCTTCAGGTTTGCGATGTCGCTCGCCACCTGATCCTGGCCGGTATAGGAGATCGGCCCGGTCGCCACCGGCAGCGCGAAGCCGCCACGCGCCGCGATGTGAATGCCGCTCGTCGGGTCCGCGTAGGCCTCGGCGAATTCGGTCCAGTCCCGCCGGTCCGGGAAGCTCGTCAGGACGATGTGGCCCGGCGTCGACCGGTGGGTCGGTGGAGCGGCATCCGGATCCAGCTGCGCGAGTTCGGTGCCGCCGACACGCTGGAAGGAATACGACCACCAGGCGCCGTAGTCGACCCTGCCGGACATCGCCTTGCCGTATTCGCCGTCGTTCGGAATCGTGATGCCGACAGCCTTCTGCTTCGCGACCACATCCTCGACCGCGGTGCTGAGGATCCCGGCAAATCCTTTCAGCTCACCGCCCGCCTCCAACCGCTGCCGGTTCGCCTCGATCAGGGCATCGGGACGGGGCAGACTGCCGACGTGGGTAACGGCGATACGCGATGTACTCATACGATCAACCTCCGTGAACGTGGCTACGTGCGGACCGATCGTGTCCGGAAACCATCCTAGCATCCCGGCCGTGACTCACCGCGAATGGATGCAGCACTGAGTCAAGCGCTCGCACTGCCTCCGCCGCGATGCTCGCGCTCCAATCCGTCGAGGAAGAGGCGAAGCGCCAGGCGAAAATCGTCTCCCGGTGGCGTAGCGGCGAAGGCCGGGAGCAACGCTGCAATGTGCGGCACCTCGGTCGCGTGAGCGCGAATGGCCTTGGCGGGATCGGACCGGTCGTCCGCGTTCCATCGTCCCGATCGAACGATCCCCTGGCTGTACATCAGCACGAACCCAAAAACGATCGACGTCAACGCATGAAAGATCGTCACGCGCTCGACCGGAGTGAATCCAGCTCCCTCCAACGTCGCCATGATCGAATCGACCGGTGCAAGGGACTGGGGATCGGTAGGATCGGCGATCTCGGTCGCCAGAATCGTGACCATCGCCGGATGCGCCATGAACACCCGGTAGGCATCCTCGGCAAATTGCCCCAGGCGCATCCGCCAAGGACTATCGCTCATGGGCAGCCGGATCTCGCCGACGATCCGGTCCGCAACGGCAACGAGAATCGCCTGCCGGTTCGGGAGATGATGGTAGATGGACATTGCCTCCACCCCCAGCCGGGCGGCGAGCTTGCGCATGCTGAAGCCCTCCAGCCCCTCGGCATCGAGCAGGTCGAGCGCTTCATCGACGATCAGATTGTACGTGAGATTAGGACGTTCGCGCGGCATCGTCTCCCCTTACATCGTGTGGACGACCCCTTGACAACATACACCGTAAGGTTCATCATCATAACAGACTTACGGTGTAAGCATCACCACGTCCGGTGGTCGCGCCCACCTGATCCACATGGCGACGCCACCGCCCGGCAGGCCACCCCCTCTCCCAACTCCGGCAACGATCGTTCCCCTCACCAAAGGAGCGCGCTTGAGCGCCCACCGCGACAAAACCCGCTACCGGTATCCAGTCATTCAGCCCCCGCCACGCAAACCGCAATCGCTGCGAGAGGCATGGATCGCCCTCGCCGGTCTCTCCGCCGTCTTCCTCTTCGAGATGCTCGACAACTCGATCCTGAATGTCGCGCTGCCCACGATCGGCCGCGACCTGCACGCATCGACCACCGCGCTGCAGTGGGTAACCGGTGCCTACATGGTCGTGTTCGGCGGCCTGATGCTGGTATTCGGCGCGATCGCCGACCGGTTCGGCCGGCGGCGGATCATGCTCGCCGGACTGGCCCTGCTCGGCATCGCAAGCCTCGCAACCGCCTTCGTCACCAGCGCGGAACACCTGATCGCCGTCCGGGCCGTGATGGGCGTCGCAGCGGCGATGACGACTCCCGGTTCGATGGCCCTGGCCTTCCGGCTCTTCGATGGTGAGAGACTGCGCGTCCGCGCGATCACACTCATCTCGACGGTGGGTCTGATAGGAATGGCGATCGGCCCTACAGCGGGCGGCTTCGTCCTCACGATCGCTCCCTGGCAGATTCTCCTCCTGGTGAATGTACCCGTCGCCGTGCTCGCGCTCGCCGGTATCCGCTTCGGCATCGCGGCGGATGAGGTCGCCGACCTGCGTCTCGACCCGATCGACATCGCCGGCGCGGTCCTCGGCACGGCGACGATCGCCCTCGCCCTTGTCGCACCGACCCTGTTCGTGAATGAAGGCACCGGCTCGTGGGCACCCTGGTCGGCCACCGCCGCGGCGATCGTCGCGGCGGCTCTCTTCTTCCTGCGGGAACGTTCGGCCCGCTTCCCGCTTCTCGATCTGAGCCTTGTGGCTCGCCCACTCGTATCCAGCGGTCTCGCCTACAAGGCCGCCGCCGGCCTGGCGATTGCCGGTCTCGGCTACATGGTGACGCTGCAGCTGCAATTCGCCTGGGGCTGGTCGCCCGCCCAAGCGGCTATCGGAACGTTGCCACAGGCATTCGTCCTCATCGCGGGCAGTTCGCTCGTCGATCCGTTCGTGCGGCACGTCGGCCTCGATCGCGCCGCATGGCTCAGCGCCGGCGCGGTCGTGTTCGGACTCGCGGTCTTCGGTCTGCTGAGCCGATGCGGATATCTCTGGGTTGCCGTCGCCCTCGTGCTCGTCGCGGCCGGCATGCGCGTGGTCGGCGTGGTCGCGGCGAACAACGTGCTCCACGGTCTTCCGGAGAACCGGACCACCATCGGGGCGGCACTGGTCGACACCTCCAGTGAGGTCACCTCCGGTATCGGCGTTGCCCTCACCGGAACCATCCTTGCAGCGTTGTTCACTGGCGACATCACCGCATCCGTCTGGACGGCGGACCAGGCCGCGCAGTTCGAGGAAGCGATCGAGATCGTGGGTCTCGCGCTCACGCTCGTGGCTGCCACGCTCGTCGGATGGGCGATGATCCGGGCGCGAAACACCGAGAGCGGTCAGGTCCCGGCCCGTGAGGTCGCATAAGCCGACGCGACGACACGGAATCGCACGGTTCACGCGGCCCCCTCCGCCACGTTGCCTGCGGCGCTCCGACGTGGCAGCATGACCCGGTTCGTTCCGTCGCACCTCTGGAGGCCCCACCCGTGACCGACACCGTGCCCTTCTCCCACCGCCCCGGCAGCGTGGATGACCTCGACGCCGTGATGTCGCTCTTCGATGCTGCCGTCGCTTGGCTTGTCGAGCGCGGACAACCGGAGCAATGGGGCACGGAACCATGGTCTACCGATCCGGCAAAAGTAGATCGCGTGCGAGAGCTGATCGCGGAAGGTGATATCTGGGTGGCCGTCGACTCGCATGGCCGGGTTGTCGGCGCAACGCTCGTCAACGAGGCGCCGATGCCCTACATCGACCCCGCCAGTGAGCGTGAGCTCTACGTGCGGCTGCTCATCACCGATCCAGCGTATCGCGGAAGGAACTTCGGGGGTGCCTTGCTCGACCACGCGAAGGCGATCGCCCGCGAACGTGGCATCGACCTCCTGCGCGTGGACTGCTTCGCGGGCGGCGATGGCGCCCTGGTCCGGTACTATGAGTCGCAGGGTTTCCAGCGCGTCCATCCATTCGAGGTAAAGGGCTGGCCGGGGATGCTCCTCGCCCAGCGAGTGCCGTCTCCCTGACCACATCCACCAAGCGAACATTGACGAATGCACAAGCCAGCCCGTAGGCTAGAGGGGCAAATCGGTCGCGAGCCGGTGAACCATCGTCGCAACGGGCGGCGATCGTACCGATCCACGTACGAGGTCGATGGTCGGCATGTTCTTCCAGATGGTCGGATACCGCTACAAGGGCGCGATCCAGAACACCACATGGGAGAAGTGCGCCCAGTTGACCCCGTGAAACGCTGGCATCCCATCCTCGGGCGATGTCCAGTCACGGACAGCCATCACGCACCCATCTTCCCCTCGACATCGTTCGACGGGGCTTTTTCATGTCCTGGACCAGCCGCCGTCATCGCCCCTCCTCGACACCACGGAGCAGTATTCCGACATGGCAACCCTCATCCAGGCCGCGAACGTCTCCTGGGCCTACGGCGGCAACCAGATCTTCGACAATCTCTCCTTCGAGCTGAAGTCCGGTGAACGCATCGCCCTCATCGGCGAGAATGGCAGCGGCAAAAGCTCCCTCTTCCGCCTGCTCGCCAAGCAGGAACAGCCGTTCAAGGGCGCCGTCACCCACCAGCGCGGCCTCACGCTCGGCTATCTCACCCAGGATGTCCGGCTCGATCCGGCAAAGACGCCGATCGCGCTCGTCGGCGAGGTCGTCGGCACCGCGGACGCCATCGGCGGCCAGCTCGCCGCCCTTGAGATGAAGATGGCCGAACCGCTTTCCGACGACGAGCTGGCCGATGTCATCGACCAGTACAATGCCCTGCTCTCCCGCGAGGACGATGTGATGGCCGCGAACAACGCCAGCGACGCCGGCGATCGCGTGCTGGACATCCTGATCGGCCTCGGCCTGCCGGACACCGTCTGGGAACAGCCCTTCGGCACGCTCAGCGGCGGCGAGAAGAAACTCGTCGGCATCGCGCGTTTCCTCACCGAGCAGCCCGATGTCCTGCTCCTCGACGAGCCCGACAACCACCTCGACGTCCGGGCGAAACGCTGGCTGGAGGATTATCTCGTCAGCTATCCCGGTGCGGTTGGCATCATCACCCACGACCGCTACCTGATCGATCGCGTCGCCACCGAGATCGTGGATCTGGAGGACGGCAAGGTCACGGCCTGGCCGGGCAACTACACCGCCTTCCAGGAGCAGAAGCGTGCGAAGATCGAGCGCACGCTCGCCCTCCGCGAGATCCAGGAACGCGAGGTCCAGCGGTTGAAGGAGAGTTCGGAAGAAATCACGCAGTGGGCGCGCCAGAACCCGAAGTTCGCCTCCCGCGCCGAGAACATGCGGCGACGATATCAGGAGGAAAAGGCGAAGCTGGAAGCCACGCCGGCACCGCGGCTCGCGCGGGACCGCATCAAGGTCGCGTTCGACGCCAATCGCGGTGGCACGCTCGTCGCGGAGGCGGCTGGCGTCGGCAAGGCATTCGGGGACCGCCGCCTGCTCGAACCGTTCGACCTCACGATCCGGCACGGCGAACGCATCGGCATCGTCGGGCCGAATGGCGCCGGCAAGACGACGTTCATCCGGATGCTGCTCGGCAGGGAGAAACCAACCGAGGGATCGCTGCGTATCGGCTCGTCCATCGTGCCCGGCTACTACGCGCAAGAGCACGAATCGCTCGATCCGGACATGACGCCGATCGACTTCGTCCGCCGCCTGAAACCGCTGAACGAGCAGCAGGCGCTCTCGGCGCTGGTCGCCTTCACCTTCGACCGCACGAGCGCCCTCGGGCGAATTGGCGACCTCAGCGGCGGCGAACGGAGCCGACTGCAGATCGCCGGCCTGATCCTCACCGGCGCAAACTTCCTGATCCTCGACGAGCCGACGAACAACCTCGACATCCCGTCGGTGGAGGAGCTGGAGCGAGCCCTGCTCGATTTCGACGGCACGATCCTCACGATCTCGCACGACCGCTACTTCCTCGACCGCATCTGCACGCGCATCGTCGAGTTCCGCAACGGCTGGGTCCGCGACTGGCAGGGCCACTACACGGAATACATCCAGAACCCGGGCATCGGCACGCCACTCACCCATCAGATCAGGATGCCAGAACCAGCTCTCGCCAGGAAGAAAGGCAAGGCCCGAGCGGCGGTGTGACACTGGAGGGCCGAGAGCGCATTCAAGACAGCAAGCACAGAGGCGTCGGTTTGCGCTTCGGACAGATCGTCGCCCACGCGCATCGTGGGCAGCCCGGCCGGTCTCGTTGCGGTTCCGGCAGGTGGATGGTCCCGGCATGCTATGCCACCGCGATCTGCTCGAGTTCGTCGATGAATGCCTGCCAGCCGGCGAGGACGCCGTGCTGCTGCTCGGGCGTGAAGCCCGGGGTCTCCTGGGTGAAGTGCATCCGGGTTCCGCCAGCGATGGCGGTGCGCTCGACAACGATCGTGGCCCGGCCCGGCCCGGCTCAGCCGGGCGGTCGGTGATGGTGAATACGAGACGCTCATGGGGGACGACCTCGATGAAGTCGCCGGTCCAGTCGATCGTGTTGCCATCGGGCAGGGCCATCTGAGCGGTCCATGTCCGGCCGGGCTCGGCGATGAAGTCGAGGCTGTCGAGCGGTACCTGGACGTCCTTTCCGCCGAACCATCGTGCGAAGTGCTGCGGTGTCGTCCAGGCGGCGAAGTCGCGGTCGATTTCGATGCCGTCGGTGGTGATGCCGGTCACTGCTGCTCCTTGTTCGTGAGGGTGGTCAGGTGGTCGTCGAGGGCGTCGAAACTGTCGGCCCAGAACTGCTGGTAGTCGCCGATCCATGCCGCGGCGGCACGCAGCGGGCGGGCATCGAGCGAAGCCGGGCGGTACTGGGCCTCCCGCCCACGGCTGACCAGCCCCGCGCCCTCCAGGACCCGCAAGTGCTTGGACACGGCCGCGAAGGTCATCTCGAACGGCTCGGCAAGCTCGCCCACCGTGAACGATCCCTCCGCAAGCCGGGCGAGCAACGCCCTGCGAGTGGGGTCGGCAAGCGCAGCGAAGGTGCGGCTCAACTCATCGACTCGCTGCATGTCACCCTCCAATCCGGTATCGACGGTGTTCAATCGACCAGTATTATACTGATAGGTTTAATACAGTCCGTCGACGCAGCTACGTCAAGTCCATCCATGAGGAGCGTAGCGACCGCGCCTGAGTAGCGCTACCGTTGAACATCGGTCGGCCCCTCCAAACGCGCCTGCATGCATTCGCAACCCTATCGAACGCGGATGTAGGAGGTTGAGTCTGGGTGGGAAGCATGCATTCAACCAGCCAGCCAGCAACCGCCCGGCCCTTGCAGGAAGGGCCGGGCGGTTGCTGGTGTGTCGATTCGGATTTCGCAGGGACAATCAGTGTCCCATCGCCGAATCATCGTAGGTCGGATGCGCGGGCAACAGGCTGGCTGCCAGCGTCGCGGCAACCATGAACGCGATCATCACCCAGACCGTCACCTCGTAACTGCTGGTCCACGGCTTGTCCGGCGTCATTGCCCCCGTCTGGATCGCGGCGCCGTTCGCCGTGAAATAGTGCTCGATCCGGTTGAAGAAGACCGTGCCGATGATCGCCACGCCGACAGCCCCGGCCAGTTGCTGGATCGTGTTGTAGAGTCCGGACGCCGGACCGGCCTTGCTGACAGGAACCTCCGAGAGCACGAAGATGCCAATGGGTGCAACGACCATGCCCATGCCCGCGCCGGCGATGAACAGGCCCGGCGCCAGCGCCCACGACGAGGTGTCCACCCCATCGCGGAGAAAGATGAAGAGGGTCAGCAGCAGGCCGATCCCCATCACGATCGGGCCGAGTTGCAGCACCTTGCGCCCCATGATCCCGACCAGCTTCGCCGCCGAAAGCCCGGCGAACAGCGACACGCCGATCGAGAACGGGATCATCGTCAGGCCGGCGCGCAGGATACTGAAATGCAGCCCCTCCTGCATGTAGATCGTCTGCACGAGGAAGTAGCCAGACATCGCCATAAAGAAGACGAAGATCGTGAAGATGCCACTCGCGTAGGAGCGAATGCCGAAGAGCGACAGATCGACCAGCGGCTCGCCGCCGGCCATCGCTTCCCGTCGCTGCAGAAAGACGAACCCCGCGAGGATCAGGACGCCGACAACCATGCTGATGAAGGTCCAGGCCGGCCAGTCCTTCTCCTGCCCCATCATCAACGGATACAGGATCGCCAGCAGGCCCACCGCCAGCACTAGCACACCAGGGATATCGAGCTTCGGCCGGCTGGGAGCGAACGACTCTGGCACGAGACGGAGCGCCATCGAGACCGCGACGATGCCCACCGGCACGTTGACGAGGAAGATCGAGCGCCAGCCGAGCCCGAAGAGATCGGCGTCGGTCAGCACCGCCCCGAGGATCGGCCCGGAGACCGCCGCCACCCCCGCCAGCGCGGAGAACCCGGCCATCGCCGACCCGCGTCCGACGGGCGATACATGACCTGGATGCTGCTCAGCACCTGCGGGATCATCATCGCCGACGAGAAGCCCTGCAACGCGCGCGAGACGATCAGCATCTCCGGATTGTGGGCGAATCCGCACAGCAGCGACGAAAGCGTGAAACAGGTCAGGCCGATCACGAAGAGCCGTTTGCGGCCATGGATGTCGCCAAGCCGCGCGCCGGTCATCAGGCCGATCGCCAGCGCGAGACCGTAGGCGGCGACCATCCATTGCTGTTCACCGGACGACGCCTTCAGCGACCGCTCGATCGACGGCAACGTGACATTCACGATCGTCACGTCGAGGAGTTCCATGAAAAGCGCCAGGAAGAGCGACCAGAGCGCGATGGTGCGCTCCCGTCCCTGGATTGGCGGCGCCGCTTCCAGCGCGGCGACCGTCGATGCCATTGCGTTTCCTTCCACACAAGGCGGCGATCGCCCACCGGCGACCGCCGCGAATGCATTCTGCTCATGCCCCAGAAACGGGGTGTCCGTACATATAGTACGTCATCGCTGCCTGGACGGCTTCTTCCAGTTTGCGCCGGCCACCGGACAGATTGTGTCAGGGTTTCGAGCAGATTCTGTACCCTCGTCCGACCTGGGCGCGATCCCGGCATCTCCGATCGTGAGGCACCCACCCCGCCCTGTCACCTACTCCCACGGACAGGAATATCCTCATCCGATGGAGGGTTCCTGATCGGGTCCTGTATCAAGTATAGGCATGGAACAGGTCCGGTTCCTTCCGCATTTCACGCAACACAACGCAATCAGGCCGTTCGCAATCTACCGGTTCCGCCAGGTCGTGCATCCGCCGTTTCCATGCGATCATGTCCGGACGACGAAGCGCCGCGCTCATAGAGACTCCGTGACCCGGCTCCCGACGACTATGAAGGTAGACCATGACGGACAAGGCGTTGCCGAACGACCCATTTGCTCTCACGGCCCCCTCCGCCTCCCGTGAGGATTCTCCCGCAGTCGAACAGCATCTCGTGACCGCCAACCCGCCGTTCGCAAACAACCCCCACCTCCCGGTGCTCGTCTATCGCAAGGGCATCGTCTTCGAGGACGGGGATCCGGCCAGCACGATGGAAGACCACTTCCAGCGCAATGGCTGGGGCTATTCCTGGCGGAATGGCATTTTCAACTACCATCACTTCCACAGCACGGCCCATGAGGTGCTCGGCGTCGCAGCCGGCACGGCCACCGTGGAACTCGGCGGCTCCGGCGGACCACGCGTCGAGATGCAGGCCGGGGATGTGATCGTCATCCCGGTCGGCGTCGCCCTGCGCAATATCGGCTCGTCGCCCGATCTCATCGCCGTCGGCGCCTATCCGCCCGGCCAAGTCTGGGACCTCAACACCGGTGAGGACGACGAACATCCCCGCGTCGACCGCAACATCGAGGCGCTGCCATTGCCGGTCTCCGATCCCGTTCTCGGCCCCGACGGCCCACTCCCCACCCTCTGGGGCGCCACAGCCGACTGAATTCAGGTCCGGGTTCCGATGCGAGACCCGGTTTCTTTTGCAAAGTCACTTCCAATCGGCAAGAATGGCCCTACGGTGCATGTCGCGCCGGCAGGGTATCGTGCCCTGCGTTCGACTTCCCAGGAGGATGCCATGCCAACCGCCTGTCCAGGCCACGCTCCCGCCTGCTCGCTTGCCGATCTTGTCGCGCTGGACCCGTCCATCCGCGTCCAGATCGGCCCGGTCCACGCCGCCATCGATGGCGTGGAGGTTGCATCGACCACGCCAGCCCTCTGGATCTGGTCCTCCTGCAACCGGTTTACGCCACGCTGGTTCCACGAGGAAACGCTGGAAGCCTCCATTGCGGCCGCCCATCGCTTCCTTCACGGCCGCCTTGCCACCGCGACCTCGCTGCGCGCCAGCGACGAGCGGGAAGGCGGCATCATCATCCCGGATTACATGTACTGAGTTCGTCCAATATCGTTCCGCCCATCCTCGCGAAAGGCCACGACCGTGTCCATTTCCGCGTATACGGGCCCTTCGGTCTTCGGCTACGAGACCGACCAGCCCGTCCGCCGCGCCGCCATGATCTCCTTGCACACCTCGCCCATCGCCCGCATCGGCCAGCGCGATGCCGGCGGCATGAATGTCTACGTCCGCAGTCTCGCCCTTCAACTCGCCCGTCAGGGCATCGCCATCGACATCTTCACCCGCCGCATCGATCCCCACACCCCGGAAGTCGTGACCGTCATCCCCGGCGTCAACGTCATCCACATCACGGCGGGCCCTCCCGAAGACCTTCCCAAAAACGACCTCGTCCCCTGGATCCATGATTTCGCATCCGAAGCCGCGCTCTATTCCCTCCGCGCCCAGGTTCGCTACGACATCATCCACGGACACTACTGGCTCTCCGGTCTCGCCGCCGAGCAGTTGAAACGCTACTGGCACGTCCCCTCGCTTCTGATGTTCCATACGACGGCTCACATGAAGAATGCCGTGGCCGCCTCCGCCGACCGCGAAACGGCACTGCGCCTCGAAACCGAGCGTGCGCTCGTCCATGAGGCGGACGGTCTCGTCGCTGGCAATCCCGACGAACGCGCCGATCTCGCCGCGATGCTCGGTTCCGCCACGTCCGATACCATCTGCATGATCCCGCCCGGTGTCGACCTGACCCGCTTTCATCCCGGGAACACGCTCGCCGAACGCGCCGCGCTGGGCCTCGATCCGCACGAACAGCTGGTGCTCGCGGTCGGCCGCGTCGATCCGATCAAGGGCTTCGATACATTGCTGGAAGCCTTCCGCCATCTCGTCCGCCAAAACGGTCGCGCCCGGCTCCTGCTCGCTGGCGGCGCCATCGATGACATGGGCAACCCTGTCGGGCCGATGACCACCTACGCACGCATCACTGTAGACCTCGGCATCCGCGACCGCGTCCGCTTCGTCGGCTCCATCCCGCACGAGGAGCTCGTCCACTGGTACCGCGCGGTGGATGTCGTCGCCGTGCCGTCCCGCTACGAATCGTTCGGCCTCGTCGCCATCGAGGCGATGGCCTCCGGCGCCGCGGTCGTCGCCACGAATGTCGGAGGCCTGCGCTTCTCCGTCGAGGACGAGGTTTCCGGCCTTCTCGTCCCACACTCGCAGCCGGTCCCGCTCGCCGACGCCCTGACACGCGTCCTGAGCGACGACACGCTCCGCGAACGCCTGGGGAGGAGCGGCGTCACGGCAGCACAACGCTTCTCCTGGGAAACGGTCGGCCTCCGGATCGAGCGCATGTACCGGAATCTGGCCGGGGGAGCCAGGCACGATCTCTGTGCCGGCTCGGACATGACGCGCGTCCCGGCATAACCGGGGAGTGAGGGACGAGAAGCGAGAAAAAGAGGAAAGAAATCGGGATGAGCATCTCCCCACCAAAACGCGATTCCCCAACCTCTTTTCACTCCTCGTTCCTCACTCCTCACTTCTCGCGAACGCGAGGTTCCGGATTCGTCCTGCCGTCATCGTGAATCCGGTGACAGCACCGGCATCGTCCCGCTGGAACCGCAACACCGATCCCCAATCGAGGCTCCCGCGCCCGAAGACATCCGGCGCGAGCGGCCGGTACGTCGCATCGGCGAACTTCCGGCGCTGCACGGCGATTGTCTCCCCGTCGTCGCCCCCGTCCTGGACGATCTCGTACGGCACCGCCAGTTCCTCGCTCCAGTACGTTCCGGCCAATCCGTCCAGATCCGCCGGTTCCGGTCGCCACCGCTCAACGCGCGCGTAGGAGGTCGTCGCACCCCCGACGATGACATCCAGCGTCGATCCATCCTCGGATGGCACAACGGTCAGCCCGGAAGGCTGATGCACGAAGCGCCCGTTGCCGCCATCCTCCAGCGGCCAGGGCTCGTCCATCTCCAGCCACGCCTTGCCGTCCCGTGCCGTCACCGTCAGCCATGTCCCCTTCTCGGAGGACCACCTCCCGGCGAGCGCGGACGGTGTCACCGCCGCTGGGACGGCTGCCCGCTTGCCATCCGAGGCACCAGCGACCGTCGGCGGAGCGAGGCGATCGTCAATCACGGCATCCACGACTTTCTCCGCCAGCGTGCCCGGCGCGGAATCGGACACGTTCGACAGCACCGTTACCGTCAAGCCGAACTCAGGCAGGCGAAGATACTCCGCACGATATCCATGATCGGCGCCACTGTGCCCCATGCGCGGCGTGCCCCGATAGGTCTCCGCAACCAGCCCCCACGCATACGTCATCGGCTTCCCATCGGCGAAGGTGCCCGGCCGCTGCATCTCGGCGACTACCTCCGGACCACCGACCTGCGCGGAGACGAAGTTGCCGTCCCACTTCGCGAGGTCTTCCACAGTCGTGAAGAGACTCGTGGTGCCGACGACGTCGAACTCGGGAATCGAGACGTGATAGCCACCGCCCTTGCGCGGTTCGTAGGCCTGGGTGCGCCCTTTCACGATCTCGCTGTGATCGTCGTGAAAATGCGTGCGCGTCATCCCCAGCGGACCGAAGATACGCGCCTGCGCAAACTGCCGTAGCGACAACCCGGACACTCGCTTCACGATCAGGGAGAGCAGCGTGTATCCCGTGTTGCAGTAGAGATATTCCGTGTTCGGGCTGAAGTTGAGCGCCGTCTGCCGCTTCACGAGATCGAGCACATCGGCATCGGTGACGAGGTCTTCCTCCCGCCACCCTGCCAGATAAAGTAGCATCCACTGGTCGCGCAGGCCGCTGACGTGGTGAATCAGGTGACGGATCGTGATGATCTCGCCGAAGTCCGGCACCTCCGGAACATACAGGCGGATGTCGTCGTCCACGTCCAGCGCGCCCTCGGCAGCGAGGATGGCAATGCACATGTCCGTGAACTGCTTCGAGATGGACGCAATGTGGAAGATCGAGTCCGGCCGGATCGGGATGTCGTGTTCCAGGTTCGCCATCCCGAACCCGTGCGTATAGACGACCTCCCCCTCTCGGTAGATCCCGACCGCCATGCCCGGCGTCGCCGTCGAGTCCCACGCCGCGAAGACGCGTTCCACGCGCTCCCGCGCAGCCTCGTCGAATACCCAGTCCTTCGTCGCACGTACGTGCTCGCTCATGTGTCGCTCCCTGAATCGCCTGTCGCCGCATTCGGACGATACCGACCCTCATCCTCGCAAAGCGACGGGAATCCGGAAAGCCGCGAAGATCTTGAACATTCGATGAAACGGCAGCTCGCCGATGGCGATGGAACCCGTCTCCCCATCACAATGACCGGACGATGGAGCGCTACGTCCGAATCCGGCGCCATGAGAAACGAGGGAAACGCGAATGATGGGAATGACATCGGTCTGTGTCTTCTGCGGGTCTAGTGCGGGCAATACCCCAGCTTATCGGGATTGCGCCGAGCAACTGGGCCGCGACCTGGCGATGCGCGGCCTCACCCTCGTCTTTGGGGGGAGCAAGGTCGGGCTGATGGGAGTCGTCGCCGATGCCGCCCTTGCGGCAGGTGGCGCCGTGCATGGTTTCATCCCACGCACGTTGCAGGAAAAGGAGATCGCCCATCCCGGCTTGACGAAACTCACGGTGCTCGGCTCGATGCACGAGCGCAAGGCCGCGATGGAAGCAAACTCGGACGCCTTCATCGCCTTGCCCGGCGGGTTCGGGACGCTCGACGAACTCTGCGAGTCCCTGACCTGGGCCATGCTTGGCATCCATCGCAAGCCGGTCGGCCTCCTCGACGTGGACCGTTACTACACCCCGCTGCTCACCTTCCTCGACAGCGCGGTGGAGCGCGGGTTCATCCGGTCCGAACACCGCGCCCTCCTTCTTGCCGACAACGATCCCACCGCCCTGCTCGACCGCATGGCAGGATGGCGCGCGACTACCACCCCGCGGTGGAACACCGAACCAGTCCGCCCATAGAGCTTGATCCTGAACCTTACGACGACAGTTCCAGACGCTCATTCGACTCATTCTCAGGAATATTCCAGAGGAATATGATCTAACGAACAATCCATCATTGCAGCTGAGATCCGGACATAACGGGAGGCGTGCGATACTGGATCATCGTTGCTGCGTCGCCAAGGCAGGTGATCCGCATGCCGCATCCCACCATCACCCCACCCCTCGATCAGCTGACCACCTGGTCGGCCCCGTTTCTCGCCCACTGCGGGGACCGACGCACCGCCCGCACCCTGACCGGGATTGTGGCGGGCATCCTGGGCAGCGGCTCTCTGGTCTGCAGCCGGATTGCCGCCTTTTCCCCCTCTGCTGCCAGGCACGCCGTCTGCCGAACGCCGGGTGCGTCGTTTCGTGCGCGGTGAGACGACCACCCGGAGTGCCCTTGATCCCGCCGTCCTCATCGCCGAGGTGCGCGTTGTGGCCTTGGACCGGCTCCGGGAGGCGACCGACCTCTGGTTGATCCTGGATGGCGCGGACCTGCGCAAACCCCACGCCCGGCAGATGCCGGTGCGGTGGCGACCGGCTCCCGGCGCGCCGGAGGAGCACTGGGAGCAGTCCTGCTGGCTGGTCGAAGCATCCCTGCGGGCCACGACCCAGGAGCCGTGGTGGCTGCTCACGGATCATCCGGTGGAGACCGAAGCGGAAGCGATCACGATCTTCCGGATGTACGCCCAACGCTGGGCGATCGAAGATACGTTCAAGCTGGTCAAGGACGCATTGGGGCAGGAGTCCGTGCAGGTGCTGACGCGGTCCGCATGCTCGATGCGCTGGCCTGGGTGGCCCAGGCCTATCTGGACGAGCTGGGCATCGGCCTGGGCCACGCGGCGATCCGCTTCCTGCGACGACTGGGCGGCGGGGAGGATCGCCGGAACCGGCCGGTTGGACGCGCCATCTTGCTGCGAGGACTGCAACGCCTCCTCGACCTGCTCGTGACCCAGGCCCTCCTGGAGCCGGCCGGGAGCGAAGGATCGCTGCCATCGGGGATCGCCACCCTCCTCGGGCTCCCCGGCAGCGATCCCTAGTTCCGTCCGGATCTCAGTTGCAGATATTGACATCCGAAGCACATGCCTGAATACTCGAAGGGAGCCCACGTCGGGCCGGCGACGATCGCTGGCCAAAGGAACCACCACGTCGTAAGGCACCCGAGATCCATTGGTGTGTCAAACCAACCAAGGGGAAGTCTGTGTCAGAAACCCGGAATCTCACACACGTCATCGAGGCGACGCTGAACCGTCGCCGCCTTGTCGGCGCGAGTGCCGCCATCGCCGGTTCCGCAGCCCTGATGGGCCTCGGGAGCCGGGCCATGGCCCAGGATGCAACTCCGGCAGCGTCGCCGGCGGCGGAAGATCCTGAAACGCTTGCGATGGGCCAGTCCCGCCAGCCGAAATCGCTCGGCCCGGCCGTTCCGTCGGAATTCGATGCCGCCGCGAACTGGCCGGTCGAGAACCGCGACCTCTCCAACACGCGCCAGGCACAGGAATCGACGATCTCCTCCGAAACCATCGCGACGCTCGGCGATGCGTGGCGGTACCAGGTCACCGCGTCCGGCATCTACGGCTTCTTGACCGCCTCGCCGATCGTGGTCGGCGATGTGGTCTACCAGCAGGACATGCAGAGCAATGTCCACGCGCTGAACAAGGAGACCGGCGAGGTCATCTGGTCCAACGAGTATGGCGTTGGCACGATCGGCCCGAACGGCATCGCCGCCGGGTACGGCCTGCTCGTCTTCTCGCTTGGCGACACGGGTGAAGTCGTCGCGGTGAAGCAGGAAGATGGTTCCGAAGTCTGGCGCCACTCGATCCTCGGCCCCCTGAACGAGGGCATCACCATGGCGCCGATCATCTACGACAGCACCGTGTACATCAGCAGCGTGCCGGGAAGCTCGGGCGGCTTCTACCTTGGCGGCCAGCGCGGCGTCATCTACGCGCTGGATGCGAACAACGGCAACGTCGTCTGGTATTTCGACACCACGACCGACAACCTCTGGGGCAACGCGCGCGTGAACTCCGGAGGCGGCCTCTGGCATCCACCGTCCATCGATGAGGACGGCAATCTCTACGTCTCCATCGCCAACGCCTCACCGTATCCTGGCACGCCGGAGTATCCGGCCGGCAGCAGCCGCAAGAGCGACAACGACTACGCCAACGCCCTCATGCGGATCAACCCGGCGACGGCGTCGTACGACTGGTACATCAACGTCAAGCCGTTCGATCTCTTCGACCTCGACACGCAGCTCTCGCCGGTCCTCAGCAATGTCACCATCAATGGTGCCGATACGCCGGTGGTCTTCACATCCGGCAAGCACGGTGTCGTCGTTGCGGCCAACCGGGAGACTGGTGAGGAACTGTGGCGCACGCCGGTCGGCAAGCACCAGAACGACAACGCGACCGACGAGGATCTCCTAGCGCTGCCGGAAGGGGAATACCTCGAGGTATATCCGGGCACGCTTGGCGGCGTCGAGACCCAGCTGGCCTTCGCCGAGGGTGTCGTATATGCCCCGGTCTACAACATGCCGTCGTACTACAGCGCCGAGGGCATGGATTCGACCAAGACCGGACCGGACAAGGCAACCGGCCAGCTCGTAGCCCTGGACGGCACGACCGGCGAGATCATCTGGGATGTCGCGCAGCCGACCGGCACGCTCGCCAGTGCCACGGTGGTGAACGACCTCGTCTTCACCGGTGGCCTCGACGGCGTCGTCCGCGCCTATGCTACCGCCGATGGCGCCCAGGTCTGGACCTACCAGGCCGCCGCCGGCCTCAACGCGCCGTTGACGGTCGCCGGGGACTATCTGCTCATCCCCGCCGGCGGCCCGTTCATCCCCTCGGCGGATACCTGGAACCCGGCACCGGAGACGGTCGGCGAGTTGATCGCGCTCAAGCTCGGCGGCACCGTGCAGGAGCAGCCGGCCAGCACCGGAACGCCGGCAGCCGGGGCCTCCCCGGCCGCCGCTAGCGGCGACGGCACGACGATCCAGGCACTCGACATTCGCTTCGAGCCGAAGGAACTCACCATCGCGGCTGGCGCCACGCTTACCGTCACGAACAACGGCGTGCTGCAGCACGACCTGGTGATCGACGACCAGAACATCCAGACGCCGATGCTGAACGGCGGCGATAGCGCCCAGGTCATGATCGACCTTCCGGCGGGCACCTACCCCTTCCATTGCTCCGTCTCCGGCCACGCCGAGGCCGGCATGGTCGGCACGCTGACCGTCCAGTAGGATCCCGTCGTCCTGGCGGAGCACCCGGCATCGGGCACTTCACTGGCGCTCGCGAGGCCCCATCCGACTATCGGATGGGGCCTCGCCCGTTCTGCCATCGACAAATCCCACGGGCACCAATGCCACTACACCCGGCGCTCACCTACAGCAGCATCCGAAAGAGATGCCAACCCGGATGGATCATTCCGTGTCGGGACGATTCTGGTGATCGCCCCGACAATGGATGGTCCTGTCTCTTGGCTATCAACCTGGATTTCGGTTTATCGAGGCCGTGTCGCCAGCAACACCTTGAACCGCCGCGTGTTCGCCAGTTCCTGCACGACCCGAAAGCAATCCTCCAGCAGGCGTTCGTACGGCAGGAACGCATTCGCCACGATGACCAGGCGACCATCCGAAGAGAGATGAGACGCGGCCTCGCGAACCAAGCGCTGGGGCATCTCGTAGTCGACCGTCTTTCCCTGATGGAACGGTGGATTCGACACGATCAGGTCGAATCGCTCGCCCGGAGCCAAGCCATCGTAGACATCCCCAGCCATCACCCGCGCCGCAGCAATGCCATCCCGCCGGATCGTCTCCCGCACCGCTGCCACGGCGAGCAGGTTGACATCGGTCATTACCATCTCGTGCGCTCCACGCCGGAGCGCACTGAACCCGATCGCCCCGGCTCCACATCCAACATCCAGCACGCGCTCGCCGGCCTTCACGGCGAGGTGAGCCAGCAGCAACACCGTCCCCACATCCAGTCGCGTCCCCGCGAAGACACCAGGCAAGGTGGCCAGTCGCAGCGGACATCCATCCGCATCCAGCACGACCTCGTTCCACGTTCCCTCGGCGATACCCGGCTCCGTCGCCCACGCTGGCGGATCGACCTCAGCGCCACCCGCAACGAACGTGGCAACCCGGTGCTTGCTCCGATAGTCCTCGCGAAGCGGTTCGCCGAACAGCGAAATGCCGTCCGCAATCGTCGAGCGAATGCCGCTCGCATTCGCGCCCGCCAGCGTCAGCCGTCCATCCGGCGCAAGATGATTCCGGGCGAGCATCAGCCAGCGCCGGCCGAGATCGCGCTCGGGCGGTGCTGGCATCACCACGGCCCCGAATTCCACATCCCGTGAAAGCGGCATCCCCGGATCGCGCAGAACGACGACCGCCGGCGATGCGGCAATGGCTTCCCGCACATCGAGCGGCAGCCAGGAAACCGTCTGCCCGCTGGCAACCAATGCCTCGACCAATCCCGCCGTTCCCCCGATCGTCAGGGTCGACCCCGTCAACGCATCGGACCCGGCCGCCGCCAGGAGTTCTTCCTCGACCCGCACACCCTACCTCCACCCGTCCGCCAACGATCGATACCGGCGCTGTCATCGTCAACGTCCCGGATGATGCGGCACAACCCGGCGATCTGCCAGCAGAACCGCGGGCAGTCGATCAGCCAGGCGACATTCCAAGAGGCATCCCCGGCATCATGCCGGGAACGAACGGCATCGGTCCACCCTCCCGCTCGTGCATCACCGACTGAATCCCGAGCAACCGGCGGGTCAACGCCCCGCCTTCGTCCAGTGCATCCAGCGCCTGATCCAGATCCGCCTGCGTCACGGCCTGGCCGCGTCCGGCGATCGCCGCGAGCAAGGCCGCCTTCCGCAACAGCTCCTTGATGAAGGCAGGGCTCGCCCCTTCCGTCCGCACAACGATCGCATTCAGGTCAACGCCATCGAGCGTCAATCCGCGCGCATGCACCGCCAGCAGCTTGCGCCGTCCGGCAGCATCGGGCAGCGGCAGTTCGACCGCCAGGTCGATCCGCCCCGGTCTCGCCGTGAGCGCCATCTCCAGCACCTCCGGCCGGTTCGTCGTCAGCGCAAAGATGACATCCCAATCGTCGCGGAGGCCATCGAGCTCGTTCAGCAACTCGAAGAGAGGACCGCCGCCATGCGGATTGAAGCGGTCCTGCGCTCCAGCCAGCCATCGTCGAGCACGACGATGGCTGGCTGGAGCGCGCGCGCCATCTGCATGACGGACGAGATCATACCCATGCCGAGACCCGTCGTGAGCAGGGCCGTCCGCCCCGGCATCTGGCCGATCAGGTACATCAGGGTCAGCGTCTTGTCCGTGCCGGGAGGCCCATGAAGCAACAGTCCTCGCTTGAGCGACCGTCCGGACGCCAGCAGCGTTTCCGCGTGTTCCGAGAACCCGATCGTCTGGCGCTCGATCGTCTCCAGCCGTCCCGCCGGCAGGATCACGTCATCGCGCGCCACGGCGGGAAGGTCGTGAAACGCCACGAGCGTCTGCGGCCCCATGCCCATCTGTGCAGGCGACAGCGAGATGACCTGCCCGCGATAGACGTTTTCACGCTCGATCGTCGCCCGGAGTTCGGCCAGGAAGGCCTCCGCCATCGTCGCCTCGGCTGCCATCACCTCGACCCGCATCTTGGGCCGGTTCATGCGTTCCTCCGGCGCAAACAGCCCGACCACCAGCCGGTGCCCGTCCTCCTCGACCGTCAGCAGCGCCCGCCGCACGCAGGGCAACACCCGTCCTTTCGCCAATCGGAAATTCACGTAGGAAGGCGGCCCTTCCACCGCCTGCCGGGCGGCCTCGCCCACGATCGACGCAAGACCGATCTCCATCTATGGCGGCGTGGAGATGCCGTAGAGCCGGTGTGTCCGTCCTGGCACCGCCAGCATCGCATCCAGCGCAACCTGCACATTCGGTTGCTCGAATGCGTCGAACTCATCGCCGAGGATCGGCGTCGTGCCCGCCGACGAGCCGAGATGCTCGACGATCACGCTACCGAGCAACGTGCCCGCGGACCGCCGTTCCGAGACGACGGCTTCGAGAAACGTCGTGAAGGCATTGGCAAACCGCGCCGGACTCAACGGCGAGTCGGCATCGTGTACGTCCGTATCGGAATGATGGTCCATGATTCCTCCTCGGCAACGTCGATAGCAACGCCAATACGGAACGATGGGAGACTGTTCTTCAAAGACCGGGAACGCCAATGCTTCAGCACGACGCATACCAACATCGTGGCATCTGGGATGTCGTTGCGAGCAACATCATCCAACGCGCATCCCGCCATACGGACATGACAGTCGGTCACGGCACTCCACGACCTGGTCCAGCAGTGGTATCGCATCGCGCGGCGCCCCGCCGTTACCAGATCGCGCAGATATCGCCCAACAGGCCCCTGTTGCAGGATCGTGCCGGATACACGAACGGCGGCCGGGAGGTTTCCCTTCCCGCCGCCGTTCGCTTCACCGGTGTACGATGTAACCCGGCCTCAGCTAGACGACGAACTGCCCATCGCGCATGAATGGCTCGCCATCGACGGTGACTTCGCCGCCCTGCCGCAGGTCGCAGATCATGTCCCAGTGGACGGCAGACGTGTTCGTGCTTCCCGTCTCGGGATACCCCGCGCCGACCGCCATGTGGACGGTGCCGCCAATCTTCTCGTCGAAGAGGATGTTCTTCGAGAACCGCTGGATATCGAAGTTGGTCCCGAACGCGAACTCCCCAAGGAAGCGCGCACCCGGGTCCGTGTCGAGCGTGCGGATCAGGTAATCCTCGTTCTTCACCGCACTGGCCTCCACGACCTTGCCGTTTTCGAACCGCAGGCGAATGTCCTGGATCTCCCGGCCGCCGGTGACCACCGGATACGAGAAGCGGATGTGCCCATTCACCGAATCCTCGACCGGACCGGTGAAGATCTCCCCGCTCGGGAAGTTCCGCTTGCCGTCCGAGTTCACCCAGACGCGATCCTTCACGTTCACGGTCAGGTCGGTGTCCGGCCCCGTGAGATGAATCTCGCTCTTGCCCGCCAGCCAATCGATCAGCCGCTGCTGCTCGGCGCGCAACTCCAGCCAGGCCGCAACAGGGTCATCACGATCCAGCTTCATTCCCGCCAGCACGAAGTCGGTGTAGGCCTCCGTCTCCATGTCGGCATCCTGCGCGTAGGCGTCGGTCGGGTAGAGCGTCAGCGTCCAGTCCAGCGATCCCTCGGCGGCGCGGCGCATGTACGTCCCCATCAGCCCGGTCCGCGCCTTCTGGAAGAGCGCCTGCCGGTTCGGATCGACCGCAGAGAGGCGTTTCGTGTTCGTCTCCGCCAGGACGTTGATCGTCACATCGGCCTCTTCGCGCAGGAATCGCTCGACCGGCGTCAGGAACGCGAGCTGATCGTCATTCCCGTGCAAGAGCATCTCGGCACTCAACCCATCGAGCACGGGCATCATGACGGGATAACCGCCAACCGCCAGCACCTCGCGGTAGATCTGCCGGAGCAACGGCGCGGCTGCGACGCCGCCGGTGATCCCGACGGTCTGCCCTGGCTTCACCTCGACCGAATAGTTCACGAGGGCCTTCGCCCATTTCTCGAGGCGTGGATCCGCCATTGTCTCTGCTTCCTTCCATACATCGAAATACCATCACGCCCGACACCATGCCATCGCGCATCCTACCGCAGGAATCGCCCGCAAGCGATTCCTGGCCGGCCCCCGTCATGATGTTTCTCACAACAACATCCATCGGGTATCCTGCCCACGTTCAGTGACCTGCTCGCCCTCAAGCCCCATGCGAACCGATGCCTTCCGGCCGCAAGCCGTGACAGTCCGGCGACGATCGCCGATTTTGTGCCAGCGATTGCCAGACCCTGTCACAGGGCAAGTGCGCATCTCGACACTGCACCCATCCGGACGGACTGCACGTACAACCCCCTCATCCCCGATCCAACACACGACAACATCCAGGCTCCACGTTTTCTTGAAATTGCCCGTCCGGAAAGCCGAACGGACACCTTTTCCCCGCCGTCACACGCAGTTTAGGATTGCGGCTGGGGAGATCGGCGTCAGGCCGATCCAGTTTGCCGACAGCCCGTACCCCGTACTTCGGCAAGCTGACATCATGGAGCAAGGGAGAGGGAGTGGACGCATGCTGACGCTTCGGGAAGCGCGGCAACGCAAGCACATGTCACAGCAGGTGCTTGCCGATCGTGCCGGCGTGGCACGGGTAACCGTGTCGCAAATCGAACTGGGGAAGTCGGGCCCGCGCCCACACATCGCCCGGCGTCTCAGCCAGGTGCTGGATGTTCCCCCCGGCGAGATCGTCGAATTCGGCAAGGCCGCCCGCAGCATGCGCCTGCCGACGCCGTCCATTCTGGCAATCCGCGCGGATGCCGAACTGGCCAGTTCGGCGGCTTCCTGAACCAGCACCACAACGCGAACGATGCACGGGCCGGCGCCACAACCGCTGGCCCGTTCTCTGTCTCCCGCAGGGAGCCGGCATCCACGCCGTCCGTTTTGCGCGTCGCCCGACTCGCGCGTGCGTGACAAGCATCGCGGATTCCAGGGCAATGCCCATCGCACCCAGGCAACCGGCAAGCCGGGGCTGCTATCCCATCGAAAGCGACAGTCCCGGATTCGGTGCTTGACGCCGGGTATACAGTTTTATAAAACTATATACTCGGAGGAACGAATGCCAAGTTCTGCCATCGACAGCCAACTTGTCCTTCACATCCTCGGCCTCCTGGTCGAGCGGCCAATGCACCAGTACGCGCTTCGGCGAACCCTTGCCGAGCGCTACCCGGCCCATCGCGCCCATACCAGCGCGGGCTCGATCTACGCGCTGGTTGCCAGCCTCACGGGGGAAGGCTGGATCGAAGCGGTCCGGACCGAGCGAGAAGGGAAGCGCCTACGCACCATCTACGGCATCACCGGAGCTGGCTGGGTGATCTTCCGGCATCGCATCGACACCCAGATTCGCGCCGCCCCATCTGGCATGTCCCCATTCGCCGACGCCATCGCCTATCTCGGCGCGCTCGCACCGGATGAGGCCATCGCCACCCTTCGCGCGCGCCTGGCCATGCTCCATCAGCAACAGACGGACCTGGCCCGCGCCCTTCAGGAGGCCAACCGCCAGGGCGTGAGCGACCTGCACATGATCGAAGCCGACTTCCTGCGTTCCCAGCTTGAGGGCGAGACGCGTTGGATCGAATGCCTGATCGACCGCATCGCATCCGGGGATCTCCTATGGCCAGAAAGCGATGTCCAGGAGGATGCACCATGACCCTCCCCGCGACCCCACCCTTCACGTTCGGTATCTACGCCGCCTCGCAGGTCGGAACATGGAGCGGACCTCCCGACAACCAACAGGCGATCAACCAGCTTGTTTCGACGCTGCAAGGCACGGCGCCGTTCATCGTCCGCGAATACCTGCACTTCCGTGGCGCATCCCGTTCGCACGACGGCAGCCTGCCGCCACTTACGATGCCGGACGCCTGGTATATCGCGAACAACCGGCAACTCGACCTCGTCCTCAGCTATCTCCCGCCTGAAACGGACATCGCCGGGTGGCTCGCCTTCATCGAACGGGCGATCGAGCGATACGGACCGATCACCCGTTATCTGCAAGTCACGCTGGAGCCAAACTTCCCGATCCGGAACATCGACGGCAGTTCGCCCGGCGTCCTCGATGCCCTTCGTCTGGGCATCCCCACCGCTCGCAACCTGCTCGATGCTCGCTCGCTGCGCAACGTCGATATCGGATTCTCAGTCGCTGAACCTGCGGAATGGCTGGGCGGAGACGATGCGTTCTGGGCCGCCGTTGCAGACTTTCCCCAGGACTCGTTCACCGCCCTCCTGGATTATGTCGGCCTCGGTCTCTATCCCGACGCCTTCTCCCCGGTCGCCCCGGACGGCCAGCCGGGCGACGTTCGCAGTCTCACCGGCCATGCGCTGGAACATCTCCGCACCGTGTCGTTCGCTCGAGCCGGGATTCCGGCCTCGGTCCCGATCCGGATCGTCGAATCCGGCTCTCCTTCGTCCGGCGATCGCACGGAGGACCACCAAGCACGGAGCATCGAAGCCATCGTCGAGACCGTCCTCTCCCGGCGCGACGATCTCAACGTCCGCTCGTTCGTTCTCTTCGGATTACGCGATGCCGATTCGTCCGCCGACAGCCCATTTGCCCGTTTCGGGATCACCGACGACCGCTATCGACCAAAACTGGCATTCCCGTGGTACCGCGCACGCATCGCACAGGCTTCGGTTCGCGCCACGTGAACGTCCGCAACGCTGGACATGCCTTGGCAATGCGAGAACGAAGGACCGGGCCCAACGACCACAACTACTCCCGCTCTGACATGAGCCTGCGCCCGACACCATACTCCCTTTGACCGAGGCCCCCGACCGTATCCTGCACCGCGAGCAATGCCCCGCAATCTGATAATCACCCCAGAAACGACGTCCATCTACGTTATTCTGGAAGTTCCTCCACGTACCACCGGATCGACCGCCGGAAACGTCCAAACGACGCATCCTCATCCATCGACACGGCCTGGAAGAGCAATTCCATCGCCGCCCGGTCGTTTCCGGCACTTGCCTCGACCAGCGCCGCGAAGACCCACAACGCGCGGTAGTCGGGAAAGCGCCGCATGCCGTCCCGCAACAGATTTCGGGCATCGTCGAGACGGCCGAGATTCCGCAGCGTACTGCCCGCCTGCACGAAGATCTCCGGCTGGCGACGTTCCGGCAACCGGTCCACGCCAAGGGTGAAAGTCCGCTCATAGAACGGCATCGCGTCCGCCTCCCGGCCTGCACTGTCGTATGCCGAGGCGACCAGATACTGCACCAGGGGATCGTCCGGATTGGTCATGCCTCGCGAACGCAACTTCGCATCCGCGCGCTCCATCGTTGCGGGGTCGCCGGATACAAGCGCCGCCTCAAGATCGTTGTAGAACCCATCCCCAGCCATTCGTCCTCCATTCCATCCATTCCAATAATTCCATCAAGGATCGCCCAGTCCACATCCGGATTCCGGCGCCCCAAGCAACATCCATCCGGTCACGCACATCGCCCAGTGGACGATCCAGGCTAAAGCCGAACTCGGTTTGGCAGCCACGTCGGATGGTCTGACCGACCACCATCCGGCGAAGTGGTTGCCGGATACCGTGGCATGGTCGGCCTGCGGCCGATGGCGCTTCGCGCGGGGTTCTTCGCTGCGCTCACCATGACACGAAATCGTGCGTGGGATCAGAACGCAAATCATGCCAGCTTAGCCTGGATCGTCCACTCAGTCCCGCACCGGTCGGAAGATCACCACCAGCACCCGCAGCGCCAGGATCGACGCAATCGCCAGCAACATGTAGCCGATGAAGTCGAAGACACTGATGGCCGCCGTCATCCGCGGGCCCCCTTCACGGCCAATCATGATCACCGACATCACCCCGACCGTGGATGCCAGCACCGTCAGCAGGACGAGATGCACCATCTGCCCAACGACCCGGCGATCCCGTTCGTCCGCCAGCGGCCGCACGTTGACGCTCAGGCGCCCGTCTTCCAGCGCCGCCGTGATGCGGTCGATCCGGCGCGGCAGCCGTCGCAACATCGGCAGCAGCACCGTCAGTTCGTCCGTCAGCGTCTTCCGGATCGCGTCCGGCCGCAACTGGCTGTGCAGGTATGTCCGGGAAAACCCCTGTGCCTCGCCGATCACATCGAAAGCGGGATCGATCCGCCGCAGCGTTCCTTCCAAGGTGGCCGCCGCCCGGAAGACCGCGGCTACCTCCGGCGGCACCGAGAGACCGTAGTCGGCCACGATCTGCAGGAGGTCGGTGAACATCCGCGCTTCCGGCGCGATGCCCGGCGTCAGGTTCCGCGCCATGAACTGTCCGAGCGCCCGCTCCAACCGGTCCTCGTCGAGCACGTCCGGCCGCTCGCAAAGGTCGAGCAGGGCATCGGTCGCAGACAGCGGATCGCGCTGGCTGAACGCCAGCAGCAGACGGACCAGCGCCTCCCGCAGCACCGCGTCGATCCGCCCCACCGAACCGAAATCGAGCAGGGTGAGCCGGTTGTCCTCCAGCAACATCACGTTCCCCGGATGCGGGTCCGCGTGGAATGTTCCGTCGATCACGATCTCGTGCAACAGTGAATCGAGCAGGTTCCGCGCCAGCTCCGTCGTGTCCAGCCCGCGTTCGGCAATGACTGCCTCGGCACCCCCAAGCGGAACGCCGCGAATCCGCTCCATCACCAGGATCGGCGCGGATGTGAGGTCGCGGTAGACCGTCGGGATGTCCAGCCCCGGATCGCCGCCGCGCGTCGCCGCTGCCGCCGCGACCACGGCCATGTTCCGCGCCTCGATCCGGAAGTCGAGCTCCTCGCGCAACGCGACGGCGAAGCCATCGGCCAGTTTGCGCGCACCGATCCGCCGCCCCCAGCCGGTATTCCGTTCCAGCGTCCTCGCCAGGCGCTCGACGATATCGAGGTCGCGCTGCACCTGGGTGACGATGCCCGGACGCCGGACCTTGATGACCACCTCCCGACCGTCCGCCAGCACTGCGGCATGCACCTGCGCCACGGATGCCGAGGCCAGCGGCTCACGCTCGATCGACCGGAACGCACTCGCCAGGTGCTCCGCACCGATTTCCCCGATCAGGATCGGTTCGATCTGCGCCCAGGGCAATGCCGGGGCCTGTGTCTGGAGTTTGCTCAATTCCACAATGAATTCCGGCGGCAGGAGATCGCGCCGGGTCGAAAGGATCTGCCCCAGCTTGACGAAGGTGACGCCACCATCGCTCAGCGCCTCGCGCAACGATACCGCGATCGCCTCCCGCCCCTCGCTCGTGCGCAACTCCGCGCGCCGGCCGCCTCGAACGTAGGCCAGCAGGCCGCGCCGCACGAGGATGGCGGAGATCTGGGCGTATCGCCTGCTGCGCTGCAGCCACCGCCCGAGCTCCCGCCAGAGATAGAGCGGTCCCGGCAACGTGTTGGACGGCACCAGAGCCTCGGCGATCACGAGGAACACCATCCCGCATAGAAGCGAGATGAGGACACCGAGCGTCAAGATCAGCAGGGCAACAAACGTGGTGGAGTTGCCGGTGATGTCTTCCCCGGCCAGCCCGATGAGGATCGGCTGCCCCACGAACAGGGAAATGGCGCCTGCGATCGCCAGGCGCGCAAGCGAAAACTCCACCCCAAGGAGCCTGCGAACTACATGCGCAAAGATCGCGATCGTGACGACCGTCCCGATGAACGCGTAGAGTCCCAGCCAGAAATCCATCGCCCGCCCTCTTCCTCCCGATCCTGCCCGCCGCCCCGCTCCGTGCGATCGTGCCAGACAGATGTGTCGAATCTGTCACCCGCGGGCGTCGCGCCCCCCTCACCCCACGCCCGGTGATCGCAACGGACACCACGACCGGCGACGGTATACTCGAAATGTATCGACAGCGAAGCACATTGCGGGAGTCCATCATGACTGTCTTCTCGTCACGCATCCGGCCGTTTGCCCTCATCCTCGGTCTCATGCCCACCCTCGCCACGATGAGCCAGGCCACACCATCCAGCACGCCCGAACCGGACCGCTCGCTGGGCGCCGATGTGATCTCCGCGGCCTCTGCCAGCGATACCGACACTGTCCGCTCGCTGATCGCCCGCAACGCCTGGCTGGAAGCCCGCGACGAGACCGGCGCCACGCCGTTGCTGATCGCGACGCACGCCAACGATATCCCGGTCGCCACGCTCCTGATCGAAGCGGGCGCCGATGTGAACGCGCAGGATGACATCCAGGACAGTCCCTATCTCTACGCCGGGGCACGCGGCCTGAACGAGATCCTGCTCCTGACGCTGGATCACGGCGCCGACCTGGAGAGCATCAACCGCTTCGGAGGCACTGCCCTCATTCCTGCCTGCGAGCGCGGCCATGTCGAAACCGTGCGCATCCTGATTGCGACGGGTGTCGACGTGAACCATGTGAACCGTCTCGGCTGGACGGGCTTGCTGGAGGCGATCATCCTCAGTGACGGCGGTCCCGCCCATCAGCAGATCGTCCGCCTGCTGATCGATGCCGGAGCCGACGTCAACCTCGCCGATTTCGACGGGGTCACACCACTCCAGCATGCCGAACAGCGCGGCTACACGATCATCGCCGGGATGCTAGCGCGCACTGACTGCAAGACGACGAGACCGGGATGCAGGCTGCATCCCGGTCTCGTCGCATCCGATCCGAATGACGTTCCTACGCGGCCCTGCGCTCGGATTCCGTCGTCGTGCCCTGATCGGTGGTCAGCTCGTCGATCTCGCGGTCATTGCGGATTGCTTCGAAGGCGAAGGCCGCAATCAGGCCACCGATGAACGGCGCCGTCAGGTAGATCCAGATGTCGCTGAGGTGCCCGGAGATGATGGCCGGTCCGAGCGACCGCGCCGGGTTCACCGACCCACCGGAGATCGGCCCTGCGACCAGGATGTTCAGCAGGAGCGCGCCGCCGATCGCAAGACCCGCCGCGGCCGCAGGAGCCCGCTTGTCCGTCGCCGCGCCATAGATCGTGAAGACCAGCACGGCCGTCATCGCGACCTCGACCACGAACGCCTTCATGACCGTATCCGTCGGCGCCGCCGTGCCCAGATTCGCCACGTTCCCGAACGTCAGCCGCAGCACGCCCGCCGCGATCAACGATCCCACCAGCTGCGCGACCCAGTACGGAACAACTTCCGTCATGGGGAACTTGCCGGTTGCGGCCAGGCTGAGTGTCACCGCCGGATTGACATGCGCGCCGGAAATCCGCCCGATCGTGTAGACAATCACCATTAGCGCGAACCCGAACGCGAAGGCGATACTGATCAGTCCGCTCGCGCCGTCGGCATTCACCGTATTCGTGACGACCGCCCCACAACCGATGAAGACCAGCAGAAACGTTCCGATCACCTCTGCCATCATCCGCTGCACGAGTTTCGGATCCATACACATCCCCCCGATACACCCACGCCACAACGCACGGCCTCCTTTCTGATTGTAACAAGGAGTTCGCGTAATCGGCGACATCACGAGAATAAGGAGGACATCGTCTCGAATTTCGGGATCAAAACAGGCCATTCGATAAGATATTTTTGTCTAAACACAAATCTGCGTCGAATCCGGCAACCATCGCTCGTTGACCGCCAGCAACTCGTCGGTCATCGTCCGGATCTGGTCGAGCGTGCAGACCGCCGAGGTCAATGGATCGAGCGCCATCGCCTGCTGGATGTGTTCGCGGTCTCCTTCCAGCACCGCTCGCACCGCGAGGTCATGCACGTTGACATTCGTGCGGTTCAGCGCCGCGCATTGCTTCGGCAACATCCCGAATGCGATCGGTTGCACTCCGGCCCGATCGACGTGGCAGGCAACCTCGACACAACAGCCGTCCGGCAGGTTCGCGATCAGTCCACGATTCGGTACGTTCGCATACACGAGCGCGGGATCACCCCCTTCCAGCGCGTGGAGAATCCGCGCGCCGTATTCCTCCGACGGTGCAAGGCGCACCATCAGCTGCCGGAAGAGCCAACGATCCCCCTGCGCCTTCGCGGCATGACCGGCCAGCCAGTCGTGGTCCCAACGACGTCCGCCATACATGTCGATCGACCGCGCGTCCTTCCGGAACCACGGCACGTACTCGCTGGCATGCAGGCTCGATTCGGTATGGAAATACCCGAAGGTCTGCATGATCTCGGTGCGAACCCATTCTTCTGCGTCGGGCGATGCGTTGCGGCGCGCGAGCTCGGCTTTCAGCCGCGGATAGAGGTCCTCGTCCTCACGCTGGAATGTCGTGAACCACGCCTGATGATTGATGCCGCCAACGATGAATGTCACGTCGTCGTATGGCACTCCCGCGACCTTTGCCAGCATGCGCGAGGTGTGCTGCACCGAATGGCAGAGCCCGACCGTCCCCACGCCGAGCGCGGAGAGATACCAGCAGCTCATCGCCATCGGGTTCGCGTAGTTCAGCACCAGCGCGTGGGGACACACATCTCGAATGTCTCGCGCGAGCCCGTCGAAGACGCGGGCATTGCGCAGGAACCGGAAGATACCACCCGGTCCCATCGTGTCGCCGATGATCTGCTCGACACCGTACCGGCGCGGAATCTCGATGTCGTGCCGGGAAACCTCAAGCCCGCCAATCATGAACGTCACGAACACGTAGTCGGCACCCTCCAGCGCCGCACGGCGGTCGTCCGTCGCCACGATCGTGACGCCACGGATCAGGTGCCGTTTCGCGATCGCGCGGGCATCCCGTGCCACTCGCTCCGCACGGGCCAGGTCGACGTCCATCAGGGCGAATGTCGCCCGCCGGAGCGTCCGGAACGAGAGCATGTCGCCCATCAACCGGAGCGGAAACTGGACGCCGCCCGCGCCGATGATGACGATCTTCGGCCCGTCCCCGCTCCGACGCTGCCTTCCGATGTGTATCAACGCCTGTCTCGCCACATCCTGCATCCCGAACTCCCATCCGACCCGGCGACGCAGCCGTCATGCAGCAATCCCATAGGCTTGGACTCGTTCCCGGGCTTCAGGGGCGTTCAGCGGACACCCGTTGCCTCATCCTCCACGGGAATGACATAGTCTGGCTCGGGATCGACCGTAAACTGCACTGCCCGAACCTCCACCTGCCCTTCCAGCAGCGCCTTGGCCAGCCGATGCCCTCCGTCCATCAACCCACCATCGGCCGCCAGAATGATGGGATAGGAAAGATCGGCGTCCCGGATGCGCTGGGCATGCTGCGCCACCGCGCGGCACGTCGGAACGTGTGCCGAACCAAACCAGCAATCCTGATCCAGCTCCGGAATGTCCTCAACCGCGACCATTCGCATCGGTAACCCGCGGGCCAGCTCCCACAGTCGCTCGGTATGCCAGACGGCTCGGCCACCGGGAACGAGCCGGGAGTGCTTTTCTGGCATGATCTCCTCCTGTCCGCGATAACGGACTCCGCCCTCTTCGCCGCCTTGCGTACGCATGCATCCCACGACTCCTTGCGATGAACCGTGGATGCGCGTATAGAGTGATGCAACCACCGGCACGCACGGACGGTTCCACCGCCGCCCGGCGGCCTGACCGCTCGTTCATCCAACACCGAGGAGCCATCATGGCCATCGACGCCCGTCAGATCGTCTTCCTGAATCCCGGCAATGCCTCGCTCGAACCGATCGTTGTCGACAACGACAACCTCGGACCGACCGAGCTCGTCACCCGCACCATCGCCAGCCTCGTCAGTCCCGGCACCGAGGGCGCCTCATATCAGGGGCTGCTGATGCCCAGCGGCCAGGAACGCTCCTACCCCGACCAGCCAGGCTACGCGAACGTCGGCGAGGTGATCGCGGCCGGTCCGGAATCTGGATTCGCGGTGGGTGACCGCGTCTTCTCGACCGCGAAGCACGTCTCCCACGCCCGCCTGGATACCCGCAGCAAGCTCGTGGAACGCGTACCGGACGGACTCGCCCCGGAGAAGGCCGTCTTCGCCCGCCTCGCGATGGTCTCGATGTCCACATTCCGCACCTCACCGGCCCGCATGGGCGACAAGGTGGCGGTGGTCGGTCTCGGCCTGGTGGGAAATCTCGCCGCCCAGCTCGCCCAGATCGGCGGCATGGAGACGCTCGCGATCGACATCATCCCGTGGCGCACGGACCTTGCGACGACCTGCGGGATCGAGCACGTCCTGCTCGCCCCGGACGACGACCAGCTCCACCGCGACTACGCGCTCGTGATCGAGGCGACCGGCACCGCCGCCGGAGCGATGACCGGCATGAAGCTCGTGCAACGCCACGGCGAGCTTTCCCTCGTCGGCTCGCAATGGGGCAAGGGCACGCACTCGACCGATACGCTCCGCCTGCTCGGCACGATCTTCGAGGAATACGTCCACATCCGTTCCGGCTGGGAGTGGCAGATTCCGACGCTGGACACGCCCTTCGGCCCGAACGCGATCGCCCTCAACGCCCGCGCCATCCTCCGCTGGCTGGATCAAGGAAAGCTCGTCGTCGAGCCGCTGCTTTCTCGCATCCTCTCGCCCGCCGACCCGAACGATGCCTACACCCTGGCGGTGAAGGAGAAGGATTCCGCACTCGGCATCGTGTTCGACTGGACTTCTCTCGCATAGGCCGGCAACAGCACAACATCCCATGTCATTCTGGGTAGACCGTCCAAGCTAACCTGGCATGATTTGCGTTCTGATCCCACGCAAGATTTCGTGTCATGGTGAGCGCAGCGAACCACCCCCGCGCGAAGCGCATCGGCCGCAGGCCGATATTCAAAGGGACGCTATTGCGGCAACAGCCCGCCAATCGACGCCGCGAACGGAGCTTCTCCAAGCTCGCATCTCGTCGAGACTTCGCCGGACGCGCATCGCGCAGGGACAAGAGCGATTGCTCCGAAACCCATCGGGCGGAATGCGGACACATATTCGCCGCATTCCGTCCGATCATGGCATCCGACGAGCAGCCGCCGGTAGGATGCCATGAGTGAACAGGGTCCTCCGTGAACCATCTCCCACCCCCGATTCCCGGCGCCATCGCCGTGGAAACCGTCTTCGCCGCCCCAGGACACGGCCCCCAGTGGTGGGCCGGAGCGCCCTCCGCCGTCCGCCTCGATGACGGTTCGTTCGTGATGGCATTCCGCACACGGAGCGGCAGCGGGGAAGATGACGCCCTCCATATCGCCCGCTCAGCGAATGGCATCCGGTTCGAGGTCACCGCTACCCTCGACAAGCATCGATATGGTGCGGCGATGGTCGAGAGGTCAGCTCTCGTCCCGCTTCCGGATGGACGATGGCGGCTCTACGCGAGCTTCGCGACACCGGACAGCCTCCATTGGTGGGTAGGATTGCTCGAAGCCGATTCTCCCGAGATGCTGGCGGAGACATCCACGCAGATCCCCGTCTTCCCCGGCGACGCCGGCACCGGCGTCAAGGACCCGGTCGTCCACCACGACCCGATCACCGGACGGTGGAGCGCCTGGCTTTGCCATCACCTACTGGACATCCCCGGCGAGGAGGACCGCATGGAAACCGCATTCGCCGCCAGCCATGATGGCATCCATTGGTCGCCGCCGGAGGTCGTCCTGCGTGGGCGTCCCGGCATGTGGGATGCGCGGGGAGCTCGCCTCACGGCTTTGCTGCCCGATGGCCGTGCCGCCTACGACGGACGCGCCTCCAAAGCGGAGAACTGGTTCGAGCGCACTGGCATCGCCGATTCGGTCGCGGGCGAAGGCGCCCTCGTTGCGACGAACGACGCACCGGTCTCCACCGCCCGCTATCTGGAGGTCGTGCCGCTTCCGGACGGCTCCTACCGCCTCTACTTCGAGCAAGTCCTCCCTGACGAAACGCACGAGCTCCGCACCGCCCTGCTGCCCGCCAGGTGATCGCCTTTACCGCACGTAGCTCGCACCGTTGACATCGATCGTGGTGCCGGTCGCGTGCTTCGCCATGCCCGACGCGAGGAAGACCACGACATTGGCAACATCCTCCGGCTGCGCAACCTCGCCAAGCCCGGTGTCGGCGGCGGCAGGCTCGACCCCGAACTTGTCGGTGAACGGCTTGTTGAAGGCGGTATCCACGAATCCCGGCGCGATCGCGAAGGCGGTCACGCCCTGCCGGCCATACTGGCGGGCAATCGTGCGTGTCATCGCCACCACGCCCGCCTTCGCCGCCGCATAGTGCCAGAACTCCGGGTCCTCGCCCCGGAATGCGGCCCGGCTCGCCAGGTTGACGATGATGCCACCGCCCTCCTGCCCACCAAACGTCTTCACCGCCGACCGGCAGAGGATGCCCGGCGCCTTCAGGTTCACCGCCAGCGACAGGTCCCAGACGGTCATCCAGTCGTCCAGCGCCTGCTCGATTGGCGCCGGAGGGTAGATCCCGGCATTGTTCACCAGCACATCGATCCGCCCGAACTGCGCCAGCGCATCGTCCCACAGCGCCTCGGTCGCGTGGGCGTTGTCGAGATTTGCCGTCACTGGTTTCACCGCATCCCCAAGCTCCGCTGCCAGCACTGCCACGCCGTCCATCTTCACGTCATGCGCGACCACGCGCGCCCCAGCCTTCACCAGCCCGCGCACGATCGCGCTGCCAATTCCGCCTGCGGCTCCGGTCACGAGCACGACGCGATTATCCTCGAAAGCGATCATTCCCACCCCCAAGATTGTCCGATTGCCATCGGTCAGGATAGATACCCAAGGTAGCCGGCGTGCGCCGCGAACAACTCATCCGTCATCGTGCGGATCTCGTCCAGCGTCAGCAGCACCCCGGTCAGCGGATCGAGCGCAATCGCCTGATAGACGTGCTCGCGATCCCCGGTGATCGCCGCCTCCACCGCCAGTTCCTGCACGTTGACGTTCGTCCGGTTCAGCGCCGCACACTGGGGCGGCAACGTCCCGTAATGAACCGGTTGCACGCCATTGCCATCGACGAGGCAGGCGACCTCCACGCAACAACCGTCCGGCAGGTTGTCGATCAGCCCCTCGTTCGGCACGTTGCCGTAGATCACCGCTGGCTGGGATGTTTCCATCGCGTTCACGATCAGCGCGCCGTACTCGACGGAAGGCTTCAATTCCGCCTTCAGGCTCTCCAGCAACGCGCCGTCCGACTCCCCGGCGTCGTGCGCCCGGCAGATCTCGAGGTAGTCCCAGCGGTTTGCGATGAACTCCTGCACGTGCGCCGGGTCCTTCCGGAACCACGGCACGTATTCGCTCGCATGGTGGCTCGATTCGGTGTGGAAATATCCGAACGTGCGCATGATCGCCGTCCGCACCTTCTCCGCGCCGCCTTCGTAGTCGGAATCGCCACGCCCGGCATCGCTGTGATCCCCGGCGTCCTTCGCCAGGGCCGCCGAACCACCTGCCGGGCCGCCCAGGTGTCGCCGGATCATGGTCTCGCGCAAACGCGGATACAGGTCCTCAGTGCCGCGCCGGAAGGAGGTGAACCACGCCTGGTGGTTGATCCCGGCGCAGGTATAGCGAATCTCCTCATACGGCACGTCCAGCTGCCGGGCGAGCATGCGCGAGGTACCCTGCACCGAGTGGCAGAGGCCGACGGCCGCGATCCCGAGTTCCGTGAGGTACCAGCAGTTCATCGCCATCGGGTTCGCGTAGTTGATGAGCAGCGCGTCCGGGCACAACTCCAGCATGTCGGCGGCGATCTCTCGATACGCGGGCGCCGAACGCAGGAACCGGAAGACGCCGCCCGGCCCCAGCGTATCGCCGACCGTCTGGTCGAGCCCGTACTTCCGGGGAATCTCCACATCGTAGGCATACGCCTCGACGCCACCGACCTGGAAGGTGACGATCACATAATCCGCTCCGTCCAGCGCCGTGCGCCGGTTGTCTGTCGCCTCGATCGCCGCCGGAAACCCGTAGTGGGCAACGAGATCGCGCGCGGAGGCCGCCGTCCGTTCCGCCCGCCCGAGGTCGAGGTCCATCAGCGCGAAGGCCGCGCCCTGCAACGCCGGAAAACTGAGCAGATCCCCCACCAGCCGCAACGGGAAGACGACGCCCCCCGCCCCAATGATGGCGATCTTCGGGCCGGCCGCGGTTTCACCGTCCCCCGGCGCACCGTGCCCCAGTACCGATCCCTTCATCACGAATCGCTTGACCATGGATTCCTCCTCATGGGATGCGCCCGACGGCAGCGTCGGGCGGTCGTCAGGCAACGGCACGGTCCCCGCAGCAGCAAGGCACGCCAGGCTACAGGTTCGGCTTCCAGCCGATCGCCGGTGCGATGTGATCCGCGATCGTCTTCAACAATCGCGCGTTGTAGTCGACCCCAAGCTGATTGGGCACGGTGAGATAGATCGTATCCGCCATCTGTACCGCCGCGTCGGCAGCGAGTTCCTCGGCCAGCACGTCCGGCTCCCCGATGTAACTCTTGCCGAAGCGAGATCGCGCCCCGTCGAGCATTCCCACCTGGTCCTGCGTGTCCTCGGCCCGGCCGCCGAAGTACATCCGATCCTCGTCGGTCGTGATCGGGAGCACACTGCGGCTGACCGAGACGCGCGGCTCGCGCGAATGACCGGCCTCCTTCCAGGCGGCATGGAAGAGCGCGATCTGCTCGGCCTGCAACTGGTCGAACGGCACGCCGGTGTCCTCGGTCAGCAGGGTGCTGCTCATCAGGTTCATCCCCTGCTCCGCCGTCCAGACAGCAGTCGCCCGCGTGCCGGACCCCCACCAGATGCGATCGCCCAGGCCGGGCGACAGCGGCTCGATCGCCAACCCGCGTGAATAGCCGGTCATCGCCGGGTTCGAGACCGCGACCGCTGCGCCACCGATGGCCGCGCGGAAAAGCTCGGCATGCGTCCGCGCCATGTCGGCATCGGTCGTCCCCTCGTCCGGGAGGAACCCGAACGACTCGTAGCCGCGCAACGCGGGCTCCGGCGATCCCCGGCTGATCCCGAGCTGCAACCGCCCATTGCTGATGAGATCTGCGGCGGCGGCCTGTTCGGCCATCGCGAACGGGTTTTCGTAGCGCATGTCGATGACGCCGGTGCCGATCTCGATCCGGCTCGTGCGGGCGGCGATGGCGGCGAGCAGCGGGAACGGACTCGCCAGCTGCGGCGCGAAGTGATGGACGCGCACCGCCGCGCCATCGATGCCGATCTCCTCCGCCGCAACGGCGAGATCGATGGTCTGGACCAACGCTTCCCGCGCGGTCGGCGTCTTCGAGCCGGGCACGGCCTGATAGTGTCCGAATGACAGGAACCCGATGCGCTTTTTCACAATTGCTCCCCATGCTGCGGCATCGCCCATCCGCTCCGGATCGAGCGGATGGACATCATCATGTCCGCATCATAGCGCGACGCCCCCACCCCGACGAGGAACCGTGCGGTCGGCGACGCCGCCCAATACACTGGCAGTCCTTCTCGGCACATTTGCACAAGAAGTCCCTGAAGGTGACCCAAACGGAGTCCCCGGAACATCCGTGCACGGCCCGGCATGCTTGTCGTGTTTGGGCATGTCGCATACGATCCCGATTGCCTGCTCCCGGTCATCTGGTCGCAGGTGGGTCTGAAATCGATTCATCGCGTGTCGTCCCATGCGGACCGCCCAAAGCGATCCGCCACATCGAGGGCGGATCGATCCGCCCGGAGGTCATTCAGATGCGTGCTCGCACCCCGGAATCCGCGCCCTCCGCAACGACCCAGCCTTCCGCCAGACCCGATGCCCAGACCCAGTGGAGCCAGTGGGCGCTCAACCGACGCGCCCTCCTGAAGACCAGCGCCGCCGGCATGGCCGCTGCCGCGATGGCAAATGGGGGGATGCTCCCGATTCGCTCCGCCTTCGCGCAGGATGCCACCCCCGTCGATGGCGGCACCATTTACATGAGCCTCGCCGATGACGATGTGCAGAGCTTCGACCCGATCGTCCCCACCGACAACATGTCGATCTGGACGATGCTCCTCATCTACGATCAGCTGATCCGGGTCGCCGCCGATGGCGTCAGCCTGGAACCGGGCCTCGCGGAGAAGTGGGAGATCAGCGACGACCTGCTGACCTACACCCTCACCCTGCGTGACGCTACCTGGCACGACGGGTCCGCCGTGACGGCGGAGGATGCCGTCTTCTCCATCAACCGTGCCGCGACCGATGAGGCCTCCACCTGGTCCTCGATGGTCTCCGTCCTCAAGTCCATCGAAGCCACCGATGACAAGACGGTGGTCATCACCCTGAACACGCCGTGGGCCCCATTCGAGGCCGATCTCGCGCTCTTCGCGTGCAGCATCATCCCGAAGGCCGCCTACGAATCCCAGAAGGCCGCCCTCTTCGACAAGCCGATCGGCTCCGGCCCGTTCGTCTTCGATTCCTGGAACAAGGGCGCCGAGATCGTCCTCAAGAAGAATCCGAGCTACTGGGACCCCGGCAAGCCGCACCTCGACGAGCTCCACTTCATGGTCCTCACCGATGCGAATGCCCGCATGCTCCAGTTCCAGGGCGGCGATCTCGACATCGTGACGGCTGTGCCATACAGCCAGATCGAATCGCTGCAGTCGAACCCGGATGTCGTCGTCCTTCAGGACGCCGTCGCCCGCACCGACTATGTGATGATCAACAACGGCCGCGAGCCGTGGGATGACAAGAACCTCCGTCAGGCCATCAACTACGCGGTCGACAAGGACACGCTGCTGGCAAATGTCCTCTTCGGCAATGGCCAGATGGCGAACACGTACCTGCCGCTGATGGCGGGGCACGCCGATAGCGTCGCGGGCTATCCCTTCGATCTCGACAAGGCGAAGTCCCTCGTGGCCGAGTCCAAGGGCAAGGATGGCTTCACCGGGGAAATCCTGATCGGCGCGGGCGATTCCGTCGGCGACCAGCTGGCGCAGATCATTGCCTCCCAGCTGAAGGAAATCGGCGGCACCATTACGGTCACCAGCATGGAAGCCGCCGCTCGCCGCGAGAAGGTCCGCGTCCAGGGCGACTACGACTTCTCCATCGGCTACTACACCACGGACATCATCGACCCCGACCAGCTGACCACGTTCGTCGCTGTCAGTGAGGAAGGCGGCATCGCCGGGTTCTCCAAGTACAAGAACGAGGAAGTCGACACGCTGGCGAAGCAGGCGGCTCAGGAGCCGGACTGGGAAAAGCGCGTGGAGATGTACGCGCAGATCCAGCAGCTCCACTCCGACGATGCGCCGATGATCTTCCTCTTCTACCCGACGGGCGGCGTGGCAACCACGTCCGCCATCCAGAACTTCAAGGTCCTCCCGACCGGCAACTACCGGCTGTGGGACACCTGGAAGAAGGCCTGACCCAGCCGGGAGGGGGAGCGTCGCTCCCCCTCCCGGCGCGCCACCTTGGGCTTGTCGCCATCGTCCATGCGGCAAGCCCAAGGTGATGGGCGGCCGCCCAACATCCTCCATCTCCGATACCCGGAGCGATCCCATGCTCGCCTACATCGCCCGCCGGATCCTGCAGATGATTCCGGTCCTCTTCCTGCTCACGCTCTTCATCTTCTTCCTCATCCGCCTCATCCCCGGCGATCCCGCCTCCGCCATCCTCGGGGACCGCGCGACGGCGGAGATGGTCGCCAACCTGCGCGCTCGGCTGCGGCTGGACGATCCCCTCTGGCAGCAATATCTCGTCTTCATGCGCAATCTGATCTTCCACGGCGACATGGGCAACTCGATCCGCAAGGGCGACCCGGTGATCCAGCTCGTCGCCCACCGCCTGCCGCCAACCATCTTCCTGGCCGTCTACGCCTCAGTCCTCTCGCTCATCATCACCGTGCCGCTCGCAGCTATCGCGGCCCTGAACAACAATCGCTGGCCGGATTATGTCGTGCGCACCTTCGCCATGCTCTCGCTGGCGATGCCGGCCTACTGGATCGGCATGATGCTGCTCCAGTTCTTCGCGGTGAAGTACAAGATCTTCCCCGTCTCCGGCTATGGCGACGGGTTCCTCGGACACCTGGAGTCGCTCTTCCTGCCATCGCTCGCGCTGGCCCTCGGCATCGCCTCGATCCTCATCCGCTCGCTGCGCAACTCGCTCCTGGAAACGCTCAGCGCCGACTACGTCCGCACGGCCCGCGCAAAAGGGCTCTCCGGACGTGGCGTCTTCATCTGGCACGTCCTGCGGACCTCGGCGCTCTCCACGATCACGATCCTCAGCGTGAACTTCGCCTACCTGATCGGCGGCGCGGCGGTCACGGAAACCATCTTCGCGATTCCCGGCATCGGCAGCCTCGTCGTGAGTTCGATCTTCAATCGCGACTATCCCGTGATCCAGGGCACCACGCTCTTCTTCGGCCTGCTGGTGATGGTGATCAGTCTCGTCACCGATGTTGTCTATGCCCTGCTCGATCCGCGCGTGCAGTATCGCTGACCGACTGCACTCCTGCCCGCCATCCGTGAGGAGGTCCCGTTGGCTACCGACGCCGTCACGCAACCACTCGCGAGTGCCGCCAAGGAGCGGCCAACCCGCCCGCGCCGGTCGCTCTGGACGCGCAATCCTTCGCTGGTCGCCGGTCTGACGGTGCTGGTCATCCTGCTGGCGATCATTGTCATCGTGCCGGCCGTGAGCCCCTACTCCACCACCGACCCGGACTTCTCCCAGCCAACCTTCGCCGATCCCAGCCGGGATCATCTGCTGGGCACCGACAATTTCGGCCGCGACATCTTCACCCGCCTCGCCGCCGGCGGACGCATCGACCTCCTCATCGCCGTGGTCGCGACCGGCGTCACCCTGATCGTCGGCACCATCCTCGGCCTCGTCACCGGTTTCTTCGGAGGCTGGATCGACACCATCATCATGCGCGTCGTCGACCTCACGGTCGCCATTCCCACCCTGGTCCTGGTGATCGCACTGGTCGCCATTCTCGGCACGGGCACCATGAACATCATCTACGCGATCTGGATGGTCGGCTGGGTGACCTATGCCCGTATCGTCCGCGGCGAGACGATCGTGGCCCGGCGGATGGAATATGTGGAGGCCGCCCGCGTGATCGGCATGGGCAACGGCCGCATCATGTGGCGGCACATCGTTCCCAACGTGATCGTTGCGGCGATCATCTTCGCAATGGCCGATGTCGTGCTGAACATCCTGCTCAGTTCCAGCCTTTCTTTCCTCGGCCTCGGCGTCCAGTCGCCGAATCCGGAATGGGGGCTGATGGTGAGCGAGGCAAGAGACTTCTTCCTGAAGGACTGGCGCCTGATGACCTATCCCGGCATCGCCATCCTCATCACCGGCGCCGCCTTCGGCCTCATCGGTGACGGCCTCGGCCAAGCCCTCCGCCGCCGATAACCTGCCCCCACCGGATCGCGTCCAATCGCGCGGTCATCCGCCTGACACCCTCTATGACTGCTGCGGCCGGTAATCACCTAGCACGGTGCTGGCGTTCACGTCGAGGGCCCCGACGATCGCGGCATCCGACCAGCTGGGACCGGCCTCGCCATGATCGGCCTTGAGCAGGATGCGGGCACGGGTGATCAGCCGGGCCGGGGCCACCCCACCGTGGATGAGGCTATTGAGCTCGGCGCGCTCGGCGTCGGTCAGGATGACGCGATAGGAATTGGCCATGGCGGGAACTCCTTGGACGAGGACACAGCACGATCCCCCTCCTGCACTCCCCTTGCCACCGGCACTTTACCCGTGACAGACCACTAGGGAGCGCATCCCTTGTCAGGCAATTCGACGGCGATCCCACATGAACCACTTGACAGGTTGCACGGCACAGGATGTCCGGAGCCATCACGAACTCACAGATGTCCGCCGCCATCGACTTCAAGGATCGAGCCGGTGATAAATCCACCGGTGACCATGAGCTCGATCGCCTGCGCAATGTCGGCGTCAGTGCCAACCCTGCGGACGGGGAGCTGTTCCGCGAAGCCACGCAGCACAGTATCGCGCTGGTCCCCGAAGGAATCCCACCAGCCGGTCGAGACCACGCCGGGACTGACTGCGTTGACCCTGCGTGGCGCAAGTTCGACGGCAAGTGGCGGTACCGCTGCCTCGATCGCTCCATTCACAGCCGCCAGACCCGCCGTTCCCGGTAAGGCCGACCGTGCGGAAGCCGCCGTGACGAATGTGATCGATCCGTCAATGGAGAGGTAAGGCAGCGCGGCCTGGGCAACAGCAAGCTGCGCGATCGTCTTGGCGGCAATCGCACTTGAGAGCGTCTGGAGGTCGAGTGTCGCAAACGGTCCCGCACCGGCAGAACCCGTCACCAACACGACAAGGTCGGTAAACGGCCCCGCAGTTTCGAAGAGAAGCTTAAGCTGCTCGGGACGGGTCGCGTCCGCCTGCGTGGTACTCACTGCGGGAAGCTCGGCACTTAGAGTGCCTAACACAACCGGGTGATGGCGTTGAAGCAGATGAGGCAGCAACCGAGCGTGGTGAAGGCCTGATGGATGTCGACGCGACGTTCGTACCGAATGGTCAGCCGCCGATACCGGTTC